>NZ_JAXCEI010000004.1:0-555939 GCF_041463655.1 Actinomadura monticuli
TGGGCGCGCTGGTGGCGGGCACCGTCGGCACGCGCGCCGCCGCGGCGGGCACGGCCGCCGTCCTGGCGGCCGCCGCGGGCGCCGGGGCGGCCGCCGGCGGGACGGGCGGGGCCGTGCACGCCCTCGCCGCGGTGGCCGCCGCCCTGGCCGCCGCCCTCCTGACGCTCCGGCACGCGGTGCGCCGCCTGGGCGGGGTCACCGGCGACGTCCTCGGCGCCCTCGTCGAGGTCGCCGGCACCGCCGCGCTGGTCGCGCTGGCCGCCGTTCCGCCGGTCCACTGAGCCACCGGTGCGGGCAATGCTTGATCCAAAAGGACGAAAGCGGTCATCGGGAGGACTACCATCGGGCTACGTGACGAGCATCAGCCTTGACAGCGCAGACCTGGTCGGCCTCGACGCCGACGCGATCGTGATCGGCGCCTCGCCGGCCGGGGCGGGCGCCGCGCCCGCCGCCGGCGCGGACGGCCTCGACCGGGCGATGGACGGCCGGCTCGCGGACGCGCTGACCGCGCTCGGCGCCACCGGCAAGGCCGGCGAGATCACCAAGCTGCCCTCGCTCGGCGCCGTCACCGCCAAGGTCATCGTCGCCGCCGGGCTCGGCGAGGCCCCCACCGCCGAGGACCTGCGCCGCGCCGCCGGCGCCGCCGTCCGCGCGCTCGCCGGCACCGGACGGGTCGCGGTCGCGCTGCCCGCCGGGTCCGCCGAGGAGGTCGGGGCCGTCGCGCTCGGCGCGCTGCTCGGCGCCTACTCCTTCGACGCCTACCGCACCGGCGACGGCCGCAAGGCGCCCGTCGCCGACATCCGGCTGGTCGCGCCCGCGGCCGAGGAGGCCGCCGTCGAGCGCGCCCGGATCCTCGCCGCGTCGGTGAAGCTCGTCCGCGACCTGGTCAACACCCCGCCGTCGCACCTGTCGCCCGAGGACCTCGCCGACGAGGCGGGGCGGGTCGCCGCCGAGTCCGGCCTCTCGATCGAGGTGCTGGACGAGAAGGCCCTCGTGGAGGGCGGCTACGGCGGCATCGCGGGCGTCGGGCAGGGCTCGGTGAACCCGCCGCGGCTCGTCCGGCTCGCCTACACCCACGCCGAGGCGTCCCGGACGCTCGCGCTGGTCGGCAAGGGCATCACCTTCGACTCCGGCGGCCTGTCCCTCAAGCCGACCGACGCGATGGACTGGATGAAGTCCGACATGGGCGGCGCCGCGGCGGTGCTCGGCGCGCTCGCCGCGATCGCCAAGCTCGGCCCGAAGGTCAACGTGGTCGGCTACCTCGCCATCGCCGAGAACATGCCGAGCGGCACCGCGCAGCGCCCGTCCGACGTGCTGCGCATCTACGGCGGCAAGACCGTCGAGGTCCTCAACACCGACGCCGAGGGCCGCCTCGTCATGGCCGACGCCCTCGTCCGCTCCGGCGAGGACTCCCCCGACCTGATCGTCGACGTCGCCACGCTCACCGGCGCGCAGCTCGTCGCGCTCGGCACCCGGACCACCGGCGTCATGGCCAACGACGACGGCGTCCGCGAGAAGGTGGTCGCGGCGGCCGAGCGCGCGGGCGAGCCGTCCTGGGGCATGCCGCTGCCGGCGGAGCTGCGCAAGGGCCTCGACTCGGCGGTCGCCGACATCGCCAACATCAGCGGCGAGCGCTGGGGCGGCATGCTCGTCGCCGGGACGTTCCTGAAGGAGTTCGTGCCGGACGGCGTCAAGTGGGCGCACCTCGACATCGCGGGCCCGTCCTTCAACAAGGGCGAGGCGTACGGGTACACGCCGAAGGGCGGCACCGGCGCCGCGGCCCGCACGCTCGTCCAGATCGCCGAGGACGTCGCCGCGGGAATTCTGTAGCGGGCCGCCCGCTTTCACCTGGCGGAGAGCAGAATAGGGTTTCTCATGGCGGCGGGGGCCCGCTACCGGTGCGCCCCGCCCGGCCCTGACGAACGGCTAGGGGGCGCCGCGACCCACGCGGTGCCGCGACAGGGGAAAGGGAGCGTCCAGTGGCCAACAGCGGCCCCTTCGACATCGTCGTCCTGGGTGCCGGCAGCGGCGGATACGCGTGCGCGCTGCGCGCCGCCGAGCTCGGCAGGTCGGTCGCGCTCATCGAGCGGGACGAGTCACTCGGCGGGACGTGCCTCAACCGAGGCTGCATCCCCACCAAGGCGCTGCTGCACGCGGCCGAGGTGGCGGACCAGTCCCGCGAGGCGGCGAAGTTCGGTGTGAAGACCACGTTCGAGGGCATCGACGTCGCCGGCGTGAACGCCTACAAGGACAAGGTCGTCTCGACGACCGTGAAGGGCCTCACCGGGCTGATCAAGTCCCGGGGCATCGAGGTCGTGCACGGCACCGGGCGGCTGACGGGCCCGACCACGGTCGAGGTCACCGCGCCCGGCGGCGGCACCACCGCGATCGAGGGCGGGCACATCGTTATCGGCACCGGGTCGCAGCCGAAGTCGCTGCCCGGCCTGGAGATCGACGGCGAGCGCGTCATCTCCAGCGACCACGCGCTGCGGCTGGAGCACGTCCCGGGCTCGGTCGTCGTCCTCGGCGGCGGCGTCATCGGCGTGGAGTTCGCCAGCGTGTGGCGCTCGTTCGGCGCCGAGGTCACGATCGTGGAGGCGCTGCCCCACCTGCTGCCGCAGGAGGAGGAGTCCAGCTCCAAGCGGCTGGAGCGCGCGTTCCGCAAGCGCGGCATCAAGTTCGAGCTCGGCACCCGGTTCGAGAGCGCCAAGACGACGCAGGGCGGCATCTCCGTCACCCTCGAAGGCGGCACGACCGTCGACGCCGAGCTGCTGCTCGTCGCGGTGGGGCGCGGCCCGGTCTCCGACGGCATCGGCCTGGCCGAGGCCGGCGTCGAGACCGAGCGCGGATTCGTCAAGGTCGACGAGTACTGCCGGACGAACGTCCCCACGATCTCGGCGGTCGGCGACCTGATCCCGACGCCGCAGCTCGCGCACGTCGGCTTCGCCGAGGGCATCCTCGTCGCCGAGCGGCTGAGCGGGCTCACCCCGCCGCCGATCGACTACGACGGCGTGCCCCGCATCACCTACTCCGACCCCGAGGTCGCCTCGGTCGGCATCACGTCCGCGGTGGCCCGCGAGCGCGGGCACCAGATCAAGGAGTTCACCTACGACCTGGCCGGCAACCCCAAGAGCAAGATCCTGGGGACGCAGGGCGAGGTCAAGGTGATCGCGTCCGTCGACGGCCCCGTCCTCGGCCTCCACATGGTCGGCGCGCGCGTCGGCGAGCTCATCGCGGAGGGCCAGCTCATCTACAACTGGGAGGCCCTGCCGGGTGAGGTCGCCCAGCTGATCCACCCCCACCCGACCCAGTCCGAGGCGGTCGGCGAGGCCCACCTCGCCCTCGCCGGCAAACCACTGCACGTGCACGGCTGAACGCCGCACAAGTAATACGAAGGAGTCGCTGAGACATGCCGGTCTCCGTCACCATGCCCCAGCTCGGCGAGAGCGTCACCGAGGGCACCGTCACCCGCTGGCTCAAGAAGGAGGGTGAGCGCGTCGAGACCGACGAGCCGCTCCTCGAGGTGTCCACCGACAAGGTCGACACCGAGATCCCCTCGCCCGCCTCGGGCATCCTGACCAGCATCACCGTCGCCGAGGACGAGACCGTCGAGGTCGGCGCGGAGCTGGCCGTCATCGGCGACGAGGGCGACGCGCCGTCCGGCGGCGGCGCCCCCGCCGCGCAGGAGGCGCCCGCTCCGCCGCGGCAGGAGGCTGCACCGCAGGAGGCTCCCCCGCAGGAGGCTCCGCAGCAGCAGGCCCAGCAGCAGGCGCCGCCGCCCGCCGCGTGGCCGCCGCCCGCTCAGCAGCAGCCCCCCGCGCCGCCGGCCCCCGCCCCGGCCCCGCAGCCCGCCCCGCCGCAGCAGGCGCCGCAGCAGCCCGCCCCGCAGGCGCCCGCGCCGGCCCCGGCCGGGCAGGCGCAGCCCGAGGCCCCGTCCGGCGACGGCCCGTACGTCACGCCGCTGGTGCGCAAGCTCGCCGCCGAGCACGACGTCGACCTCGGCACGGTGAAGGGCACCGGCGTCGGCGGCCGCATCCGCAAGCAGGACGTCCTGGAGGCCGCCCGCGCGGCGCAGCAGGCCGCCCAGCAGCAGGCCGCCGCCCCGGCCCCGGCCCCGGCCCCGGCCGCGCCGCAGGCCCCGGCCGGCCGGCACGCCGCACCCGCACCCGCGGGCGCCCCGGCCGAGCAGCTCGCGCTGCGCGGCCACACCGAGAAGATGTCCCGGATGCGGCAGACGATCTCCCGCCGCATGGTCGAGTCGCTGCAGGTGTCGGCGCAGCTCACCACCGTGGTCGAGGTGGACATCACCAAGATCGCGCGACTGCGGGAGCAGGCGAAGGCCGACTTCCAGGCCCGCGAGGGCGTCAAGCTGTCGTTCCTGCCGTTCTTCGCACAGGCGGCGGTCGAGGCGCTCAAGGCGCACCCGAAGCTGAACGCGGTCATCAACAGCGAGACCAACGAGGTCACCTACCACGACGTCGAGAACCTCGGCATCGCGGTGGACGTCCCCGAGCGCGGCCTGATGGTCCCGGTCGTGCACAACGCGGGCCAGCTGAACCTCGGCGGCCTCGCGCAGCGGATCGCCGACCTCGCCGACCGCACCCGCGGCGGCAACGTCAGCCCGGACGAGCTGGCCGGCGGTACGTTCACGCTGACCAACACCGGCAGCCGCGGCGCGCTGTTCGACACCCCGATCCTCAACCAGCCGCAGGTCGGCATGCTCGGCACCGGCGCCGTGGTGAAGCGCCCGGCCGTCATCGACGACCCGCAGCTCGGCGAGGTCATCGCGGTCCGGTCGATGGTCTACCTGGCGCTGACCTACGACCACCGCCTGATCGACGGCGCGGACGCCGCCCGCTTCCTCGCCACGATCAAGCACCGCCTGGAGGAGGGCAACTTCGAGGCCGATCTCGGCTTGTAGACGGAGTCGGGCACAAGCCGAGGCCGTCGGCCCGGGGGCGCGGAGGGCGTCCCCCGGCGGAGAACTCGGCCTCTGAGTCGCGTCTGCTCGCGTCGGAGCGCCGCCGTGCCACATGGCCGGCGGGGCTCCGCGCGTCCGGGGAAACGCGGGACCGCGTTGAGATTCTCAGCGACCGCCGGCGCCGTCGGCCTAGGCTGGGGGTATGAGGGTCACCGTCACGGGCTCGTCGGGCCTCATCGGCTCGGCGCTGGTGCAGTCGCTGCGGGAGGACGGCCACGACGTCGTCCGGCTGGTCCGGCGCGAGCCGGCGCGGGACGACGAGGCGCGCTGGTCCCCGGCGGACGGGTGCGTCGACAAGGACTCCCTGGAGGGCGCGGACGCCGTCGTCCACCTGGCGGGCGCCGGGATCGGCGACCGGCCGTGGACGAACGCCTACAAGCGCAGGATCAGGGACAGCCGCATCGTCGGCACCCGGACCCTCGCGGAGGCGATCGCGGCGGCGCAGCCGCGGCCCCGCGTCCTCGTCTGCGGGTCGGCGATCGGCTACTACGGCGACACCGGCGGCCACGAGGCCGACGAGAAGACCCCCATGGGCCAGGGGTTCCTCGCGGCGCTCGTCCGCGACTGGGAGGCCGCGGCCACGCCCGCGCGGGAGGCGGGCGTCCGGGTCGTCCACCCGCGGACCGGCATCGTGCTGACCCGCGCGGGCGGGATCCTCGGCCGCACGCTGCCGCTGTTCAGGCTCGGGCTGGGCGGCACGCTGGGCGACGGCCGCCAGTGGACGAGCTGGATCTCCATCGCCGACCAGGTCGCCGCGCTGCGGTTCCTCATCGACCACGAGCTCGACGGTCCGGTCAACCTCACCGCGCCGAACCCGGTGACGAACGAGACGTACACGAGGGCGCTCGGCCGCGCCCTGCACCGGCCGGCGCGGCTGGCGGTGCCGCGGTTCGCGCTGCGGGCGGCGCTGCGCGGGTTCGCCGACGAGGGGCCGCTGATCAGCCAGCGGGTCCTGCCGCGCCGCCTGGCGGACGCGGGGTTCCGGTTCGCGCACGAGCGGATCGAGGAGGCTCTCGCCGCCGTCCTGTGAGCCCCAAGATTCGTCAAAGTCCCGGCCGGCCCCATTCGGTAGCCATACGGTGACATTGGGACACAGCCCGGCTCAAGAGGAGAGTGAATGAGCACCGACGGACAGCCGCACATCCTCGCGATCGGCGGGGGCAGCTTCGTACCGGACGGCAGGCAGGGGCTCGCGCCCAGCCCGCTGCTGCGCTACGCGTTCGACCTGACCGGGCAGGACCGCCCCCGGGTCTGCTTCCTGACCACGGCGGTCGGCGACGGCGACGCCTACATCGCGCGCTTCTACACCGCGTTCGCCTCGATGGACGCCGAGGTCAGCCATCTGGCGCTGTTCCCGATGCCGAACATCGCGGACGTCCGGGCGCACCTGCTCACCCAGGACCTCGTCTACGTGTCGGGCGGCAGCGTCGCGAACCTGCTCGCGCTGTGGCGGCTGCACGGCCTCGACGAGATCATGCGGGAGGCGTGGCAGGAGGGGGTCGTGCTGTCCGGGCAGAGCGCGGGCGCGCTGTGCTGGCACGTCGGCGGCAACACCGACTCGTTCGGGCCGCGGCTCACGCCGCTGACCGACGGCCTCGGCCTGCTGCCGTACTCGTGCGGCGTCCACTACGAAAGCGACCCGCAGCGGCGCCCGCTGCTGCAGCAGCTCGTCGGCGAGGGGACGCTGCCGGGCGGGTACGCGGCCGACGAGTCGGTCGGCCTGCACTACGTGGGCACCGAGTTCGTCCAGGCGGTCGCCTACCGGCAGGAGGCGGGCGCCTACCGCGTCGAACCGGACGGGCCGGGGACGGCGAAGGAGACCCGGCTGGAGCCGCGCCTGCTCGCCGCACTCTGACGTCCATCCGGCCGGTTCGCGGCATAAGCTGGCCGGGTGAGCGATGTGGACGTACGCGAGCTGGTGGTGGTGCACGCGGGGTTCGGCACGGCGGCCGTCCCCTACCCGGAGGGGTGGGAGCTGCAGAAGCGCACCCACGCGCTGCGGGTGGACGACGCCGTCCCGGACACCGTCCTGCTGCTGGAGCACGAGCCGGTGTACACGGCGGGCAAGCGGACGGAGGCGCTGGACCGGCCGTTCGGCGACCCGGGGGCGCCGGTCATCGACGTCGACCGCGGCGGCAAGATCACCTGGCACGGTCCGGGGCAGCTCACCGGCTACCCGATCCTCCGGCTGCCCGACCCCGTCGACGTCGTCGGCTACGTGCGGCTGCTGGAGCAGATGATGATGGACGTCTGCGCCGACCTCGGCCTGAAGACCGCGACCGTGGAGGGGCGCAGCGGCCTGTGGGTGCCGGGCGCCCCGGACCGCAAGATCGGCTCCATCGGGATCCGGGTGGCGCGCGGCGTGACGATGCACGGCTTCATGCTCAACTGCGACAACGACCTCGGCTGGTTCGACCGGATCGTCCCGTGCGGGATCAAGGACGTCGGGTCGACGAACCTCAGCCGGGAGCTCGGCCGGGACGTCGCCGTCGCCGAGGTCGTCCCGCTGGTGGAGCGGCACCTCGCCGCGGCGCTGGGGGCGGCGGAGACGTTCCACCGCACCACGGCCCAGCTGGGCGTCTGACGGGAGGGTCCGCCCGGCGGGAGACTCCAGGCCCGCCTCAGGCCATGACCTTGTAGACGGACTGGCCCTCGGCGGCGGCCGCCTGGAAGAACGCCGTCAGTCCCTCGTAGGCGGGCCGGAAGAGCTTGTCGCGGGCGGCGCCGTCGAGCCTGCCCGCGTCCTGCACCCCGGCCCGGCCCATCGCCGCCGGGTCGTACCGCCCGGCGACCTTCCCGAACGGCGTCGCGGTCAGGTGGTCGGCGGTCGGCTTGACCCGGTCGGGCGCGAGGTAGATGACGTCCATGCCCAGTTCGTCGGCGCCGTCCTCGGTGAGGAGCCGGCCGCCGCACACGACGTCCGCCTCGGGCTGCCGCCCCTCCCACGGGTCGCCGGTGACGAGGTAGTGCATCGCCTGCCACGCCCAGCCGAGCTCGAACAGCTCCGCGGCGCCGCGCCGGCGCCAGTTCGCGTCACCGAAGACGTGGCGGGCGATCCGACCCGGATCGGGCTCCCCCTCCAGCACGGGCGGCACCCTGAGGTACGACATTGCCAGACCCACGGTGGTCCTCCTGCTGACGCTGTTGCGTGACGACAGGGAGTCACCCTAGAGAGATCCACTGTCGAGCACGTCCGAAACACGCGAATCGGCTGCGCGATCGGGGTACTGTCATACGTTCGAGATCGCTCCGATACGGCTTTGAGGCCCCGTCGGCCGGTGTGCCGGCACCGTAGATCGCGACGTAGTCTGGGACGCGTGACGACGGTGACACCCGAGGGGCGCAAGCTCCTGCGCGTCGAGGCGCGCAACAGCCAGACGCCGATCGAGCGCAAGCCCGACTGGATCAAGACGCGGCTGAAGATGGGCCCGCAGTACCGCGAGCTCAGCGGGCTGGTGAAGTCCGAGGGCCTGCACACGGTGTGCCAGGAGGCCGGCTGCCCCAACATCTACGAATGCTGGGAGGACCGGGAGGCCACGTTCCTCATCGGCGGCGACCAGTGCACCCGGCGCTGCGACTTCTGCCAGATCGACACCGGCAGGCCGCAGGCGCTCGACCGCGACGAGCCGCGCCGCGTCGCCGAGTCCGTCGCCACGATGGGGCTGAAGTACGCGACCGTCACCGGCGTCGCCCGCGACGACCTGGAGGACGGCGGCGCCTGGCTGTACGCCGAGACCGTCCGGCAGATCCACGCGGCGATCCCCGGCTGCGGCGTCGAGCTGCTCATCCCCGACTTCAACAACGTGCCGGAGCAGCTCGCCGAGGTCTTCTCGTCCCGGCCGGAGGTCCTGGCCCACAACGTGGAGACCGTCCCGCGGATCTTCAAGCGGATCCGGCCCGGGTTCCGCTACGAGCGCTCCCTGGAGGTCCTCACCAAGGCCCGCGAGGACGGCCTCGTCACCAAGTCGAACCTGATCCTCGGCATGGGCGAGACCCGCGAGGAGGTCTCGCAGGCGCTGCGCGACCTGCACGAGGCCGGCTGCGAGCTGGTCACGATCACCCAGTACCTGCGGCCGAGCCCGCGCCACCACCCGGTCGAGCGGTGGGTGAAGCCGGAGGAGTTCGTCGAACTGTCGGCGGAGGCGGAGGAGATCGGCTTCGCGGGCGTCATGTCGGGGCCGCTCGTCCGGTCCAGCTACCGCGCCGGACGCCTTTACAAGCAGGCGATCGAGGCGCGCGCTTAGCGGGGGTTGTCGGGTCAGGCGGCTGACCCGACTATCCTTGGATTCATGTCGAAAAAGCCCACGGACGGTGCCCAGGAGCGTCCGGGCCGTCTCAAGCAGATCCGCATGGTCGCCCAGGTGCTCCGCCAGGCCGACCCGAAGGCCCTGCCGATCGTGTTCGCGTCCGCGATCGGCACTCTGGTCGTCGTCATCGTCATCGGGCTGATCGCCGGCCAGCTGTGGTTCTTCGTGCCGCTGGCCGTCCTCGCGGCGCTCGCGGTCGGCATGATCGTCTTCGGCCAGCTGGCGCAGCGCGCGCAGTACAAGGTGATCGCGGGGCAACCGGGCGCGGCCGCCGCGATCCTGAAGAACATGCGCGGCAACTGGACGGTGACCGAGGCGGTCAGCGGCAACCGCAACCTCGACATGGTGCACCGCGCGGTGGGGCGCCCCGGCGTGATCCTGGTGTCGGAGGGCCCTCGCAACCGGGTCGGCCCGCTGCTCGGCGCCGAGAAGAAGCGCATCTCCCGCGCCGCCCAGCAGGTCCCGATCTACGACGTGCAGGTCGGCGACGACGAGGGCCAGATCCCGGTGGACAGGCTGCAGCGCCACCTGATGAAGCTTCCCCGCAACCTCAACAAGGGCCAGGTGTCGGAGCTGAACGACCGGCTCCAGGCGCTCCCCCGGTCGATGCAGATGCCGAAGGGCCCGATCCCGAAGGGCGCGAAGATGCCGCGGGGCCCGAAGCCGAAGATGCGGTGAGAGGACGGGTGAGGACGGCGCCCCCGCGGGGGCGCCTTCTCGTGCGCGCCTCGCTGCTGACGACGATCTAGATGTTGACGACGACCGTGCCGCCGGCGCGGTCGTGCAGGCCCCGGTAGTCGCGGTCCCAGAACAGCGCGGGCAGGACGAGGAGGATCAGCGCCGTCCTGGCGAGGCTCCGGCCGAGCCCGACGAACGGCCGCCCGTCCAGCCGCATGACGCGGATGCCGCAGAGCCGCTTGCCGATCGTCACGCCGAGGAGCGCGGTCAGCACCCAGGCCTGCAGCCCGAAGATGAGCAGCGTCCACGTGCTGCGCTCCGCCGGGTCCCAGCCGAACGCGCGCGCCAGCAGGCTCGCGACGAGCATCGACAGGGCCCAGTCGACGAACAGCGCGACGAGCCGCCGGCCGTAGGAGGCGACGGCGCCGCTGCCGCTCTCCGGCAGCCCGAGCCGCTCGCCGGGCCGGCCGAGATCGGCGCCCGCCGCTCCCGCCCCGCTCAGCCACGTCTGCGTCCACCGGGGACCGGCCGCCCGGCCCTTACCACCGCTCATGGCCCCTACGCTATCCCGTCCCGCGAGGGGTTCCGCCGCGCCTCCCCTCCACCGGCCGGGAGTGACGCGTAACACAGCGGAAACATATGGGACACCGCCGGGAAACGGCGCCGCCGTAGCTTTTCCAGAAGCCGAGATGTGCCCTGAGGAGGCCGGATGTTCAGCAGCGCCGAAGAGGTCCTGAGCTACATCAGGAACGAGGGTGTGCGATTCGTCGACTGCCGTTTCGTGGACCTGCCCGGCAAGATGCAGCACTTCACGTTCCCGGTGGAGAGTTTCGGCGAGAGCGTCTTCACCGAGGGGCTGATGTTCGACGGGTCGTCCGTCCGCGGCTTCCAGGAGATCCACGAGTCGGACATGCTCCTCCTCCCGGACCCGACCACCGCCGTCGTCGACCCGTTCCGGCAGCACAAGACCCTCAACCTGAACTTCTTCGTCCACGACCCGCTGACGGGCGAGCCGTACAGCCGCGACCCGCGCAACGTGGCGAAGAAGGCGCAGGACTACCTGCGCGGCACCGGCATCGCCGACACCTGCTACTTCGGCCCCGAGGCCGAGTTCTACATCTTCGACGACGTCCGCTTCGAGACGAAGCAGAACGCCGGCTACTACTACCTCGACTCGGTCGAGGGCGCCTGGAACACCGGCCGCGAGGAGGCGGGCGGCAACCTCGGCGCCAAACCCCCCTACAAGGGCGGCTACTTCCCCGTCCCGCCGATGGACCATTACACCGACCTCCGCTCGGAGATGGTGTCGCAGCTCCTCAACGTGGGCATCCACGTCGAGATGCAGCACCACGAGGTCGGCACCGCGGGCCAGGCCGAGATCGACTTCCGCTTCGACACGCTGCTGAAGACGGCCGACCAGCTGCTGCTCTACAAGTACATCGTCAAGAACGTCGCGCGCGCCGCGGGCAAGACCGTCACGTTCATGCCGAAGCCGATCTTCGGCGACAACGGCTCCGGGATGCACTGCCACCAGTCCCTCTGGAAGGACGGCTCGCCCCTCTTCTACGACGAGGTCGGCTACGCGGGCCTGTCCGACAACGCCCGCTACTACATCGGCGGCCTGCTGAAGCACGCCCCGTCCCTGCTGGCCTTCACGAACCCGACCGTGAACAGCTACCACCGCCTCGTCCCCGGCTTCGAGGCCCCGGTCAACCTGGTGTACTCCCAGCGCAACCGCTCGGCCTGCATCCGCATCCCGATCACGGGCTCGAACCCGAAGGCCAAGCGCGTCGAGTTCCGCGTCCCGGACCCGTCCTGCAACCCGTACCTGGCGTTCTCCGCCATGCTCATGGCCGGCCTGGACGGCATCCGCAACAAGATCGAGCCCGCCGAGCCGGTCGACAAGGACCTCTACGAGCTGCCGCCCGAGGAGGCCCGCGCCATCCCGCAGGTCCCCGGCAGCCTTCCCGAGGTCCTCGCGGCCCTGGAGGCCGACCACGACTACCTCCTTGAGGGCGGCGTCTTCACCCCCGACCTCATCGAGACCTGGATCACGATGAAGAACGAGTTCGAGATCGACCCGATCCGGCTCCGCCCGCACCCCCACGAGTTCGAGCTCTACTACGACATCTAGCAGGCCCGAGAGGCGCGCTGACGTGGCACTACGTCAGCGCGCCTCTTCGTGGTTCCGCCTCTGTTCCGCGCGCACTGCGCCTCTTCCTCGTCCCCCGCGACTGGCCGCCGGACGACGCGGCCCGCATCAAGGGCCTGCGCCACCGCCACGACCAGATCTCACCGAGTTCACCGGCACCCCTGCTCATGCTCGGCGGCCGGCTCCCCACCCCTGCACCGTGAACTCGGTTCGCCGGCTGGGGTGCGGGACTGGGATCATGTGGCTGGAGGGCGGCATGAGGGGTCAGGCCGGACGCGTCCTGCGGGACATCGAGGCACTGCGGCATGCCGCACATGGACTGCTGTCCGACAATCGGCGGATGTCCGCGGAAGCGGCCGCGGCGGCCGCGCACCTGCGGCGGGCGGCGGCTCGGGAGCGGCTCAAGGACGTTCCGGTCCCGAAGACGTCCGCCAAGCTCAGGCGGATGCGGGCGCTGATCGGGGAGGCCGCCGCCGACGGCGGCAAGGTCGTGGTCCTGCCCGGCTTCCCGGAGGTGCTGGACGCCGTCCGGGAGGCCCTCGGGACGTTCGCGCCCGTGACCGCCGGGACCCCGCCCGGCCGGCGGCGGGAGATCGCGGACGCGTTCGCCGCCGCGTCGGGGCACGCCGTCCTGCCGGCCGAGATCGGGGTGGACGGCCTGGACCCGCGCGGCGCGTCCATGGTGATCGTCTGCGAGCCGCAGGAGGATCCGGACCTCGCGGCCGCGATGATCGGCCGCGTCCACGGGGCGGGACGGGCGGGGCCGCTGCTCGTGCACAGGCTGGTGGCGCCGGGCACCGTGGACGAGCGGGTGGCGGACGACCCCGCGCGGGTCATCCGGGACGAGCGGTCCGCGGGTTCCTGACTGTGCCGCGTTTCGTCACGGGCCGCTGGCATTATGTCCGCCGGAGGGCGAGATGCCGGATCACGTCAGGCGTGTCCTGCGGGACATCGAGGCGCCGCGGCGCGCGGCGCGCGGACTGCCGGCCGAGTGCCGGCAGGTGTGCGCCGACGCGCCGGCGGCGCCCGCGCCGCCGCCGCCGGCGGACCCGCTGCCCGGGATCCGCCCGCGGGACGAGGCGGCGGAGCCGCTCGTCGCCGCGCTCCATCGGCTCGTGCACGGGAGCCCGGACGAGCCGTTCGGCCTCCACGAGTCGGCCGGGCGGACGATCGGCCGCGCGCACGGATCGGGGCGGCCCGGAGTCGTCCGGGTGCACCGGCCGGTGACGCCTGGCACGGTGGACGAGTGGATCGGCGAGGGAACGGGATGACGGACGCGGCCAAGGACGTCCTGCGAGGCGGGTACGCGCTGCTCGGCGCGGCGCGCGATCTGATCGCCGACCACCGGCGCGCCCTCGGCGCGGTGCACGCGGCGCTGGCGCCGCTGCGGTCCGAGGCGGCGCGCGAGCAGCTCGGGTCGATCCCGCTCACGCGGCTGAAGGACGTCACGGACGGCCGCCTGCGCCTCGGCCCGCTGGAGGAGGCGGGGTTCGCGAGCGTCGCGGACGTCCTGGTGGCGACCCCGTACCGGCTCCAGCTGCTGCCGGGCATCGGGCCGCAGACCGCGCGGCAGCTCCACGCGGCGGCGGCCAGCCTGGCGGAGGCGGCGGAGCGGTCGGCGACGGTGCGGGTCGACGTCGAGCGGCGGGACGAGGCGATGACGCCCGTCGTCGTCGCGCTGCACCGGCTGGTGAACGCGGGGCCGGAGCTGCCGCGGGCCCGCGCCGCCGCCGAGGAGGTGGACGAGCGGTTCGCGCCGCTGGTGCACGACGCGCGGCCCGCCGGGTCGTGGTGGCGGCGGATCCTCGCGGGGCCGGCGAAGCGGGAGCGGGCGCGGGAGGCGGTCGGCGAGCTCGCGGAGGCCCTCCGGGCCGAGGAGCGGCGGGACGCCCGGCTGCTGATCTCGCAGGCGTCGGTCGACCTGCTGCGCCCCGACGCCTCCCCTGACGAGGCGTGGATCGACTTCGAGCTGCGCGCGTCCGACTACCAGACCCTGCTGGCCGAGCTGGCGGCGCTGGATCCCGAGCGGGGCGCCGCCGAGGGGTTCCTGCCGGGCGATCTCGCGGCGCGGGTGAAGGCGCAGCCGCTCGACGACGCGTTCCGGCGGGTGTCGCTGCGCGGCTACCAGTCGTTCGGGGCGCGGTTCGCGCTCGTCCAGCGGCGGGTGATCCTGGGCGACGAGATGGGGCTGGGCAAGACGATCCAGGCGATCGCCGCCATCGCCCACCTGCGGGCCGAGGGGGCGACGCACTTCCTCGTGGCGTGCCCGGCGAGCGTGCTGATCAACTGGGTGCGGGAGATCGAGACGCGCAGCACGGTGGCGGCGCATCCGCTGCACGGCCCGGGGCGCGCGGCGGCGCTGCGGAAGTGGGCCGGGGACGGCGGCGTCGCCGTGACGACGCTGTCCACGCTGCACTCACTGGACGTCCCGCCCGACCTGCGGGTCGGCATGTTCGTGGTGGACGAGGCGCACTACGCGAAGAACCACGAGACGCGCCGCGCGCAGGCCGTCGCCCGCTGGTGCGGGCGGACCGAGCGCGTCCTCTTCCTGACCGGCACCCCGATGGAGAACCGGGTCGAGGAGTTCCGGAGCCTGGTCGCGCATCTGCGGCCCGAGGTGGCCGAGCGGGTCCGGCCGAGCGACGCGGCGATGGGCGCGCGGGCGTTCCGGTCGGCGGTCGCGCCGGTCTACCTGCGCCGCAACCAGCGGGACGTGCTCGTCGAGCTGCCCGAGGTCGTGCACGTGGACGAGCTGGAGGAGTTCAGCCGGGCCGACGCGGCGGCCTACCGGCGGGCGGTGGCGGCCGGCAACTTCATGGCGATGCGCCGGGCCGCGTACGCCGTCCCGAAGAAGTCGGCCAAGCTCGGCCGGCTGGTGGAGCTGGTCGAGGAGGCCGAGGCCAACGACCTGAAGGTGGTGGTCTTCTCCTACTTCCGGGACGTGCTGGCCGCCGTCCAGGGCGCGCTCGGCCCGCGGGCGCGCGGGCCGATCTCGGGCGCGACGCCGCCGGAGCGCCGGCAGGAGATCGTGGACGCGTTCACCGCCGACCCCGGGCACGCCGTCCTGCTGGCGCAGATCCAGGCGGGCGGGGTCGGCCTCAACCTGCAGGCCGCGTCCGTGGTGATCCTCTGCGAGCCGCAGGTGAAGCCGACCATGGAGACGCAGGCGGTCGCCCGCGCTCACCGGATGGGGCAGGTGCGGACGGTCCAGGTGCACCGGCTGCTGACGCCCGGCGGCGTGGACGAGCGGATGCTGGAGATCCTCCAGGTCAAGAGCATGCTCTTCGACGAGTACGCCCGCCGCAGCGATCTGGCCGAGCAGACGCCGGACGCGGTGGACGTCTCCGAGCAGGCCCTCGCGCGGCAGATCGTCGCGGAGGAGCAGGAACGGCTCGGGACCTAGCGCCGGGCCCGGCGTCCGGCCCCGGGCCCGTCACGTCCCCGGGACATGAAGACCACCGGCCGGCCCTTGCCCCGGTCCTGTCGTAGATCTCGTGCCGTCGCGTGTCTCGACGTGCCCCATCGGTCCCCCCGAAACGATGATGGTGTGGACTCGGACGGCCACCCGGCGATCGCCGCAGATCCTCTGAATACCGGCTCTTCCTCGCCGAACGCCCCCGGTCGGGCAGGGAAGAACGCGTGGGGGCGCCGTGTTCACGTCGGCGAGATCGGACGATCAAAGGGGATGTCATGGCCGAGGTCAGGGTCGAGCGGACCGAGGACGGGTTCCAGGCCGTCAACGCGCGGGGCGCGAAGGTCGCCATCGGGGACGGGGACGCCGAGGGCGTCTTCACGCCGGTCGAGCTGCTGCTGGCGGCGCTCGGCGGCTGCGAGCTGGTCACCGTGGAGCCGCTGACCGCGCAGCGCGGGCACCGGATGGCGCGGCTCGCCGCGACCGTCCAGGCCGACAAGGTCGCGACGAGCACGCTGGGCACGATCACGGTCACCTACGACGTGGAGCTCCCCGAGGGCGACGAGAAGGCCGGGGACGTCCTGAAGGCGGTGGCGGCGCGCGTCCACGAGCGGTACTGCACGGTCGGCGAGGCCCTCCGGGAGCCGAAGAAGGTCGTTCAGGTCGTCTAGCCGCAGGTCGCGCCCGCGGCCGGCAGCCGGCCGCGCAGGAGGTAGGCGTGCACGGCCGAGCGGACGCAGGAGTCGCCGGTGTCGTAGGCGCCGTGCCCCTCGCCCTTGTAGGTGAGGAGCGCGGCGCGCCCGCCGAGCGCCTTCGTGAGCGCGGGCGCCCACGCGTACGGGGTGGCCGGGTCGCCGGTGGTGCCGATGACGAGGATCGGCGCGGCGGACGGGGCCGACACCTCGCGCGCCGCGCCGTCGCCCGGCACCGGCCAGCCGGTGCACTGGAGCAGGCCCCACGCCATGGACTCCCCGAAGACCGGTGAGGCGTCGCGGAACGCCGGCAGGAGGCGGCGGACGTCGGCGGGCGTGTAGCGGTCGGTGGTGTCGGCGCAGGTGATGGCGGTGCCGGCGGCGGCCTGGTCATCGTAGGTCCCGTCCTGCGCCCGGCCGTTCCGGACGTCGGCGAGCATCAGCAGCAGCGTCCCGTCGCGGCGTTTCGCCGCGTCCACCAGGCCCTGGGCGAGGTACGGCCAGGCGTCCCGGGAGTACAGGGCGCCGGCGACGCCGGTCGTGCCGAGGCTCTGGGTGAGCTTCCGCCCGGACGCGGCGCGGAGCGGCTTCCGGTCGAGGCCCGCGAGGATCCGGCGGACGGACGCGGCGACCGCCGGCCCGTCCGTGCCGAGCGGGCACGCCTTGCGGCCGAGCCGGGCGCAGGCGGCGGCGAAGTCGCCGAGGGCGCGCTGGAACGCGGCGGACTGCTGGAGCGCGAG
This sequence comes from Actinomadura monticuli, assembly GCF_041463655.1. Lineage (NCBI taxonomy): Bacteria > Bacillati > Actinomycetota > Actinomycetes > Streptosporangiales > Thermomonosporaceae > Actinomadura > Actinomadura monticuli. The sequence goes on from NZ_JAXCEI010000004.1 coordinate 16,963, forward strand.
GTCCGCGGTGCCGATCCCGGTGTCGACGGCGCCGTCGAGGACGGCCCGCCCGACCCTGCCGGGGAACCGGTGGGCGTAGCCGGCGCCGAGCCGGGTGCCGTAGGAGACGCCGAAGTAGTTCAGCTTCTCCTCGCCGAGCGCGACCCGGATCGCCTCCATGTCGCGGGCGGCGTTCACGGTGCCGACGTAGGGCAGCAGGCCGCCGGAACGCTTCGCGCACTCGCGCACGAAGCCGGCGCGGCCGTCGATGTACGCGGTCTCCTCGGCGGCGGTGTCGGGGGTGTCGTCCAGGGCGGCGAGCGCGTCAAGCCGCCGGTCGTCCGAGCACCGCACGGGGGTGCTGCGCCCGACGCCGCGGGGGTCGAAGCCGATCAGGTCGTACCCGGCGCGGAGGGCGGCGTACTCGCCGGCGGTGCGGGCGAGGGTGCCGACGCCCTCGCCGCCGGGTCCGCCGAAGTTGAACAGCAGCGAGCCGGCGCGTCCGCGCCGTCCGGTCGCCGGCACCTTGACGAGCGCGAGGCCGATCTCCGGACCGGACGGCCGGGTGTAGTCGAGCGGCACCCGGAGCGTCGCACAGCGGATGCCGGCCGGGGCCGGCGGGCCCCCCGGCGGCGGCGACGGCAGGCCGGTGCAGCGCTTCCAGGCCGGGGGCCGGACCGCGGCCGGGACGGCGGGCGGCGCCGGAGCCGTGCCGGCCGCCGCGCGGGTGACGCCCGCGGTCGTGCTCCGGAGTCCGCTCGTCCCGGCGAGGGAGATCAGTCCGGAAACGGCCAGCGCGGTGGCGAAGACCACCACAATGCCGGGTATGGCCCAGAATCTGGCCATTCGTCCCTCCGTTCGTCTCACGGGGGGCGATCACGACCTACCCAGGGCCTTCTATGCTGACTCCTGATCAACTCCATAGGCTCCACACGAGGAGGGAGCGCGGCGGTATCGGTCCGGCGTCCCCGAGGCCCCTCCCCCGAAAGTCCGGATGCCGCATCAGGGTCGTACTACTCAAGGCTGAGACGAAGACCATTCATTGCGGTGATCTCATTCAGGGGGCCCTGAGGCAAAGATAGGTAGCATGGCTCAACCCGCCCCCCCAGCAGCCCGCAGAGGCCAGGCCGTCGCAAGGATGCGGCGCCGGGTGCTCACCGCGCCACCGGTCTGGCGTGAGCTCCTGCTGGTCGTGCTGTTCTACACCGGATATACGCTGACGCGCATCGTTCTGGTTCAGGACGGCACCGGCCCGGCGTTCGCCCACGCCGACGACGTCCTGCGCCTCGAACGCCACCTGGGGCTGGACGTTGAGCTGCACCTCAACCAGACGCTGCTGGCCGTCCCGTGGCTGGCGCGCACCGCCAACATCTTCTACGCCACGATGCACTTCATCGTGACGATCGGCGTCGTCGTCTGGCTGTACCGCTACCGGCCGCAGCACTACCGGTGGCTCCGCGCGTCCATCATGATCGCCACCGGGGTGGCGCTGATCGGCTTCTGGCAGTACCCGCTCGCCCCGCCGAGGTTCCTGCACAGCGAGGGCTTCGTCGACCCGGTGACCGCGCTGCACTCGCTCGGCCTGTACGCCAGCGACGCGTCCGGGAGCCTGACCAACCAGTACGCGGCGATGCCGTCGATGCACGCCGGCTGGGCGCTGTGGTGCGGGATCATCCTGGTCAGGCTGGCGTCGCAGCTGTGGGCCAAGATCCTCGGCGTGCTGTACCCCGCGACGACCGTGTTCGTCATCCTGTCCACCGCCAACCACTACGTCCTGGACGCGGTGGCGGGGATGGCGCTGATCAGCGGCACGCTGTGGGTGTCGTGGCTGCTCTACGTGCGCTGTCCGGCACCGATCCTCATCGCGCGGGCCCGCGTCGCGCACCGGCTCGCGCAGCGCACGGGACGCGGCGCGAGCCGCTCCGGGGCCGGCTCGGCGACCGCGCCGTGCCGGGCCACCAGATCCTGACCGGCGTACTCCCCCGGTAGTAGGGCCCTCCTCCGGGAGGAGGCCGGCTCCCGGCGTCCTCAGTCGGCGCCGTAGAAGACGCGGTCGACGACGGCCCGCGCGCGGCGGGCGTGGCGGCGGTAGTCCTCCAGCAGGTCCCCGGTCCCTGGATAGCCGAGGACGCGGGTGACCGCGGTGCGCTCCCGGTGGTGGTCGGTCGGCAGCAGGTCGGACGCGCGGCCCCGCACCAGCATGATCGAGCCCCGGATGCGGGTCGCCAGGCACCACGCCTCCGTGAGGACCTCGGCGTCGCGGGCGTCCAGGACGCGGGCGGCGACGGCGGCGTCCAGCGCGTCCAGCGTCCGGGGGGTGCGCAGCGCCGGGACGTCGTGGGCGTGCTTGAGCTGCAGGAGCTGCGCGACCCACTCGACGTCGGCGAGGCCGCCCGGCCCGAGCTTGGTGTGCAGCCGCCGCTCGACGCCGCGCGGCAGCCGCTCGGACTCCATCCGCGCCTTCAGCCGCCGGATCTGCCGGACGGCGTCCTCATCGATGCCGCCCTCCGGCCAGCGGACCGGGTCGATCAGCGCGCGGAACCGCTCGCGCAGCCCCTCGTCGCCGATCAGCGGGTCGGCGCGCAGCAGCGCCTGCGCCTCCCAGGGCTCCGACCAGCGGGCGTAATAGGCGGCGTAGGACGCGAGGGTCCGCACCAGCGGGCCCTGCCGGCCCTCCGGGCGCAGGTTCGGATCGATCTCCAGCGGCGGGTCGGGGGCGGGCAGCGCGAGGAGGCGGCGCAGCTCCTCGGCGACCGCGTGCGCGGCGCGCCCGGCGGCGGTCTCGTCCGCACCGGGCAGCGGGTCGTGCACGAACATCACGTCGGCGTCGCTGCCGTAGCCGAGCTCGTGCCCGCCGAACCGGCCCATCGCGACGACGGCCAGCCGGGTCGGCAGCGGCGCCCGCGACTCCAGCTCGATCTTGTTGACTGCTGCTTGCAGCGCGGCCTCGATCGTGACGGCGGCGATGCCGGTGAGCGCGTCCCCGACCGTCCGGACGTCGGCCCGGCCGAGCAGGTCGGCGACCGCGACGCGGAACAGCTCCCGGCGGCGCAGGCCGCGCACCACCGCGACCGCCTCCTCGGCCGGCCGGCCGCCCTCGGCGTGCCGGCGGACGGCCGCGAGCGCCTCCGCGCGCAGCGCCTCGTCCGGGCGCGGGGCGAGGTCGCCCTCGCCGCCGAGCAGCGCGACCGCCTCGGGGGCGCGCAGCAGCAGGTCGGTGGCGTAGCGGCTGGAGCCGAGCACCCACGCCATCCGCTCGGCGACGGTCACCTCGTCCCGCAGCAGCCGCAGGTACCAGGGGGTGGTGCCGAGGGCGTCGCTGACCTGCCGGAACCCGAGCAGGCCCGCGTCGGGGTCGGGCGCGTCGGCGAACCAGCCGAGCATCACCGGCAGCAGCGTCCGCTGGATCGCGGCGCGCCGCGAGACGCCCGAGGTCAGCGCCTCGATGTGGCGGAGCGCGCCCGCCGGGTCGGCGTAGCCGAGCGCCTCCAGCCGGATGCGCGCGGCCTCCGGCGTGAGCCGCGCCTCCTCTCCGGGCAGCCGCGCCACGGCCCGCAGCAGCGGCCGGTAGAACAGCTTCTCGTGGATGCGGCGGACCTCGCGGGCGTGCCGCCGCCACAGCGCGCTGAACTCCCCGACCGGGTCGGTGCGCAGCCCGAGGGCGCGGCCGAGGCGGCGCAGGCCGTCCTCGTCGTCGGGGACGAGATGGGTGCGGCGCAGCCGGTGCAGCTGGACGAGGTGCTCCACCCGCCGCAGGAACCGGTACGCCGAGGTGAGCGCCGCCGCGTCGTCGCGTCCGACGTAGCCGCCGCGGGACAGCTCGGCGAGCGCGCCGAGGGTGGCCCGGCCGCGCAGCGTCTCGTCGGCGCGGCCGTGCACGAGCTGGAGCAGCTGCACCGAGAACTCGACGTCGCGCAGCCCGCCCGGCCCGAGCTTGAGCTGCCGCTCGGAGTCGGCGGTGCGCCGGCCCAGGTCGGTCTCGACGCGGCGCCGCATGGCCTGGACGTCCTCGACGAAGCTCTCCCCCTCCGCGGCCTTCCACACGATCGGGGTGATCACGTCGAGGTAGCGCTCGCCGAGGCCGGCGTCCCCGGCGACGGGACGGGCCTTCAGCAGCGCCTGGAACTCCCACGTCTTGGCCCACCGCTCGTAGTAGGCGCGGTGGCTGGCGAGGGTCCGCACGAGCGGCCCCGCCTTGCCCTCGGGACGCAGCGCCGCGTCCACCTCCCAGAGCGCGCCCTCCTCGGTGCTGGCCGAGCAGGCCCGCATCATCGCCGACGCCAGCCGGGTCGCGGTGCGCAGCGCGGCGTCCTCGTCCGCGCCCTCGCTGGTCCCACTGGCGCCCCGCGCTTCCGCCACGAAGACCACGTCGACGTCGCTGACGTAGTTCAGTTCCCCGCCCCCGCACTTGCCCATGCCGATCACGGCGAGCCGGCACGTCTCGTGCCCGGGGACGCCGGCGCGGGCGATCGCGAGGCCCGCCGCCAGCGCGGCGGCGGCGAGGTCGGCCAGCTCGGCGGCGACCTCGGCGACGTCCGCCGCGCCGATCAGGTCGCGGCCGGCGAGGCCGAGCAGCCGCCGGCGGTAGGCGACGCGGAGCGCGACGAGGGCGTCCTCGGCCCCGGCCACGGGCTCCGCCGCGGACGGGTCGGCGCCCACCGCGGCCAGCAGCTCCGCCCGGACGTCCGCGGGCGCCGCCTGGCCGTCGCGCAGCACCCGCCAGTGCCCGGGATGCCGGGCCAGGTGGTCGCCCAGCGCGGCGCTCACGCCGAGGACGGCGGTCAGCCGCTCCCGCGTGCCCGGCTCGGCGGCCAGGGCCGCGCGCAGCCCGGCGCCCTCGCCCTTCTCCTCGGCGCACGCGAGGAGGCGCAGCAGCCCGTCCAGCGCGAGGTCGGGGTCGGCGGTGCCGCCGAGGGCGTCGAGCAGCTCGTCGGCGGGCCGCGCGCCGGCGGTGCGCTCGGCGTCCCGCAGCAGCCACTCGGCCCGCGCGGCGTCGGTGAAGCCGAGCCGCGCGAGGCGCCCGGCGAGGGAGGAGGAACGGCGTTCTGGCGTCCGGGACTCGGTCACAGCGTCAACCGTAATCCGGTTGGGGCTCGGAGCGTAGCTCGTCCGTTCGAATGGCGGTCAGAGGACCGCAAGGAGCCGCTTGCGCTCGAACTCGGTCACCTGCCGGCGGTAGTCCTCCCATTCGTGCCTCTTGTTGCGCAGGAAGAAGTCGAACACGTGCTCGCCGAGGACGTCCGCCATCAGCTCGCTGCGCTCCATCGCGTGGATCGCCTCGTCGAGGTTCTGCGGCAGCGGCTCGATGCCGAGGGCGCGCCGCTCGGCGACGGTGAGCGCCCAGACGTCGTCCTCCGCGCCCGGCGGCAGCTCGTAGCCCTCCTCGATGCCCTTCAGCCCGGCGCCGAGGATCGCCGCGAACGCAAGGTAGGGGTTCGCGGCCGTGTCCAGCGACCGGAACTCGATGCGGGTCGAGTGGCCCTTGTGCGGCTTGTACATCGGGACGCGGACGAGCGCCGACCGGTTGTTGTGGCCCCAGCAGATGTAGGACGGGGCCTCTCCCCCGGCGCCGGCCGCCGAGCCGACGTTGCCCCACAGCCGCTTGTAGGAGTTCACCCACTGGTTGCAGACGGCGGTGATCTCCGCGGAGTGCCGCAGCAGCCCCGCGATGAACGCCCGCCCGACCTTGGACAGCTTGAACTCCGCGCCCGGCTCGTAGAAGGCGTTGCGGTCGCCCTCGAACAGCGACATGTGGGTGTGCATGCCCGAGCCGGGGTGCTCGGTGAACGGCTTCGGCATGAAGGACGCGTTGACGCCCTGCTCCAGCGCGACCTCCTTCATCACCAGCCGGAAGGTCATGATGTTGTCGGCGGTGGTGAGCGCGTCGGCGTAGCGGAGGTCGATCTCCTGCTGGCCCGGGGCGCCCTCGTGGTGGCTGTACTCCACCGAGATGCCCATGGACTCCAGCATCATGATCGCGTTGCGCCGGAAGTCGTGCGCGGCGCTGTGCGGGGTGTGGTCGAAGTAGCCGCCGGAGTCGGCGGGCTCGGGCTCGCTGCCGTCCTCCGGCTTGTCGTTGAGCAGGAAGAACTCGATCTCGGGGTGGGTGTAGAAGGTGAACCCGAGGTCGGCGGCGCGCCCGAGCGCGCGCTTCAGCACGTAGCGGGGGTCGGCGAAGCTCGGCGTCCCGTCCGGCATGAGGATGTCGCAGAACATGCGGCCCACCCCGGGGGACTCCGACCGCCAGGGCAGCACCTGGAAGGTGGACGGGTCCGGCTTGGCGATCATGTCGGCCTCGTAGACGCGGGCGAAGCCCTCGATCGCCGACCCGTCGAAGCCGATGCCCTCGCCGAACGCTCCCTCCAGCTCGGCGGGGGCGACGGCCACCGACTTCAGGAACCCGAGCACGTCGGTGAACCACAGCCGGATGAAGCGGATGTCCCGCTCCTCCAGGGTGCGGAGCACGAACTCCTGCTGTCGCTCCAAAGCCTTCTCCCTCGGTACTGCCCTGCCGATGTCATGGGGCGGGGGACGTATGCCGGCCGCGAGAGACGGTCCGGCTACCTTGCAGTATGCCCGGTCGCTGTTACCGGGACGTTACGTTCGTACGTTCCCGCTGACCGGAAGATATCCGACTACTCGGCGTCCCCGATCCGCGCGGCCGCCGGATCGAGGACGCGGGCCAGGAACGCCCTGGTCCGCTCGTGCGACGGGGCGGCGATCACCTGCTGCGGCGGGCCCTCCTCGACGACCACTCCGCCGTCCATGAACACCACCCGGTCGGCCACCTCCCGCGCGAAGGACATCTCGTGCGTGACGACGAGCATGGTCATCCCGGCCTCGGCGAGACCGCGCATGACGCCGAGGACGTCGCCGACGAGCTCGGGGTCCAGCGCGGACGTCGGCTCGTCGAACAGCATCACCTCCGGGCCCATCGCCAGCGCGCGGGCGATCGCCACGCGCTGCTGCTGCCCGCCGGACAGCTGCGCCGGATAGGCGCCGACCTTGTCGGCCAGCCCGACCCGCTCCAGGTTCTCGCGCGCGATCCGCTCCGCCTCCGCCCGGTCGCGCTTCAGCACCTTCCGCTGCGCGATCACGACGTTGCCGAGGGCCGTCAGATGCGGGAACAGGTTGAACGCCTGGAACACCATGCCGATCCGGCGGCGGACGGCGTCGATGTCCACCTCGGGGTCGGTGACGTCGGCGCCGGCCACCCGGACCGTCCCCGCGGAGGGCTCCTCCAGGAGGTTCACGCACCGCAGCAGCGTCGACTTGCCCGACCCGGACGGGCCGATCACGCAGACGACCTCGCCCGGCCCGACATGGACGTCGACGCCGCGCAGCACCTCGTTCGTCCCGAACGACTTGCGCAGGCCGCTGATCTCGATGGCGCCGCGCGCCGTGCTCTCTCCGAGGCTCGTCATCGCTGCCCCCTGCGCTGCCGCGCCTCCAGCCGCCGCGCCAGCAGGCTCAGCGGGATCGTGATGATCAGATAGCAGATCCCGGCCACGATGATCGGGGTGGTGTTGCCCACCTGGCCCGCCAGGTCGCGGCCGAACTTCGTCAGCTCCCGCTGCTCCAGGGTGATGCCGAGGAAGAGCACCAGCGAGGAGTCCTTGCAGAGCAGCACCAGCTGGTTGGTGAGCGGCGGGATGATGATGCGGAACGCCTGCGGGATGACGATCGACCACATCGCGCGGGCGTGCGACATGCCGAGCGAGCGCGCCGCCTCCGTCTGGCCCCGGGGGACGGCCTCGATGCCGGCCCGGATCGTCTCGGCCATGTACGCGCCGGCGGCGAGGCCGAGGGCCAGGCCGGTCTGCCCGACGGCGCCGCCGGGGACGGTGGTGCCGAAGGCCAGCGGCACGCCCACGCTGATGAAGATGAAGATCAGCAGCAGCGGGAGGCCGCGGAAGACCTCGATGAAGGCGGCGGCGAACCACCGGTACGGCGCGACCGACGACAACCGCATCAGCGCGACGGCGAGGCCGAGCACCAGGCCGATCCCGAAGCCGGTGACGGTGTACACGGCCGTGTTGCGCAGCCCGACGGTGATGACGTCGGGGAACAGGTCCTTCGCGACGTCCCCGTTGGCGAAGTTGAGCCGCAGCGTGGGCCAGTCGGCCAGCAGGACGAGCAGCAGCACGACGGCGGCGAAGAGCCCGTACTGCCCGCCGAGCGACAGCTGCCGGCGGCGCCGGCGGGACAGCCCGCGCGGCGCCGCCGTCCCGACCGGTTCCGCGGTCACGAGCCGCCGCCGGCGGCCGCGGGCATTGGACCGATCCACTTCTCGTAGATCCGCTTGTACGTGCCGTCCGCCTTCGCCTGCGCGATCGCCTGGTTGGTGAGCTCGACCAGCTCGGGGTTGTGGTCCTTGCGCATCCACATGCCGTACTGCTCACCGGTGTTCAGGTTCGCGACGATCTCGAAGCCGGAGTTCGCCGGGTCCTTCAGCCAGCCCTTGACGACCGGGTCGTCCTGCACGATCACGTCGACCTGGCCGGTGCGCAGGCCGTCCAGCTCGGCGGTGGAGTTGTCGAACGAGCGCGGGTCGAAGCCCTTGCCCTTGACGTAGTCCTCGCCGGTCGTCCCCGCCTGGGAGCCGAGCTTGAGCTTCCTGGACTTCACGTCGTCCAGCGAGGCGACCCCGCTGCCCTTCTTCGCCATCAGCGACTGCGTGGCGTCGAAGTAGGGGTCGGAGACGTCCATGAACTTCACCCGGTCGGGCTTGATGGTCATGCCGCCCATCTGGATGTCGCACTTGCCGGCGTTCAGCGCGGCGCCCGTCTTCATCGTCTCGAACGGGGTGTCGACGACCTTCTGCGTGACGCCGAGCTTCTTGGCGACGAGGTCGATGATGTCGACGTCGAAGCCGACGACCTTGCCGGTCTTCTTGTCCTCCGACTGGAACGGCGGGTACGGCAGGTGGGTGCACGAGGTCAGCGCACCCTTCTCGATGAGCTTCACGCCCTGCACGGTGGCGCCCTCGTCGCCGCCGCAGGCCGATGCCGTCAGCACCAGGGCCGCAAGGCCGGCGCCCAGTGCCCATCGCACGGTCCCTCTGGACACTTTTCCTCCTGTTCGAGCATGTTTCTGATCATCGAACTATCGCACGCCGCCCGCGCGCCCGGCAGGGGCGTCCGGGTGGGACGGCCATGACCGACCACGGAGATCCGTTTCCCGGAACTTGACCTGACGATCATGGCCGCTCGACGGAGTGATCATTAGCGTGGGAAGGGCCGTGGACATCTCTCTTCTTCTCTCGATGAGCGACCGGGTGCCCGCGCTGGCGACCCCGTCGGCCATGCACCCGGAGTCGTGGCGGCTGTGCGCGCAGGTGGAGGCCTGGGCCCGCGGCCGGGGCCTCGTGCTCGGAGACCCCGACACCTCGCCGCTCGGCCGGGCCCGCTGCGAGCGGCTCGCCGCGCGCGTGCTGCCGTCCGCCGAGCTCGCCGGGGTGGACCTGTTCGCCCGCTGGCTGACCTGGACGCTCGCGCTGGACGACACGATGGACCGCCCGCCGCTCGCCGACAGCGGCAGCGCCGTGCACGCGCTCTACGACGACCTGCTGCGCGCGATGCGGCGCGGCCACGCCCGGCCGGGCGCGCGCCCGCTGGAGGCGGCGCTGGTGGAGCTGTGGCAGGCCACGTCCAAGGACATGAGCCGCGACTGGCGGCGCAGGTTCATGCTGCAATTGGAGTCGCACCGGGACGGGTGCGCGGAGGAGGCGGTCAACCGCCGGATCCGGCACGTCCCGACGGAGGCGGAGTACACGCCGCTGCGCCGGCGCGCGTGCGGGCCGTTCATGTACGACCTGGTCGAGCCGGTGCTCGGCGTCGAACTGCCGGCGCGGCTGCTGCGCACGCCGCGCTGGAAGACCGTCGCCGACGGGGTCGCCGACGTCGTGGCCTGGTCCAACGACCTCGCCTCGCACGATCTGGAGGCGGCCCGCGGCGACGTCCACGACCTGCCCGCCGTGCTGTCGCGCTCGCGGGGGCTGGACGCCGCGCAGGCCGCCGCCGCCGTCGCCGACAAGATCGTCGACCGGCTGGAGGAGGCGTGGGCGGCGGCCCGGCGGCTGCCGGAGATGCTGGAGCGGCTGGAGCTGACCGTCGCGCAGCGCGCCGCCGCCGCGCAGGTCGTCAAGGTGCTCCTGGACACGCCCCGCGCCCACATGGACTGGCTCGCCGAGTCCGGCCGCTACGAGCCCGAGTCGGCGCCCGGCCCGCTGCGCCTGGACGCGCTCGCCTCGCTGCGCTGACCGCCGGCGAGCGCGTCGCCGGACCGGGTGCGGACGTACAGGACGCGGCGCCCCATCCGGTGTCCGGTGACGAGCCCGCAGGCGCGCAGGACGCCCAGATGCTGGCTGACCGCCCCGGCCGTGACGCCCAGCCGCCGGGCCAGGTCGGTCGTCGAGGCGGGCCGGGCCAGCGCGGCGAGCAGTTCGGCGCGGCGGCGGCCGACGAGCGCGGCGAGCGCGTCGGCCCGCGGCGCGTCCGGCGGCCCCGTCTCCCAGAGCGTCGCGACCCCGCGCGGCGGATAGCTGAGCATCGGCTGGTAGGGCGGCACCATGACCGACACGTTCGGCCAGACGAACGCGCTCGGCACGAGCAGCATCCCGCGGCCCGCCGGCTCGCCGCGAAAGCTCCAGCGCCGGTCGACGGTCAGCGTCCCGGCGTGCCAGGACACCGCCTCGTGCAGGTCGCCGAACACCCCGGCGGCCCCTTCGGCGGCGAGCGCGCCCGTGCGGCGCAGCACGTCCCCTTCGAGGAGGTCGCGGACGCGCGGCCAGTACGGCTCCACGGCGACCTCCCAGTACCGTTCGAGCAGATCCGCGAGGCGCTCCAGGGTGCGCTCCGGCTCGGCGGCGAGCGCCAGCCGCGCCGGGGACGGCCGGGCGCCGCGCTCGGTCCAGCGCAGCTCGGCCGCGACGACCTCGGGCGGCGTGGCCCGGACGATCTCCAGTTCGGCGGCGAGGTCGGGCAGCGGCGTCCCCGGCGGCGGGGTGAGGAAGTCCGGGATGTAGCCGGCCGGCGGGACGACCTCGCGCAGCGGCTCCAGGCCGAGCCCGCGCAGCCGCGGCCGGACGGTGCGCACCCACGGCAGGTGCAGCGCGTGCCCGGACGGGTCGGCGAGGACCCGCAGGCTGCGCACCATCTCCCACAGCGGCGAGAACGCGAACCGGACCCGAGCCACGTCGTCCGGCGCGAACACGAACTCGATCATTTAGTCCAGGCTAAATGATTGTCGCGGTCGCGGCGGACCGCCCACCATCGAGCGAGTGACCACTCTGGAAGACACTCCCGTCGGCCCCGCCCCGGGCCGGGTCGCGGCGTTCCTGCGTCCCCGGGTCGGCGGGTTCCCCCGGCCGTTCTGGGTGCTGTGGGCGGGGACGCTGCTCAACCGCCTCGGCACGATGGTCGAGCCGTTCCTCGGCCTCTACCTGACGACCGTGCGGGGCCTGTCGCTGGCGCAGGCCGGCGTCGTGATGGCCGTCCTCGGCGCGGGCTCGCTCGGCGGGCAGATCGCCGGCGGCATGCTCGCCGACCGGCTCGGCCGGCGCGCGACGCTGACGCTCGCGACCGTCGGCACCGGCGCCGCGATGCTCGCGCTCGGCTACGCCCAGGGGATCGCCGCGATCGTCGCGGCGGCGCTGCTGCTCGGCGTGCTGCTGGACATGTACCGGCCGGCCGCGCAGGCGATGGTCGCCGACATCATCTCCCCCGCCGAGCGACCGCGCGCGTTCGGGCTGCTGTTCTGGGCGATCAACCTGGGCTGGGCCGTCGCGATGGTGCTCGGCGGGGCGCTCGCGCAGCGGGGCTTCCTGTGGCTGTTCTGGATCGACGCGCTCACCTGCGCCGGGTTCGGGCTGCTGGTGTGGCGGGCCGTCCCGGAGACGCGGGCGCGGGACGCCCGCGCCGAGCGGCGCGGCGGGTTCGGCCGCGCCCTCCGCGACCGCGTCATGGTCGGCTACGTGCTGGTCACGCTCGTGTACACGTTCGTCCTCATGCAGGGGATGACGACGATGCCGCTCGCCATGAGGGAGGACGGGCTCGGCCCGCAGGCCTACGGCCTCGCCATCGCCGCGAACGGGGTGCTGATCATCATCGTCCAGCCGCTGGTGAACGCGTGGCTGGCGCGGCGCGACCACAGCCTGGTGATGGTCGCCGGGTTCCTCCTGGTCGGGGCCGGCTACGGGCTGACCTCCCTGGCCTCGACGGTCGCCGCCTACACCGCGACGATCCTGGTGTGGACGCTCGGGGAGATCACGGCCGCGTCCGTCCTGCAGGCGGTCGTCGCCGACCTCGCGCCCGCCGACCTGCGCGGCCGGTACGGCGGCCTGTACGGGATGGCGTGGTCGGGCGGCTTCCTGCTCGCGCCGCTCGGCGGCACCCAGCTGCTCGGCGCCGGCGGGGCGCCCGCACTATGGCTGACCTGCGCCTTCCTCGCCTTCGTCGCGGCGGCGGCGCAGCTCGCGCTGGCCCCCGCGATCAGGCGCCGCCGCGCCGCCGCGCTCGCCGCCCACTTCTCGTCAAAGTGACGAAACCACCTCCGGCGTTCTACTCTGGGGGCGTGGCACAGCTCAGGATCGCGCTCGCGCAGGTGAACCCGACCGTCGGCGACCTCGACGGCAACGCCGACCTGATCGTGGAATGGAGCCGGCGCGCCGCCGACGCGGGCGCGCACCTGGTCGCCTTCCCCGAGATGATGCTGACCGGCTACCCGGTGGAGGACCTCGCGCTCCGCGCGTCCTTCGTCGAGGCGTGCCGGCGGGCCCTCGACCGGCTCGCCCGCCGGCTCGCCGAGGAGGGCCTCGGCGACCTGCCCGTCGTCACCGGCTACCTGGACCGGCGGTCCGTCGGCCTCGTCCGCTCCGGGCAGCCCGCCGGCGCGCCGCTGGACGCCGCCGCGTGGCTGCACGGCGGCGAGGTGGTGGTGCGCTCCGCCAAGCACCACCTGCCGAACTACGGCGTCTTCGACGAGTACCGCGTCTTCGTCCGCGGCGACCGGCTGCCGGTCGTCCGCGTCCACGGCGTCGACGTCGCGACCGTCATCTGCGAGGACCTCTGGCAGGACGGCGGCCCGGTCAGCGTCACCTCGGCGTCCGGCGCCGGGCTGCTGCTCGCCATCAACGCCTCGCCCTACGAGCGCAACAAGGACGACGTCCGCCTCGACCTGTGCGCCGAACGCGCCCGCGAGGCCGGCTGCGCCCTCGCCTACGTCAACATGGTCGGCGGCCAGGACGAGCTCGTCTTCGACGGCGACTCCGTCATCGTCGGCCCCGACGGCACGCCCCTCGCCCGCGCGCCCCAGTTCGTCGAGCACCTCCTCGTCGCCGACCTCGCGCTGCCCGCCGCCGCGCCCGCCGAACCCGGCCGCACGCCCGTCGACGCCCGGGACGGCACCACGATCACCATCGAGCGGCACCTCCTCACCCCCGACCCGCTGCCCGCCTACCCGGTGCTGCCGCAGAGCTCCGCCGAGCCCATGGACGACCTGGGCGAGATCTACGCGGCGCTCGTCCTCGGCACCCGCGACTACGTCCGCAAGAACGGCTTCCGCTCGGTCGTCCTCGGCCTGTCCGGCGGCATCGACTCCGCGCTCGTCGCCACCATCGCCTCGGACGCGATCGGCCCGGAGAACGTGCACGCCGTCCTGCTCCCCAGCCGCTACTCCTCGGAGGGCTCCGTCGTGGACGCCGAGGACCTCGTCAAGCGCCAGGGCGTCAACTCCCGCATCGTCCCCATCGCGGACATGGTGGACGCGTTCGAGAAGCACCTCGACCTGCACGGCCTCGCCGCCGAGAACCTCCAGGCCCGCATCCGCGCCAACGTCTGGATGGGCCTTTCCAACGAGCACGGCCACCTCGTGCTGACGGGCGGCAACAAGAGCGAGCTCGCCACCGGCTACTCCACCCTCTACGGCGACTCCGCCGGCGGCTTCGCCCCCATCAAGGACGTCTTCAAGCTCACCGTCTGGGAACTAGCCCGCTGGCGCAACGCCCAGGCGGGCGTCGACCTGCCGTTCCTGCACCCCTTCGGACAGGAGCCCATCCCGGAGGCGATCATCGTCAAGGAGCCGTCGGCCGAGCTGCGCCCCGACCAGCGCGACCGCGACACGCTCCCCGAGTACACCGTCCTCGACCCCGTCCTCGCCGACTACGTCGAACGCGACATGGGCCGCGAGTCCCTCATCGCCGCCGGACACGCCCCCGACCTCGTCGACCGCGCCATCCGCCTGGTCGACCTCGCCGAGTACAAGCGCCGCCAGTACCCCCCGGGCCCCAAGATCACCCCCAAGAACTTCGGCCGCGACCGCCGCCTCCCCATCACCAACGCCTGGCGCGAAAGAGAGAAGTAGCCCGGCCGCCCGCCCGGACCGGCCCTGCACAGAGCTGAGCGACGGGGGTTCCAGGGGGTCGCCCCCCTGGGCTAGCCCCTGTGGTGGCTTTCGCCCGGCCAGGCCTCCTCGGGCCAGGCGGGGACCTGCTCGGAGGCGTCGGGGTCGATGCCGGGGACGGTCTGCTCGCACCAGACGACCTTGCCGGCGGCGGTGCGGCGGCTGCCCCAGCGGTGGGCGAGCTGGCTGACGACGAGGAGGCCGCGGCCGTTCTCGTCGTCGTCCTCGGCGCGGCGCAGGCGGGGCAGCGCGGCGGAGCGGTCCAGCACCTCGCAGACGAGGGTGCGTTCCAGGAGGAGGCGCAGCTCGATGGGGCCGGGCGCGTAGCGGAGCGCGTTGGTGATGAGCTCCGAGGCCAGCAGCTCGGTGGTGTAGTCGAGTTCGTCGAGGCCCCATTCCGCGAGGCGGGAGCGGACGAGGCCGCGGGCGCGGCGGACGGCGGCCGGGTCGGCGGGCAGCGTCCAGGAGGCGTAGCGGTCCTCGGGGAGGCGGCGCAGCCGGGCGATGAGGACGGCGATGTCGTCGCGGTGCTCGTCGGCGTAGACGCCGGCGAGGGTCGCCTTGGCGAGCTCCTCCATGGGGCGGTCGACGGAGTCGGCGCCGAAGATGCGCTGGAGGCGGGCGAGGCCGTCGTCGATGTCGCGGCCCCGGTTCTCGACGAGGCCGTCGGTGTAGATGACGAAGAGGCTGCCGTCCTCGACGGTGAACTCGCGGCTCTCGATGGCGGCGCCGCCGGCGACGCCGAGCGGCGGGGCGGGCGGGACCTTGAGGTACTCGTTGCCGCCGGTCGGGTCGGCGAGCAGCGGCGGCAGGTGGCCGGCGGAGGCGATCTCGATCGTGCCGGTGGTCGCGTCGTACACGGCGTACACGCAGGTGGCGAAGTGCGGCTCCTGCTCACCGAGCTCGATCATCAGCTCGTGCATGACGTGCAGGGCCTCGGCGGGCGGCAGCTCCAGGTTCGCGAGGGTGTGCAGGGCGGTGCGGAGCCGTCCCATGGTGACGGCGGCGCGGACGCCGTGCCCGGCGACGTCGCCGACGATCAGGGCGACGCGGGCTCCGGGCAGCGCGATCGACTCGTACCAGTCGCCGCCGACCTCGACGAGTTTGCTGCCGGGCAGGTAGCGGTGCCGGACCTCGACCGAGGACGGCGCGGACAGCCGCATCGGCAGCAGGCTGCGCTGCAGCGCCAGCGCGGTCGCGCGCTCGCGGCTGAACAGCCGGGCGTTGTCGATGACGATCGCGGCGCGGGCGGCGAACTCCATGCCGATCTCGACGTCGTAGGCGTCGAACTTTCGGAACCCGGGGATGCGGGTGCAGGCGATGAAGCCGAGCAGGGTGTCGCGGGCGATCATCGGCAGCAGCACCATCGACACATCCGACAGCAGCTCGCCGGCCGGGCCGCGCCGCCACAGCCGGCCGATCTCGCCGGCCGCCTCCAGCGTGATGTGCGGCAAGTGGACGGGCCGGGCCGTCTCCATCACCTGCCGGTACGGGGTTCCTTCGGGGAACACGAGCACTTCGCCGACGGGGAACGTGGACGTCCAGGCCGGGTTGTTGTCGTCGGAGGTGACCGCGATGCGGCGCAGCACCGCCGAGCCGGACTCGCTGTGCACCTCGTCGGAGGCGACAAGGCTCTCCAGCACCAGCACGGACGCGGCGTTGCAGTAGTGCGGGACGACGACGTCGACGAGGCCGCGGGCGGACTGGTCGAGGTCGAGGGACGCGCCGAACCGGGTGAGCTGGTCGTCCATCAGCGCGCGGCGCATGAGGGCCGGGTCCTGGTAGCGCTCGCTGGGCGGCAGCTCGACCCGGACGAACAGCAGCGCGGCGGGCGCCGCGCCGGGTCCGCCGCCGACCATCGGCTGCACGGTGACGAGGGCGGAGGCCCCCTGCTCGCCGCGCAGGACGGTCATGACGCCGTTGCGCTCCTGGTCGCCGACCTCCAGGAGGACCTCCAGCTCGGCCTTGGCCTCCTCGCCCACCAGGTCGGTGGCCGGGCGGCCGATCAAATCCTCGGGGGCCCGGCCGAGGACGCCCCGGGCGTTCGGCCCGCACTGGACGATCCGCCTGGCCCCGTCGATGCCCAGGACCAGAGTCCTGGACGCCGAATCGGTGGCGGGCGCATCGCCTCGCGGCGCCATGACGGATCTCACCTGACGCGCTCCAGACAGCCGGTCGTCCTAGCACTACCCAGCGACAGTATGGGGCATGACACCGTCGCCAGGGGAGAAGATCACGCTTACCGTGCCGAAATCGCTTCGCTTCCGTCGTCCGCGCGTCATCGCGCGACCGTTCCGATGCCCCGCAGGAGGGTGTCGACGACGGCCTCGGCGTGCCCCTCGGGAATGGTCTCCTGCGGCCTCCGCGCCAGCAGCGAGCCGAGGAGCATCGACATCGCCACCTCCACGTCGAGGTCGGCGCGCAGCTCCCCGGTCTCGACCCCGCGCCGCAGCACCCGGCGGACGATGTCGCGGCGCGGCTCGATGATGTCGCGCTTGTAGCGGGCGTACAGCTCGGGGTACCTCTCGGCGCCGCCGGCGACGTTCCAGAAGCACCGGGAGTACCGGCGCTTGCGCTCGTCGGTCAGCGCCCGCGCCAGTTCGGCGAGGTCCTCCCGGACGGACGCGCCGGACGGCTCGGGCAGCGGCGCCTTCGCCGCGCCGAGCGCGTCCAGGATGAGCGCGTCCTTGCTGGGCCAGCGCCGGTAGATGGTGGTCTTGCCGACGCCCGCGCGGGCGGCGACCGCCTCGATCGACAGGCCCGCGAGCCCCGGCTCCTCGGCGAGGAGGTCGAGGGTCGCCTCGATGATGGCCTTGTCGGCGCGCTCACTGCGGGGCCGCCCGCCGTGCCGCCGGTCCGTCTCGCTCATGGCGTGTTCACGCTCTCACACCGCCGCCTTCTCCGGCCGCGGCGCGTCGTCTCCCGCGGCGGGGACGGACGGGGCGCGTCCCGGCATCCACTTCAGGACGACCAGCGCCCCGAGGAGGGCGATGACGGCGGCCGCGGCGGACGCGGTGTGCATGGCGTCGACGAACGCGGCGTCGGCGTGCGCGGCCAGCCGCTGCCCGGCGGCGCCCATCCGGGACGCGACGGCGTGCGCGCCCTCGATGGATTCGCCGGCGGCCTCCCGCGCACCCGCGGGCAGGGCGGTGAGGTCGCCGTCAAGGCCGCGGCGGTAGACGGAGGCGACGACGGAGCCCAGCACGGCCACGCCCATGGCGACGGCGACCTGCCGGGCGGTGTTGTTGATGGCCGACCCGGCGCCGGCCTTCTCGCGGGGCAGCGCCGACATGACCGACTCGGTGGCGGGCGGCATGACGTGGGCCATCCCGGTGCCCTGCACGAAGAAGATCACGCCGAGGATCCACATCGAGGTGTGGGTGCCGATGAACTGGTAGCTCGCCAGCGCGGCGGCGACCAGCAGCAGGCCGGTCGTGCAGACCGCCTTGGCGCCGAAGCGGCGGACCATCGCGGCGCTGCGCGGCGCGAACGCCAGCTGGGCGATCGCGAACGGCAGCACCATCGCGCCGGACTGCAGCGGGGTCAGCCCGCGCACCGACTGCATGTAGAAGTTGGCGAAGAAGAACACGCCGCTCGCGGCGAAGAAGCACAGGGCGATGGACGCGACGGCGGCCGACATCCGCGCGTCCTTGAACAGCCGGACGTCGAAGGCCGGGGACGAGCTGCGGGCTTCGTGCAGGACGAAAAGCGCGATGACGGCGGCGCCGGCGAGGATCGGGCCGAGCACGGGGAGCGCCAGCCAGTCCCCCTTCTCGCCGCCCTGGATGATCCCGTAGGACAGGACGACGAGGCCGATGACCGACAGCACGACGCCGACGGGGTCGAGCCGTCCGGGCTCGGGGTTGCGCGACTCGGGCACCAGGAACACCATGAGCGCGACGCCGACGGCGATGACCGGCACGTTGACGAAGAAGACCGAGCCCCACCAGAAGTGGGCGAGCAGGAGGCCGCCGGTGAGCGGGCCGATCGCGACGCCGAGGCCGACCGCGCCGGCCCAGATGCCGATGGCGCGGGCGCGCTCCTCGGGCTCGAACACGTTGGTGATGATCGACAGGGTCTGCGGCATGACCGCGGCGCCGCCGAGCCCCATCAGGGCGCGGGCGTAGATGAGCTGGTCCGGGGACTGCGCGTACGCCGACAGCAGCGAGGCGAGCGCGAACACCGCCATGCCGCCGATCAGCACGCGCTTGCGGCCGATCCGGTCGCCGATCACGCCGAAGGTGAACAGCAGGCCGGCGAAGACCAGCGTGTAGGAGTTGATCGACCATTCGAGCTGGCTCTGCGTGGCGCCGAGCCCCTTCTCCGGGTCGGCGATGGTCTTGAGCGCGACGTTGAGGATGGTGTTGTCGAGCACCACCACCAGGAGGCTCATGGTCAGCACGCCGAGGACGTACCACCGGCGCCGCTGGATCGTCTGGGGGTCCATGCCGATACGCAACGGTATCGTTTCGGAACTTGTTCCCGGTCCGGCCGAAATCGGGGAATCGCCGGGGGTACCCGAATCGTTTTCGAAGTGGCACCATCGGTTCCGTCTGGGTACGCCACCGTGGCGCCTCAAGACCGGAGGTTCTCGCATGTCTTCTTCTGTCGCACCCCCAGCGCAGCCGACCGCACTGTACGGCGGTACGAGCGGGCGAAGGGTGACCGTACGCGACATCGCCGCCGCCAAGGAGCGGCACGAGAAGTGGCCCATGCTCACCGCGTACGACGCGCAGACCGCGCGCGTCTTCGACGCGGCAGGCATCCCGGTGCTGCTCGTCGGCGACTCCGCCGCGATGGTCGTCTACGGCTACGAGTCCACCATCCCCGTCACCGTGGACGAGCTGATCCCGCTGACCGCGGCCGTCGTGCGCGGCTCCAAGCGCGCCATGGTCGTCGCGGACCTGCCGTTCGGCTCCTACCAGACGGGCGTCGGCGAGGCGCTGACGACCGCCACCCGCTTCATGAAGGAGGCGGGCGCGCACGCGATCAAGCTGGAGGGCGGCCGCCGGGTGATCCCGCAGGTCGAGGGACTGGTCGCGGCCGGCATCCCGGTCATGGGGCACCTCGGCCTCACCCCGCAGTCGGTGAACGTCTTCGGCGGCTACCGGGTGCAGGGCCGCGGCCAGGACGGCGACGAGCTGATGGCGGACGCCAAGGCGCTGGAGGCCGCGGGCGCGTTCGCCGTCGTCCTCGAGTGCGTCCCCGCGGACCTCGCCGCCCGCGTCACCTCCTCGCTGTCGATCCCGACGATCGGCATCGGCGGCGGCAGCGGCACCGACGCGCAGGTGCTCGTCTGGCAGGACATGGCGGGCCTCACCCCGCACACCGCCAAGTTCGTCAAGAAGTTCGCCGACCTCGACACGCTGCTCGGCGACGCCGCCCGCGGCTACGCCGAGGAGGTCGTCGGCGGCGTCTTCCCCGGCCCCGAGCACGCCTACCACTAGGCCCGCACCCCACTAGGCCCGCACCCGCTAGGCCCGCAACTGCCTGGCCTGGAGCGGCCCGGTCGCGCCCCTACTCGTCGGGGTTCGACCGGGCCGCTTCCGCATGGGGCTCCAGGACCCGGCCGTCGCGGGGCGGGGGGACGGGACGCGGTTCCGGGTCGTCCATCATGATCTCGGCGCGCAGCGTGTCGACGGCGGAGCGCAGGACGTCGGGCCCGGCGACGTTCATCAGCAGCAGGCCCAGGTTGAGGGCCATCTGCCCGTCGGTCATCTCGCTGCCGGCCAGGGCGTCCACGGCGGTGCGCAGGTCGGCCTGGTCCTCGGCGGACACGTTCTGCAGCAGCCCCAGGCAGTACGTCGGCAGCGCCAGCCGCGCCTTGGCGAACGAGACGCCCCGCATGATCTCGCCGGCCTCGTGCGCGCGGGTCTTGGCCTGCATCCGGTCGACGCCGCGGTCGGCGGCGGCGAGCAGCGAGGTCAGCAGCGTGCTCGGCCCGACCGCGACGTCCTCGTCGCCGACCCGGACGGTGAACACCGCGCTGCGGAACACCATCATCGAGCCGAGGCTCGCGACCAGCACCTGCGTCGCCGAGGCGACGTCCGGCGACCGGACGCCGAACCGCCAGCCGAAGGTGTGCAGGAGCAGCAGCGAGCCGGCCCCCGCTCCCCCGTTGATCAGCACGTACGCCCAGGTGCTCGGCACCCGGACCAGCGTGGTGGGCCGGTCCCGGTACCGGCTGACGAGCTCGGCGATGCCGACGAGGCAGCTCAGCGAGACGGCGACGGCGTATCCGAGCACCCGCTCACCCCTCGGTCAGCCGGACGACCTCGTCGATCTCGCGTTCCACGGCGACCAGGCCGCGCTCGCGCAGGACGTCCACGGCGTCGGCGACCTCCAGCAGCCCGAGCCGGGTCGCGTGGTGGATCTGCTCCAGCGACAGCGGGCCGTTCGCCGCCCTCAGCTGCGCCAGCACCCGCCGGCACGCGTCGTCGGCGCCGGCCGCGGCGGGACGGGCCTCCGCGTCCCGGGGCCCGGCGGCGGGCGCCGCGCCGGGCGCCCGGCGCGTCCCGGCGTCCCGCCCGGGAGGCGCCAGGAAGGCGCTCCACGGGTCCGCCGAACGGTTCTCTCGCATGTCCACCTGCCTGTAGCCACCCCGATGATATGTCACTGTTCGGACGCGGCGGAGGCTCCGTCCGCTCCCTCCCGTTCGGCGGGGGCGCCGCGCGGGCGCGGCGAGGAACGCGCCACGATCAGCCGGTCGCCGGGTTCGAGGACGGTGCACCGGGGGTGGTCGAACGGCAGCGTGCGGCCGTCCCGGACGACCGCGAGGGCCGGCTCGCGCACCTGCGACAGCGGCCCGCCGACCTCGTCCGGGCGCACCTCGCGCGACACCAGGTCGAGACCGCTGCCCTGGTCGAGGAGGTCCTCGATGACCTCGCTGACGCTCGGCTGGCTGGTGGACATGCCGAGCAGCCGGCCCGCCGCCTCCGACGACGTCACGACGTGGTCGGCGCCCGACTGCCGCAGCAGCGGGACGTTCTCCGACTCGCGCACCGACGCCTGGATCCCGGCATGGGGGTTCAGCTGCCGCGCGGTCAGGGTGATCAGCACGGCGGTGTCGTCGCGGGCGCTCGCCACCACGATCTCCCGCGCCCGCTGCACCGCCGCCTGCTTCAGCACCGAGCTGCGGGTCGCGTCCCCGGCGATGCTCACGAATCCGGCCTCCGCCGCCTCGGCCACGACCCGGGGGTCGGGGTCCACGACGACGATCGAGCCGCGGTCGACGCCGGTGCTCAGCAGGGTCTTGATGGCGCTGCGGCCCTTCGTGCCGTAGCCCGCCACCACGATGTGGTCGCGCACGCGTGCCCTCCAGCGTGACTTGCGCCAGTCCTCGCGGGTGCGTTCCGCGAGGACCTCCAGGGTCGTGCCCACGAGGACGATGAGGAACAGAACCCGCACGGGCGTGATGAAGACGATGTTGACGAGGCGGGCGGTGTCCCCCACCGGGGTGATGTCGCCGTAGCCGGTGGTGGAGACGGTCACCGTCGCGTAGTAGAAGGCGTCCAGCAGCGACAGCCTGCCGTCGCCGGTGTCGCGGTAGCCGCCGCGGTCGGCGTAGACGACGGCCACCACGGCGAACAGCAGCAGCAGCGCGACCCCGACCCGCTTGGCGACCGCGCGCAGCGGCCCCTGCTGGGCGGAGGGCAGCAGCACGAGCGGGCGCCGCGCCGCCTCCGTGTCATTCCAACTCGGCACCGCACCGAGCTTAACGATCAGAACGCCCGTCCGGGACCGGTCGGCCTCCCCGGCTCAGACGTCGGTGATGCGGAGGCCGGCGTGGGCCTTGTAGCGGCGGTTCATGGAGATGAGGTTGGCGGTGAACGCCTCGACCTGGTGGGCGTTGTGCAGCCGGCCGCCGTAGACGCCGCGCATGCCGGGGATCCGGCCGGCGAGGGCCTGGACGATGTCGGTGGCCTCGCGGTCGCCGCCGAGGACGAGGACGTCCAGCTCCATCTCGTCAACGCCGGGGTCGAGCAGCAGCTTGGCGGAGACGTGGTGGAACGCGGCGACGACGCGGCTGTCGGGCAGGACGGCGGCGGCCTGCTCGGCGGCGCTGCCCTCCTCGACCGGCAGCGCGAACGCGCCCTTGCCCTTCTCGAAGCCGAGGGGGTTCACGCAGTCCACGACGATCTTGCCGGCCAGCTCGGCGCGCAGCGACTCCAGCGTGGCCTTGTGGCCGTCCCACGGGACCGCGACGATCACCACGTCGGACCGCCCGGCCGCGACCGGGTTCTCGGCGCCCGAGACCGGCAGGCCCGCGCCCAGGTCGTCGGCGGCGGCCTGGGCGCGCTCGGCCTTGCGCGACCCGATCGTCACCTGGTGCCCGGCGAGCGCGAACCGGCGCGCGAGGCCCTTGCCCTGGTCGCCGGTGCCGCCGAGGATGCCGATCGACAGCCCGCTGACGTCGGGGAGGTCGTAGGGGGTCTTCTGCTGCTGCTCAGTCATGCGGCCGAGTCTGCCAAACCCGCCACGGGGTGCTTCCCCCCGGGCTCCCGCATCGCGAAAAGCGCCTGACCGGGCTGCCCGGTGCGGCACCATGGTGCCCGTGGACGCCGAGCAGATCACCATGTTGCGCGAGGTCCTGTCGACGACGGGCTGGCTGGAGCGGACCGGCGAGTTCGGCCGCGCGCTGCGGGTCACGTCCCGCACCCCGGGCGGTCTGCTGCTGGTCGGCACGCCCGGCGGCGACCCGTGGCACCTGGCGGCGCACCTGGACGACGAGAGCCGGCTCGGCGACGTCCCCGGTCTCGCGCCGACGCTGGTGCGCTGGGCGCCGCCCGCGGACGCGCCCGCGCACCTGCGGGTCGGGCTGGAGCGGCTGGAGGCGGCGCGGCGCGGCGAGACGCTGTTCGTCGTCGCCGAGGAGGACGCGCCCGTCCCGCTGCTGGAGCGGGTGGACGACGCGCGCCGCACCGGTGCGACGATCCTCGCGCTGGAGGGCGGCGACCGCGAGCTGCGCGGCCTCGCCCACGAGGCGCTGACCGTCCCGCCGGACGAGGCGCTCATGTCGTTCGACGGCGCGCAGCACCTCGTCAGCGCGGCGGCCGGCCAGGAGCCGGCGCGGACCCCGCGCGGGATCCGGCACCGGCTCGCCCGGCTCCTCGACGCGGTCTCCGGACCCGTCGTCGACTAGCGCCCGGGGGCCGGTCTGGTTGTTCTAGTCCTCGTTCTGCTTGCGCCACGCCTCGTTGCGTTCGCGGGCGAGCGCGAGGGCGTTCGCGGCCTCGCCCTCGGACGCGTACGGGCCCATCCGGTCCTTGCCAGGGCAGCCGGCCCCGTGCTCGACCTTCATGTGCTTCAGGCAGAACCACCAGTCACCGTCGTCACCGGCCATCGGCGCTCCTCTCGATCGGGCTCGGACGGGATTCGTTGCCCCGATCCCGCTGACTACACTCCATCACTATGACGACCCAGCTTCTCCGGCCCGGCAACGTTTCGCCGATGCGCAAGGTCCCGTCGAGCATCCCGCGCCCGGAGTACGTGGGGAAGAAGCGCCCGCGGACCGGCGAGCCCGACGTCAAGACGCCCGAGATCATCGAGAAGATGCGGGTGGCCGGGAAGATCGCCGCGCAGGCCCTGCGGGAGGTCGGCGAGCACGTCCGGCCCGGGATCACCACCGACGAGCTGGACGTCATCGGGCACGAGTTCCTGCTCGACCACGGCGCCTACCCGTCCACGCTGGGCTACCGGGGGTACCCCAAGTCGCTGTGCACCTCGATCAACGAGGTGATCTGCCACGGCATCCCGGACGACACGGTCCTGCGCGACGGCGACATCGTCAACGTCGACATCACGGCGTTCATCGACGGCGTGCACGGCGACACCGACGCGACGTTCCTGTGCGGCGACGTCGACGAGGAGTCGCGGCTGCTGGTGGAGCGCACGCACGAGGCGGCCATGCGCGGCATCCGGGCGGTGAAGCCGGGGCGGGCGCTGAACGTGATCGGGCGGGTCATCGAGTCGTACGCCAAGCGGTTCGGGTACGGGGTCGTCCGCGACTTCACCGGGCACGGGATCGGGACGACGTTCCACTCCGGCCTGGTCGTGCCGCACTACGACGACCCGGCCGCCACGACGATCATTGAGCCGGGGATGACGTTCACCGTCGAGCCGATGCTGACGCTGGGCACCTACGAGTACGACATGTGGGCCGACGGCTGGACGGTGGTCACCAAGGACCGCAAGCGCACGGCGCAGTTCGAGCACACGCTGCTGGTGACCGACGACGGCCATGAAATCCTCACCCTGCCGTGACATTCCTGTTGATCTAGAGTCCGATTCGCCCCCTTAGCCGGCCGGGAGACTCTCTAGAGATGAACGCCCCAGCGCCGTACGAGCCGCGGGTTCCGTCCGACAGCATGCCGCCGGGGAGAGCCGCGCTGAGCGTGACGTGGGCGGCGCTGCCGTTCCTGACCCTCGGCTACGCGACGCCCTTCACCTTCGCGGCGGCGGCGCTGTGGCGGCGCAGCCTGCACCTGATGGTGTCCACGGCGGCCTACCTCGGCGTGTTCGCGCTCGCGATGTTCCTGCTCCCGGACATCGGCAAGGACGACGGCACCGAGCGGACGGTCGGCGTGCTGCTGTTCGTCCTCGCCGTGGTGGGCTGCGGGCACGCGTTCCTGATCCGGCGCAGGGTGTTCGACCCGCACGGGCTGTCGGCGGTCGACAACGAGGCCGTGGTGGAGCGGGTCAAGCGGCGGCGGCTGCTGCGGGAGAAGGCGCGCGAGCTGGCCGCGGCCGACCCGGGCCTCGCCAAGGAGCTGCGGATCGGGCGCCCCGACCTGCCGCGCCAGTACAACGACGGCGGGCTCGTCGACGTCAACCACGCGCCGGCGGAGGCGCTGACGCTGCTGCCCGGCGTCACCCCGGAGCTGGCGGCGAAGATCGAGCGGGTCCGGGGGGAGGCGGGCGGGTTCATGTCGGCCGAGGAGCTGTCCGCCGTCGCGGGGCTGCCGCCGTCCCTGACGGGCGACCTCGCCGACTACGCCGTCTTCATCCGCTGATCGCGGGTATGCACCGGGGGTGACCCCCGAGAAGCGGAAGGACGGCGGCGACCGGCTCGCCGAGTACCGGGGCCGGCGCGACCCCGGGAGGACGCCGGAGCCCGTCCCGGAGGAGAAGGCCCTGCCGCACGGCGACGACACGTTCGTCGTCCAGGAGCACCACGCGACCAGCCTGCACTGGGACCTGCGGCTCGAACGCGACGGCGTGCTCGTGTCGTGGGCCGTCCCGAAGGGCCTGCCGTGGAGCCCGGACACGAACCACCTCGCCGTCCACACCGAGGACCATCCGCTGGAGTACGCGACGTTCGAGGGCGAGATCCCGCGCGGCGAGTACGGCGCCGGGACGATGACCATCTGGGACCGCGGGACGTACGAGACGGAGAAGTGGTCCGAGCGCGAGGTGAAGGTCGTCATCCACGGCGCGCGGGTGTCGGGCCGGTACGTGCTGTTCAGGACCCGCGGCAGGAACTGGATGATCCACCGGATGGACCCGCCGGCCGACCCGGACGCCGAGCCGCTGCCGCAGTCGCTGCGCCCGATGCGCCCGGTGGAGAGGGCCCGCCTCCCCCGCGGCCAGGACGCGTGGGGGTTCGAGTTCGCGTGGGGCGGCAAGCGGACGGCCGCCTACGTCGAGGGCGGCCGGACCCGGTTCACCGACGCCCGGGGCCGCGCCGTGGACGGCCCCGGCGGGCTCGGCTCCCGGCTCGGCGCCGAGCTGGGCGTCCGGCCCGCGCTGCTGGACGGGGAGCTGGCCGTCCTGGACGGCCGCGAGACCTACATGGTCTACGACCTGCTGCATCTGGACGGGCATCCGCTGCTGGACGTCCCGTACCGGGAGCGGCGGGAGCGGCTCGACGGCCTCGCCCTGTCGGGGCCGCTGTGGCAGACGGCTCCCTGGTTCCCCGGCGAGGGCGGCGCCGTCCTGGACGCGGCCCGCGCCCAGGGCCTTCCGGGCGTCGTCGCCAAGCGCCTGGACTCCCCGTACGAGCCGGGCGAGGAGTCCGGCGCCTGGCGGTTCGTCCCGTCCTGACCCTGGAACCGGAACGCACCGACCCGCATCAAAGGGACGTAGCACCCGCTACGGCGCGTCGCCACTGAAAACGATCAGGAGCGGATTAGAGTCCCGCCCTGAGTACGGGCGGTGGACGCGCTGGAAGGCGGGGGATCGGCATCATGATGGGCAAGACGCATGCCCTGAGCGGCGCGCTGGCGTGGCTGGCCGCCGTCCCGGTGCTCGGGTACGAGCGGCTGCTCGGCGAGCACGCGGTGTCGCTGTCGGTGGAGCAGGTCGGCGCCGGCGCCGTGGTGTGCGCGGGGGCGGCGATCCTGCCGGACATCGACCACCACAACGGCCGCATCGCCAACACGTTCGGCCCGATCACGCACCACATGTGCAAGTGGATCGGGAAGGTCTCCGGCGGGCACCGGCAGGCGACCCACTCGATCCTGTTCGCGGTCGGGGTCGGCTGGGCGATGGACACCCTCGCCACCCACTACGTCTACGCCTGGTGGGCCTGCCTCTTCATGATCGTCGGCCTGGGGCTGCGCGGCGTCGGGCTGGACTTCGAGGGCAAGGAGCCCCAGTCCGCGCTCGCCGACTGCGCGCTCGCCCTCATCGCCGTCTGGCTCATGCACAAGATCGACATGAGCTTCGTCGGGTTCGCGGTCACCCTGGGCTGCCTCGCGCACGTCGCCGGCGACTGCCTGACACCGAGAGGCTGCCCGGTGTTCTGGCCGCTGCCCTGGCGGATCGACGTCCCGGTCATCCCGAGGACGGACGGCAAGGTGGAGCGCTGGGTCGTGATGCCCGTCCTGACCCTCGGCATCGCCGTCCTCGCCGTCCGCTCGGTGCTCGGCGACTTCAGCGCCCAGTGGCTCACCCGGAACTGATCATTCGAGCAGATCCGCGAACTGGTCGCAGGTCAGCGTCTCCAAACTGGTCTCGGTCGCGTTCAGGGCGCTCAAGAGGTTGACGCTCTGGATGCCCGGGATGGCCTGCGCGGTGCACGCGATCTGGGCCTTGGCGATCCGCGACCAGTTCTTCGGCACGTTCCGCCGCCCGGCGGATCTGACGACCATCTGGGGGTGATGTCCGACCGGGCCGGTCATGTTGACGACCTTGTACGCGTCGAGCGGTCCGTGGACCTCGGTGCGCAGCCCGATCGCGCGCTCCTGCCCGGTCGGCGGCACGGTCAGCTGCCCGATCGCCAGGTTCGGCTGCCCGGGCAGGCCGGGCCGCGTCACCGGCAGCAGCCTGTGGCCCCGCACGAGGTAGACGGTGATCGTGTCGGCGTGCGCCTGCGCGGCCGGGCCCGTCCCCGCGCTGATGATCCCGGTGGGGCGGATCCCGCAGCCGGCCAGGACGGCGCACGCCGCGACCGCCGGCAGCGCGCGCGTCCACCGCGGCCGTCTCATGGGCACTCCTCTCCTTCCCCGTCGGGCAGCCACAGGGTGAAGACCGCGCCGCCCTCCGGCCCGTTGGCGGCCTCCAGCGTGCCGCCGTGCAGCAGGGCGTTCTCCTTGGCGATGGACAGGCCGAGGCCGCTTCCCTCGCTGCGGGAGCGCGCCGCCTCCGCCTTGACGAACCGGTCGAAGACCACGGAGACCACCTCGTCGGGAAGGCCGGGTCCGCGGTCGGCGACCACGACGCGGACCCCGCCCGCGTCCTCGCGCTCCGGCCGGCCGAAGCGCAGCGAGACGGGCGGGCGCCCGTGCTTGAGGGCGTTCCCGGCCAGGTTGGCGACGATGATGTCGAACCGCCGGGGGTCCAGCCGGACGAACAGGTCCGCGGGGCCCTCCACCGCCACCTCGCCGAGCCAGCCGCGCGCCTCCAGGGTGGCGCCGACCGCGTCGGCGACGTTCACGTCGTCCAGGACGAGGGCGGCGGCGCCCGCGTCGAACCGGCTGATCTCGATGAGGTGCTCCACGAGCGTGCCGAGCCGCCGGGTCTCGTCGGCGACGAGCCGGGCGGCGACGTCGCCGCCCTCGCCGCCCTCGCCGGACTCGGCGGCCTCCTCGGCCAGCACGTCCGTCATCGCGATCATCGAGGTCAACGGCGTGCGCAGCTCGTGGGAGACGTCGGCGACGAACCGGCGGGACGCGGCCTCCATCGCGCGCAACTCGGTCACCGTCCGCTCCAGCGCCTGCGCGGTCCGGTTGAAGGTGGCGGCGAGGTCGGCCAGCTCGTCGCGGCCCCGCACCCGGACGCGGGTGTCCAGCCTCCCCTCGCCGAGCGCGCGGGCGGCGGCGCCGAGGCGGCGCACCGGGCGCAGCACGCCCCGGGTGGCCAGCAGCGCGAGCCCGAGCGCCGCCGCCAGCGCGGCGGCGTCCGCGCTCAGCAGGGTGCGGGTGAACAACCTCAGGTCGGCGTCCTCCCGGCGCAGGCTCGCGGAGACGAACACCATCGGCGGCGTCGTGCGCCACGGCTCTTCCCCCGTGGTCACGTAACGGGTGGCGCGGCCGCCCACGAGCAGGTAGGGCGTACCGTGCCGGCTGACGCGCTGGAAGACCAGGTTGTCCATCGCCCGCCGGGCGAACTCGCGGGTCACGGGGACGTCCAGCGCTCCCGGCGCCGGGAGGCCGCTCTCGCCGCGCAGCGGCACGGGCACCGCCACCGCCTTGCGCCCCTCGGCCGAGCCGAGCGCGTCCACCAAGGCCGCGCCGACCAGCGGGACCACGTCGGGCGGCAGATTGGGCGGGATCCGCTGGGCCAGGGCGGTGCGCACCTCGGTGAGCACCGCGTCCTGGGCGCGCTGCAGCATCACCCGCCGCAGCAGCACGTAGGAGATGCCGGAGGCGAGCACGGACGCGAGCAGCGCGACCGCGGTGAACGCGGCCGCGAGCCGCACCCGCAGCCCGGTGAACCAGCGGCGGTGCGTCACGGCGCCGTGAACCGGTAGCCGAAGCCCCGGACGGTCTCGATCAGCCGCGGCTCGGCCGGCTCGTCCTCGATCTTGGCCCGGACGCGCTGGACGCAGGCGTCCACCAGCCTGGAGTCGCCCGAATAGGCGTGCTCCCAGACCTCGGCCAGCAGATGTTGGCGGGTGAGCGCCTGGCCGGGGCGCCGGGTCAGTTCCAGCAGGAGCCGCAGCTCGGTCGGGGTGAGGCGAAGGTCGGTTCCGGCCTTGGTGACCTTCAGCGAGGTCCGGTCGATGACGAGGTCGCCGTAGACGGAGCGGTCGACGCGGGTCTGGTCGGCTCGGCGGAGGACGGCGCGGATGCGGGCGTCCAGGACGCGGGGCTCGACGGGCTTCACCACGTAGTCGTCGGCGCCGGCCTCCAGGCCGAGGACGATGTCGAGGTCGTCGCCCCGCGCGGTCAGCAGGATCACCGGCAGCGAGTCCTCCCGGCGGATGCGTCGGCACACCTCGATCCCGTCGATGCCGGGCAGCATCACGTCCAGGATCGCGATCTCGGGACGCCGCGCCCGCAGCGCCGCCAGCCCGTCCTCGCCGGTGGCCCGGGACGTCACGCCGTGTCCCTGGCGGGTCAGCGCCAGCTCCAGGGCGGCCCGCGCGGACGGATCGTCCTCGATGAACAGAATGCTCGCCACCCGCACATTATCGGTGGCCGACGATCATGGAGCGAGTTGTGTCACAAGATCCGGACATCGCCCGCACAGGACCATGACAGACCGCCGGAACGGTGGAGCGCATGACGCTCGCGACCGTTCCGCCCCGCCCGCAGGCCCCGCCCGCAACGCTCCGTCCAGCCGGCCGGCGCCCCCGCGCGCTGCCGTGGCTGCTCGCGGCCGGCATGCTCGCGCAGGCGGCGGTCCGGCTGTGGTTCGCCCGCGCCCGGACGGGCCCGGTCGCGAACCCCGACGAGACCGGATATCTCCTCGCGGCCCGGTGGCTGGCCGGCGGGCCGGGCGCCGACCTGTCCGGGAACACCTTCTACCAGGGCGGATATCCGCTCCTGCTCACCCCGGTGTACTGGTTCTCCCGCGATCCGGTGACGGTGTACACGGCCGTCCTCGCGATCAACGCGGTCGCCGGCGCGGCGCTGTTCCCGCTCGGGTACGCGGCGGCGCGGCGGTTCGGGCTCGGCCGGCGCGCGGCGCTGCCGCTCTCCTTCGGGGCGGCGCTGCTGCCCGCCACGACGTTCTTCGGCGCGTTCGCGCTCGCGGACGCCGTCCTGCCGGCGCTCGTCATGGCGTGGCTGCTGGGGCTCGACCGCTTCGTCCGGAACGGCCGGGCCGGTGACGCGGTGCTGGCGAGCGTGGTCGCCTCGTACTCGGCGGCCGTCCACACTCGCGGGACGGTTGTCCTCCTCGTCCACGCCCTGACGCTGGTCGTCCTCACGGTGGGGCGCCGGCGGAGACGGCGCGGGGCTCTGGCCGGCGGCGGCGCGGCGCTCGCCGGATACGCCGCGGGGGCCGCGCTGAACGCGTGGCTTCGCGCCGAACTGTATCCGGGCGGCGTCCGGGACCTGGCCGGGATCCTGGAGTCCCGCCTCACCACGCTCTCCGGGCAGGCGTGGGCGTGGTCCGGGGCCGCCGGGCAGCTCTGGTACCTGATCGCGTCCACGTGGGGGCTCGCGGGCGCCGGGCTCGCGGTCGTCGCGGTGACGCTCGTCCGGCGGGGCGCCCCGGCGGCCGACCGGATCATGGCCGCCGTGCTGCTCACCGCCACGTGCGGGATCGCCTACGCGTCGTCGGCCGCGCTGCCGGACGAGCACCGGGTGGGGAACTTCGCCTACGGCCGGTACCTGTCGTGCCTCGCCCTCGTCTACGCGCTGGCCGGGGCGGCGGCCCTCCTGCGGTCGGGCGCCCGCACGGCCCTCCGGCTGGCGGCGGCGTCCGTCCTCCTCCTGGAGGGCACCGGGCTCTGGGTCACCGTCCACGCGGGCGAGCGGCTGCGCACCCACGCGTTCATCGCGTTCGACTTCCCCGAGACCACGTTCCTGACCGGCGACCGCACCGCACTGCGCATGCGGGAGGCGGCGCTCGCCTCGATCGCCCTGCTGTGCGCGCTGGCGCTGATGTCCAGGCTGAGGAGAAGGCCCCTCATGGCCGTCGGCCTCGCCGGAGTCAACCTGGCCGCGCTGACGTTCGCGATGGGCCCCTCACCCGAGCGCGTCCGCCCGGCTCCGCCGTTCCCGGGCCCGGCCGCGGGCGGGGTCGCCGCGGACGCCACGCTCAACTGGGCGATCAGGACGAAGCTCATGTACCCGGTGTGGTGGACGCGCATCGACCGGCTCGACGGCCGCCCGCCCGAGCCCGGCGTGTGCACGGTCCTGGTCCCCCTGCCGGGGGGTACGGCCCCGGAGGCGTCCTGGCCCGGGCACCCGGCGGGCTGGCGGCCGCACGCGCGGCGCGACTGGTCGATCGGCTGGGTGATCTGGCACGACCCGGCCTGCCGGACGGGTCAGTAGCGGGTCACCAGGGCGATGCGGCCGTGGTCGACGAGGAAGCCGTCGGAGACGAAGGTGACCTCGCCGCCGTACTCCAGCACCGTCTCGATGACGTCGTCCACGGCGTCGTCGACGACGTCCGCGCCCTTGAGGACGCCGGGCATGCCGTCCACCGGGACGAGTTCGCCGCGCGCCTTCACCGCCGGCGCGTAGTAGCCGCGCTCGACGACCAGGTGCTCGCCGCGGCCCTCCTCGACCAGCGGCGTGACCTCGCAGAGCCCGCCCGCGTACCGCTGGATGCTGCGCGCGGCCTCCAGCTCGGCGAGCACGCCGACCTCGCGGAGGTCCTCGTAGGCGGCGAGCGCCGGGCGGGCCGCCTCCGCGAGCACGCTGGCCGCGGCGCCCTCGAAGCTGCCGTCGACGCGCCCCGCCACGGTGATGTGCGGGCCGGCGACCTCGTCGAAGAACGCCTGGTGCCGGATGACGCCGGCGACGATCAGCGGCCGGCGGTCGCGGGCGAGGACCCGGTCGAGCGCCGCCACCGCGTCCCGCATCTGCCGGCGCTGCCGCTCGCCGTCGCCGCCCTGCGCGGCGCGCCGCGCCTGCCGCCCGGAGCCGGCCTCGTCGAGCGGCTCGGGCACGACGGGGAAGCCGCCGCCGGTCCGCTCGGTCAGCTCCTCGCCGCGGCCGTCCCACAGCCGGGTCCGCTGGTCCGACAGCGACAGCAGCCAGTAGCGCGGGGTGCGGGTGTAGGCGGCGACGAGGTCGCGGGTCGCGAACCCGGTGTCGACGACGACCCGCTCGTCCACGGGCTGGTCGATCGTGAACGCGTGGTGCTCCCCGTCCGGCGCGGCGAACAGGACGAGGCCGTCGGAGGCGTGCCGCAGGTCGATCTCCTCCGCGGCGCTCTCCAGCCCGCGCAGGACGTGGTCGGCGGCGTCGTGCGCCACCCGGTCGTCGTCGTGCAGCCGGCGCCGCACCTCGGCGAGGAGGTTGCGCAGCCTGATCGGGTCCTGCCGGTTGTCCGGGACGGAGCGGTGCGTCGGCATCAGCACCGACACCGCCGGATAGGCGCGCGGCTTGCGCAGCTCGGACAGGGTAACGGCGTCCATGATCCCCCGATCGTCGACCTTTGTTCCCTCTGTCTCTTTTGTAACTACCCGCAGGTAAACCGGGTGTAAGCGCGCGTCGATGAGCGGGCCACCGACGCTTCCCGCGCCGTTCAGACGCGCTCGATCACCGGGCCGA
The DNA here is from genome assembly GCF_041463655.1 of Actinomadura monticuli. Lineage (NCBI taxonomy): Bacteria > Bacillati > Actinomycetota > Actinomycetes > Streptosporangiales > Thermomonosporaceae > Actinomadura > Actinomadura monticuli. The sequence continues at coordinate 49,956 of NZ_JAXCEI010000004.1, forward strand.
GGACGTCCACGAACGGCGCGTGCACCGTCACGTAGGAGAACCCGAACCGCTCGCGCCGCTCCCGTATCTGCCCGGCGATCTGGTCCGGGGTCCCGAGCAGGACGAACGGCGTGTCGAGGATCTCCTCGACGGTCATGTCCCGCATGCGTTCGGCGCGGAGCCGCTCGGCCACGGCGCGCCGGTCCGGCGTCACCTGGACGTGCTGGACCAGCACGTTCCACTCGATGCCGTCCGCCCGGTCGCCGGCCTGCTCCCGGACGAACCGCACCCGCTCCTGCGCCTCCGCCGCCGTGCCCAGCCGGAACGTCCCGGGCGGCTCGCCCTTGACCTGGTAGGCCCCGGCGATCCCGACGATGTCGGCGTACCGGGCCGCCGTCCGCAGCACGGTGTCGCCCGTGCCCCCGACGAGCAGCGGCGGGCCCGACCCGCCGAACCCGCTGCGCTGCACGGGCGCGAGCTCGGTCAGCCCGAAGTGCTCGGCGACGGGCCGGTGCCGCTCGTAGCCGTCCCCGCCGAACAGCGCGGCCAGTTCCTCGATCGTCCGGGTCATCAGCTCCGCGCGGGCGGCCATAGGCTCCCAGGGGATCCCGGCCGCGTCGAACTCCCATTTCATGTGCCCGGCGCCGAGGCCGAGCTCCACCCGGCCGCCGGTGAGCCGGTCGGCGGTGGCGACCTCGCGGGCCAGCAGGTGGGCGTTCCAGAAACCGGCGTTCAGCACGAGCGTGCCGACGCGCAGCCGCTCGGTGGCGTCCGCGGCGGCGACCATCGTCGGGAAGGGGGCCGGGGCGCCGAGGTGGTCGGGCACGAGCGCGACGTCGAACCCGTACCCCTCGCCGCGCCTGCACCGCTCGGCGAATTCGCCGCGCGAGGGGATGTCGAAGAAGTTGAAGCCGAAGCGGAAGTCCCTCATGCGATCACAGTGGCACAGTGCCACCTCAGCCGGGCGTGATGAAGGACGTCTCGTAGGCGAGGATCACCGCCTGGGTGCGGTCGCGGGCCTGGAGCTTGGCGAGGATGTTGCCGACGTGCGTCTTCACCGTCTGCGGGCTCACGAACAGGTCCTGGGCGATCTCGGCGTTCGAGCGGCCCTTGGCCATCAGCCGCAGCACGTCCCCCTCCCGCTCGGTCAGCCGCTCGTGCCAGCGCGCGCCGCCGCGCCCGCCGGACGGCCCGTGGTGCGCGGCCAGCTCCCGGATCGCCGCCGGGAACAGCAGGCTGTCGCCGTGCGCGACCATCCGGATCGCCTGCAGGATCTCCTCCGGCCGGGTCCGCTTCAGCAGGAACCCGTGCGCGCCGGCCTTCAGCGCGTCGTAGACGTACTCGTCGTTCTCGAACGTGGTCACGACGATGATCCGCGGCGGCCCGGGCACGGTGTCCAGGATGTGGCGGGTCGCCTGGATGCCGTCCAGCCGCGGCATCCGCACGTCCATCAGGACCACGTCGGGGCGCAGCCGGTGCACCTCGCCCGGCACCTCGGTGCCGTCGGCCGCCTCGCCGACCACGGTCAGGTCGTCCTCGGCCTCGATGATGGCGGCGAGGCCCGCCCGGATCAGCCGCTCGTCGTCGACCAGCAGCACCTTGATCGTCATGTTCCGGACCTTAGCGGCAGCGAGACGCGGAACCTCCACGCGTCGCCGTCGGCCCCCGCGCTCATGTCGCCGCGCAGCACCGTGACGCGCTCGCGCACCCCGGCGAGCCCGCGCCCGCCGCCGTGGCCCGCGCCGTCCCCGCGCGGCGCGCCGATCGGGTTGCTCATCTCCACCTCCAGCCGCTCCCCGGCGATGCCGAGCCGCAGCCGCACCGGGACCTTCCCCGCGTGCCGCAGCGCGTTGGTCAGGCCCTCCTGGACGATCCTGTACGCCTCCCGCGACACCGCCGCCGGAACCTGCTCGACCTGGGGATCCACCGCCGCGTCGAGCGCCACCCCGGCGATCCGGGTCTGCTCCAGCAGCCGCCCGAGGTCCTTCAGGGTGGCCTGCGGCGCCGGGCGGGACGGGTCCTCGCGCAGCAGCCCGAGGACGTGGTCGAGGTCCTCCAGCGCGGCGCGCGCCGACTCCTCGATCGCGCCGAGCGCCTCCCGCGCGAACACCGGGTCGTCGTCGAGGACCCGTCCGGCCGCCCCGGCCTGCAGGGTCACCACGCTGAGCGCGTGCCCCACCGAGTCGTGCAGCTCCCGCGCCAGCCGGTTGCGCTCGGCGAGCCGGACCGCCCGGGCCTCCGCCTCGGCGAGCCGCTCCGCGGCGGACGGCCCGAGGAGCCGCGGCGCCAGCCGGGACATCAGCGCGCCCGCCGCCACGATCAGCGCGAGCAGCGCGGCCAGCGACGCCAGCCCGATCGGCGGCCCGGCCCACTGGTGCCAGGCCCCCCGCCATCCCCAGGCCTCCAGCAGCCGGGTGTCCCAGCTCACCACGGGCGTGAGGATCAGCACGGCGGCGAACGGCGGCACCGCCAGGCTGAGCCCGCTGACCACGACACCCGCGCCGAGGTGCAGCGCGAACCACGCCGCGGCCCGGACCCGGCTCTCCCACGAGCGCGCCGACCCGGGGACGAGCGCCGCGGCCGGCCCCTTGAGCAGCTCCTTGGCGAGCGAGCCCTCCAGCAGCCGCACCGTCGGCACGAGCCCGGTCACGAACGCCCCCGCGCCGGGCAGCACGAGCAGCATGAGCACGACCATCACGACGGCGTTGCCCGGCGGGATCAGCGGGGTGACGCTCATCGCGAGGAACCAGTACGGCATCAGCAGCGCGCCGCCCACCACGAGGTGGGACCAGCGCCGCCAGGTCGTCCGCTCGATCAGCGGCCGGAACACGCGAACCACCACACGACGATCCTGACAGACCGCGCCCCGGACCCCCTCCCCCGCGAGAGGGAACCCCGGCCGCCGGCTACGGGCGGGCACGCGGAGCGCCCCCGCCGAGCGCAGCGGGGTCCAGGGGGTCGCCCCCTGGACGGACACGGCGCGGGGAGCGTTAGCGACCGGAGCGAGGAGACTCCTGCCGCGCAGCCGGGGAGCTCGGGGGGGCGTCCCCCCGGTGGGCGGCGTCCCGCTCGGCGAGCTTGGCCAGGCGGGCGTTGTAGGCGGCCAGCTCGTCGTCCTCGGGACGGCCGCCCGCCCGCTCGGCGCGGTCGGCCTTGCGGTCCATGCGGCGCGCCTGGCGCTGGTCGTCGGCGTACCACTGGAACGCCATCACGATGAGGACGATGAACGTCGGGATCTCGCCGAACGCCCACGCGATCGCGCCGCCGGTGTGCTGGTCGTGCAGGGTGGTCGTGCCCCACGGCGGGTCGACGGCCCCGTACCAGCCGCGCGCCAGCGCCTGGCTCATGTTCATCAGCGCGATGCCGAAGAAGGCGTGGAACGGCATCGTGACGAACAGCAGGATGAGCCGGGCGGGGTAGGGCAGCTTGCGCGGCGCCGGGTCGACGCCGAGCAGCACCCAGAAGAACAGCGACCCGGCCGCGAGGAAGTGCACCATCATCGCGATGTGGCCGAGGTGGTTGCGCATCGCCGACTCGAACAGCGGCGTGAAGTACAGCGCGAACGTGCTCACCACGAAGATGAGCGTCGCGACCGCGGGATGCGCGATGACCGCGAGGTAGCGGCTGTGCAGCAGCGCGGTGAGCCACTCGCGCGGGCCGCGGTCGCCGCGCACCCGGGCGGGCTTCAGCGCGCGCAGCGCCAGCGTCACCGGCGCGCCCACGACCAGGAAGATCGGGGTCAGCATGTTCAGCACCATGTGCTGCGCCATGTGCACGCTGAACAGGATCGGCGCGTACTTGGCGACCCCGGTCTGCGTGACGGCGATGATGCTGACGAGCCCGATGAGCCAGGCGGCGGTGCGGCCCATCGGCCACGAGTCGCCGCGCCGCCGCAGCCGGACGACGGCGGCCAGGTAGAGGCCGCCGAGGACGGCGGCGAGGGCGGCGAAGAACAGGTCGAACTGCCAGAGCGTCAGCAGCCGCAGCGGCGTGACCTCGGGCGGCATGTCGTAGCCGAGCAGCGACTTGACCGCCGACTCCGGCTCCGCCGGCGGGGGCGGCGCGGTGCGCGCCAGCGCGACCGCGAGGCCCATGGCGGCGGCCATCACGGCCGCCTCGACGGACGCGAACCGCGCGAACGCCCCCGGCCTGCCCTCGTCCAGGGCGGGCAGCGTCCGGGCCCGGTGCCACCAGCCGAACCAGCCGAGCACCCCGAACGCGACGATCTTGCCGAGCGCGAGCCGCCCGTAGTTCGTGGTGACCAGCTCGGCCGGGTCGGGCAGCCGGGCGATCACGTTCACCAGCCCGCTGGCGCCGACGGTGAGGTAGCACCAGACGGCCATCCGGCTGAACCGGCCGGCCATCAGCGGCAGCCGGTCGCGGCGCAGCAGCGCGTGCGCGCAGACGACGGCGAGCCCGCCGACCCACGGCGCCACGGCGGCGACGTGCAGCGCGACGCCGGTCGTCGCGGTGGCGTGGTTGGCGGCGGAGGCGGAGTGGCCGGTCAGCGGCGCGGGCAGCAGCGCGATCGCGGCCATGGCGAGCAGCCCGAACGCGGCGGCGGGCGTGGTGGTGGTGCGGGCGAGCAGCGCCACGACCACGGCCAGCAGCACCACGATCATGAGGGCGGTGCCCTGCGGGAGCGAGCCGACGTAGCTGCTCAGCTCGCTGCCGGTGAGGACGTCCCCGACCGGCTGGCCGAGGACGTCCGCGACGGTGAAGACCAGGGTGGCCGCCGCGGCGGCGGCCCAGCCCGCGGCGATCCAGGACGCGGCGTTCAGGTAGCCGATCGCGTCCTTGGAGAGCGCGGCGGCGCCGCGCCCGCCCTTGACGGGCAGGAACGCGGCGGCGGCCAGCAGGGCGCCGACGGTCAGCGCGGACAGCAGGTCCATCGCCGCCCGGGACGCGGGCAGCCCCCACCGGGTGAGGGCGCCCGCGTCACCGAGGCCGGGGATGACCTTCTCGGTGACCGAGCCGCCGAGGACGAGACCGGCCACCAGGGCGGCGGCGGCCGCGGCCGCCGCGACCGCGGCGGCCCGCCAGACGCCCAGGCTGCCCTTACTCACTTCCGGCTGCCGCCTGGTGCTTGCGCTTGGCCCGGAAGACGATGGCGGCGCCGATGCCGATGCCGACGACGAGGCCGGCGACGATCAGGATCCAGAGCACCATGCCGGAGCCCGAGTCCTCCTTCTCGGACGCCTGCTCCTGGTCCAGCTTGAGGGGCTGCTCGTTTGCGGTGGCGGCGTCACCCGTCTGCTGCTCGGCGCCGACCGCGCCGGCGGACGGCACGGACGGCTCGGACCCGCCGCCTTCCGAGGTGAACGTGAGGTCGTCGCTCTCGATCGGGTGCCCGTCCTCGCCGACGACCCGGTAGGCCACGGTGTAGGACCCGGCGGGCAGCGGCCCCGTCAGGCGCTGCGTCACCGTGCTCGTCCCGGCGCCCTCGGCCGCGCCCGCCTGGTAGGTCTTGCCGTGCTCGTCCTTGACGACCACCTTCGCCATGCTGATCTTGTCGCTGAAGACCAGTGAGACCTCGGCGATCCCGGACATCGACTGGCCCTTGGCGGGCGTGCTGCTGACCAGCCGGGCGTGCGCGAGGGCGGGCGTCGCGGTGAAGGCTCCGAGGACGAGGGCGAGGGCGGCGACGACGCCGAGCCGGCGCATGCGCCGGCGGGGCTTGAAGATGTTCATGGATGGCCGGGTTCTCTAGTGAGTTGAAGGGCTGCGTCTACCCTACTGAGCCCGCCACCATGGCACGTCCCGGGTTCCCTGGTGGCTCGAACCCGGCAAAATGACACCCATCGGCTGCCTCAGCAATCACACCCGCAGCAGTCGCAATCGCAGTCGCAGTCACAGCAGCCGCCGCAGTCGCAGCAGCTCCCGTCGCAGCCGTCGCAGTGCCGCGTGCACCAGCAGCGGTCCCCGCACGAGTCGCCGTGGTGCTCGCTCCACTCGGGCTGGAAGACGCCGCAGGTCGCGCACACGACCGCCCCGGTGAAGCAGGGCACCGGCCAGCCGGGGCGCGGTGGCCGGGGCCCGCGCCGCGACTGGTTCTCCAGGTCGGCGAAGACCCGGTCGACCGAGCGCCCCACCTCGCGGTCCAGCAGCGCTCGGACGAGCCGCGGACGCTCCAGCTCCAGGTCCGCGAGGGCGAGGCGGAGCCCGTGCAGGGCGCCGTCGGCGTGCCGGCGGGCCTCGCCGAGATCGGTGCCGGTGGCGAGGAGCGGGTTGTAGGCGCCGGACTCCCGGTCGTCGGCGAGGTCCTCGACGGCGTCGATGAGGTGCGCGAGGCGGCCGAAGAAGCGGCCCACCTCGGCGAGCGCCTCGGCGTTGGCCTCCTTGCCCGCGAGGACGGCCGTGTGCGCGAACACGGCGGCGACGGCGGTCTCGGTGGGCTCGGTCAGGTCGAGGAGGCCGAGGCCGGGCTCCGCCTCCAGGACGGGCTGGCGCGCGACGGCGTCCCGCAGCACCGACGGGTCGAAGCCGACCGCGGCGCCCGTCCGCTCGCCCGCGGCGTCCCAGCGGCCGGCCATCCGCCCGGCCGCGGCGGCGACCATGCGGCGCCGGTACGGCCCGTCGCCGTCCGCGACGTGGTCGCGGGTCTTGCCGGCCGCGAGGAGCAGCGACGCGGCGGCGGCGAGCCGGGCGCCCTGCGCCCGCGCCGTGACGACCTCGGCGGTCCGCATCCCGCGCAGCGCGCACGGGCCGGCCTTGCGGCGCGGCGGCGGCTCCGGCGCCTGCGCCTCGACCAGCACCGACACGAGCAGCCCGTCGTAGTTGGTGACGAGCCGCGCGGCCTGGCCGTGCTCGGCCCGCAGCGTCAGGCACAGCCCGCAGAGGTGGGCCATCCAGTCCTTGAACAGCGACCCGCACAGGACATGCCTGCAGGGACGAACAACACCGAACACCGGCAACTCCCCCAGCTCACGAAACTCGCAGCATTATGGACGCCGCGGACCCCGGGCCGGTTCGGTCACACCCCCACGCAGGTGAGCGCGCGGCGGTAGGCGGCCATCCGGGGCTCCTCGGCGTTGCCCGCCTCGGCCAGCACCTCGGCGAGGTCGAACCACGCCTGCGCCGCCTCCCGGGAGGACTCCATCTCCTCCAGGCAGGTCGCGGCCCGGGTCAGCACCTCGGCGGCCCGGTCCCGGCGGCCGAGCCGCACCGACGCCTCGCCGAGCACGGTCAGCGCCCCGGCGGTGGCCCGGCGCGGGGCGTCCCCGAGCAGGTCGAGGGCCTCCTCGGCGAGCGTCACCGCCTCCGCGGGGCGGCCGAGCGCGGTCTCCGCCCGGGCCAGCTCGGTCAGGCACCAGGCGACGTCGATCTCCCCGGACGAGCTGGCGCTGATCTCGCCGCGGACCCGGGTGAGCAGTTCGCGGGCGCGGCCGGCCTGGTCGGGACGGGCGCGCAGCAGCAGCCCGGCGTAGATCACGCGGAGCCGGTTCAGGTCGCGCGGGTCCTCGCCGTCGCCGGCCAGCAGCAGCGCGCGCTCGGCCAGCGTGACGCCGTCCTCGTAGTCGCCGCGGATCTCGGCGACGTAGGCGGCCTCCCAGTAGGCGACCATCCGCGCCCGCGGGCTGCCGATGCGCTCGGCCCGCTCGACGAGCTGGACGGCGAGGTGGCGGGCCCGGACGAGGTCGCCGCGCTCGATGAACGCGGCGAGCAGCGCCGCGCCGAGGTGGACGGCGGCGTCGGTCGAGTCGGCGCCGGTCGCGATGAGGTGCCGCAGCGCGCTCTCGGCGGCCTCGACGCCGGCGCTGACGTCGCCGCGCTCGCGCAGGCACCGGCTCAGCGCGACGTGCACCTTCGCCCAGTGGTCGAGGTCGGCCTCGGCGGAGGCCTCCGCGGTCAGCGCCGTCAGCCCGGCGATCGCCTCCTCCAGCTCGCCGGCGGCCTCCAGCGCGAGGGCGTGGCCCCAGCGCGCCTGGTGCAGCATCTCCGGCAGCGCGACCGCGTCGGCACTGGCGAGGACCTCGGCGAACCGGGCCCGCGCCTCGGCCGCCGCGCCGTTGCTCAGCGCGATCTCGGCGTAGTCGAGGGTGACGCGCAGCTCGTCCACGACGTCCTCGCTGACGCCGCTGACGAGGTAGGTCGCCGAGCAGTTGAGCTTCGCCGCGAGCAGTTCGACCACGCTCGGGGCCGGCACCCGCTTGTCGCTCTCGATCAGCGAGATGTAGCTGTCGGACAGCTCGGGGAAGGCGAGCTGCGCCTGGCTCACGCCCTGCCGGATCCGCAGGGCGCGGATGCGCTGCCCCAGTGTCTCCCGATCCATCGTGTGACCACCGCCTACAGAGTTTTCGCCACGGGGCGCTCGCCGCGCGGGGGGCGCGGCGGCAGCCGGCTCGATCCTCAAGTGTGCCGAGATCCAGGCCGGTCAGGCCCCCGATTCCCGTGATTCGGTACCGAAGCGTGTTCGAACTCGCACAGGGCAGGCTATAGGGGACGCAGCGCCCGCGTCATCGCCCGGTCGGCCCCGTCCCGTCCCGGATTCGGCACCGGCTAATCTGTGCACGCCCAATTTCCGGACCCACACAGCCGGAACCACGCTGCTGAAAGCGGAGCGCCCGTCATGCCCAAGATCGATACCGCCGAGACCGACGATTCACCGCCGGCCGGCGGGCGCGGACCGCTGGAGCGGCTGTTCGACCTCACCGGACGCGGGACGACCGTCGCGCGCGAGATGCGCGGCGGCGTGACCACGTTCTTCGCGATGGCCTACATCATCCTGCTGAACCCGATCATTCTCGGCGGGGCCAAGGACGTCACCGGCGCGACGCTGTCGATCCCGCAGCTGACCACGATGACCGCGCTGTCCGCCGCGATCACCACGGTGATCATGGGACTGGTGGGCAACGCGCCGCTGGCGCTCGCCGCGGGCCTCGGCATCAACGCGGTGGTGGCGTTCCAGGCGGCGCCGGTGATGACCTGGCCGCAGGCGATGGGCCTGGTCGTGATCGAGGGCGCGGTCATCGTGCTGCTGGCGCTCACCGGCATCCGCGAGCGGATCATGAACTCGATCCCGCTGGCGCTCAAGCACGCGATCGCGGTCGGCATCGGCGCGTTCATCGCGCTGGTCGGCCTCATCGACTCGGGGTTCGTCACCTCCAGCGCGACGAGCCCGCCGCTGTCCCTCGGCACCGGCGGCCATCTGGACACGTGGCCGACGCTGGTGTTCGCGCTCACCCTGCTGCTGATGATCGTGCTCTACGTGCGGCGGGTGCCGGGCGCCATCCTGATCAGCATCGTCGCCGGGACGGTCGGCGCCGTAGCCATCCAGGAGAACGCCACCGTCAAGGAGGGCGGCTGGGGCATCGTCACCCCGAACATGCCCGACAAGCTGTTCGCGGCGCCCGACTTCGGGCTCTTCGGGGAGATCGACCTGTTCGGCGGGTTCGGCCGGGCGGGGGTCATCACCGCGCTGGTCGTCCTGTTCACCCTGGTGCTGTCGGGCTTCTTCGACGCGATGGGCACGATCCTCGGAGTCAGCGACGAGGCGGGCCTGCTGGACGAGAAGGGCCAGGTGCCGCGGCTCGGCCGGATCCTGTCGGTGGACGGCGTGTCCGCCGCGTTCGGCGGCGTCACCAGCTCGTCCGCCAACACGGTGTTCGTGGAGTCGGCGGCCGGCGTCGGCGAGGGCGCCCGGACGGGCCTCGCCAACATCGCCACCGGCGCGCTGTTCGCGGTGACGCTGTTCCTCACCCCGCTCGCCGCGACCGTCCCCGCGCAGGCCGCCGCGCCCGCGCTGGTCGTCGTCGGCGCGCTGATGATGACGCAGGTCGCCAAGGTGAACTGGGACGACCTGGAGATCACCATCCCGGCGTTCCTCACCATCGTGCTGATGCCGTTCACGTTCTCGATCACCATCGGGATCGGCGGCGGCATGGTGAGCTACGCGCTGATCAAGCTCGCCAAGGGCAAGATCCGCGAGGTGTCGATCTGGCTGTGGCCCGTGGTGGTGCTGTTCCTGATCTTCTTCGCGATCAACCCGATCGAGCAGTGGCTGGACGTCCGGTAGCCGCCCCGGGGGTCCCGGGGACTCCGGGGGAACACGGCTCTGCGGCCATTTGAGACTCTCGATCGCGCTTGCGGGTGTCAAATAGTGCCGTCATGGCGTAAGCAGAAGGTAGGGCCTTACCCCCCGGCGTGAAAGGCGTGGCTGTGGTGTCCGCGGACTCTCCCTCTCGCCCGTCGCCGCCAGGTCACGTCCTGCTGGCGCCTGACAGGTTCCCGGGAGCGCTGACCGCGGCGCGGGCGGCACGGCATCTCGCGGCCGGGCTGCGCCGTGCCCGGCCGGACGTGCCGCTGGTGGAGCTGCCCGTCGCCGACGGCGGCGAGGGCACCGTGGACGCGGTGGTCGCGGCCGGGTGGCGGCGGGTCGAGGTGGAGGTGTGCGGCCCGACGGGGCGGCCGGTCACCGCGCGGCTGGCGCTGAACGGGCGCAGCGCGGTGGTGGAGCTGGCCGAGGCGTCCGGGCTGCGCCGGCTGCCCGGCGGCGCGCCGCGCCCGCTCACCGCCTCCAGCTTGGGCACGGGCCAGCTGATCGCGCACGCGGTGCGGCTCGGCGCCCGCCGGATCGTGCTCGGCCTCGGCGGCGGCGCCTGCACCGACGGCGGCGCGGGCCTCGTCCAGGGGCTCGGCGGCCGGCTGCTGGACGCGCTCGGCAAGGACCTGCCGCCGGGCGGCGCGGCGCTGCGCTCGCTGCACGCCCTCGACCTGCGCGGCCTGCCCGACATGTCGGGCATCGAGGTGGTGGTGGCGGGCGACTCCGCGGGACCGCTGCTCGGCCGCACCGGCGCCGCCGCCGTGGACGGCCCGCGCCGCGGCGCCGGCCGCGACGAGGTGCGGCTGCTGGACGCGGGCCTGCGCCGCTGGGCCGACCTGGCGGAGGCGGCGGCCCGCCGCGCGGCCCGCGACCTGCCCGGCGCCGGGACGTCCGGCGGCGTCGGCTTCGCCGCGCTGACCTTCCTCGGCGCCACGATCGAGCCCGGCCCGGCGCTGATGCTCGACCTGCTCGGCCTCGCCGAGAAGGCGCGCGGCGCGCGGCTGGTGGTCACCGGCGAGGGCGTCCTCGACGCGCGGTCGCTGCGCGGCAGCGCTCCGATCGGGGTGGCCCGCGCCGCCGCCCGCGCCGGGGCGCCGGTCATCGCGGTGGCCGGCCGCCGCCAGCTGACCGGCGAGCAGCTCCGCAAGGCGCGCATCCAGGCCGCGTACGCGCTGGCCGACATCGAGCCCGACGCCGAGCGCCGCGTCCGCCGGGCCGGGCCGCTGCTGGAGCAGCTGACGGTCGCGATCGCCGACGAGTGGCTGCCCGCGCGCCCGCAGAGTGCATCGTTCCAGTGAATCGCGTGAAGAATCGCCACTTTCCTGGCGACCGCCCGGTCACTCCCTTACCATTCGAGGCGCGGCGGACTTCAGAACTCAACAGCGGCACGAGGCGGACACGGCATGGCCGACGAGCGGTACGACTGGGCGTCACTCGGGATCGACACCACGAAGCCGAGCATCGCTCGGACCTACGACGTGGTGCTGCGGGGCAAGGACAACTTCGAGGTCGACCGGGCCTTCGTGGCCGAGATCGTGAAGATCATCCCGGAGATCTACGACGTCGCCACCTACAACCGGGAGATCCTCGGCCGCGGCGTGCGCCACCTGGCCGGGGAGGCGGGCATCCGCCAGTTCCTCGACCTCGGCTCCGGGCTGCCGACCGTGCAGAACACCCACCAGGTGGCGCAGGCCACCGCGCCGGACGCGCGGGTGGTGTACGTCGACAACGACCCGATCGTCCTCGCGCACGGGCGGGCGCTGCTGGCCGAGAACGCGAACACCACGGTCATCACCGCCGACGTCCGCGAGCCGGAGAAGATCCTCGCGCACGAGGACGTCCGGCGGCTGATCGACTTCGACCGGCCGGTCGCCGTCATGCTCGTCGGCATCCTGCACCACCTGCACGACGACGAGAACCCGCAGGGCATCGTCGAGACGCTGGTGGACGCGGTGCCGTCCGGCAGCCACCTGTTCGTCACGAGCTTCTGCGCGTCCAGCCAGGAGGCGGTCGACGCCGAGGTGCAGTACCAGGGGCTGCTCGGCACCGGGCGGTTCCGCACGCCGGAGGAGATCGGCCGCTACTTCGACGGCCTGGAGCTGCTCGACCCCGGCGTCGTCCCGCTGCCGCTCTGGCGGCCGGACGGGGACGTCCCGGACGAGCTGACCGTCGGCCAGCGCCTCATGTACGGGGGCATCGCCCGCAAGCCGTGACCCGCGCCTGAGCAGGCTCTGAGCACGCCGGCGGCGTCCCGCCCGCGACCCGGGCACGCTTTACACGATGTCATCCATATGCCCCATGCCTTGACACACTGCTCATAGCACGGGGCAGGCTCCGCCCCGCACGCTGGACACGTAGGGTTCGGTCAGCGTTGACAGAGGAGCCCCCGGTGAAGATCGGTGTGCCGCGAGAGATCAAGAACCACGAGTACCGGGTCGCGATCACGCCGGCGGGCGTGCACGAGCTGACCCGGCACGGCCACGAGGTGTTCGTCGAACGGGGCGCCGGGCTCGGCTCGGCCGTCCCGGACGACGACTACACCGCCGCGGGCGGCAAGATCCTGGACGGCCCGGACGAGGTCTGGGCCGAGGGCGAGCTGATCCTGAAGGTGAAGGAGCCGGTCGCGCCCGAGTACCACCGGATGCGCGACGGCCAGATCCTGTTCACCTACCTGCACCTCGCCGCGTCCCGCGCGTGCACCGACGCGCTCCTCGCCGCCGGCGTCACCGCGATCGCCTACGAGACAGTCCAGCTGGCCGACCGGTCGCTGCCGCTGCTCGCCCCCATGTCGGAGGTGGCCGGACGGCTCGCGCCGCAGGTCGGCGCGTACAACCTGATGGCGTCCAACGGCGGCCGGGGCGTGCTGCCGGGCGGCGTGCCCGGCGTGGCCCCGGCGAAGGTCGTCGTCATCGGCGGCGGCGTGTCCGGCCTCAACGCCGCGCAGATCGCCGTGGGGATGGGCGCGGACGTGACGGTCATGGACGTGGACGTCGACCGCCTCCGCCGGATCGACGCCGTCTACCAGGGCCGGCTGCGGACGCTGGTGTCCAGCGCCTACACGGTCGAGCAGGAGGCCCGCGCCGCCGACCTCGTCATCGGCGCCGTGCTGATCCCCGGCGCCCGCGCGCCCAAGCTGATCTCCAACGACCTCGTCGCGAGCATGAAGGCCGGCTCCGTCCTGGTGGACATCGCCATCGACCAGGGCGGCTGCTTTGAGGACTCGCGTCCCACCACGCACGCCGACCCGACCTACACGGTGCACGGGTCGACGTTCTACTGCGTGGCGAACATGCCCGGCTCCGTCCCGAACACCTCCACCTACGCCCTCACCGGGGTCACCCTCCCGTACGCCGTCCAGATCGCCGGCAAGGGGTGGCGCCGCGCCCTGCGCGAGGACGCCGCGCTGGCCCGCGGCCTCAACACCCACGCCGGGGGCCTGGTCTACGACCACGTCGCCGAGGCCCACGGCCTCCCCTGCACGCCCCTCGCCTCGATCCTGGACTGACCGGACTCACCCGCCCCCTCCCCCGTCCCGGGGGTTCGCGCGGGGCGCCCCGCCGGGTAGACAGTCCCCCATGGGCGAACTGATCCTGGTGCGGCACGGCGAGACCGAGTGGAGCCGGGACCGCCGGCACACGGGGCTGACGGACGTCCCGCTGACCGGGCGGGGCGAGGAGCAGGCCCGCTCGCTGCGCGGGGCGCTGAAGGGCCGGAACGTCGTCCGGACGCTGGTCAGCCCGGCGGAGCGGGCGCGGCGGACGGCGGAGCTGGCCGGGCTCCCGGTCGAGGAGACCGACCCCGGCCTGCGGGAGTGGGACTACGGCGGCTACGAGGGCATCACGAGCGCCGAGATCCGCGCGGAGCGGCCCGGCTGGTTCCTGTGGGACGACGGGGTGGTCCCCGGCGACGCCGCTCATCCGGGCGAGACCGTCGAGGAGGTCAGCGCGCGGGCGGACGCGGTCCTCGCGCGGGTGGGGACGCCGCCCGCGGACGGCGACGTCGTGCTCGTCGCGCACGGGCACTTCCTGCGGGTGCTGACGGCGCGGTGGCTCGGCCTGGAGCCCGCGCTCGGACGGCTGTTCGCGCTCGGCACCGGGACGCTGTCGGCGCTCGGCAGCGAGCACGGCCGGCCGGTCGTCAGCGCCTGGAACGTCCCGCCGCCGTGACCCCGGACAGCGCATAAGGTACCTGTTGGGGGATGTCCCCCAGGGGTACCCGGGCGTGCGCCCCCGGAAGGATTGCGGAGGACGGACATGGCGACCAGCGAGACCCCCACCCGCGGGTACACCGCCACCAAGGACCAGCTGCAGACCCGGCTGGCCAGGATCGAGGGCCAGGTGCGCGGCATCGACCGGATGGTCGAGGACGACCGCTACTGCATCGACATCCTCACCCAGATCAGCGCCGTCCAGGCCGCGCTGGACAAGGTGGCGCTCGGGCTGCTGGACGGGCACGTCCGGCACTGCGTGGCCGAGGGCGCCGAGGAGGGCAAGGGCGACGCGATGTCCACCGAGCTGATGGCGGCCGTCGGGAGGCTCATGCGCCGCGGCTGACCGTGCCGGCGACCGTGTCGGCGGTCACGGGCCCGGGTGCTCCGGGCCCGGTTGCTCCCCCGGCCGGCCCGGCGCCCCGTCGGCCGGCCCGCCGCGCTCCATGTTGCGGGCGAGAGTGCGCCAGCCGAGCAGGAAGTGGGCCCGCTCGGCGGGGCCGAGCGACTCCAGCGTCGCCCGCAGCGGGCGCAGCCGCCGCCACGCGAACCGCTCGATGCTCTCGCGGTGCGCCTCGGCCAGGCTGACGATCATGCGCCGGCGGTCCCGCTCGTCCGGCCGCCGCTCGACGAAGCCCCCGCGCTGCAGCTCCCCGACGAGCTGGCTGACCGTGGCGGGGCTGAGCGCCATGCGCCGCGCGAGGACGCCGACCGGCGCGGGGCCGTGCAGGACGAGCTGCGTCAGCGCGGGCACGTGCCGGGGCCCGAGCCCGGCGTCCTTCACCCGCTGGACGATCTCCTCGGCGTCGGCGTGCCCGTCCTTCATGCCGCGCGCCACCCGCCCCATGAGCTGGACCATCGTCTCCAGGTCGGCGTCGATCGACGCGTCGGCGCTGGAACGATTCTCGGACATACCTTGAAGTTCAACATATTCCGTGATGGACTGCAAAGTATTGATCTTCAAGATGTTTCACGTCTTGAGCCACGGGGACTCCGGGCTACCGGAACCTCAGGCAAGGGGGCGACCATGGCCGAAAGCCCGTCCACCAAGGTGGCGCCGCCGGGCGGTTCCGGCGGCGGCGAGCGGCTCGACCGGCAGACCATCGTGCTCGGCCTCGTGATCGTGGCCGGCACCGTGATGGCGATCCTCGACACCACGATCGTCAACGTGGCGCTGGAGACGCTCGGCCGCGACTTCTCGACCGACCTGTCCACGATCCAGTGGGTCATCACCGGCTACCTGCTGGCCATGGGGACGGTCATCCCGCTCACCGGCTGGGCCGTCGACCGGTTCGGCGGGCGGCGCGTGTGGCTCACCGCGATCGTGCTGTTCGTGGCCGGCTCCGTGCTGTCCGGCCTGTCGTGGAGCATCCAGTCGCTGATCGTCTTCCGGGTGCTGCAGGGGCTCGGCGGCGGCATGCTGATGCCGACCGGGATGGCCATCCTCACGATGGCCGCCGGCCCGCGGCGGCTCGGCCGCATCATGAGCATCGTCGGCGTCCCGATGCTGCTCGGGCCCGTCCTCGGCCCGGTGCTCGGCGGCTGGCTGGTCGAGGACGTCGACTGGCGCTGGATCTTCTTCGTCAACGTGCCCGTCGGCGCGCTGGCGTTCACGCTGGCCTGGTGGAAGGTGCCGCGCGGGCACGGCGGGCAGGGCGAGTCGGCGCTCGACCTGCGCGGGCTGGCGCTGCTGCCGCCCGGGTTCGCGCTGCTGATCTACGGGCTGTCCACCGCGAGCAGCAGCGGCGGCTTCGGGAACGCCTCGACGATCGGCTGGCTCGCCGCGGGCGCCGTCCTGGTGGGACTGTTCGTCCTGCACAGCCTGCGCCGCCGCGAGCGCGCCCTGATCGACGTGCGGCTGTTCGCCGACCGGACGTTCGCGACCGCGGCCGTCACGGTGTCCCTCGTCGGCGTGGCGCTGATGGGCTCGATGCTGCTGATCCCGCTCTTCTACCAGACCACGCACGGCGAGGGCGCGTTCGCCGCGGGCCTGCTGCTGGCGCCGCAGGGCGTCGGCGCGGCGATCGCGATGCCGGTGGCGGGGGTGATCACCGACCGGTTCGGGGCCGGCCGCATCGTCCCGGTCGGCATCGTGCTGGTGGTGGCCGGCACCATCCCGTTCGCCATGGTGGACGCCGGCACGTCCTACTGGCTGCTCGGCGGCGCGCTGCTCGTGCGGGGACTCGGGCTCGGCTGCACGATGATGCCGACCATGTCGGCCGCCCTGACCACGCTGAGCCGGGCGGCGGTGTCGCGGGCCAGCAGCACGCTGAACATCCTCGTCCAGCTCGGCGGGTCGGTCGGCACGGCGCTGCTCGCCGTCATCCTGGCCCGCGAGATCGGCGACCGGATCCCGCAGGCGGCGGGCGGGGGCGGCGCGGGGGGCGGCGTCGGCTCGATCCCCGAGCAGGCGCGGCAGCAGCTCGCGCCGAAGCTGGCCGACGCGTTCGGCAGCACGTTCTCGGTCGCGCTGATCCTCACCGCCGTGATGATCGTCCCGGCGCTGCTGCTGCCCCGCCGCGGCGCCGAGCACGACGCGGACGCGGACGCGCCGCCGCCGGCGGCGTGAGCGCCGGTCAGGACGCGATCGACCAGGTGGCCAGGCTGTTCTCGTGCTCGCGCGTGAGCCGCCTGGCCCGCTGGGCGTCCGGCGTGTAGCGGTACCGCTCCGGGACGACCAGCGACGTGCGGTACAGGCCCTTCAGCGTCAGCGTCGCCGCCAGGTCGGACGTGGGCAGCCCCGGCAGCCCGTACATGCGGCGGGCCCAGCGCGGCAGCGTCGCGACGGTCAGCGTCCCGACGGCGGGCGCGGCGAGCTTCAGCGGGAGCAGGTGCCGCGGGACGGCCGGGCTGAACATGCGGCGCAGCCCCTCGCGCGCCTCCCGGCACGCCCAGATCCGCCGCCGCATCCCCGCGTAGTACTCGTCCATCTCCGCGACGGTCGCGGGCACGTCCGCCGGGTCGAGCCCGACGACCTCGGCGGCGCGGCGCTGCTCGTCCACGAAGCTGTCGGCGTCCTCGGCGGTGAGCGGGACCCCGGCGCGGCGCGCCACGTCGAGGTAGGAGTCGACCTCGCCCATGTGGACCCAGAGCAGGTTCTCCGGGTCGTCGATCGGGAACGTCTCGCCGGTGCGCATGTCGAGGCCGGTGAGCTTGGCGTGCAGCCGGCGGACGCGGCGGCCCACCCGCTCGACGTCCTCCTCCGTCCCGTAGGTGCGGACGCGGACGAACTCGACCGTCCGGGTCAGCCGCGCCCACGCGGCGGAGGGGTCCATCAGCTCGGAGTTCTGGGCGGTCCCCCACATGGAGCGCGGATGGAGCGCCTGCAGCAGCAGGGCCCTGACGCCGCCGACCATCAGCACCGGCTCGCCCATGACCCGCCAGGTCACCGAGCCCGGCCCGAACAGTCCGTGGTCCGCACCCAGCTCGCTCAGCTCGCGCACATCGACCCCTCCCTCCCGGCCCTGACCGGGCTGAACACGTCCGGCCAGGGTAAACAAGAACTTACCCTGCCATGACGCGCGTCACACTGGCCAGGGCCGCACCGCTTTCCCGGGGTGGGCGGTGCGCTCAGGTCCCGGTCTCAAGGTCCTCGGGGTCCTCGGGGTCCTCGACGGCCTCGTCGCGCTCGCCGGCCTCGGTCTGCTCGGTGATCCAGGCCAGGTAGTCCATGCTGCCCGCCACCACCGGGGTCGCGATGATCTCCGGGGTGTCGTAGGAGTGCCCCTCGGTGATCAGGGAGGCCAGCTCGTCGAAGCGGTCGGCGGAGGTCTTGAACACGACCATCCACTCCTCCGCCGACTCGATCTCGCCCTCCCACCAGTAGGTGCTGGCGATCGGCCCGACCAGCTGGGCGCAGGCCGCGATCCGCTCGGCGACCGCCGACCGCGCCAGCTCGGCGGCCTCGGCGCGGGAGTCGGTCGTGGTGGTCACCTGCACGAAAGAGTGGGCCATGGCACGACTCCTTCCCGCTCGCCGTCCGCGCACGCCACCCGTGCCGGTCCCGCGGCTGAGACGGTCACCGGGCCGGCCGGACGACCAGCGCGCTGCCGCCGCCGCGCCGCACCGGCTCCGCGACCGCCTGGACGAGCCCCGGCCGCAGGATCTCCAGCCCCGTCGCGGCGCCGATCACGCCCGCGGGCGGGCCGGGGAAGACCTCCAGCCGGTGCCCGCGCGCCGCGAGGCCGCGGCCGTAGGCCTCGATGAACGGCTGCTCGGCGTAGACGAACGGGGTGTTGCGCTGCGTGGCGCGCGGCGCGTTCAGCGCGGCGGGCAGGTCCATGCCGAGGTCGATGCGGTTCAGCAGGATCTGCAGCACGGTCGTGATGATCGTGGACCCGCCGGGCGTGCCGACCGCGAGCCTCGGCCGCCCGTCCTTGAGGACGAGGGTCGGGGACATGCTGCTGCGCGGGCGCTTGTGCGGGCCCGGCAGGTTCGGGTCGGGCGCCTGGCCGGGCGCGGGCGGCTGGAAGGAGAAGTCCGTCAGCTCGTTGTTGAGCAGGAAGCCCCGGCCGGGGACGGTGATGCCGCTGCCGCCGAACTGCTCGATCGACAGCGTGTAGGCGACGACGTTGCCCCACTTGTCGGCGACGACGAGGTGGGTGGTCTGCGGGCCCTCGAACGCGAGCGCGCGGGTCTGCGTGCCGGGCGGGACGCACGGCGCGTAGCTCCCGTCGGGCGAGCCGGGCGCGACGGGGGCGGGCGCGGCCTCGCCGGGCTTGATCAGGCAGGCGCGCTCGCGGGCGAACCCGGCGGACAGCAGCTCGTCCAGCGGCACGTCCACCTTGTCGGCGTCGCCCACGTAGCGGCCGCGGTCGGCGTAGGCGAGCTTGGACGCCTCCAGGTAGTAGTGCAGGGCCGTGACCGGGTCGCGGGCGTCGAGGCGGAAGTTGCCCAGGATGGTGAGCGCCTCCCCCACCGTGGAGCCGCCGGACGACGACGGCGGCATGCCGTAGACGTCCATCCCCCGGTAGGGGACGTGCGTGGGCTCGCGCACCACCGCCCGGTAGGCGGCGAGGTCGCCGCGCTCCATGAGCCCGGGCCGGACGTCGCGGTCCGCCGCCGGGTCGACGGGCGGCGCGGCGACCGTCCGGGCGATCTCGCGGCCGAGCCCGCCCGCGTAGAACCAGTCCGGGCCGCGCTTCGCCAGCTGCCGGTAGGTGTCGGCGAGGTCGGGGTTGCGGAACACCGAGCCGACCTCGGGCACCTTCCCGCCCGGCAGGAACAGCCGCCGGGTCGGGACGATGTCGCGGAAGCGCGCCTCGTTCACGGCGGTCTGGTCGTGGAACTCCTGGTCGACGACGAATCCCCGGTCCGCGATCTTGATGGCGGGACGCAGCAGGGCGCCGAGGTCGCGGGTGCCGAAGCGGCGCAGCGCGAGGTCCCACTGGGCGAGGGTGCCGGGCACGCCGACGCCGAGCCCGCTGGTGACGGCCTGGTCGAACGGGAGCGGCTTGCCCGTCGCCGGGTCGATGAAGGAGTCCTGCCGCATGCGCTCGGGCGCGAACTCGCGGCCGTCGAGCGCGTAGACGCGGCGCTTCTTCGCGTCGTAGTAGGTGATGTAGCCGCCTCCGCCGATCGCGGACACGTACGGCTCGGTGACGCCGAGGGTCGCGCTCGCGGCGACGGCCGCGTCCATCGCGTTGCCGCCGCGCTTCAGGACGTCCAGGGCCGTCCGGCTGGCGTCGAGGTCGACGGTGGACACGGCGCCGCCGTAGCCGGTCGCGACCGGCTGCTTGACGGGGGGCCGCGCGGGGCCGGCGTGCGGGCCGGGCGCGGGGACCGGCGCGGCGGACGCGGGCGGGGCGGCGGGGACGGCCAGCGACGCGGCGGCGGCCACGGCGGCGACGAGGGTCGAGCGGGTACGCGACGGGGAGCGGGACACCGGCACCTCCAGACGAACACGGCGTCCCTACGGTGCCACCGATCTTCACCCGATGCCACCGTACGCACCGGCCGGCCCCGGTCGCGCAGAAAGATCATAAAGCGCTTCCCGCATGGGAAATGGCCGGTATTCGATCGGAGCGCTCCAGTAGAAATTGATTCGGCGGTCGGTTGGCCCTGCGTGAGGGAGCGGCTGCGGCACGTCGCCGACCTGCGCTTTGGCAGGTTGCGACAACGCGAAGACGACATCCAACGGGAGGAAAACGTTGCGATTATGCTCGCGCGTGGTGAATTCTTAGGGGCTTCGACGGCCATCACCTGCGAACAGCGGCGCGGGTGCATCACTCCCGGCCCCCGGCCAAAGGGGGACGAACTATGACCTGGGACATGCGCATGCGCAACAACATGTTCCGCCGGCTGCCGGTGGAGCAGGCCACCGGCCGGCTCTACGGCGGGCGGCACCGGCTCCGCGTGGTGTACCGGACCCGCGATCTCGTCGTGCTCGGCCTCGGCGTCATGATCGGCTCCGGCATCTTCAAGATCGCCGGCGAGCAGGCGAGCTCGACCGCCGGGCCCGGCGTGCTGATCTCCTTCCTCATCGCGGGTGGCGTGTGCGTGCTCGCCGCGCTCGCGTTCGCCGAGCTGTCCTCGATCATCCCGGTGGCGGGCAGCGCCTACTCCTTCGCCTACGTCGCGTTCGGCGAGGTGTGGGCGTGGGTCGTCGGCTGGGCGCTGATCATGGAGCTGCTGCTGGCCGCGTCCGTGCTCGCGCGGGTGTGGTCGCTGTACGCCACGCAGGCGCTGCACGACTTCGGGGTGCCGGTGCCCGGCGGGCTCGGCGACGTCATCGGCCAGGTGAAGGGCCCGGACGTGCTGGCCCTCGGCATCCTGCTGCTGGTCGTGCTGATGCTCGCCACCGGCAGCCGGCTGAGCCTGAAGTCGCTGTGGTACATGGTGATGGCCAAGGTCATCGTGATCGGGCTCGTCATCGCCACCGGCCTGAAGTTCTTCGACGCCGGGAACCTCACCCCGTTCGTCCCGCCCGCGCGGCCGGCGCCGGAGGGCGACCAGACGGTGCTGGACGCCGTGCTGGGCGCGTTCGGCGGCGGCACCCCGCACGTGTTCGGAGTCTGGGGGCTGTTCGCCGCCGCGCCGACCATCGCGTTCGCCTACATCGGGTTCGACCTCATCGCGACCGCCTCGGAGGAGACCGACGACGCGCCGCGCAAGGTGCCGCGCGGCATCCTCACCGCCCTGCTCACCGCGATCGTGCTGTACGCGGCGGTGGCGATCGCGCTGGTCGGCATGGTCGGGATGGACGGCTTCGCCAAGCTCAACCCGGACAAGCTGCTGCTCGCCGCCGCGTTCGACGAGGTCGGCGCGGGCGCGATGGGCAAGATCGTCGACGTGGGCGCGGTGCTCGCGCTGACCACCGTCATCCTGGTGGTGGTGATCAGCCTGACCCGGGTGGTGTTCTCGATGGCCCGGGACGGGCTGCTGCCCCGCCCGCTCGCCGCGATGAGCCGCTACAAGGTGCCGTCCCGCGCCACCCTGCTGGCCGGCGGCGCGGCGCTGGTCATGTCGCAGACGATCGACGTGCTGACGCTGGAGCAGCTCGTCGTGATCGGCACGCTGTTCGCGTTCCTGTTCGTCGCCGCCGCGGTGCTCGCGCTGCGGCACGCCCAGCCCGACCTGCACCGGCCGTTCCGGATGCCGGCGGCACCGCTCGTCGTGCTCGCGACGATCCTGGCGGTCGGCTGGCTGATGCTGAACCTCAAGGTCCAGACGTGGGCGTACTTCGCGGTCTGGATGGCCGTCGGCATCGTCCTCTACCTGGTCTACGGGCGCCGCAAGAGCCAGATGAAGCTGCTGCTGGACGCGCCGCCGGACCGCCCGGTCGCCGCGCCCCTGGCCGCCGCGCCGCCGCCCGGAGCGCTGCCGCCGGGGGTCGTCCCGGCGGGCGGGCCCGGGCTGGGCGAGCCGGTGCCGTACGCGTCCGGCGGGTGGGACGCCCCGCGGGCGCCCGAGCCGGGCGGACGGCCGGGCATGCCCGAGAGCCCCTACCCGACGGGCCGGTACTCGACCGGCCGGCAGGCGGGCGGCCAGTTCGCGCGCGACCCGTACCGGGCCCCGCCCGAGGACGCCGAGGGCTACGAGCGGGACGTCCGGAGGCGGCCGTCCGGCCCGTACTCCCCGGGCCCGACCGGCCGGCCGGCCGATCCGTACGCGCTCGACCCGGAGGTGCCGGACCCGTACGCGCCCGGCCCCCACCGGTACGACCGGTACGGCTCCGGCGAGCGGCCCTACGGCGAGCAGGCGTATCCCGGGCAGGGCTACGGCGACGAGCACGAGGAGCCGCCGGACGGCGGGAGGCACCGCCACTGAGGCCCCGTCCGGAAACTCCGCTTTTGTAGAGATCCGCCGAACGCAGCGGGCGCCGCTCCCACCGGGGGGCGGCGCCCGCTTCTTCGTCACCCCGCCCGCGCTGGACAACCGGTCCGTCCGGAGGTATGTTCTTCTCAAGTTGAGATGAACTCAGCTTGAGACTTACTCGTTCCGAGACTGATGGAGGGGCGCGGATGACCCCGGAACCGAGGCGCGACGAGGCCGAGTTCCTCGCGGGCTACGACCCGCGCGACTACGACCCGGTCGCCGTGACGGTGGACGTCGTCGCGCTGACCATCCGCGACGGCGCCCTCCACGTCCTGCTGGTCCGGCGCGGGCACGCCCCGTACGCGGGGATGTGGGCGCTGCCGGGCGGCTTCGTCCAGGCGGGCGGGCCGCTGCAGGGCGACGACGCCGAGGACCTGCCCGACGCCGCCGTCCGGGAGCTGGCCGAGGAGACCGGGCTCAGCGCCGAGGGCGGCGCGCTCGGCCGCGTCCATCTGGAGCAGCTCGGCACCTACGGGTCGCCCGGCCGCGACCCGCGGATGCGCATCATCTCCGTCGCCCACCTGGCGTTCGCGCCGGAGCTGCCCGATCCCGAGGCCGGCGGCGACGCCGCCGACGCGGCCTGGGTGCCGGTGGATGCGCTCGGCCTGACCGAGTCCGGCGAGCAGCGTCCCGGCACCACGCGGCGGCTCGCGTTCGACCACGCGCGGATCCTCGCCGACGGCCTGGAGCGGGCGCGCGGGAAGCTGGAGTACACCCCGCTCGCCACGGCGTTCTGCGGCGCCGAGTTCACGATTCCGGAGCTGCGGGCGGTCTACGAGGCGGTGTGGGGCGAGGAGCTGCACGCCGGCAACTTCCACCGGAAGGTCCTGTCGGTGCCGGGGTTCGTGGAGGGCACCGGCACGACGGCCGACCGGGGCGGCCGGCGCGGCGGGCCCCGCCCCCGCCTCTACCGCGCCGGCGACGCCCGCCTGCTCCACCCGGCGCTGCTGCGGCCCAGCCGGGAGGAGGAGATCAGATGAGCGAAGCGAACCGGGGGGCGTGGGGGGTCGCCCCCCACAAGGAACAGAGATGAGCGAAGCGAACCGGGGGGCGTGGGGGGTCGCCCCCCCACAAGGAACAGAAATGAGCGAAGCGAACCAGCTGGACGACGCGCTGGCGCGGCTGGACCGGGCGCGCGTCCCGGCCGACCTGTTCGGCGAGGACGAGGCGGAGGCGGTGCGGCGGTACCGGCGGCTGGCCCGGCTCGTCCACCCGGACGCGACGGGCGGCCGCACCCGCGACGCGTTCATCAGGCTGAGCGCGCTCTGGCGCGCCCGCCACCGCGACGATCCGGCCGTGATCACCACCCGCCGCCACGCGTACCGCCTGGACGGCGACCCGATCGGCGGCGATCTCGCCGAGCTGTACCCGGCGCGCTCCGGGTCCGGGCTCGGGGTGCTGGTGAAGATGCCGCGGGATCCGCGCGACGGCGACCTGGTCGAGCGCGAGGCGGCGGCGCTCAGCCGGCTCGCCGGGGACGGCGACGCGAGGTTCCTGCCGTACGTCCCCCGCCTGGTCGAGTCGTTCCGCCACCGGGACGCGGCGACCGGGGCGCAACGGCAGGTCAACGTGGTCGCCGCGCTGGACGGGTTCCACAGCCTGGCCGAGGTCGGGCGGGCGTACCCGGACGGCGTCGACCCGCGCGACGCGGCGTGGATGTGGCGGCGGCTGCTGGTCGGCCTCGGGTTCGCGCACAGGGCGGGCGTCCTGCACGGCGCGGTCCTGCCCGACCACGTGATGATCCATCCGGCGGAGCACGGCCTCGTCCTCGTCGACTGGTGCTACTCGGTGCTCGGAGGCCGCGGGGGCGCCGGCCCGTCCGGGCGCGTCCCCGCGATGGTCGACCGGTACGCCGGCCGGTACCCGCCCGAGGTGCCGGGACGGCGTCCGGCGAGCCCCGCGACCGACATCTTCATGGCCACCCGGTGCATGACCGGCCTCATGGGCGGCAAGGCGCCCCCGGCGATGCGCTCGTTCGCGCGCGGCTGCACGCTGCCCGCGCGGAACCGGCGCCCGTCCGACGCCTGGCGGCTGCTGGCCGAGCTGGACGAGCTGCTGGAGCGGCTCTACGGCCGGCGGCGCTTCCGCCCCTTCCACCTGCCCTCCCCGCACTGAAGGAGACCGCCATGGGAAGCGGACACTGGTCCACCGACGTCTACACCGCCCGCGCGAGCTACCGCGCGTCCACCGGCGCGAGCGCGTTCGCCTATTCCGACGGCGGCGCGACCGCCGTCCACGCCGACCTGGACCCGCGCGGCGTGACCGCCCGGGAGAGCCGGGACTCCGACGACCACCCCGAGTCGCTCGCGATCGGCGTGCTGTTCGACGTGACCGGGTCGATGGGCAACGTGCCCCGGACGCTCCAGACCAAGCTCCCCGACCTGCTCGGGCTGCTGCTGCGCAAGGGCTACGTCCGGGACCCGCACATCCTGTTCGGCGCGGTCGGCGACGCGACCTGCGACCGGGCGCCGCTGCAGATCGGCCAGTTCGAGGCCGACAACCGGATGGACGACGACCTGGGCAAGATCCTCCTCGAAGGCGGGGGCGGCGGCCAGATGCGCGAGTCGTACGAGCTGGCCATGTACTTCATGGCCCGGCACACCTCGATCGACTGCTTCGAGAAGCGCGGGAAGCGCGGCTACCTGTTCATGATCGGCGACGAGCTGGCCTATCCGAAGGTCAAGCGGAGCGAGGTCGCGAAGGTCATCGGGGGTGAGCCGGACGAGGACGTCCCCGTCGCCGAGATCGTCCGCGAGCTGCGGCGCATGTACGACGTGTACTTCATCATCCCCGAGGGCGCGTACCACTCCGGGAGCCGGGAGCTGACCGGCTTCTGGCGGGACCTCCTCGGCCAGAACGTCCTCTACCTGGACGACCTGGACGCGGTCTGCGAGACGATCGCGCTGACCATCGGGCTCGCCGAGGACGCCATCGACCTGGACGAGGGCCTGGATCACCTGGCCGAGGCCGGGTCGGACGCCGGCGCGTCGGTGTCGCGCGCCCTCGCCCGGCTCGACGCGTCCCGCGCGCCGGTCGCCGTCTCGTCCACGCCGCCGGGGCTGGACGCCTCGGGGCCGTCCGCGACGACCCGCCTCTGACCATGCCGGACCACGTGATCGTCGTCGACCTCGGTTTCGGGGACGCGGGCAAGGGCACGGTCGTCGACCACCTCTGCACCGCGGACCCCGTCGCTCTGGGGGGACGGCCCCCCAGAGCCGCCGGTGCGCGGGTGGTCGCGGCGGTCGTCCGCTTCAACGGCGGCGCCCAGGCGGCGCACAACGTCGTCCTGGCGGACGGGCGGCACCACACGTTCGCCCAGTTCGGCTCGGGGACGTTCACGCGCGGCGTGCGGACCCACCTGTCCCGGTTCATGCTGGTCGATCCGCTCGCCCTCGCCGCCGAGGCCGGCCACCTGCGGGCGCTCGGCGTCCGCGACGCGCTCGACCGGCTGACCGTGGACGGGGACGCGCCGCTGACGACGCCGTACCACCGGGCCGCCAACCGCGCGCGGGAGATCGCGCGCGGCGCGGCCCGGCACGGGTCGTGCGGCATGGGCGTCGGCGAGACGGCGTCCTACGCGCTCGCGCACGAGGACGCGCCCCGCGCGGGCGACTGCCTGTCGCCCGCGCGGCTGCGCCGCCGGCTCGCCGCCGTCCGCGACTGGTACCGCGACACGTTCCCGGGCGGCGGGGACGTCCCGGACGCCGGCGCGTGCGCCGACGCCTTCGCCGCGTTCGGCGAGAGGGTCCGGATCGTCGGCGGCGGCCACCTGCGGGGGCTGCTCCGCGGCGGGAACGTCGTGTTCGAGGGGGCGCAGGGCGTCCTGCTGGACGAGTGGCACGGCTTCCACCCGTACACGACCTGGTCGACGACGACGTTCGCCAACGCCGAGGCGCTGCTGGCCGAGGCGGGGGCGTCCGCGGTGCGGCTGGGCGTGCTGCGCGCGTACGCGACCCGGCACGGGCCGGGCCCGTTCGTCACCGAGGACCCCGCGCTCACCGCCGGCCTCCCGGACCGGCACAACGGCGCGGGCCGCTGGCAGGGCGCGTTCCGGGTCGGCCATCTCGACACCGTCGCGCTCCGGTACGCGCTGGACGCGGCCGGCGGCGTGGACGGCCTGGCGGTCACGCACCTGGACGTCGCGGGGGCGCGTCCAGACCTGCGTGCCTGCCGGGCCTACACGATGGACGGCGGGCGGGTCGAGCGCCTGGAGGCCGGTCCGCCCGACCTGGACCGCCAGGCCGCCCTCACCCGCCGGCTGCTGCGCGCGAGGCCCGTCTACGGGCCGCTCGGCGACCCCGTCGAGACGGTGGAGGACGCGCTGGGGGCGCCGGTCGTCCTGCGCTCGCACGGGCCCACCGCGGCCGACAAACGGGGTGGCCACCTTCGGACGCCCCTTGACCTCGCGCGCCGCTGAGACCAAGATCACGCTACACGCCGCGATCTTCCGGAGGTGGACGTTGCGTCTCCCCCAGCGCACCCTGTCGGCCCTCGCGGCGATCGCCGCGTCCCTCGCCCTGCTGGCCGTCCCGCCGGCGCCGGCCGCGTCGGCCGGGACCGGCGACGGGTGCGATCCGATCGACCCGGCCGCGTGCCTGCTGCCGTTCCCGAGCGACTGGTACACGGTGGCGGACGCGGGCACGGCGACGGGCCGCCGCGTCCACATGGGGACGACGATCAAGAACGCGCTGGGCCTGCCCGTGTCGCCGGGCGAGTGGAACCGCGCGGACGGCTTCTCCCCGGGCTCGATGCTGCTCAGCCGCGTCCCGGGCGTCGACCTGACCCGCACGGGGGCCGCGCCGATCACCGACATCGGCTCCTCGCTGCGCGCCGACGCCCCCATCGTGATCGTGGACACCGCGACCGGCGAACGCTGGCCGTACTGGGCGGAACTGGACGCGAACGCGCCCGACGACCGGAAGGCACTGATCGTCCGTCCAGCGAAGAACTTCCTGGAGGGGCACCACTACGCGGTCGCGTTCCGGAACCTGCGCGACGCGTCCGGGAACGTGATCGGGCCGAACGCCGCGTTCACCAAGATCCTCGGCCCGGACCTGCCCTCCGGCGACCCCCTCGCCGCGCGGCAGCGGGACGAGCGGACGGTCCTCGCCGCGCTCCAGGCCAACGGCGTCGGCCGCGACGGCCTCTACCTGGCCTGGGACTTCACCGTCGCGAGCCGGCAGAGCCTCGCCGGGCCCGTGCTGCACATGCGGGACGAGGCGCTCCGCAAGCTCGGCGACCGGTCCCCCTCGTTCCTCGTGACGCAGGTGACCGACGACGTCGACGACAAGATCGCCCGCGAGGTGAGGGGCGTCGTGTGGGCGCCGAGCTACCTCGACCAGTACGGCGGCCTGCCCGGGGCGTCCCTGCACCGCGACCGGGACGGGCGGCCCTCGCAGCTGCCCGGCAACTCCCAGGCCGTCCCGTTCCAGTGCGAGATCCCGAAGTCGGCGTTCACCTCGCCGGCGCGTCCGGCCCTCTACGGGCACGGGCTCCTCGGCAGCGAGGGCGAGGTCGACGCGGGCAACGTCAAGGCGATGGCGGCCGAGCACGGCTTCATGTTCTGCGCGACCAGGTGGATCGGCATGTCCGAGGAGGACGTGCCGAACGTGATCACGGCGCTCGCCGACCTCACCCGCTTCCGGACGGTCGCCGACCGCCTCCAGCAGAGCCTGCTCGACTTCACCTTCCTCGGCCGCGCCATGACCCGCGGGTTCGCCGGGCACAAGGCGTTCCAGAACGGCGCCGGGGCGCCCCTGATCGACACCGGGGCCGAGCTGACCTACGACGGGAACAGCCAGGGCGGGATCATGGGCGGCGCCCTCACCGCCGTGTCCCCCGACATCCGGCGCGCCGTCCTCGGCGTCCCGGCCATGAACTACAGCACGCTGCTCAACCGCAGCGCCGACTTCCCGGAGTACGCGCAGGTCCTCGACCTGTTCTACCCGGACAAGCTCGACCAGCAGATCGGCCTCGCGCTGATCCAGATGCTGTGGGACCGGGGCGAGGCCAACGGCTACGCCCTGCACATGACCGACGATCCGCTGCCCGGCACGCCGGCGCACCGCGTCCTGATGCACGTCGCGTTCGGCGACCACCAGGTGGCGCCGGTCGCCGCCGAGGTCGAGGCGCGCACCATCGGCGCCCGCGTCCACGCGCCGACCGTCCGTCCGGGCCGCAACCCCGACACGGAGCCGTACTGGGGCATCCCGGCGTTCGGCTCGTCCTACGACGGCTCCGCCATGATCGTGTGGGACAGCGGCGCCCCTGCGCCGCCGCTCACCAACACGCCGCCGACCGAGGGCGCCGACCCGCACTCGCACCCGCGCAACAACGCCGACGCGCGCCGGCAGAAGGCGGTCTTCCTGAAGACCGGCACGGTCGTGGACGTGTGCGGAGGGGGACCCTGCGTGATCGCCCCATGACGCGCACCTGAGAAGATCGGACCATGCTCCAGGTCTGCCCGAACGGAACCCGGACCGAGGGCGTACCGGTCTCGCCCGAGGAGGTCGCCGCCGCGGTCCGCGCCGCGGCCGACGTCGGCGCGCAGGACGTCCACCTGCACCCGAAGGACGGCTCGGGCGCCGACACCCTCGACGCGCTGCACGTCGCGGAGACCGTCGCCGCCGTCCGGGCGCGGACGCCGACCATCGGCGTCGGCGTCACCACCGGCGCCTGGACGGCCCCGGACCCGGCCGAGCGCGCCGCGCTCATCCGGTCCTGGACCGTCCTGCCCGACCACGCGTCCGTGAACTTCCACGAGGCCGGCGCCGAGATGGTCGCCGAGGCCCTGTTCGAGCGCGGTGTCGCGATCGAGGCGGGCATCTTCTCCGGCACCGACGCCGCCGAGCGGTTCCTGCGCTGGCCGCACGCCCACCACGTGCTGCGCATCCTCGCCGAGGTCACCGACACCGCCCCGGAGACCGCCACCGGCACCGCCAAGGCGCTCCTGCACGCGATCGGGACCCGGCACTCCCGGCCGATCCTGCTCCACGGCGAGGACGGCGGCGCGTGGCCGGTGCTGCGCCTCGCCGTCCGGCACAACCTCGACGTCCGGATCGGGCTGGAGGACACCCTCACCCTCCCGGACGGCAGCCCGGCCGGCGACAACGCCACCCTGATCCAGACGGCTCGCGCCCTCCTCGCCCCGTGACGTCCACGCCCCGTGACGTCCACGCCGCCTAAGGCGTCAGGAGCGCGGATTGTGGCCGGCGGCGTCCATGCGGGCCCAGTCGGCGTCCCACATCGCGTCGCGGTGCCGGTCGCAGCGGCGGCGGACGAGCGCGTAGGCGAACAGCACCGGGACCGCGCAGCCGAGGACGGCCGCGGAGCCCGCGTAGACGGCGTCCGTCACCGTGCGGCTGTGCGGCCGGGGACGCACCGTCGGGTCGCCGCGCTGGTCGATCCAGATCGTCCGGTGCGCGCCGACCTTGACGTCCTTCCAGCTCGGCAGCGTCCCGACGTGGGGCTGCGCGTTCGCGCCCGGCCACGTCGCCTGGACGGTCTCATGGATGTAGCGGTCGCCGACGGAGCCGACCCCGCCGGTCGAGGTGACGGTCGCGACCACCTGCCGCCGGTTCGCGTGCTCGGCGTGCTCCGCGCTCATGCCGGCGCCGTAGGACCAGTTCACGGCCAGGGCGGCCAGCGGAGGGGCCGCTCCGAGCAGCAGCAGGAGCAGCCCGAGCGCGATCAGCCGCTGCACGCGGTCCACGCGGCGGCGCAGCGCGTTTCGCTCCAGGCCGAGCCGACGGCGCAGCCGGACGAGCGGCGTGCCTCCGCGGCGGATGCCTGACCTGCGCATCTGCGTTCACCTCCCCGGGGAGCGCCATCCCGGCAAGAGGCATTCAACCTTCTTTACCGAGGATATTCCCGAGTTCGTCTATCGGCACATCGCCGCTGGCCGAATCATTTCCCAGTTCACGCCCGATATGCCCGGTTGATGACCGATTTAGGTCATCCTCCCGGCCCGGGGCGGGAGGTCGCCGCGCCCCCACCGCCAGCGCCAGCAGCGCCCCCAGCGCGCACACCCCCGCCGTGATCCAGAAAATCTCCTGGTACTCCGTGCGCAGCGCGTCCTGAAGGGCCGCGTTGTAGACCTCCATCTCCCGCGCGAACTCGTCCTTCGACATCAGGAACGGCAGCGGCGGCTTCAGATCCGCCGTCAACGCGTGGAACCGGTAGAACCCCCACGCCGACAGCGCCGACACGCCCAGCAGCATCCCCATCATCCGCGCCACGACCACCGCCGCCGACGCCACCCCGTGCCGCCCCGCCGGGACGAACGCCAGCACCGCCGACGACACCGGCGCGATCACCAGGCCCAGCCCCAGGCCGGTCACCACCAGATCGACGTCCATCCGCGGCAGCGGCCCGTAGGAGGCGCTCGCCAGATCCGCCGGCCAGCCCGCGATCAGCAGATAACCCACCGCCGACACCGCCATGCCCGCCGCCATCGGCACCCGCTCCCCCACCCGCCGCGCGACCAGTCCCCCGGCCACCGCCGCCACCGGCAGCGCCACCAGGAACCTCGTCAGCAGCAGCGCGCCCTCCGTGGTGTCCTTGTGCAGGACCGTCTGCGCCACCAGCACCACGTCCACGAGCGTCACCATCAGCGCCGCGCCCGACAGCAGGCTCACGCCCAGCGTCGCCAGCAGCGGCAGCCGCCGCACCCCCGAAAGATCCAGCAGCCGCGTCCGCGACCTGACCTCCCACACCACGAACACCGCCAGGACGGCCACACCCGCGCCCAGCACCGGCACCCCCCACGACGGCAGCGCCGACTCCTCCGGCTCCGGGTTGTACACCGCCCCCACCAGCAGCCCCAGCCCCAGCGCCAGCAGCAGCCCCCCGACGACGTCCACCCCCGGCCGCGGCCCCGCCCCGCGCCCGCCCGGTACCGCGACCTGCACCGCGACCATCGCCGCCGCCACCAGCGGCACGTTGATCCAGAAGATCGCCCGCCAGTCCAGCGCCGCCGCGACCCCCGCCCCGTACAGCGGGCCGAGCACACTCCCGAGCTCCTGCGCCGCCCCCACCGCGCCCAGCACCACCGGACGCTGCCGCTCCTCCCACAGATCCCCCGCCAACGCCATCGTCACCGGCAGCAGCGCACCCCCCGCGATCCCCTGCACCACCCGGCCCGCCGTCAGCACCGGCACATCCTGCGCCAGCGCCGTCACCACCGACCCCACCGCGAAGAACACCAGGCACGCCTGCAGCAGCGGCCGCCGCCCGAACCGGTCCGACAACTGCCCCAGCAGCGGCATCGCCGCCACATACCCCAGCAGGAACCCCGTCAGGACCGGCGTCACCCGCTCCAGCCGGTTGATCGGAACCTCGACGTCCTTCACCATCGGCACCAGGACCGTCGTCACCACATAGGCGTCCAGCGCCGCCAGCAGCACCACCGCGCCGCCCGCGCCGATCGCGACCCGGCGCCTCACCCGCACCCCCGCCGCCCTACTTCGGCGCGCTGATCTTGTACGCGGCGTCGAACTCGGTGAACGAGATCACCACCGCGCCGCCCCCCGGGAACGCCCCCCGCACCTTCACCAGCCGATGATCGGCCCGCCGCACCCACACCTGCCCGTCCATGTCCTCGCCGATCCCCGGAATCAGGCCCGCGATCTGCGCCTTCGGCAACTTCGCGCCCACCCGGTACGCCTCCGCGCCGTCCACCTTCTCCACCGCCTGCGCCACCGGCGCCTTCGCCGACGACAGCAGCATCGGAATCCCCCGCCGCGGATCCAGCACCGCCGACGGGTCGTACACGCTCGCCGCCAACGCCTTCGGCAGCTTCCGCCAGCCGCCCGTCCCCGCGTCCAGATAGATGCTGTCCCCCAGCGCGACGACCTTCATCTCCACATTCTGGCCCTGCTGCTCGATCGTCAGCGTCCCCTGCGCGTCCCCGCTCCTGAGCAGCTTCATGTCGCCGCCCTTCACGATCACCGGCGTCTTGCCGTCCGACTCCAGCGAGAACCCGACACTCTTCAACGCCCCCATCGCCTGCGCCGCCCGGCCCAGCGTCTGCGCCGCGTCGAAATCCGCCTTCTTCGCCGGCTCATCAGAGCCGCCACCGCACCCGCCGGCCACCGCCAGCGCCAGCAGAACAGGAACGAGAACGAGCATGCGTCTGGACATACGCGGGACCCTACCGACCAGTCACCACACCCGTCACTCGCCTCCGGGTATGACATCCCCCCGCCAAAAGGAGGACATCCCCACACCCCCCGCGCCGCCCCGCCGCTAAGATTGCACCCGGCGAAACCCCCACCGGCAACCGGGGGAACGGCCTCGGGGCGGTAGCTCAGCTGGTCAGAGCAGAAGACTCATAATCTTCCGGTCGCGGGTTCGAGTCCCGCCCGCCCTACGGCGATGGGCCACCCATGTCCGCGGAGAGCGCGGACCTTGTCGCCTTCGGCATTCCTTCCGGGGGGCGACCCCCGGACCCCCGATGTGGGGGC
Organism: Actinomadura monticuli; assembly: GCF_041463655.1. Lineage (NCBI taxonomy): Bacteria > Bacillati > Actinomycetota > Actinomycetes > Streptosporangiales > Thermomonosporaceae > Actinomadura > Actinomadura monticuli. The sequence goes on from NZ_JAXCEI010000004.1 coordinate 82,963, forward strand.
TCCGCCCCCACGCCCCCTCCCGGCTCAGGGCCGCGCGCACCCTCAACACCCACGGGGCTGATGTCCTGGGGCTCCGCCCCTCGCCCCCTCCCGGCTCAGGGCCGCGCGCACCCTCAACACCCACCGGGCGCTGTGGGGGGTCAGGCGGGCCAGGTGGGGTGGCGTTTCTCCAGGAAGGCCGTCATGCCCTCCTGGGCCTCGGGGGTCTGGCTGGACGCGGCCATCACCTCGATCGCGTAGGCGTAGGCGTCCTGTTCCGGGCGGTCGAGTTGGGCGTACATGGCCTGTTTGCCCAGGGCCTTGCTGCGGGGGCTGCCCTGGGTGGCGCGGGTGAGGAGGTCGTTGGTCGTCTTCTCGAGGTCCTCGTCGGGGACGGCGTAGTTGATCAGGCCCCAGTCCGCGGCGGTCCTCGCGTCGACGATCTCGCCGGTGAGGGCCATCTCGGCGGCCCTCTTGCGGCCGATGTTGTGGGAGATCGCGACCAGTGGCGTGTGGCAGAACCAGCCGCCCTTGCCGCCGGGGGCCGCGAAACCCGCGCTCTCGGCGGCGACCGCCAGGTCGCAGCTGGCGACCAGCTGGCAGCCGGCGGCGGTTGCGAGGCCGTGGACCCGGGCCACCACCACCTGCGGCACCGACTGGATCGTCCGCATCAGGTCCGTGCACACCTGGAGCAGGTCGCGGACGTCGGCGTGGGAGGCGCCCGCCATGTCCGCGAAGTCGTGGCCGGCGGAGAAGACCGGGCCGTTCGCGGCCAGGACGACGCCGCGGGCGTCCGTGGCGCCCACCTCGGCGAACGCCGCCGTCAGATCCTTGAGGAACGCCTTGGAGAGCGCGTTGCGGCGTTTCGGACGGTTCATCGTGATCGTGGTGAACGGGCCGTCGCGCTGAACCAGGACGTCTTTGTCATCGCTCATGCTTTGAACGTTATGTCAGACCCCCCTCGTACGGTTGACGGGTCCGAGGACCGAGGGGGTTTGCCTTGAAGCTGCTCACCGCGACCAACGCCGGCCAGGGATTGCGCGACAACGACTTCGACTGGTGCGTCGAGGGGGAACTCGTCCACATCGGGACGGTGTGCGCCCGCGACCGGGGCGACCCGGACGGCGGCTGCGGCTGCGGCCGGTCGTTCGCCGGGCTCAACTCGCACCGGGCCACGACGACCGCGATGGTCCGGGACATCCCCGGATTCGACGAGGCCGACTACGTCCTGGCGATCAGGTCCAGCCTTGAGCAGCAGGGCTGCGACCCCTCGTTCGCCGAGCACGAGGCCGCGCTGCTGCGGTGCCTCGTGCGCGACTGGCCGGTGGGGGCGATCGTCGAGCGGCGGCTGGATGAGATCGTGGTGAGGCAGGTCGTCCAGCCTTAGGGGGTGCACGATGCTCGTCGCGTTCTCGGTGACGCCGCTCGGTACGGGTGAGGAGGTCGGCGAACTGGTCGCGGAGGCCGTCCGGGTGGTGCGGGAGAGCGGGCTGCCCAACCGGACCGACGCCATGTTCACCACGATCGAGGGCGAGTGGGACGAGGTCATGGCCGTGGTGAAGGCCGCCACCGAGGCGGTGGCGGCCCGTGCGCCCAGGGTCGGGCTCGTCGTGAAGGCCGACATCCGGCCCGGGGTCACCGGCGCCCTCGACGCCAAGGTCGAGTCCGTGGAGCGCCACCTCAGCCGGTGAGCCGGTCCCGCGTCAGCGGAAGCAGGCCCGCACGCCGCTCTCGCCGCCGCGCGAGAAGCTGCGCAGCCGCTGGACGGCCGAGCCGTGGTCGCCGGGCTTCGTCCAGGGCGCCTTGTCGCCGATGACCTGGAAGGCGTCCACGAGCTCCTGCTCGTCGCCGGGCTCGAACCGCAGCGTGCCGTCGCCGGCCGACCCGTAGAGGACCGCGCCGGCCAGGCAGTCGGCCTGCAGTTCGGCGGCGGGCGAGACCAGGCCGCGCTGCAGCCGGGCCTGGACCGCGTGGCCCCACTCGTGCGCGATCACCAGGTAGACCCACGCGTCGCCGCGGGCGTAGCCCGAGCGCATCAGGTGCGCGTCCCACGCCACATAGTCGCCGGACGGGCAGTAGGCCGCGTTGTCGCGCGTCAGGCGTTCCTTGCCGCAGCGCGGCGCCCGGCGGGGGTCGCGCCCGTCGTAGAGGCCCACGACGCGCGGTGAGCTGTAGGCGCCGGTGAACAGCTCCGTCCAGTGCCGCCGCCAGAACTCGTCGGTGGTCGACGCCGCGGTGCCCAGGTCCTCCTGGAACCCGGTCTCGTCGAACGCGGCCTGCGCGCCCCGGGGCGCGGGGGCCGCGGTGCGCTGCGCGGCCGGACGGGCCTGACCGGGCGGCGGCCGCAGCTCGAACTGGCACGCGCCCGTCAGGGCGAGCGCCGCGGCGACGGCAGCTCCGGTACGCCATCGCCGCCGAAGATTCTCCCTCATGACGGGACATACGCACGCGCGCGCCCGGAGGGTCGAACCGCGCCGCGGCTGTGCTCGCCGCACAACCCGAACGTCGTTCGATTGGACCCCCGCCACGTCTTGCCCGCGGCATGTGGACGCAGGTCGCGGGCCCGTGCTGGGCTGCCCGCCACACGAACTTCTGGAGGGGCGAATGTCGAACGGGACCCTCGCGGTCCGCGATCTCTCGGTGAGCTACGGGCGGGCGGTGCGGGCCCTGCGCGGTGTCTCGTTGGACGTCCCGGCGGGCTCGGTCACGGCCGTGCTCGGCGCTAACGGGGCGGGCAAGACGACGCTGCTCCGGGCGATCTCCGGCACGCTGCCGTTCCACCGCGGGGCGGTGGACACCGGCGCGGTCCGGCTCGGCGACCGGTCCCTCGTCGGGCTGCACCCGGCCACCGTCGTGGCGGCCGGGGTCGTGCAGGTGCCGGAGGGGCGGCGGGTGTTCGGCCGGCTCAGCGTCGAGGAGAACCTGCGGGCGGGCGCGCTCGGGGCGCCCGGCCGCGGCGCGGCGGCCAAGGCGCACGGGCGGGTGCTGGAGCTGTTCCCGGTGCTCGCCGAGCGGGCCCGGCAGCGGGCCGGGCTGCTGTCCGGCGGCGAGCAGCAGATGCTCGCGATCGGGCGGGCGCTGATGGCGTGCCCGTCGGTGCTGCTGCTGGACGAGCCGACGCTCGGCCTCGCGCCGCTGATGGCCGAGCGGATCGCCGAGACCGTCCGGGAGATCAACCTGCAGGGCACCGCGATCCTGCTGATCGAGCAGAACGCCGCGCTGGCGCTGGAGCTGTCGTCGACCGCGCACGTGCTGGAGGTCGGCGCGGTCACGCTGCACGGGCCCTCGGCGGACCTGGCCGCGAGCGACGAGGTCCGGCGGCGCTACCTGGGCGTCGGCGGCGAGGAGGACGGGGGCGGCGACGATTCGGTGCCGCCGCCCTCATTGGAGCGGTGGGCCGGATGAGCGAAGCGAAGCGGGGGGCGTGGGGGGTCGACCCCCCGCAGGAGACGGGCGCGACCGAGTTGGTGGTCGAGGGGCTCACGGTGCGGTTCGCGGGGCTGACCGCGCTGGACGGGGTCGGGTTCACCGTGGCGGAGGGCAGCGTCCACGCGGTCATCGGGCCGAACGGTGCGGGCAAGTCGACGTGCTTCAACGTGCTGTCCGGCGTGTACCGGGCGAGCGAGGGCAGCGTCCGGTTCGGGGGCGCGGAGCTGACCGCGCTGCCGCCGCACCGGATCGCCGGCCTCGGCGTGGCCCGGACGTTCCAGAACATCGCCCTGTCGCGGCACCTGTCGGTCGAGGACAACCTGATGCTGGGGCGGCACCGGCTCACCAGGGCCGGGTTCGCGTCGGCGGGGCTGCGGCTGCCGCGGGCGCGCCGCGAGGACGCCCGGCACCGGGCGCGGGTCCGGGACATCGCCCGGTTCGTGGGCGTCGACGAGCATCTGGCGGCGCCGGTGGGCCTGCTCCCGTACGGCGTCCAGAAGCGGATCGAGCTGGCCCGCGCCCTCGCGATGGAGCCGCGGCTGCTGCTCCTGGACGAGCCCGTCGCCGGGATGAACGGCGCGGAGCGCAGGCGGATGGCCGAGGTGATCGGGCGGGTCCGCGCCGACCTCGGGGTCTCGGTCCTGCTGGTGGAGCACGACATGGGCATGGTCATGCGGCTGGCCGACGAGGTGACCGTCCTCGACTTCGGCCGGCGCATCGCGGGCGGCGAACCGGCGCGGGTGCAGCGGGATCCGGCCGTGATCCGCGCCTATCTCGGCGCCGCGCACGCCGCCGCGGATTCGGAGGGAAACCCTTGAGCACGTTCATCGAGCTGGTGGTCAACGGGGTCTCGGCGGGGTCGGTGTACGCGCTGATCGCCCTCGGCTTCGTGATCATCTTCAAGGCCACCGAGGTGGTCAACTTCGCGCACGCGTCGCTGCTGCTGGTCGGCGGCTACGTGACGGCGGTCCTGCACGACGACATCGGGTTCCTGCCGGCGCTCGGCGCGGGCGTCGCCGCGGCGGCCGTCGCGGGCGCGCTGGTCGAGGTGCTGGTCCTGCGCCGCGCCCGCGTCGAGAACCACGCGGTCCTCGCGATCGTCACGATCGGCGTCGACATCGTGCTGACGACCGCGCTGACGCGGGAGATCGGGTCGCAGGTCCTGTCGATGGGCGACCCCTGGCGGGACCAGATCGTGCACGTGGGGGGCGTCGGCATCGCGCAGACCCGGATCGCCGCGTTCGCGGTCGCGTCCCTGCTGATCGCGGCGTTCCTGCTGGCGTTCCGGTACACCTCGTGGGGCGTGGCGATGCGGGCGGCGGCCGAGGACGGCGAGACGGCGGCGCTGATGGGCGTCCGGCTGACCCGCGTGTCGCTGGCCGCGTGGGCGATCGCCGGGGCGCTCGCGGCGGTCGCCGCGCTGTTCCTCACCGTGTTCCCCACCCCGGGCCTGGACCGCAGCACGTCCTTCGCGGCGATGAAGGCGTTCCCGGCCGCGATCCTCGGCGGGCTCGACTCCACGACGGGCGCGCTCGTCGGCGGCCTCATCGTCGGGCTCACCGAGTCGCTGGCGACCGGCTACCAGGGCGACCTGGCGTTCATGGGGCGCGGCATCGGCGAGGTGGCGCCGTTCCTGGTGATGCTGCTGGTGCTGCTGGTCCGCCCGGCCGGGCTGTTCGGGACGAGGGAGCTGTCGCGTGTCTGAACGTCCGCTCCGGGCGGCGGCGGCCCTCGGGGGAACCCTCGTGCTGCTCGCCCTGCCCTTCTACCTGGACGCGTTCTGGCTCCAGACCGGCCTGTTCGCGATGTCGGCGGCGATCGGCGCCATCGGCCTGAACCTGCTGACCGGCGCGACCGGGCAGCTGTCGATGGGGCACGCGTTCTTCCTCGCGGTCGGCGCCTACGGGTACGTGTACCTGGCGTCCGACGACGGGCCGCACGTCACGGGCCTCGGGCTGCCGACCCCGCTGGCGTTCCTCGGCGCGATCGTCCTCGCCGGCGTCGCGGGCGGCCTGTTCAGCCCCATCGCCGGACGGCTGCGCGGCGTCTACCTCGGCATCGCGTCCCTCGCGCTGATCTTCATCGGGCAGCACGTGCTGTTCAACGCCGAGACGGTCACCGGCGGGTTCAACGGCCGGGACGTCCCGCCGCTGGAGCTGGCCGGGTTCCGCTTCGACGACAGCCCCGAGCTGGTGCTGTTCAACGTGCCGCTCGGCGCGCTGGAGCGGCTGTGGTTCCTCGCCGTCCTGCTGCTGATCCCGGCGGCGTGGATCGCGCGCGGCATCCTGCGCGGCCGGCCGGGACGGGCGATGAACACCATCCGCGACCACGAGACGGCGGCGGCCGTGATGGGCGTGCCGGTGGCGCGCTACCGGGCCGGGGTGTTCGTGCTGTCGTCGATGTACGCGGGGGCGGCCGGGGCGCTGCTCGCGCTGGTGTTCCGGCGGACCGTCCCGGACTACTTCGGCATGTTCCTGTCCCTGGACTACCTCGCCATGATCGTCATCGGCGGGCTCGGCACCGCCGGAGGGGCCGTCGCGGGCGCGGTGTTCGTGTCCGTCCTGCCCCAGCTCCTCACCCGCTTCGGCGACGACCTTCCGCTCGTCGCCGCGCCGGGCTCCGGCGGGGTCTCCCCCGCCGAGGCCGCCCGGATCCTGTACGGCGCCGCCGTCGTCGCCGTCGTCCTGTTCCTTCCCGGCGGCCTGACCGGGATGTGGCCGCGGCTGCGCACCGCCGCGTCCCGGCGCCGGGCCGCCCGTCCCCTCACCCGACTCGAACAAGAGGAGCAACCCACATGAACCGAACGGCACGCCTCACGGCGGTCGCCGCCCTGGCGCTCGCGCTGCCGCTGAGCATGGCGTCCGGGTGCAGCGGCAAGGCGACCGGCGAGTCCGGCGGCACCGGCAAGGACGGCGTCAAGACCGGCCCCGGCGTCACCGACGACACCATCCGCGTCGGCGTCGAGACCGACCTGACCGGCGTGTACGCGCCGCTCGGCAAGAGCCTCACCCAGGCGCAGCAGATGTACTTCGAGCAGGTCAACGAGCAGGGCGGCATCTGCGGCCGCAAGATCGAGCTGGTCGTCCGCGACCACGGCTACGACGTGCAGAAGGCGGTCGCCGGGTACAGCGAGATGCAGTCGAGCGTCATCGGCCTCGCCCAGTTCGTCGGGTCGCCGATGGTGACGGCGCTCAAGCAGCGGATCACCGCCGACAAGATGTTCGTGATCCCGAACGCGTGGGCGACGACGCTGCTCGGCAACAAGTACATCCAGGTCACCGGCACCACCTACGACGTCGACATGATCAACGCGCTGGACTTCCTGACCGAGGAGAAGGGGATCAAGAAGGGCGACAAGATCGGGCACGTGTACTTCGAGGGCGACTACGGCGAGAGCGCGCTCGCGGGCTCGAAGTACGCGGCCGGGAAGCTGGGCCTGACGATCGTCGAGCAGAAGATCAAGGCGACCGACAACGACATGACCGCGCAGGTCTCGGCGCTGAAGGAGGCCGGGGTGGCGGCCATCCTGATGAGCGCCGGGCCGAAGCAGTCGGCGTCGCTCGCGGGCGTCGCCCGCAGCAAGGGGATCACGGCGCCGATCGTGGCGAGCAACTCGGGGTTCTCCCCGCAGTTGCTGCAGACCGCCGCCGCGCCCGCGCTGCTCAAGGGCTTCTACCTCGCCAGCGCCGGCGCGCCGATCTCGTCCGACCTGCCCCTGGTCAAGAAGCTGGCGGACGACTACGGCAAGAAGTACCCGGGGCAGCCGCGCGACAGCGCCGTCGTCAACGGCTACACCGGCGCCGTGATCTTCGCGGACGCGCTGAAGAAGGCGTGCGACGCCAAGGACCTCACCCGCGAGGGCCTGATCACCGCGCACCGGACGACGACCGCGCACGACGGCGGCTACGGCACCCCGATGGACTTCTCGAAGGTGGACGAGCCGGGCACCCGCCGGACCTACATCCTGCGGACGGACGCCAAGGCGCTCGGCGGCATGGTCGTCGAGCGGGAGCCGCAGGAGTCCGAGGCGGCCGAGACCTACAAGGTCCCGTCCGGGTCCTAGGGCTCCTTGCGCGGATGAGCGGCGATCCGGTCGAGGGCGGCGAGGCCCTCGGCCGGTGGCCCGTACAGCGCGAGCGGCGGGGTCGTGAGGTTGCGCTCGGACTCCGCCGCCGCGCCCGGTTCAGGCCGGGGCGGGCACCCGGTTCCGCGCGGCCGGGACGACGAGCGGCATCCCGGTCTCCGGGCAGCCGATCACCCGGCACGGCAGCCGGAACACCTCCTCGACCAGCTCGGACGTCACGACCTCGGACGGGCCGCCCGCCGCGACGATCCGACCGTCCCGCATGGCGATCATGTGCGTGGCGTACCGGGCGGCGTGGTTGAGGTCGTGCAGGACGGCGACGACCGTGCGGCCCTGCTCGTGCAGCCGCGCGCACAGGTCCAGGACCTCGATCTGGTGGGCGATGTCGAGGTAGGTCGTCGGCTCGTCCAGCAGCAGCAGCGGGGTCTGCTGCGCGAGCGCCATCGCGATCCACACGCGCTGCCGCTGCCCGCCCGACAGCTCGTCCACATGCCGGTCGGCGAGGTCGGCGACGCCGGTCGCGGCCATCGACTTCGCGACGACCCGCTCGTCGTCCCGCGACCACTGCCGCAGCAGGCTCTGGTGCGGGTACCGGCCGCGCGACACCAGGTCGGCGACCGTGATGCCCTCCGGCGCGATGGACGACTGCGGCAGCAGCCCGAGCGTCCGGGCGAGCTTCTTGGCGGGCCAGTCCGCGATGGGCCGCCCGTCGAGCACGACCGCCCCGTCCGCCGGCTTCAGGATCCGGGCGAGCGCCCGCAGCAGCGTCGACTTGCCGCACGCGTTCGGGCCGACGATGACGGTGAACGACCCGTCCGGGACGGCCACGTCGAGGTTCTCGGTGATGGTGCGCTTGTCGTAGGCCAGCGTCAGCCGGGCGCCGGTGAGCCGCGCGCCGGTGGCCAGAGAGTCCTTCATTCAGATCCGTCCCGTCTTGCGTTGGGTCACGAGGAGCCAGACCAGGTATCCGCCGCCGAGGAGGCCCGTCACGACGCCGACCGGGAGCTGGTGCCCGGGGAAGGCGCGCTGCGCGACCCAGTCGGCGGCCACCAGCAGCGCCGCCCCCATGCACGCCGAGGGCAGCAGGTTCGGGCCGGTGGTGCGGGTGAGGCGGCGGGCGAGCTGCGGCGCGGTCAGCGCGACGAACGCGACCGGCCCGGCCGCCGCCGCGGCGAGCGAGGTGAGCAGCACGGCCGCGGCCAGCATGACCAGCCGGACGCGCTCGATGGGGACGCCGAGCGCGTGCGCGGCGTCGTCGCCCATCTCCAGCATCCGCAGCGCCCGGCCGCAGCCGACCATGACGAGGGGCCCGAGGACGGCGAGCGCGGCGAGCACCGGCGCGGCGTCCGCCCAGTCGCGGCCGTCGAGGCTGCCGGTCAGCCACAGGACGGCGCGGGCGGCCTCGGTGATGTGCGCCTGGGTGAGCAGGTAGCCGTTCACGCCGGTGAGGATCGCCGCGACGCCGATGCCGACGAGGATGAGCCGCTGCCCGTGCGCGCCGCCCCGTCCCGCCACCGCGTACACGGCCAGGCCGGTGAGCAGCCCGCCGCCCGCCGCGCCGGCCGCGACCGCGGCGGTGCCGCCGCCGGTCAGCACGATGACCGCGAGGACGCCGCTCGCCGCGCCCTGGCTGAACCCGAGGATGTCGGGGCTGCCGAGCGGGTTCCGGGTCAGCGACTGGAAGATCGCGCCGCCCAGGCCGAGCGCGGCGCCCACGGCGAGCGCCGCCGCCACGCGCGGCAGCCGGATCTGGTTGACGATCAGCGAGTCGGCGGGGGTGCCCCGCCCGAGCAGGGTGCGGACGACGTCGGGCGGGCTCATCGGGAAGTCGCCGCTGCCGATGAGGAGCACGCCCGTCCCGAGCGCGACGGCGAGGCAGACCGCCGCGACGGCGAACGCGCGGGGGCGGAAGCGGAACGACGGCCCGGCCGGGGTCCGGACGACGGCGAAGTGCGGCGCGCGGCTCACGACGCCGCCGCCCTGCTCAGCGGGCGCCGGACGAAGTACAGGAACACCGGCCCGCCCGCCACGACCATCACGATGCCGACCTGCAGCTCCGACGGCCGGACGGCAACGCGCCCGAGCACGTCCGCCGCCAGCATCAGCGCGGGCGACAGGATCGCGCAGAACGGGAGCAGCCGCCGCAGGTCGGGGCCGGTCAGCGCGCGGACGAGGTGCGGCACCATCAGCCCGACGAAGATGATCGGGCCGCACGCCGCCGTCGCCGCCCCGCACAGCAGGGTGATCGCGGCGATCGCGGCGATCCGGGCGCGGCCGGGGTCGGCGCCGAGCGCGCGGGCCGCGTCATCGCCCATCGCCATCGCGTTGAGCGGGCGGGCGAGCAGGAGCGCGAGCGCCAGCCCCACGGCGACGAACGGCGCGACGCGGACGACGGTGTAGTTCTGCGCGGAGGCGAGGGAGCCGACCGTCCAGAAGCGCATCCGGTCGAGGGACGCCGTGTCGAGCAGCTGCACCGCGTTCACGTAGGAGAACAGCGCGGCGTTCAGCGCGGCCCCGGCGAGCGCGAGCCGGGCCGGGGTGGCGCCGCGCCCGCCGCCCACCGCGTAGAGCAGCACCGCGACCGCGCCGGCGCCCGCGAACGCGAACCACACGAACCCGGTGAAGGACGTGATGCCGAGGAACGAGATCGCCGACACGACGGCCGCCGCGGCGCCCGCGTTGATGCCGAGGATGCCCGGGTCGGCGAGCGGGTTGCGGGTGAGCGCCTGCATCACGGCCCCGGCCAGCCCGAGCGCCGCCCCGGCGAGCAGCCCGAGCAGCGTGCGCGGCAGGCGCATGTCGTGGACGACCGTGTACGCCGCCGAGCCGGGGTGCAGCAGCCCGTCCCACGCCTCCCCGGGCGACAGCGGCTTGGCGCCGACCGCGAGGCTCAGCACGACGGCGGCCAGCAGGAACAGCAGCCCGCCGAGGAGTCCCGCCGCCTGCCACGGGCCGCGCCGCGCTCGCGCGGGCGGCCGCTGCGCGAGCGGCGGCGGCATGGTCGACAGCACCTGGCGGCCCCCCTCTGGACAAGATCTTAGGTTAGGTTAACCTAAGTGCCGCCGGGCCGACCATCCGGCAGACAGATATTGATTTTGGGAGAAAGACCGCATGTCGAACACCGGTGTCCGTCACCTCACCCGCCGCGCCTTCCTGGGCGCCGGCGGCGCCGTCGCCCTCGGGGCCCTGATCAGCGCGTGCGGCGGTGACGGCGGCGCCGACGGCACCGCGTCCCCCGGCGGCGGCGCCTGGACGTTCACCGACGACCGCGGCACGAAGGTCGACCTCGCGAAGCGCCCGCAGCGGGTCGTCGGCTACGTCGCCACCGCCGCCGCCCTCTACGACTTCGGCATCGACGAGCAGCTCGTCGGCGTGTTCGGCCCGACGAAGCTGAAGGACGGCAGCCCCGACCCGCAGGCCGGGAACCTGCCCGTCGACCGGCTGGAGATCATCGGGAACGCGTTCGGCGAGTTCAACATCGAGAAGTACGCCGCGCTCCGCCCCGAACTGCTCGCCGACAACATGTTCCTGCCGGGCGAGCTGTTCTACGTGCCCGCCGAGAGCAAGGACAAGATCTACGCGCTGGCGCCGAGCGTCGCGATCTCCGCCGGGTCCGTGGCGCTGCCGAAGCCGATCGAGCGGACCGCCGCGCTCGCCGCCGCCCTCGGCGCCGACCTGAAGTCGGCGAAGGTCACCGCCGCCAAGGCCCGGTTCGAGAAGGCCGCCGAGGCGGTGCGGGCGGCGGCCAAGGCCAAGCCGGGCCTGAAGGTGCTCGCCGCGTCCGCGAGCCCCGACCTGTTCTACGCGTCCAGCCCGAACATGAACACCGACCTCATCTACTACAAGGAGCTCGGCGTCGACCTCATCGTGCCGGACAAGCTCGACAAGAACGGCTACTTCGAGAACCTGAGCTGGGAGAACGCCGACAAGTACAAGGCCGACCTCATCATGCTCGACTCCCGCACGCAGGCGCTCCAGCCCAAGGACCTCGGCTCCAAGCCGTCCTGGAAGGACCTCCCGGCGGTGAAGGCCGGCCAGGTCATCGCATGGCAGCCGGAGCCCCGCTTCTCCTACGAGGGCTGCGCGCCGCTCCTCGAAGCGGTCGCCACCGCCCTGAACTCCGCGAAGAAGACCGGCTGAAAGGCGGCGCGATGACGACCCCGGCCCACCCGTACGCGTTCTTCGACCTGCACGTCCTGCGGTCCGAGCGGCTCGGGCCGTCCATGGTCCGGATCACCTTCGGCGGGACGGACCTGGACGGCTTCGCCACCGCCGGGCGCGACCAGCGCTTCAAGCTGTTCCTCCCGCACCCGCACCAGGACGCGCCGGTCATGCCGGAGGACAGCACCGGCGACACGTGGTTCGCCGACTGGCGGGCGCTGGACCCGGCCGTGCGCGGGATCATGCGGTCCTACACCGTCCGCGACCACCGGCCCGGCGAGCTGGACGTCGACTTCGCGCTGCACGCCGACAGCTCCTCCGGCCCGGCCGCCCGGTGGGCCGAGGCGGCCCGCTCGGGCGACCGCGTCACGATCCTCGGCCCGACCGGCCCCGACAACGGCGGCTACGACTTCCGGCCGCCGCCCGGCGCCCCGGTCGTCATCGCCGGCGACCTGACCGCGCTGCCCGCCATCGCCGGGAACCTCGCCTGGCTGCCCGCCGGGGCGTCCGCCCAGGTCTGGATCGACGTCCCGCACGCCGACGACCGGCAGGACCTCCCGACCGGCGCCGACGCGGACATCACCTGGGTCTCCCCCGGCACGCTGCTGGACGCCGTCCGCGGCGCGAAGATCCCCGGCGGCGCGTACGCGTGGATCGCCGGCGAGTCCACCGTGGTCAAGGCGCTGCGCCGGCACCTGGTGAAGGAGCGCGGCCTCGACCGCCGCGCCGTCACGTTCACCGGCTACTGGCGCCGAGGCGCCACCGAGGAGGACATCCTCGCGGAATTCGAGGCCGGCGGCAGCCCCGCCACCGAGGAGTAGGTCAGCGCAGAAGCGGGACGCGGCGGGTCAGCGCAGGTCGAACCCGCCGCTCTTCGCATGCTGCGCGAACGCTCGCCATTCAGCGGACGCGAAGAGGAGCTTGGGCCCGTCCGGATCCTTGGAGTCCCGAACCCCGACCGCGGCGGCAAGCCCCGCCACCTCGACGCAGTCACCACCGGTGTTGGTACTCCGACTGCTCTTCCGCCACTGCAGCTGCGACTGATCACCGATACTCACAGGTCCTCCAAGATCGCGTGAAGCAGCTTCAGGGTCTCTCCGGTAGGCAACGCTACGCCCCTGATCAAATCGAAAACTAGCGCATATGCCCGCACAGCGCCCGCCCGCTCGATCAGTTGGCCGCTCATGTGACCCTCTACGTAGGCGACATCAGGGTCGTCTTCGAATCTGAGCAACGTGAAAGCACCGGGGAGACCGGCATAGGCCCCTGTGGCACTCGGGACGATCTGCAGTGTGACGTTGAGGCGGTCGGAGAGATCGATCAAGTGCTGTATCTGGCCGCGCATGACCTCCGCTCCCCCGACGGGCCTCCTAAGGGCGTACTCGTCGAAGACCACGACGGCATGGCAGGGGTCCTCGCCTTCAAGGATCGCCTGGCGAGCCAGCCGCGTCGCAACGAGCTTCTCGGTTTCTTCGGGTGTCCGGCCCGTCTTCAACTGCTCGCATGCGTACTCCCGCGTCTGGAAGAGGCCGGTCACAGCCATTGCCTCGAACTTATGGATCACCCGCGCCGCCGCCTCGCGCTGGAGGAATTCGGCGAAGCCGGGCGGGAGGAGGTGGAGGTGGCCGACGCGCTGGATCCATTCCCAGATTCGAAAGAATGTCCCTTTCGTCTCGAAGAACGTGTCGCAGTCCTTCGCGAAGTTCTCGGACGGCGGGCTGTCACCCCGCTCCACCTGACCGATCCGCTGGGGCGAGTAACCGAGCTTGGCGGCGAGCTGCGGGCAGCCCAGACCTGCCATTTCGCGGTGTGCGCGCAGTTCGGCGCCGAAGTATTCGACGGGGGTCTTCGGCACTCCGAGCTCGCGGGGACGGCGGGGCATCATCGCCTCCGGGGGGGGGTGAAGGGGCGGTGGTTCCGGTCGCGCGAGACGAGTGTCGCCACCTGCCGTCCCGCTCCTTCTCGACCCTAGAGCGATTACGGTGAGCCGTGAAGCAATTACCCGAAGGAAGCAATTCACGAAGACGGATTGCAACCACTACGTCCCGAAATGTGTTCCCGACCAGCACCATGGCGAATAGGCGTCCCAGAGCAAACTGATCCCCGCCGCGGGCGGCCCACGGGCAGGTGCCCGCGCCCGGTCAGGTCGTGCGGCCGGTCTCGTCGAGGGTGAGGGTGGCGGGGTCGACGACGCCGGAGCGGTAGGCGGCGCCGGCGATGGTCTGCGCGGTGACCGGCGCGGTGATCAGCTGGAAGACGGCGACCAGCAGCAGCGGGGTCGCGGACGACACCGAGCCGGTCCGCGGGGCCAGCCCGGCGAGGACGAGCAGCAGCCCGATCGTCTGCGGTTTCGTCGCCGCGTGCAGCCGGGTGAGCAGGTCCGGGAACCGGAGCATGCCGAGCGCGCCCACCGCGCAGAACCCGGCCCCGGCGAGCAGCAGCACGGCGCTCACGACGTCTGCGGCGCTCATGCCCGCTCCCGCCTCTCCGCCCGCGCCGCCGCCAGGCGCGCCGCGCTGACCGACCCCACGAAGCCCATCAGCGCGATCACCACGAGGACCGTGGCGTTCGCGGTCTCGTCGACGACGGCCGTGTGCACCGCAATGCCGCTCACCAGCAGGACGGCCAGGACGTCCAGCGCCATGATGCGGTCGAACGTGGAGGGGCCGCGGACGAGCCGCGCGCCCGTCATCAGGAACGCGGCGCCCAGCAGCGCCAAGGCCGCGGCGTAGACGATGCTCATCGGTCCTCCCTGGTGGATTCGGTGTCTTCGGCGGTCACGAGGGCGCGCATCAGCCGCTCCTCGGTGCGGAGCACGCCGTTCCGCGCGCCGTCCGCCTCCCGCTGGGAGCGGACGGGCATGGCGTGGATGTGCAGGACGTGCCGGTCCCAGTCGGGGTCGACCAGGAGGGTGCCGGGGCGCAGGGAGATGCTCGTCGTGACGGCCAGCAGGATGAGCTCGGAGCGCGTCCGCGCGTCCACCTCGACGATCGCGCCGCGGACCCGCCGCGGCCGGTAGAGGGCGTGCCATCCGATGACGAGGCTGGAGACGAGCAGGTCCCAGGCGAACTCCAGGACCGCCGCGGCGAACCACAGCGGCCGGACCCGCCTGATCGACGGGGTGGCGGGCGTCCGGGTCAGCACGGAGACGGCGGCGACGGCGACGGCGCCGCCGGCCGCGATGAGGGCGTCGGCGCGTCCCCACAGCAGCAGCCAGACGGCGAACAGCCAGACGACCATGACGAGCCTGGACCCGGCGCGGCGCACGGTTCCGCCTATTCCGCTCATTCCGCTTATTTCGCTCATTTCGCTCCCGCGTCCAGGACGGCGTGCCGGTAGGCGTTCCGGTCCACGAGATCGCTCGCGGCGTGCCGGCTCCAGGACGCGAGCGGACCGGCGACCGCGGCGACGAGCAGCCCGGCGATGACCAGCACGGCGGTGACGGCCTGCATGAGCCGAACGCCGCCCGGCGTGTAGGACTCGGACGCGGGCGGCTCGCCGGCCTCCGCCGGGCGGGGGCGCCAGAACCCGAGCGTCCAGATCCGGGTCATCGCCATGAGGGTGAGGACGCTCCCGAGCACGGCCACGCCCGTGACGGCGTAGGCGAGCACGTTCCCCGACCCGACGCCCGCCTGGAACAGCGCGAGCTTGGCGACGAACCCCGAGGTCGGCGGCACGCCGCTCACGCTCATGGCGGGGACGAAGAACAGCACGGCGATGAACGCCGACAGGCCGGCCAGCCCGCCGAGCCGGTGCAGCGACGTCTCCCCCGTGAGGCCCTGGATCAGGTCGCTGGCCAGGAACAGCGTCGCCTGTACGACGATGTGGTGGACGAGGTAGAGGATCGCGCCGGTGAGTCCCGCGACGTCGAACAGGGCGAGGCCGAACAGCATGTAGCCGATGTGGCCGACGAGGATGAACGAGAACACCCGGTGGATGTCGTCGTGCGTCAGCGCGCCGAGCGTCCCGACGATGATCGTCACGGCGGCGAGGACGAGCATGACCCAGGAGGCGTCGTCGCGCGGGAACACCAGCGTCTCAACGCGGATGATCGCG
Organism: Actinomadura monticuli; assembly: GCF_041463655.1. Lineage (NCBI taxonomy): Bacteria > Bacillati > Actinomycetota > Actinomycetes > Streptosporangiales > Thermomonosporaceae > Actinomadura > Actinomadura monticuli. The sequence continues at coordinate 98,672 of NZ_JAXCEI010000004.1, forward strand.
TAGACGGCGGCCTTCGTCAGCAGCGCCGCGAACACCGCGGTGATCTTGGTGAGGGCGGCGGGGTAGCTGTCGGGCAGCCACAGGTGCAGGGGCACGATCGCGCCCTTGATGCCGAACACGACGAGGAACAGCAGGGCGAGCGCGGTGCGGGTCGCGCCCGGCAGGTCCGCCGCGCGGGCCGACAGCTCGGCGAGGTTCACCGTCCCGGCCGCCGCGTAGGTCAGGCCGAGGGAGGTGAGGAAGAGGATCGAGGACGTGAGGCTGACCACGGTGTAGGTCATCCCGGCCCGCACGCGCTCCCGGGTCGGCGTCAGCGTCATGAGGACGTAGCTCGACGCGAGCATGACCTCGAACGCGACGAAGAGGTTGAACAGGTCCCCGGCGAGGAAGACGAGACAGACCCCGGCCGTCAGCGTGAGGTAGGCGGGGTAGAACACGCCGGGCTCGTGCCCGCCGAGCCCGCCGGCGCCCTCCCCCACCGCGTGCAGCATGATCGCCAGAAGCACCGCGCTGGACACCACGAGCAGCAGCGCGGAGAGCCGGTCGACGACGAGGGTGATGCCGAGCGGCGCCGCCCAGCCGCCCGCCTGGACGGCGAGGACGCCGTCCCGGGCCACGGCCGCGACCAGCGCGGCGCTGGCCGCGACGACGCCCGCGGCGGCCAGCGGGCCCAGCACCCGCAGCCAGGTCCGCCGCCGGCGCGCGAGCAGCGCCAGCGCCGCGCCGAGCAGCGGCAGCACGAACGGCAGCGGGACCAGGACGTTCATGCGCCGTCCTCCCGCCCGGGGTGCTCCTCTTCCAGCGGCGTGGTGGCCGGCGCCTCGTCGCGGCGGCGGCGCTCGGCGCCGATCCGGCGGTCCTCGACGTCGTCGGGGACCTCGTCGCCGCCGCTGAGCTGCCGGCTCCGGTAGGCCAGCGCCAGCAGGAACGCCGTGACGCCGAAGGTGATCACGATCGCGGTCAGCGCCATCGCCTGCGGGAACGGGTCGACCATCCGCCCCGGCCCCTTGGAGCCGAGCAGCGGCGGGGTGCCGGCGCGGCCGCCCGCCAGCAGGAGGACGAGGTTGGCGCCGTGCCCGAGCAGCGTGAAGCCGACCACGATCCGGATGAGGGACCGCTGCATCAGCAGGTCGAACCCGGCCGCGAACAGCACGGCGACCGCGACGACGAGGACGAGTCCGGGCCCGGTCACGTCGGCTCCTCCGCCGGGATCTCCGGTTCCTCCAGGCTCGCCCCGAGGGTGGTGAGGATCATCAGCACCAGCCCGAGCACCAGCAGGTAGACGCCCGCGTCGAAGATCAGGTTGGTGGGGACCTCGACATGGCCGAGCACCGGCACCGTGCCGCCCAGGTGGTGCGAGCCGAGGAACGCGCCGCCGTCCGCCCAGCCGCCCGCGCCGGTCGCGACCGCGATGCCGAGCCCGGCGCCGAGCAGGGCGGCGGGCCGGACGGGCAGCGCGGCGGCGAGCGCCCGCCGCCCGCCCGGCAGGTACCGCAGGACGAACGCCATGCCCGCGACGAGGCCGCCCACGAACCCGCCGCCCGGACGGCCGTGCCCGGCGAAGAACAGGTACACCGAGAAGATCAGGATCGTCGGGGTCAGCACCCGCGACGCCGCCCCCAGCACCACCGGGGAGCCGCCCAGCGGCGGCCGTCCCGGCGCGGCGAGCCATCGGCTCCGCCGCCCGTCCCCGTCCCGCCCGCCGGGCCCGCCCCGCCGCACCCCGGGCGCGGCGAGCACCAGGCTGGCGACGCCCATCGCGGTCGCGGCCAGCACCGTGATCTCGCCCAGCGTGTCGAGCGCGCGCAGGTCGACCAGGATCAGGTTCACGACGTTCTTCGTGTGCTCCTGCGCGGCGAGCCGGGTGTAGCCGGGCCCGTCCGGCTCGGCGGTCCGGCTCAGCGACGCGACCATCAGGAACAGCCCGACGAACCCGCCCATGCCGAGGCTGATCGCGGCGGTCGCGATCCGGGCGCGGGCCAGGCGCAGGCGGGGCGGGAACCGCTCCGGGAGCCGCCGCAGCACCAGCACCAGCATGATCAGCGACAGCGTCTCCACGACGACGAGCGTGAGCGCGAGGTCGGGCCCGCCGTGCACGATGAACAGGCCCGCCGTCCCGTAGCCGGCGCCGGACAGCAGCACCACCGCCGACAGCCTGCCGCGCACCCACGTCGCCGCGACCGCGCAGGCGACCACGACCGCGGACAGGACGAGCTGCATCGGATCGTCCCAGGCCCGCGGCCCGCCCGCCGGCCACCCCGGCCCGGTGCCGCGGACCAGCCCGGCCACGAGGGCCGACCCGGGCACGGCCAGCACGGTCAGCGCGATCACGCCGAGGTACACCGGCAGGGAGCCGGTCTGCAGCCGCCGCGTCACCGCGTGCGCCCCCGCCATGGTCCCCTCGATCACGGCGTCGTAGGCGCGTTGCGCGTCCGGGAGCCGGGCGGTCGTGGAGCGCCCCGGGAACGTCCGGCCGAATGCCCCGTACAGTCCGGCGCCCGCCACCAGGGCGAGCGCCGACAGCCCGAGCGGCACGCCGAGCCCGTGCCAGACCGCGAGCTTGTAGTCGTGCCCGCCTCCGAGCGTCCCGGCGTAGGGGCCGATCAGCTTCTGCAGCGCCCCCGGGACGAGCCCGGCGGCGAATCCCGCGGCGGCGAGGACCACGACGGGCACGACGAGCCCCCAGGGGTCGCGGGGGCCCTCGTCCGTCCCGCCGGAGAAGGCGCCGTGGAGGAACCGCACGCCGTACGCCACCGTCAGCGCCGACCCGGCCACCACCCCCACCAGGACGGCGATGTCCAGGCCGCCGTGGGCGAACGCCTCGAACGCGGCCTCCTTCGCCACGAACCCGAGGAACGGCGGGATGCCGATCATGGACGCGATCGCCGCCGCCGCCGCGACCGCCAGCACGGGCAGCCGCCGGCCCGCCCCCGCCAGCCGGTCCGCGTGGCGGGTCCCCGTGGCGTGCTCCACGACGCCGACCGCGAGGAACAGCGGCGCCTTGAACAGTCCGTGGGCGAGCAGCAGTGCCGTACCGGCGAGCGCCGCCGTCCGCGTCCCGTTCCCCAGCAGGACGATGAGGAAGCCGAGCTGGCTGATCGTCCCGTACGCGAGCAGCCGCTTGAGATCGTCCTGCCGCAGCGCGATGGCGCCGCCCACCAGCAGGCTCAGCAGCCCCACCGCCAGCACCAGGGGCCGCCAGGGCGCGACCCCGGCGAACGCCGGCGCCAGCCGCGCCACCAGGTACACGCCGGCCTTCACCATCGCCGCCGCGTGCAGGTAGGCGCTCACCGGCGTCGGCGCCACCATCGCCGCGGGCAGCCAGGCGTGCAGCGGAACCTGCGCGGACTTGGCGAACGCCCCAAGCAGCACCAGCACCACGCCGACCCGCGCCGCCGTGCCGCCCGGCGGGTCCGCGACCAGCGCCGAGATCCGGTACGTCCCCGCGGCCTGCCCGAGCGTCACGAACCCGACCAGCATGACCAGCCCGAACGCCGTGGTCGTCAGCAGCGCCTGCGTGGCCGCGCGCCGGTCCGCGACCCGGTCCGGGCGCGTGTGCCCGATGAGGACGAACGAGCTCAGCGTGGTCAGTTCCCAGAACACGTACAGGACGAGGAGGTTGTCGGCGAGCACCAGGCCCGTCATCGCGCCCGCGAACGCGACCAGCGTCCCGGTCATGAGCCGCTCGGACCGCTCGAAGTACCAGCCCGCGTAGCAGAGCACGACGGCCCCGACCCCGCCGACCAGCAGCAGCATCACGATGGCCAGGGCGTCCAGCCGAAAGTCGAACACGAGCCCGAGGTCGGCCGCCCAGACGACGGTCGTGTCCAGGGTCCCGCGCCCGGCCCGGGCCGCCGCCCAAACCGCCGTCGCCGCGGGCAGCAGAGCCGCGGCGCACGCCATCACGCGCCGGTGCCGCCCGAGCGCCCAGGGCACGCCGACGGCCACGACGGCATAGATTCCGACCAGCGCCAGCATGCCGCCCGCAGCCCCCTCCCACCGTCGCAGGCGATCTACCCGGTGGACGTCCCCGAAACGGCGGACGCCGTCCGGACACGCGGCCGCACAGCCAGGCATGACGACCCGCTCGCGCGCCCGGTTCCCCACCGATCAGCGAACCGACCACAGCCGCACGGAGGCCCTGCGCCACGTCATCGGCAGAAGCGGGCGGTCGGCTAGCCGACGGCTTCACGGAGCTGGCGGAGGCGGTCCAGGTACTCGGCCGCGCCCGGCTCCGTCCCGTACTGCCCCTGGACGGCGGCGCCCAGTTCCCGGGACACCATGAGCAGACTCGGCAGCGACCTTCGTTCGCCCTGAAGAGCGCGTTCCCCGAAGTGGACGGCCCTGCTCAGGTCGCCGTCCCGGGCGGCGATCAGCCCCAGGGTGAGACGCGCCTCCGCGTTCCGCATCGGCGAGCGCTCGGCTCCGCCCGCGTCGGTCCCGAGGCGGATGACGTCCCGGGCATACATTGCCGCGAGCCTGTTCTCTGGTGCGTTCGAAGGCCGGCCGTCACCGAGCCACCGGTAGCAGTCCATGGAGTAGAAGTCCCATTTGGACGGGTCCACCGCGAAGTGGTTGTGCAGGTTGTCCGGGTAGGGCATACGCTCCAGCAGCCCGCGGCCCCGCCCCAGGGCGAGTTCGACCTGTCGACGGTCACCCATGCGAGCCCACGCCTTGGCCTTCTGGGCGTGGAGCTGCACGGCCGCCCGCGACTCGGGCGCCACGGCGCAACCGGCGTCCGCGGCGGCGATGACGCCGCGGAAGTCCCCTCGGGTGAGCGCGAACCAGGCGCGCATCTCGTACGCCCACGCCAGGACCTCGGTGTCGCCCGCCTCCTCGCCCAGACTGAGCGCCGCCCGCCGGGTCGCCTCGGCGGACTGCCGGTCGGCGGTGTCGTACTCGACGCACCCGACCAGCGCCGCGAGCCACCCCGCCAGGGACAGGACCTCCCGGCGGCGGGCCGGCGGCAGCGGCCCGTCCAGCAGAGTCGTGACGCGGCGAAGCCAGGCCCGGCCCTCGGTGAGCAGTTGATCCGCGGGCAGGTGCGCATACTCGCTGCACAGCCGGTCAACGGTGACGCGGAGCCCTTCCAGGACGTCCGGGTCGGCCGAGGAGGCGCGCAGACGGGTGATGATCTCCATCTCGTCCATGCCGGTCGCGGCGACCAGTTCGGCAGGGCCGTCCCGGCGTCCGGCCCCCGGCCAGATCGCGGCGGTGACCGTCCCGAAGGTCTCGGCTATCAGGGGCCGGTGGCCGTCCTCGGGAAGGGCCTCTCCGCTCTCCCATGCTCGGACGCGTCGCAGCATCAACGCCGCCCCCGGCAGCCGCCCGTCGGCATGGGCCCGCAGCGCCTCGACGAACCGGGACCTGTCCCAACCGCGGGCCTCCCGCTCAGCGGTGATCCGCTTCGCCCACTCCGGCCGCCCCTCCGCCACGAGACGCCCCTCCCGCTCGGCTGCTGCCTCCAGTCTCCGCGAATCATCACCATCGCCACCGCCCACGAACCCTCACGGACGACGGCAAAGGGGAGGGCGCCGCCTTGAGCGGGTGACCGTTCGAACACCGGACGCCGGAGGACGGCGGTAGAGACCGAGGCCGAGGCGCCTCAGAGAACACGAGAGCCCGGGACCTTCAAGGCATCCGGGGCCGCTCACGTCGGTTCGGGGGGGTTAATGCCTCAGGGACGCCACCAGAGCCGCGAACTCGTCCCGGCCTACGAGCAGCTTCGGGCCATGCGGATCCTTGCTGTCCCGGATACCGACCCCTCCTGGGAACCCAGCCACTTCGACGCAGTTATCTCCGGCCTCACCGCTGCGGGACGACTTACGCCAGGTTACGTCCATCGCTCTCTCACTACCTTCCGGATCAGGTCGGCCGACGCGCTCGGCGAAAGCGCATTCGCCGTCAGCCTACTGAAGGTGTCCGTCACGTCCGCCAGATCTCCCGGCTCTCCGCTCGTCTCGCCGCCGACGGCGTTTTCGAGGAACACCAGCTCGCTGCGGTCCGGCTGCGTGGCGATGGTGAACGGCGCCCGAGCCTTGCGGTGGTAGGCCATCGGGGCGATCTGGAGCGTGATGTTGTCGCGTTCCGACAGCGCGAGCAGATGCTCCAGCTGCTCACGCATGATCTGCGCGGACCCGACCTCGCGGTAGAGGACGGACTCGTCCAGCACGACGAACACGGCGGGCGGCTTCGGCTTGGTGAGGACGATCTGCCGCCGCAGCCGCTCCTGGACGGCCTCCTCGTTATCCAGGATCACCCCCGCGTACGCCTCCGTCTGGAAGAGTCCGTAGACGAGCCTGGTCTCGAAGGCGCGCAGCATGACTGCGGACGACTCAGCACGCGGAAAGTCCGCGAAGTACTTCGGATAGGTGCTGGAGCGAACGAGTTCATCCCACGTGTCGGCCAAGGCGGTGCCTGTGTCGAGCGACTTGTCCAGCCGCTCCGCGAAGTCCCTGCGGCACTTGGTACGCCCGGACTCGACCTGGGATATGTAGCTCCGCGTGACCGTCGCTCGACCGGCGAGTTCCGTCCGTGTAATGCCGACCTCTTCCCGCAGACGCCTGACCTCCGCCCCGAAGGCGGTGAGCTTCGGGGTCGGTTTGCGTGCGGCCATCTCTGGGGCCTCCGATGCGTGAGTTGAGGGAACCCACCCGCATGCGAACGTTAGCCACGCGTGTGTGTTTCGGCGCTTCGGTGGTAACGCTACGCCTTGGAGTGAAGTCTGTGCGGTGAGTTACCTACATCCGGACGCATTCCAAAGGTCGCAGCCATGTCAGCAGCAGTCGCCCCAGAGGTCCCGCCCACGCTCGTCCTCGACCCCGACGACCAGGCCCCCCGCCTCGCCCGAACGTTCCTCGCCGACCTCTTCGCCGAGTGGGGGATCAAGGACGACTACGTGGGCCGGCTGGTGGTCTGCGAACTGGTCACCAACAGCTTCCGGCACGGGCGGGGCCAGATCGTCGTCCGGATCTTCCGCGACGAGCGCGACGGCCTCCCGGTGGTGGAGGTGTGGGACGCCGGAGAGGGGCGGCCGGAGATCCAGCCGGAGAACTACGCCGCCACGAGCGGCCGGGGCCTGCTGCTCATGGCCGAACTCGTCCGCGACTGGGGGGTCCGTCCGCTCAACGAGGGCGGAAAGGTCGTCTGGGCGAAACTCGACCATCCCTGACCCGCGAGGACGACCCCGATGAACGACCCCGTCACGCTGCTACTGCTCCAGCACCTCTTCCCCACGTGGACGATCAAGCGGGACGCGCAGGGCACCTGGACGGCTGCGGGCCGCACCCTCATATCGTCCAGCGACGTCGACGGGTTGCTCGCCAAGCTCCACGTGGCGGACCCCGACGCCGTGCACCAGGCCGTCTCGCTCTTGAAAGAAAGCTGATTGTCCGGCGTCCGAAGAGCACCGACGCCCGCAGAACGTTCATCGATCTACGGGAGATCCGTCCGGTCATCCAGTCGGCGCACCGCCATGGATAAGCTCTTACCGGCGAGCCGTAGTCACGCAGCCGGTCACCAGGGACCAACAGGACCCCCGTCCACCGCGCCTGGACTGGGGCTCCGAACTGGGCTCCCCCGGTGCGTGTAGCCGATCGCGGGCGCTCAGCGCTTGGTCTCGTACCTGGTCAGGACCACGCCGTCGGGGAACGTCCGGGTCTCCGCGAGGGTCAGGTTCACCCAGTCGTCCAGCGCCGTGAAGAACGGCTGGCCACCGCCCACCAGAACCGGTGCGGTGACCAGGATGTACTCGTCGATCAGCCCGGCCCGCATCGCCGCTGCGGCGAGTGTGGCGCCGCCGATGTCCATGGGGCCGCCGTCCTCGGCCTTGAGCCGGGTGATCTCGGTGACCGCGTCATCGGTGACCAGGCGGGCGTTCCAGTCGACCGTGCTGATCGTGGAGGAGAACACCACCTTCGGCATGTCCCGCCAGCGGCGGGCGAACTCGATCTCCGCCGGTGTCGCGCCAGGCTGCTGGTCGGCGGTCGGCCAGTGGGAGCTCATCGTCTCCCACAGCCTGCGCCCGTACAGCGCCAGCTCCGTTGCCCCCACCCGGTCGGACCACCACTGGAACAGCTCGTCGCTCGGCACACTCCAGCCGAGGTCGTCGCCGGGCGCCGCGACGTAGCCGTCCAGGCTCAGGTTCATGGCGAAGGTCAGTTTCCGCACGCGTCATGCCTCCCGTGAGTCGGTATCCGCGTACAGACCACCACGGCGCAGAAAAATCATCGGTCAGACCACGCCGAGTGCCGGTCTACCACCACCCCGAGCGGATGATGCGCACAGAACGGGACTCTCAAGGCACGGGTCTCGGGCACCTGTTTGCGTCATCGCGCGGCCCCGGTGACTCCGGCTGGCTTCACGGCTGCCCGTCAGTGGCGTTCTGGCGGTCGGTTCGTGCTGGTGGCGACACCAAGACCGAGAAGTCTCGCTGGGTGCGATGCGTGATTTTCCGGGCTTCCGGAAGACCAGTGGCAAGGTGGCGCTCGGGACGGACTTGACCCCCAACTACCGGCGGGCATGATCGCATCACTCACTGCGGCGAGGGCCGTCCCCACCCCGCGGCACTCGATCACACGAGATCATCGGCTGGCGGCGTCCGCCATTACCTGACAACTTTGAGCGTCACTCTTCACGAGCAGGGGAAGGGAAGAGATATTCCTGTAGGATAAGGTTGATCTGTTCGGGATACACCAGGAAGCGATAAATCGGGCGCCCTTCGTGGACGAGGGTTCCGTAGCCGATCATGCGGCCGGATAGGGATCGATGAATGGTCACCCCTTTAAGTCCGTCCAGAGGTAGGACATTGGCATTATTGGGAGATCGACCCGAGAATATCAGCAATCGCTGATCCGTTATTACCAGATACGCCTTGTTCCATCGAACAATGTTCAGAAGCAAATCCAAGGCCAACAGAGCTGTCAGCGACCAGATTATGGCCACTGATAGGTGCCGACCGTGCGATGTCACCGGAGTGGAGATTGCTACGATCAAACTTCCCACAAGCGTTGCGGCCGGAGGCAGGAGAGCGAACGGATGTTGTCGCATAGTTATCACTTGCTCCTCATGCGGCAGCAAATAACGGACGACCGACGCCGGGGCACTATCGCTTGGAGAAATCAGTCTCATCATCTGATCCGTACTCGACGCCACCTGATCTTCACTGCCACTGACCGTTCACGGACCTGGAACACAGAGTGGAACGCCAGTTGAAGCATGGGATAGAGAGATCAGTGGTTCCATGGAACTGAAGCCGGCCATCTGGCACACCTGCCGTCCTGCAATCTCTCTCACTGGATAGTAGACAACCTCTCGGGTATCCTCCCTCAAGACGGCTAGCCAGTTGTCATTTCCAGGCAATGCGTAGCCGATGACCGTCTGGTGAGAGGCCAGAGTGATTCTCTCGGCCGGCATCCATGGCCGCTTCAACTGTTCCGCATAGAAATCGTCTCCATGCGGGACTGCATAGACGTGAAGAACGTACGGGACGAGCGCCAGAGCGACGACGGCGCCGAGCGTCTTGAGGAACGAACTGTAGCCGAGGCCCAAGTTTCCGGCCAAAAGGACGACTGCCACCACGAAGAGCAGCAGCATGAGAATGAAACGCGCGCTTTCCCACTTGTACATCGAGCGCCAATCATCTTTCGCAAGCGTGATCGCAGCAGATCCACTCATTGCGGCCGGAGAGATGAAAGCACTCGCCGTCAGCGCCAGGACACCCGCCGCCGTTCGACGGAGAAGGAGCAGAATCAGGGCGATATAAGGAAGAAAGGCAGGTATCAGCGGAACCACTGTACTCAGCAGCGTGTTCACGTACCCGCCTGAGGAAACAATCGCATTAGCAGTTGTCGGATTGTAATTCGAAACGATCAACAGTCTTGCGACCGCAATGAGCAGGAGTCCGACAGGCGAAAGAATCAGAACGAGCAGAGTTGATCGCTGAATACGGCGGAAGATGTTCATCATCACCCTCACAGGTTGACCCGCCAAGTACCCGGCTCTCTCCATCCTGGACATCTCATCGAGCACACCCGCCGTTACCGACGTGCCGCAAACCGGCCAACTGAGCATAGAGAGGGTGGGCAGCAGCGATTACGATCACTTGCGCACTGCTCTTTACGAAGGTCAGCGGCGTTGGCGCGCTGGTTGGCACATCGACGAGCACCAGGACGACTGGTGCCACAAGTACCCGCGATCGTGAAGCCATGGTCGGACGCATGGGCGGAGTTCGCGCCCTTCCTGCCCTTCGACGTGGAGATCCGCAATGCCGGCCGCGCCCCGCGCGCACTTTCCCAACGAGGCTGCAGCCTCTCAAATGCGGCTACATGGCGTTGACGAGCTTGGACCCCACCGGCATGGGGTGCAAACGCCCACGCCATGGCCTCGGTGTCGCCGTCCTCCTCGCCGAAACTGAGCGCCTCGGCCTCTTCGTCCGTGCTGGCTGTCAGGCACGGAGGAGTTCTCGGCCGCCGCAGGCGACGGCGCGTCACCGTGCCCGGACGCCGCCGCCCTGCCGTCCAGGCCGTCTGGATCGAGAGGAGCGCGCAACGAGCTGCCCCACTGGACAACGTCGGTCTCCATCGCGGCACCCCGGACCTCGATCCACCTGGCTCGGCTCGAGTTCGCTTTCGGGAAGCTTGCGCACCACACGAACCACGCGGGCGGGTGTATCGAGAGTTCGACCGCCCCGCCTCAGCGGACCGAAGCCCATGCCTACCGCGTTGGGCTCGCCCCCGTAGCGCGCCCACAGCAGCTGGATGGCCTCCGCGACCAGCGGACGGGCCGCCTCCCACTCGGCCGACGATGCCCGCCGATCAAGCCTGGGCCCCGACCGCCGAGGCACAAGGTGAACAGACCGGAGAAGCAGAGAGAACCATCAGGGCCGACAGAGCCGGGGGCCAGGGGCGGAGCCCCGGGGGCGGGCGGGTGGGGGCTGGCGGTGGCACGGGGGGCTCCGGGGGGTCGTCCCCCCGGGAAGACATAACGGGCCCCGGCGAAGGTGAGCGAAGCTCAACGAGCAGGCGAGGCCGCCGAAGCTCCCGCGATTGGACTCGAACCAATAACCTGCCGGTTAACAGCCGGCTGCTCTGCCGATTGAGCTACGCGGGATCGTGCGTGCGTTGGGGCGTGGCCCCTGGCGGCGGGTCTAGGTTAGCGCATGTGGGGGGCTGTTCGCGCACACGTTATGGATGGGGGCGGCGTTAGCGGGTATGGGGGGTGCCACGGTTCCGCCGTCAGTGGGAGTAGGACATGAAGACGCGCATGATGTTCATGGCAGGCGCCGCGGTCGGGTACGTCCTCGGGACGAAGGCCGGGCGTGAGCGGTACGAGCAGATCAAGCGGCTGTCGCAGCAGGTATCGGAGAACCCCAACGTCCAGGAGGCCGCGGGGATGCTGCGGGCCAAGGGCGAGGAGTTCGCCGGTGCGGCGCGCGGCAAGGCGAACCACCTGAAGGACCGGGTGCCCGAGCAGATGCCGGGCCGCAAGGCCGACAAGGAGCAGCCGGAGGTCTATCCCGGTTAGAGGCCGGTCTGGCGGCGCAGGTCTTCGAGGGCCTGTTCGGCCTGGGCCCGGAGGCCGGGGTCGGACGGGTCCAGGCCCGCGTCGAAGACGAACGTCCAGCGGACGTCGCCGCCGGCTGCGGGGCGCCGGCCGGCGATGCGGACCTTGCCGCCGGGGAGCTGGGCCTGGTGGCTGACGGCGATGGTGGCGGTGACGCGTTCCCGGACGGTTTCGGGGACGGAGCCGGGGTCGGTGAGGCGGACGTGGTGTTCGGGGCCCGCGGAGGTCTCGTGGACGTGGAGCCAGCCGTCCTTCCAGGTGGCGTGGTCGACGCGTTCCCAGGGGATGCGGGTGAAGCCGCCGGACGCCGTCGGGACGTGCAGGGCGGTGGTGGTGGCGGCGACGTGGGAGCCGCCGCGGGTGGGGGCGGACGCGAGGACGCGTTCGCCGCGGTCGAGGGTCAGCGCGGCGCGGACCTCGGCGGGCAGTGAACCCCTGAGCAGGCGCATGTCCTCACGTTAAGCGATCAGGCGGCCTGCGGTGCACGGCGGGCCCCCAGCAGGTCGAGGACGAGGGCGGCGGACCAGGCGTAGTCGTGGCTGCCGCGCCCGGTGCCGTCGAACGGGTCGAAGAACTCGCGGAAGCCGGACTGGCGGACGAGCCGCATCGTGGAGCCGTAGAGAAGGTCGGCGACGACGGGGAGGTCGTGGCCGAGGGCGCCGTACCAGACGAGCCAGTTGGTGCTGATCCAGGTGGGGCCGCGCCAGTAGCCGGCGCGGTCGAAGGCGGGGGCCTGGATGTCGCAGGTGGGGACGGGGTAGCCGGCGGCGCCGGCGAAGCGGGCGGACAGCAGCAGGTCGACGAGGTTGCGGACGATGGGGGCGGGCAGTTCGGGGTCGAGGAGGGGGCCGAAGGAGCCGACGGTGATGACGGGCAGCAGCCGGTCGTCGCGCAGGTCGCGGGCGCGGAAGCAGCCGGTGTCGGGGTCCCAGAGGCGGTCGAGCATGGCGTGGTGGACGCGGTCGGCGCGTTCGCGGTGGGGGGCGGGGTCGGCTCCGATGATCTCGGCGATGTCGGCGAGGGCGTGGGTGGAGGCGAGGTAGACGGCGTTGACGAGGGGGTCCTCGACGGCGAACGGGTGCGCTTCGCGGAGGTAGGCGGCCTGGTAGCCGGCCTCGCGCATGAGGGCGACGAGGCGGACGTAGCGGTCGTAGTCCTCCCCGTTGGGGAGGGTGTGGGGGCGCTGCGCGGGGGCGTAGGAGGTGGGCGGGAGCCGGAGGGCGCCGAGGGGGCGGTCCCAGGCGGGGCTGTTGTCGAGGCCGGACTCCCAGGGGTGGCAGATGGCGATGAGGCCGCTGGAATCGAGGTCGCGGGCGCGGGCGAGGTAGCGGTGCTGGGCGGTCAGCATCGGGTAGAGGCGGGCGAGGAACGCGCGGCTGCCGTCGAGGTCGGCGGCGCATTCGTGGAGGCGGAGGGCGGCGAGGGCGTGCAGCGGCGGCTGGGTGAGCCCGGAGGTGTGGACGCCGTGCGGCGCGGCGGGCTGGTGTTCGCTGCGCCAGAGTTCGGGGCCGGGGAAGAACGCGTGGCGGGCGAGGCTGGTGTTGAAGACGATGTGCGGGAGCATCCCGTCGGCCCACTGGCCGCGGAAGAGGGAGAGCAGTTCGGCTTCGGCGCGGTCGCGGCGGTGGCGGGCGAGGCCCATGCTGATGAACGCCGCGTCCCAGCTCCACTGGTGCGGGTAGAGGCCGGGCGACGCGGCGGTGGCCGTTCCGGTCCAGTTGGCGTCGAGGACCCGGGCCGCGGCCTTCCACAGCGCGGTCTCGTCGCCGGTCAGACGGGAGTTCATGTTGTCCAGGTGACCTCCTCGCAGAGGGGCTCACCGTGATTGTCACCTCAGAACGCGGTCACGGCGACCCCCCGGGGAGCGTCGATTCTCAACGCGCATGGGCGCGGGCGCGTGATTTTTTACGCTTGCGTGGCGCCTTCCAGGAGCCATTCCGCGATCTCCTCACCTGCGGCGATGCCGCGGGCGGCGGTGACGGAGGTGGCGGGGGACGTCCAGCTGGCGTCGTGGAGTTCGCCGTGGGCGGGACGGATCGACAGGTCGGCGGCTTCGAGCAGTTCGATGTCGAGGAGGGAGTCGCCGGCGGCGAGCATCGCGGACGCGCCGACGCGGCGGGCGACCTCCTCCGCGGCGGCGGCCTTGGTGAGGCGGGCGGGCAGGCAGTAGACCTTGCGCCCCTGGAGGGAGGTCCGCCAGCCGCGTTCGGCGCACCAGGCGGTGAGGTCCTCGACCCATCCGGGCGGCAGCGCGGTCCGGTCGACGACCATGTAGGCGAACAGGTCGGATGCGGTGCGCTGTTTGAGGACGAAGTCACCGCTCGCCTGCGCGAGGTGGTGCTGGACGTCCGCGAGCGGCGCGCACCCGTCCGCGACGCGGGCCCGGACGGTCTCGGCCCACGCCGGGTCGTCCTCGCCGTCGACGAGGAGGTGGCCGCCGTTCGCGCAGATGGCGTAGGCGGGCGGCTTCTCCAGCAGGTGGACGCGCCGGTACTGCTCGGGCGTGCGCGTGGTCGTCGGGACCAGCATGGCCGCCGCGGAGAGGGCTTCGAGCGTCCGCGCGGCGGGTTCGGTCAGGTAGGAGAGCGGCGCGCCTTGGTAGAACTCCACGCACAGGAGGCGCGGCATGGTCTCGTCCGGTCCGTGCAGGGCGAAGGCGGCCGCGGAGTAGATGAGCGTACGGTCGAGGTCCGAGCACACCAGGACGGTCACTGGGCGGCTCCCTTGCCGAACCGGGGGTGGATGAAGCCCATGCACGCGTAGGGGAACCGGCCGGGCTCGACCTCGTGGACGGGTACGCCGCGCTCGCCGGCGAGCAGCCTGATGTGGGTCACCTCGGGGCCGGCGTCGGCCCGCACGAGGACCTTCCACGGGACGCGCCGCAGCAGCACGCGGGTCGTCTCCCCGATGCCCGGCTTGACGAGGTTGAGGTCGCCGATACCCTCGGCCTCGGCGCAGCGCCGGACGGCCTCCCAGCCCGACCAGTCGGGTGTCCGGTCGGCGGCGCGCAGGCCGGGGAGGTCCTTGGCGACGCGTTCGGCGACGTCCGGGAAGCGCGCGCACACGGCGTCGAGGAAGGCGGCGGACACGTCGTCGCCGGCCAGCTCCCGGTAGAACTTCGCGCCGTGGAAGTCGCCCGGCCCGATCAGCGAGGCGTTCAGGACCGTCCGGCTGACCAGGCCCGACACCGTCGAGTTGAGGCACGCGGAGGGGATCAGGAAGTCGTCGCGGGTGCCGTAGAGGGGCGTGCAGCGCCCCGGGTCGGCGAGGACGGCGAGGTCGGGCGGGAACGGGGACCCGGCGACGGCGGCGGCCAGCTCCCGCGTGATCGCGCCCTTGCCCGTCCAGCCGTCGACGAACATCACGGACGCGGGGTCGTGGTGCTCGGCGAGGTAGCGCAGCGCCGCGGTGTCGATGCCACGGTCGCGGACGATGCTGACCGCGTAGTGCGGGAGGTCCAGGCCGCGGGCGTGGCGGGCCCAGCGCCGCATCAGGATCCCGACCGGGGTCCCGGCGCGCGCCAGCGACACCAGGACGGCGTCCGGGCCGCGCTCGGCGAGGATCATCTCGGTGACCAGCCCGGTCGCGTACGCGAGCCGCTCCGCCGACGCCTCCAGGGCGCGGTGGAACAGCCGCCGGTACTCCGGGCCCGGCTGGTACTCGACCGGCAGCGACTCCGAGTAGTGGGCGCGGCCCGCCTGGATCGCCGCCTCACGCTCCTCGGTGGGCGCCT
Source organism: Actinomadura monticuli (assembly GCF_041463655.1). Lineage (NCBI taxonomy): Bacteria > Bacillati > Actinomycetota > Actinomycetes > Streptosporangiales > Thermomonosporaceae > Actinomadura > Actinomadura monticuli. The sequence goes on from NZ_JAXCEI010000004.1 coordinate 113,967, forward strand.
CCAGCCGCGCATGCGAGAGGTCCTTGAGCAGCCACGCGACGTCCTCCGCCGGGTAGCTGCCGAAGGACGGCCCGTACAGCGGCTTCACGCGTCCCTCCCGTAAGCGGGGACGGTGGCGACCAGCACGGGCGCGAGTGCCCGCAGCCGTCCCAGGAGGCCGTCCGCCAGTGCGGCCGTGTCGCCTGCGTCGTCCACGACGAAGACGATCCGGTCGAACCCGCGCCGGCCGGACCCGGGAGCGACGTTGTAGGCGTACCGCTCCCCCGGCCCATCGGCGGGGTCGTCATGTGAGGGGAACACCAGGCGCGTCCTTATCGCGTACCCGGGGTCGTCTACGGCGAGGACGGGTGAACGCGTGGTCGTCGAGTATCGGACGTCCACGCCTGGCAGCGCGTCAGCGAGCGCCTCCGCCAGGCGCAGCGGCGCGTACATCAGCTCCTCGAACCCCAGTACGAGGACGCGCGACGCGTCGCCGAGCCCCGCGACGAGGACGTCGCCCATCCGGGCGAGGTCCTTCTCCAGCCGCGCACGGTGTTCGGGGAGGAACCCGTGGCGTCCTCCGTCCGGCAGCCCGGCCGGCCACTCCAGCGAAGCGCGCGCCACCTCGAACGACCCTTCGCCCACGGCGGAGGAACCGCCGGAGAGGCCGGCGACGAGCGCCTGGCCCGCCTCCAGGATCCCTTCGGGGAGTTCGACGTGCCCCCCGGCCAGCGCCACCGCGTCGATGCGGGTGCCGAGCCGGTCGGCGAGAGCGTCCATCCGCGCCCGGTCGGCGGAGCCGCGCAGGTCGACGAGGGCCGCCAGGACGTAGTGGCCCCTCGGACGGACGGCGTGCAGGGCCTCGATGGTGTTCAGCACCGTCCGGCCGGTGGAGAGCTCGTCGTCCACCAGCACCACCGGCACGTCCCGGTCGAGCGTGGCCGGGTCGGCGGGCAGCAGCAGATGGCTCGTGGCGTGGCTGTGCTCCTCCTCGAAGCCGCCGTAGGTGGCGAACCCGGGCACGGGACGCCGTGTCGAGTGCAGGTAGTAGGCGCCGCCCAGAGCGTCCGCCACCGAATGGCCCAAGGCGGTCGCGGTCTCGGCATAGCCCAGGACGATCGCGTCCACGGGCACGCGGGGTGCGCGCATGAGGTCGCGCAGCCCGGCGGCGGCCCCCGGCGCACCGTCCAGGGCGTCCGCGAGAAGCGAACCGGGACGGGACGGCTCCTCGCCCCGCAGGCGCGCGCGCACAAGCTCGCCTAGCAGCAAACCCGACCCGTACACGAGCCGAGGATCCGTCGGGACGTGCTTGCCCAGCACGGCCGACACCAGCAGATGCGCCCGCCGCGGATTGCGCCGCACGGCGAGCCCCACCAGAGACGACAGCCCGGCCCCCACCGGGCGGGGACCGTCCACGAGCCGCACCCCGAGGCGCGACGACACCCACGAAGCGGTCACCGGCTGCCCGCCGCTTCCAGCAGCTCCACGAACGTGACGCCCTCCGCCGCGACCCCGAAGACCCGCGCCCGCAGCATCAGCCGCTGCGCCCACGCGCGGTGCGGTTTCGCCTCGTTCATCTTGTTGGCGTAGGAGCTGGCCATCGCGCCGCCCCCGGCGACGCCCAGGATGTCGGCGGCGTCGCAGTACTCCTCGTGGGTCACCACCGACAGGGCGTGGACGGCCGCGACATGGCTCGGATGGATCACCGTCTTGCCGGTGAGCCCGTTCGCCTTGTCCAGGTGCACCTCGCGGATCAGCCCGTCCAGGTCGGAGGTGATCAGCCGCTGCCGCAGCGGCGCAGCCTGCTGCGCGTCGAACGGCGACTGGCGCAGCTGCGGCTTGAACATCCGCTCCCCCGCCGAGAAGTACTCCCACACCGGGCCCGTCACCACGTACCCGGTGCCGTCGGCGCGGCCGAGGACGTTCACCACGTCGCAGATCACGCCCGCGACCGGCCGGATGTCGTAGATCGTGAGGTCCGGCGGGCGGCGCAGCCCGTACGCGGCCGACATGTCCGTCGCGCCCAGCCGGACGGCGAGGATCCGCGGCCGGTGCTTGGCCAGCAGCCGCGCCACGTCGTCCAGCATCTCCGCGCGGGTCTCCGCGTACACCGCCTCCGGGCTCTCGATCACCGGCATCGCCAGCAGCCGCAGCCCGGTGCGGGCGGCCGCGTCCTCCAGCGCGTCGAGGAAGGGCCCGCCGTCCGCCGGGGTGAACTTCGGCAGCACGAACCCGCTGACCAGCTCGGCGGCGCCGCCGAGCCGGCCGATCAGGTCGCCGATCTGCCGGGGGTCGCGGACCCGGACGAACAGCAGCGGCACCTCCGCGCCGCCCTCGCGCAGCGCGCGCAGCTGCGCCACCAGGTTCGCCTCGCCGGCCTCGACCTCGTCGTCGGCGATCGCGTCCTCCAGGCACAGGACCATGCTCATCACGCCGCGCCGCGCGGCCCGCTCGACGTCGGCGGCGAGCTCCGGCCGGGTGGCGGGGCTGTACAGCGTCGCGCCGAGCGCCACCGCCAGCACCGCCGGGTCGTCGTGCCGGTCGAACGGGCGCGGGTGCCGGTAGAACAGGTGCTTGCGACGCGCGGCGTCGATGTGGTCGAAATGCCGCATTGACCCGCTCGTCGGGCTCAGAGGTGGGACGACACGGCGGGCAGCAGGTGCTGGAACGTGCGCCCGGTCGCGGTCGCGCCGATCGCCGTCATCGACCAGCCCTGCCCGTCCCGCGACACCTTGGCCATGATCTGCGCGTTGTGCTGGCCGGCGCCGCTCAGGTCGTAGCGGGCGATCTCCTGTCCGGTGCTCTCGTCCACGAGCCGGCAGAACGCGTTCGCGATCTGCGAGAAGTCCTGCCCGGTGAAGGAGTTCACCGTGAACACCAGCTGGGTGACGTTGGCGGGCAGGCCCTGCAGGTCGACGTTGATGACCTCGTCGTCGCCCTCGCCCTCGCCCTCGCCGGTCAGGTTGTCGCCGGTGTGCTGGACCGATCCGTCCTTGCTGCGCAGCTGGCGGAACCACACCTGGTCGGCGAGGTTCCCGGCGGCGTCGAACAGCAGGCAGGACGCGTCCAGGTCGATCGACTGCGCCTTGCCCTTGCCGAACAGGCCCTTCTTGGCGACGGCGTCCCAGCCGAGCCCCATCCTGACCCGGCTGAGCGTCCCGCCGCCGGGTTTGGCGAGCGAGACCTTCTGCCCTTTCTGCAGCGAGATTGACATCGTTCGGCTCCTTTGGTGAATCGATGCTGGTCGCGGGGACGGGACGCGCCGGTCAGACGTTGCTGGAGTGCAACTGCTTGTCGCCGCCGGACGGCGTCCCGGACGCGCCCCCGTCCTCGCCCCGGTTGCGGACGACGGAGCTGACGAACGCCGCGATGATCAGGCCGGCGCCGAGCCCGCCGGTGATCCACTCGGGCACGTGGTGCCCGATGCTGATCAGCATGCAGGTCGCGAGCGCGCCGATCGCCCAGTGCGCGCCGTGCTCCAGGTAGACGTACTCGTGCAGGGTCCCCTTGCGGACCAGGAAGACCGTCAGGGACCGGATGTACATGGCGCCGATGCCGAGCCCCAGCGCGATGACGATCGGGTCGGTGCTGATCGCGAACGCGCCGATGACGCCGTCGAAGCTGAACGAGGCGTCCAGCACCTCCAGGTAGAGGAACAGGAAGAACCCGGCCTTCCCGGTGGCCAGCGCCAGCGGGCTGGGGCCGGACCGCCCCGCCGGGGCCTCGGCCGCCTCCTCGCCGTCCTCGTCCCCGTCGTCCTCGCTCGCCTCCGAGAACAGCTCGCCCAGCCCGTTGACCAGGATGTAGGTCACCATGCCGAGCACGCCCGCGATCATGACGTTGCCCGGGTCGTCCGCCGACAGCCACGCCACGAGCGCCAGCGAGCCGCCCGCGACGACCACCGACAGCTGGTCCAGCTTGCCGATGCGGGCGAGCGGCTTCTCCAGCCACGGCAGCCACTTGTCGGCGCGCTCCTGGAACACGAAGTCCAGGAACAGCATCATCAGGAACATGCCGCCGAACGCCGCGATCATCGGGTAGGCGTCGTTCATCAGCTCGTGGTAGCGGTGCGAGTTGTTGAGCGCGAGGTCGAACGCCTCGACGGGCCCGAGCTTGGCGGTGATGCCCACGATCAGCAGCGGGAAGACCAGCCGCATGCCGAACACCGCGATCGCGATGCCGACGGTGAGGAAGATCTTCTGCCAGAAGGGGCTCATCCTGTCGAGCACCTTGGCGTTGACCACGGCGTTGTCGAACGACAGCGAGACCTCGAGGATCGCCAGCACGGCCACCAGGGCCAGCCCGGTCGGCCCGTCGTAGAAGAAGGCGGCCACCAGCCCGAGAGCGGTGATGCCGAAGGACCAACCGAAGGTGCGAAGAATCATGCGCGTATTTCTGCTAGTGAGGACGGCCGGGCGAGGCGGCCGAGGTGCGGGGTGGCCGGCCTTCAGCCGACGTTGACGCCGAAGTCCATCGCGATGCCCGCCAGACCGGAGGCGTACCCCTGTCCGACGGCCCTGAACTTCCACTCGCCGCCGTGCCGGTACAGCTCGCCGAAGACCATGGCCGTCTCGGTGGACGCGTCCTCGGTCAGGTCGAAGCGGGCGAGCTCGTTGCCGTCGGTCCGGTTGACGATCCGGATGAAGGCGTTGCGGACCTGGCCGAAGCTCTGGTGCCGGTTGTCGGCGTCGTAGATCGAGACCGGGAACACGATGCGCTCGCACTCGGCGGGCACCGCGGTGAGGTCCACGTTGATCGACTCGTCGTCGCCCTCGCCCTCACCGGTCAGGTTGTCGCCGGTGTGCTCCACCGAGCCGTCCGGGCTCTTCAGGTTGTTGAAGAACACGAAGTGCTGGTCGGACATGACCTTGCCGGTGGAGGCCAGCATCAGCGCGGACGCGTCCAGGTCGAAGTCGGCGCCGGTGGTGGCGCGGACGTCCCAGCCGAGGCCGACGGTGACCGCGGTGAGGTTGGGCGCGGCCTTCGTCAGCGAGACGTTGCCGCCCTTGGCGAGTGAAACTCCCATGTTCGGGCCGTTCCCTTCCCTGTGTGCGTGTTCAGAGGTTGACGCCGAAGTCCGTCGCGATGCCCGCCAGCCCGGACGCGTAACCCTGGCCGACCGCGCGGAACTTCCATTCCGTCCCGTTGCGGTACAGCTCGCCGAAGACCATCGCGGTCTCCATCGAGGCGTCCTCGGACAGGTCGTAGCGCGCCATCTCGGCCCCGCCGGCCTGGTTCAGCACGCGGATGTAGGCGTTGCGGACCTGCCCGAAGTTCTGCCCCCGGCTGTCGGCGTCGTAGATCGACACCGCGAACGCCACCCGCTCGGCGGCGGCCGGCATCGCACCGAAGTTCACCTTGAGCTGCTCGTCGTCGCCCTCGCCCGCGCCGGTGGTGTTGTCGCCGGAGTGCTCGACGGCGCCGTCGGGGGTGCGGAGGTTGTTGAAGAACACGAAGTGCTGGTCGGTGATGATCTTGCCGGAGGCGTCCAGCACCATGGCGGAGGCGTCGAGGTCGAAGTCCGTGCCGGTGGTCGTGCGGAGGTCCCAGCCGAGACCGACGGTCACCGCGGTCAGTCCGGGCGCCTGCTTGGTGAGCGAGACATTGCCGCCTTTGCTCAGGCTGACGGGCACGATGGGCCTCCAAGATCGCATGCCTACCGGACGCCGACCCGGCGCCCAGCCTTATCGACGTAGCAGCGATGCTATCCGTTCCATCCGTTGTCAACCCGTGATGCCGACCGATATGCCCGAGAAGCGGTGGCGCACCCGGGGCGCGAACATCCGGCCGTCTGGGCCAGACTGGGCAGGGACGAAGGGAGGCAGCGTTGCGCGGACCGGGCGACCAGCGCCGCCGGGGCGGCGGCAGGGGGGCGCAGGCGGCCGCGGCGGCCGTCGAGGCGAGGGAGGCGGCGGCGGCCGCCTTCTACGACATGGACCAGGCGCAGAAGTTCATCGACGGCCGGGTCACCGTGTTCGAGGACCTGGACGCGGCGGCCGCCGCGCCCGTCCGGCGCGAGTTCGCCGGGCTGTCGGAGTCCGCCGACGCCGCGTCCGTCGCCTACATCTCGGTCCTGGACGCGCACGACCTCGATGACCGGGACCGGTCACCCGCCGAGTACGACGCTGCCCGCCGCGCGTTCATCGCGTCCACCGAGCGGCTGCAGCAGATCACCCGGAACCTGAACGGCTTCGCCGAGCGGCTCGCCCCGCGGATGGCCCGGCTGGAGGCCGCGCTCGACCAGCTCCCGCCCCGGCTGAGCGCCGCCCGCGCCGCGGTGGGCGCCGCCGACGCCGCCGTCACCGCGGCCAGTGACGCGGGGATGGACGCGTCCGAGCCCGAGGCCGAGCTGGCCCGCGCCCGCCAGGTCCTCGCGCAGCTCGGCTCCAAGGGGCTCGGCGGCCTCGGCCTGGACGGCGCCATCCGCAAGGCCGAGGAGGTCCGCGAGATCGCCGAGCGGGCCCGGGAGGCCGCGGCGGAGCTGCCGCAGCTCGCGCAGAAGGTCCGCAACTCGCTCGCCTCCGTCCGGACGCGGGCGGACGCCGCGGCGAACCGCGTCGGGCTCGTCCAGGAGGCGATGCGGGTGCTGGTGCGCGGCTACTCGCAGGCGTGCTGGCAGGACCTCAAGGGCGCGCCGGAGTCCATCGAGGCGGCCGTCACCCGGGCCCGGGAGCGGCTGAACGAGGCGTCCGCGCACATCGCCCGCACCGAGTGGAAGGACGCGCAGCGGGCGCTCACGGCCGCGCGCACCGAGCTGAACGCCGCCGACCGCCGGGCCGGCCAGGTCACCGGGCGGGTGGAGGAGCTGAAGGCGGTCGCCGCCGACCCGGCGCGGCCCGCGGAGAGCGCCCGGTTCGCCGTGCGGGACGCGCAGCGGCTCGCCATGGCCCAGCCCGGCGGCGCCGCGCCGCAGCACGCCCGGGTGCTGGACGCGCTCGTCGGGCGGCTGGAGGACGCGCCGAAGCGGCTCACCGGCGCCCACCCCGACTACTGGGCCTACCTCCAGGAGCTGGAGTCGATCAAGACGGCCGCGGGCGACGTCGTGGCCCGCATCCGCTCGGAGCGGGCGCAGGGCTGAGGCCCTAGGCGAAGAGGGTCTCGCCCCAGTAGCCGCCCTCGCCGACCCCGGGCGGGCACGCGTAGACGCCCGACCCGACGTGCTGGATGTACTCGTTCAGCGCGTCGGTGGCCAGCGACTCCTGGACGGGGATGAACCCCTTGCGCGGGTCGCGCTGGAACGCGATGAAGAACAGGCCCGCCTCCAGCCGCCCGAGGCCGTCGGACCCGTCGGTGAAGGAGTAGCCCCGCCGCAGGATCCGGGCGCCGTGGTTGGAGTCGGGATGCGCGAGCCGGACGTGCGCGTCCGGCTTCATCCGCGCCAGGACGGGCTTGTCGCGCTCCTTCTTCCGCCCGACCGGGGCGCCCTCGCCCTTGCTGCGGCCGAAGATGTCCTCCTGCTCGCGCAGCGACGTGCGGTCCCAGGTCTCGATGTGCATCCGGATGCGGCGGGCGACGAGGTAGGAGCCGCCCGCCATCCACGCGGCGCCGTCGCCCTTCCCCGCCCACACGTGCTCGTCGAGCAGCGCCCCGTCGTCCGCGCCGATGTTGTTGGTGCCGTCCTTGAACCCGAACAGGTTGCGCGGGGTCTGCGCGTCCGGCGTCGTCGAGGACGTCTTGCCGAACCCGAGCTGCGACCAGCGGACCGAGACCGTCCCGAACCCGATCCGCGCCAGGTTCCGGATCGCGTGCACCGCGACCTGCGGGTCGTCCGCGCACGCCTGGACGGCGATGTCGCCGCCGCCGCGGTCGGGGTCGAGGTTGTCGCCGGGGAAGTGCGGCAGGTCGACCAGGGCGGCCGGGCGGCGCGCCTTGAGGCCGAACCGGTCCTCGCCGTCCTTCTCGAACAGGGTCGGGCCGAACCCGATCGTCAGCGTGAGCCGGGACGGCGGCAGGCCGAGGGCCTCGCCGGTGTCGTCCGGCGGGGCCACCGCCGGCCCGCCGACCGCGCCGTCCCCGACCGGCCTCCCGGCGGTCATGGCGGCGGCCGCGGCCGTCCACTCCCTGAGCATCCGGACGAGCCGGCCGCGGTCGCCGGTCGTCACGTCGAACGCGGCGAAGTGCAGCCGGTCCTGGACGGGGGTGGCGATGCCCGCCTGGTGCGCGCCGTGGAACGCGACGGCCGCGCCGGCGTCGGCGTCCTCCTCGGCGAGCGCCACCCGGTCCAGGCCCGCGCCGGCGGCGGCGCCGACCACCAGGCTCGCGCCGGAGAAGCCCAGCATCCTGCGCCGGGACATCCCCGGCCGCACCTCGGTCATCTCGCCGCCACCCTTCCGTTCCCGTTCACTTCGCGACGACTTCGGCGAGCCTGGACAGCGGCTCGCCCAGCGCGTTCACCGCGTCGGCCAGGTCCTTGCGGTCGTCCTTGCCGACCTTGTCGTAGGACACGTAGCCGTCGCCCTCCTCGTGCTTCTTCAGCAGCTCCTCGACCTTGGCGAAGTTGCCGTCGAGGTCCTTGGCGAGCTGGGCGTCCCGCTCCTGGACGACCGGCCTCAGCAGCTCGTGGATCTTCTTGGCGCCGTCGACGTTGGCCTTGAAGTCGACGAGGTCGGTGTGGCTGAACGCCTCCTCCTCGCCGGTCACCTTGCCGGTGGCGACCTCGTCCAGCAGCTCCTTCGCGCCGCCCGCCATGTCGTTGACGGGGTCGAGGGTGAGGCCGGGCAGCCGCGACTTCAGCGTCTCCAGGTCGGCCAGGAGCCGGTCGCCGTACTCCGCCTTGCCCTTGACGGAGCCGTCCTCCCAGAGGGCCTTCTCCAGCAGGTGCCAGCCGGACCAGTCCTTCTTCTCCTCCGGCTTGAGGTCGGCCTCGCGGGCGTCGACCTTCGGGTCGATGTCGCCGAACTTCTCCGCGACCGGCTCGATCGTCTCCCAGCCGACGCGGGACGGCGCGTACAGCTCCTTGGCCTTCTTCACGTCGTTCGCCTTGACGGCGTCGACGAACTCGCGGGTCTTGGCGATCGTGTCGTCGAGCCGGACGATGACGAACGCCTTGTAGTCGGCGGCGGCCTTGGCCAGCCGCGCGTCGCCGCCGCCCGCGGAGGCGCCGGTGACCGTCACGTTCTGGGTCGGGCCCTTGCCGGTCTGCCCGGCACTGCACAGCAGCGTGAACTGGCCCGCCGGCAGGTTCACGACGAAGTCGACGCTGGTGCCGGGGCCGATGTTCTCCCGCTCGGCGAGGATCTTGCCGTCGGCCTTGAGGACCTCGAACTCGTTGACCTTCGAGCCCTTGTTGGTGACCTTGAAGGTGGTCTTGCCCGCGGTGAGGTCGGTCTTGGCCACCTCGCAGGTGTCGTCGGTCGCCGTCACCGGGATGGCGCCCGCGGCGTCCGCCTCGTCGTCACCGCCGCAGGCCGAGAGCAGGGACATCGACACGGCGGCGGCGCCGGCGAGCGCGAGGACGGACACAGGACGCATCAGGGACTCCAGAGGGCGAGCAAATGGTTAGGCTTACCTAAATTAGCGAAGCCTCTCCTCACCCCGTCAAGTGGCCCCCCCGGCCAGTGCGTCGGCGCCGTCCGTGCCGCCGTGCCGCCGGGCCGCCGCGCCGTCAGCGCGGGCGGTCCTGGAGGCCCATCGTGAGGTTGCGCGCGGCCATCGGCGGCCCGCCGGGCTGCGGCTCCCCGTAGGGCGGGACGTGCCCTGGCTGCGCGGGCCGCTGCTGCTGGTACTGCGGCGCCTGGTCGCGCTGCTGGCCCGCCGGCTCCGCCCAGACGGCCGTCCCGTACGCGCAGACCTCGAAGCCCCCGCCCACCTGGGCGGTGTCGAAGCGCATGCCGACGACCGTGTTGGCGCCCTTGCGGCGCGCCTCCTCGCCGAGCCGGTCCATGGCCTCGCGGCGCGCCGCCGCGAGGCTGGCCGCCGGCCGCTCCCCCGTCACCCGGAACGTCGCGCTGCTCCCGCCCCCGGGCTGCGGCGCCGGCGCCTGGTCGGCCTGCAGGGCCGTCCCGAGGACCTCCCCGAGCACGCTCCTGATCTCGTACCCGGGCACGCCGTCAGTCGTCACGATCAGCATGCCACCACGGTAGATGACCGCTCGGACGAAAAGCGACGAAAACGCCAGGAGTCGCCCGTCCTCGCCCGTCCTCCCGGCGATGCGGCCGGGGGGACGGGCGGACCGGCCGTCACTCCAGGTATTCGCGGAGCATCTGCGCGCGGGACGGGTGGCGCAGCTTCGCCAGCGTCTTGGACTCGATCTGGCGGATCCGCTCCCGCGTCACGCCGAACTCGCGGCCGACCTCCTCCAGCGTGCGCGGATGGCCGTCGGCCAGGCCGAAGCGCAGCTGGATGATGCGCTGCTCCCGGTCCGACAGGGTGCCGAGGATGTCCTCCAGCTGGTCCTGGAGAAGGATGAACGCCGCGGCCTCGATCGGCACGACGGCGTCCGCGTCCTCGATGAAGTCGCCGAGATCGGAGTCCTCCTCACCGATCGGCGACTGCAGCGAGACCGGCTCCTGGGCGATGCGCTGGATCTCCACCACCCGGACGGGCGACAGGCCCATCTCCAGGCCGATCTCCTCGGGGCTCGGCTCCCGGCCGAGGTCCTGGTGCATCTGCCGCTGCACCCGGACCAGCTTGTTGATCGTCTCCACCATGTGGACCGGGATGCGGATCGTCCGGGCCTGGTCGGCGATCGCCCGGGTGATCGCCTGCCGGATCCACCAGGTGGCGTAGGTCGAGAACTTGAACCCTTTCGTGTAGTCGAACTTCTCGACCGCGCGGATGAGTCCGAGATTTCCCTCCTGGATCAGGTCGAGGAAGAGCATTCCCCGGCCGACGTAGCGTTTCGCGATCGAGACCACCAGCCGCAGGTTGGCCTCGATCAGGCGTTGCTTCGCCCGCATGCCTTCGCGGGAGAGCTGTTCGAGGTCGAGCAGCTCGCCGCGGGCGAGGACGGCGGTACGCGCCATCTTCTCCTCGGCGAACAGGCCCGCCTCGATCGATTTCGCGAGTTCTACTTCATCTTCTGCCGTGAGAAGCGGTACGCGACCGATCTCTCTCAGGTAGATCCGAACCAGGTCGCTCGTCGGCGCCCGCTTGCCGAGGTCTCCCTCATCCGCTCGCGCGACGTCCTCGGTCTCCTGCTGAGACTCGAGGACCTCCACCCCCTGCTCTGCGAGCATCCGGACGACCCGCTCCAGGGAGTCGTCCGGCAAGTCCGAGCGATCGAGTGCGGCAGCAACGTCCTCGACGGTCACACCGCCGCGTTCTCTGCCACGTGCGACGAGGTCCGCCACCTGATCAACCGATGGCGCCTCGCTTGGCAGCACCGAAGGGCCCACGCAGACAGTCTGCGTCAAAGGAGGCCTAGATCACAGGACCCATTTTGCGGTCTCTTGACTTACTGTGATCCAAGCCCTCGCTCCCGCAACACCCGTCTCTGCTGCTCAAGCGCGACAAGATCGCCGAAGAGCTTGTGGTACTCCTCCTGCGCCTCGACCGGATTCAGCCGCCCGAGTTTAGATTTCGCCTCGGCGATCATGCGGGTGAGCTGGCGTTCCTGTATCCGGGCCAGCAATTCCCCGGCATAACGGTCATCCGATTCCTGGGCGGACCGGACCGGCTCCACGCCAAGTTTGGTGATCAGGTCCCTGAGCTGGTCGTTCGGCGCGCTCTCCAGGAGGAGCGCGACCCACTCGGCGACGCCCCCGGCCGCCGTCACGCCGCCGGCCGCCGCGATCACCGCGCGCACGCCCGCGTGCGGCGGCGCGATGAACGCCTCCGCCGGGACCTCGTCGAACGCCGGCCCGAGCAGCGCCGGCCGCTGCACGGCCAGTTTCAGCAGCTCCCGCTCGCGCTGCACCTCCGGGTCGGACGGGTCGAACGCCGGCCGCGGCGGCGCCTGCGGTTCGCCGTGCCCGTTCCCGGGCCGTCCGTTCCCGGGCCGTCCGTTCCCGGGCCGTCCGTTCTCGTGGCGCCCGTTGCCGTCGTGGCGGTCGTGGCGCCCGTTGCCCGCCTGGGCGCGGGCGTGCCGCCGGTTCGCGAGCTCCCGGACGCGGCGCAGCACGAACTGCTCGTCCATGATGCCGACCCAGCGGTCGAGGTTGACGGCGTACATGTGCCGGCGGGACCGGTCCTTGATGGCGGCGACGACCGGGGCCGCGGCGTCCAGCGCGGCGAGCCGCCCCTCGACGGTATCGAGGTCGTGCTGCTCGATCGCGCTGCGCACCGCGAACTCGAACAGCGGCAGCCGGGCCGCGATCAGGTCGCGCACCGCCGCGTCGCCGTGCCGGATGCGCAGGTCGCAGGGGTCGAGCCCGTCCGGCTGGACGGCGACGAACGTCTGCGAGACGAACTTCTGCTCGTCGTCGAAGGCGCGCAGCGCAGCCTTCCGGCCGGCCGCGTCGCCGTCGAAGGTGAAGATCACCTCACCGCGGAACTCGTCCTGGTCCATGAGGAGGCGGCGCAGCACCTTGATGTGGTCGTCGCCGAACGCCGTCCCGCAGGTGGCGATCGCCGTCGGGACGCCCGCGAGATGGCAGGCCATCACGTCGGTGTAGCCCTCGACCACCACGGCCTGCCGGCGCCGCGCGATCTCCTTCTTGGCGAGGTCGGCGCCGTACAGCACCGAGCTCTTGTGGAAGAGCGGAGACTCGGGGGTGTTCAGGTACTTGGGGCCGTCGTCGTCCTCGTAGAGCCGGCGCGCGCCGAACCCGATGACGTCGCCGGACAGGTCGCGGATCGGCCACATCAGCCGGCCGCGGAACCGGTCCATCGGGCCGCGCCGCCCCTCCTTGGCGAGGCCGCCGGCGACGATGTCGCGGTCGGCGAACCCGCGGCCGCGCAGGTGCCGGACGAGGCCCTCCCACTCGCGCGGCGCGAACCCCACGCCGAAGCGGTCGGCGTCGGCGGCCTCGAAACCGCGCTCGGACAGGAACGTGCGCCCGATCGCCCCCTCGGGGGACTGGAGCTGCCCGGCGTAGTACTCGGCCGCGGCCCTGTGCGCCTCGATCAGCCGGGCGCGCTGCCCGCCGTCCTGCCGGGGGCCGCGCCCGCCGCCCTCCTCGTAGCGCAGCTGGATGCCGGCCTGCGCGGCGAGCCGCTCCACCGCCTCGGAGAACGACAGGTGCTCGATCTCCTGGACGAACTTGATGACGTCGCCGCCCGCCTCGCAGCCGAAGCAGAAGTACAGGCCGCGCGAGGGCGTCACGTTGAACGACGGCGACTTCTCGTCGTGGAACGGGCAGAGGCCCTTGAGGTTGCCTCCGCCCGCGCTGCGGAGCTGCAGGTACTCGCCGATCACGGCGTCGATCGACGCCCGCTCCCGGACGAGCGCGATGTCCTCATTGCGAATCCTGCCTGCCACGACAAGGGAGTCTACGGCGGCCCCGTGACACCGGAGCCATCACAGCCGCACCGGCATCGGCGGCGGACGGCGCCCGTGCCGGATCTGCCCGTGCCGTCAGCGGACCCTGAACCGGTCGAAGAGCCGGTACATGAACTCCGTCCCCCGGCCGAGGGCGGCGACCGAGATGCGCTCGTCGTTGCCGTGCATGCCGATCAGCTGGTCGTTGTCCAGGACATACGGGTAGACGCCGTAGCCGGGCACGCCGCGGGACGTCCAGGGGGACAGGCTCGTCCCGGCCTCGAACAGCGCGGGGGCGAAGACGGCCTCGGGGTAGGTCTTCCGAGCGGCGGTCTCGATCGCGGTGAACAGCGGGGAGTCGATGCTGGACGGTGGCTTCGCGAAGGTGTCGTCGAGGCGTTTCAGGGCGTCCGCCTCGCTCTCGCCCGCCGCGCCGACCAGCCTGACCTCCACATCCCGGTCGGCGAGCAGTTCCCGGACCTCGGCGAGGAAGTCCCGCGGGCGCTGGCCCCCCGGGACTCCGCGGCAGTTGACGCGGGCGGTGGCCGTCGAGGGGATGACGTTCTCCTTGTAGCCCGCGTCCTCGATCACGAAGGCATGGGTGGTGCGCAGCAGGGCGCGGTGGAGCCAGGGATACGAGCTGCGCCGGACGACGACGGCCGCGGCCCGTTCGCGGGCCGCGGCCGATTTCGCGTCCAGCAGCAGCCCGATGGCGCGTTCGAACGGACGGTCCTCGGTGGCCTCGGCCAGGGCGGAGAAGTACTCGCGGGTCACCGGGGTCAGGGTGACCGGGGCCAGCCAGCCGTCGAGCTCGGCGATCGCGCGCGACAGCCTGGCGATCGCGGACCCGGGGGCGGGCTTGGACGAGTGCGTGGCGGTGCCGCCGGCGACGAGGTCGAGGTTGAAGTAGACCTTGTCCTGGCGGGTCACCGTGATGAGCATCGGGGTCGTCCGGTCCTTCTGCGCGAGGAACCAGCCGCCCTCGGTGAGCACCATCCCCGCGTCGATCTTGTCCCAGTGGTTCTGGGCGAGCCAGCGGGAGCCGTACTGCCCGGCCTCCTCGTCGCAGTCGGTGAGGACGATGATGTCCCGGTCGAACCGTCCGTCCTCCTTGAGGTGGCGCAGGAGCGCGGCGACGAACGCGGCGTTGGCGCCCTTCATGTCCAGGGCGCCGCGGCCGTAGATCTCACCGTCCTGGACGACCCCGGCGAACGGGTCGACCGACCACTTGGCGCGCTCGACCGGCACGACGTCGGAGTGGCCGAGCACGAGCAGCGGCGGCGCCGCGGTGGTGCCCTTGATCCGGGCGATGAGGTGGACGTTGTCGGCCTTGGGCGTGGGGACGATCTCGGCGGAGACGCCCGCCGACTCCCAGACCGCCTTGAGCATCTCGGCGTGCGGGCGGGTGACGCCGCCCTCGCCGAAGTTCTGGGTGTCGAACGACAGCATCTTCTTGAGCAGGGCGAGCGGGTCGAGATCGGGCGCGGCGATCCGCCGGGCGCGCGCCGGAGTCCCGCGGGCGGGCGCGGCGGCGGCGGTGCCGCCGGCGAGGACGCCGCCCGCGAGCAGGACGGCGCCCGCGCCGGTGCGGTACAGGAAGTCGCGGCGGGAGACGGGGGACGGGGAGTCGGACAAGGGGCTCCTCCTTCGACGGACGGGAGCGCCCGGCGGAGGGCCCGCAGGACGCTCCCGGACCTTGGACGGACGCGGCCGCGCTACCGGAAGGCGGCCACGACCTCCACCTCGACGAGCCAGCCCCGCACCGGGAGGTTCTCGATCTCCAGGGTGACCCGTGACGGCCGTGCGGGGTTGACGTACATGGGCGGGGCGGGCGGCGCGGTGCCGAGCGGGACGTTCACGGGCGCGCCGGTGGAGAGGTCGGTGTTGGCGAAGTACTGCCGGTAGGCGCGGTTCCATCCGGCGAAGTCCGCCGTGTCGGTGCCGGGGGCGTTGGCGAGGTAGGCCCGCATGGAGATCACGTCCCGGAGCGTGAGGCCCTGCGCCTTGAGGTTGCCGGTGATCTCTTTGAGGACGTTGAGCGACTGGGCCTCGGTGATGGTGACGCCGGGCGGCGGCGTCGGGTACTCGCTGTAGCGCTCGGGGCTGCCGGCCGGGGCGGAGGTGTCGGCCTCCCTGGGGCCGAGGCCGCTCGCGGTGTAGGTCGCGACGCCTCCCCCGACGGCGACGCCGCCGGCGATGGCCGGGTTGTTCTGCCCCGCGGGGAGCGCGGGGCGCACCTCGTGGGGGCGTGGCGGCTTCACGGGGCGTTCGGGCGCGGCGGACGCGACCCCCGTGGCCCCGACGAACGCGGCGACGAGGAACCCGCCGACGAGAATCCTGCTTGAACGCACGGTCATCCCTTCAGTACGCGCTGGTGGAGCTCGGTCACGACCTTGCGCGCGGACTCGAAGGAGCCGTGCTGCCAGGCGATCTCATAGCTGAGCCAGTCACCGGCGTAGTAGACGTTCCCCTGGGGCTGGTTGAGGAGCTTGTACTCGGCGCCGCGGGACGGCCAGCCCACCCAGCCGCCCTCGATGTGCGGCTGCCGGATCCAGGCGATGGACGCGGACGAGGCGAGGCCCTTGCGGTAGCGGTCGCCGTGGATCTTCGCCCCCTGGTCGAGGGCGCGGGCGAGGCGTCCGGCGTGCCCCATCTTGGCGTAGGTGTCGGCCTGCGCGCCGAAGTTGTAGTAGCCGACGACCAGGCCGGAGCGGCCGTGGTAGTCGTACGAGGGGTACCAGATGGTGGAGAGGTCCAGATCGGTGTTCGTGATGCCGCCGTAGATCTTCTCCTCGGTCTCCCACCAGCGGTTCCGGTACTCCAACCCGATCTTGCCGGTGGAGACCGGGACGGGCGTTCCCAGCGCGGACTGCACCGCCGCGCCCAGGTTGTGCGGGATCTTCGCGAGCACCTGCGGCGGCAGGGTGGCGATGCAGTAGTCCGCCTCCAGCACGCGGGTGCGCCCGGCCGCCTCGTACTGGATCCGCACGCCCGCGGCGAGGTTCGTGATCTCGGTGACCTTGGCGCCGGTGCGGATCCGGTCCGGCCCGACGGCCTTGGCCAGCGCGCGCGGGATGGCGTCCATGCCCCCGACGGGCTGGAACATCAGCATCGCCTGGCTGTAGCCGAACTCAAAGGAGAAGTAGCGGCCCACGCCGCTGGCCAGGACGTCCGAAAGCGAGGGCGGGGGGCCGAGGATCGTCCCCTCCACGTCGCCCGCGCCGGGGTCGACGGTGAAGCCGCGCCGGTCGCTGCCCTTGTACGCGTATCCGTCGGTCTTGGCGCCGATGGCGCCGAAACCCGACAGGAACGACAGCAGCCTCTCCTTGTCGGTCGCGGTGAGCCGCTCGTTGAGGGCGCCCTGGTCGGTGGCCTTGGCGAGCAGCTCGGAGATGTACCCGTAGACGTCGGCCTTCGCGGTGCGCCACCGGACGGGGGACTTCATCCCGGCCGACTCGTTGTAGAGATATGCCTGGGCGTTCTCGTTGGTGAAGACCTCCAGCGGGACGCCCAGTTCCCGGCAGTAGTCCATGGTCGTCATCCACTGCGCGATGCGAGCCGGGCCGGCGTTCATGTAAGTGCCGTCGCCGAACCCGACCCGCTGGGTCTCGCCGCCCGTCTCCGTGAGGCGGTCGCCGCCGCGCAGCGTGCGGTTGCGCCCGCCCACCCGGTCCTGTGCCTCCAGCACGGTGACCCGGTAGCCGGCCTTGCCCAGTTCGTACGCGGTGGCCAGCCCGGCGACGCCGGCGCCGAGCACCACGATCTTGGCGGCCGCACGGCCGCGCAACCGGAAGTCCGATTCCTGCGGGGGCTGGAAGGCGAACCGGGTGCGCGCCTCCGCGCTCGGGGCGAGGCCCAGCGCGCCCATGGTGGCGAACATGGCGCCCGCCCCGCCGGTGGCCCCGACCCTGGTGAGGAAACCACGTCTGCTGACACCCGTCGGCTCTGCCGAAGTCGCCAAGGAGCACCTCCAAGATCTTGTCGTCCGGGAAGTCTGGGACCGTTCCATTTCGGCTGGCGCCGCGAGGTGTTAGAGGCGTGTTGCCGACCGGCTCCGCCGGTAATCAACCGGTTTCGCAACCCTCACCGGCGACCCCCATGGCCGGACCCGGCCTGGCCGGCGATCGGTGACTCCCGGGGGGGTATGGACAAAGGCGCCATCGCGCGGTGTGATGACGGACCGAGATTTTGCTCACACCCAGGCGGACGCGATGACGGATGTTGTGCTCGACGGCGTCGACAAGGTGTATCCCGGCGGGCAGGTCGCCGTCCGGAAGGTCCGCCTGCGCATCAACGACGGTGAGCTGTTCGTCCTGCTCGGGCCGTCCGGCTGCGGCAAGTCCACCATCCTCCGCATGATCGCCGGGCTGGAGGAGGTCAGCGGCGGGGACCTGTGGCTGAACGGGTCGGTGGCCAACGACCTGCCGCCGCGCGAGCGGAACGTCGCCATGGTGTTCCAGGAGGGCGCGCTCTACCCGCACCGCACGGTCAAGGGCAACATGATGTTCCCCCTGGAGGTGTCCGGCGACGACCGCGCCGAGGCCAGCGCGAAGGTCGTCGAGCTGGCCCGCGCCCTCGGCCTCAACACGATGATCGACCGGCTGCCGCGCACGCTGTCCGGCGGCCAGCGGCAGCGCGCCGCGATCGGGCGGGCCCTCATCCGCGAGCCGTCCCTGTTCCTGATGGACGAGCCGCTGTCCAGCCTGGACGCGGGGCTCCGCGCCGAGCTGCGGGTCGAGATCGCCGCGCTGGTCCGCTCCACCGGCACCACCACCGTCTACGTCACGCACGACCAGGTCGAGGCCATGACGATGGCCGACCGGATGGCGGTGCTGCGCGACGGCGTCCTGGAGGACGTCGGCACCCCCGAGCAGATCTACGAGGACCCCGCGACGGTGTTCGTCGCCGCGTTCCTCAGCTCCCCGCCGATCAACCTGCTGCAGGCCACCCTGTGGGCCATCGAGGGCGAGGGGCTGCTGCTCGACTTCGGGTCGCAGCGGCTCATCGTCCCCTGGGAGGACCCCCGCGCGTCCGCGCTGATCAGCCATCACGGCCGGTCGGTCATCGTCGGGATCCGCCCGGACACCCTCGTGCCGATCTCCCCGGGCCACCCGGCGCCGCACGGGACGGTGCTGTCCGGGCAGGTCCGGGCGCTGGAGTTCCACGGGCACGAGTGGCTCGCCTACGCCGGGGCGGGCATCCCCACGATCGACGCGACCGAGGTCGGGCGCCCGCCGGCGCCGCCGCACGAGGCGGAGCGTTCCGGCTGGCGCGACCGGATGCGGGAGATGCTCGGCAGGCCGTCCCGCGAGGAGGACGTCGCCGAGGAGCACGCCGGCCACCACCGGCGGTCCGACCTGGTGTTCCGCATCGCGCCCGGCGACCGCCCGAACCGCGGCGACCACGTGGCGCTGACCGTCGACTTCGGCCGCGTGCTGTTCTTCGGCGCCGACGGCCGCCGCATCACCCCCGTCCAGCGCTAGCCGCGGCGCCCGTGAGTCGTTCGCACGAAGGCTGGAGCCGGCGCGGGCGGCGCGGAGCCCCGGGAGCGGCTGCCGGCGCTGCTCGGCCGCGATCCGGCCTGGCGGTGACCGCTCATACGGGGGCGATCTCGCAGGCGGTCATGTCCTGGTAGTAGGCGATCTTCATCCGGATCTGCTCCTGCTGGACGCGCAGGGCGGCGATCTGCTCCTCGACGCGGCGGTCGTGGTCCTGCAGCAGTTCGAGGCGCTCCTGGAACGTCTCGCCGCCGCCGCGGGCGAGTTCGGAGTAGCGGAGCATCTCCGCGATCGGCATGCCGGTGCCGCGCAGGCAGCGGAGCATGTGCAGCCAGGCCAGGTCGTCGTCGCTGAAGACGCGCCGGCCCGACGCGTTCCGGGCGATGTCCGAAAGCAGCCCGATCTTTTCGTAGTAGCGCAGGGTGTCGATGCTGAAACCGCTCTTCTCGGCGGTCTCTGCCGGGGAGTAGGAGCTCACGCCCACCAGGATTCCACCTGGAGCGCACTCCAGGTCAACATCCGCCCGGCGGGGCCGCTTGACCTGGAGCGCGCTCCAGGTCGCAGAGTGGAGGGGACGGCCTATCACGACGGCGCACCACGAGGGACAAGAGGGATTCGCCATGCGCATCGGACTTCAGGTTCCCAGTTTCACCTTTCCCGGCGGGCCGGAGCAGATCGCCCCGGTGTTCGGCCGGATGGCCCGCGAGGCCGACCAGGCGGGGCTGCACTCGTTCTGGGTGATGGACCACTTCTTCCAGATCCGCGGCGTCGGCCCATCCGAGGAGCCGATGCTGGAGGGGTACTCGGCGCTGGCGTACGCGGCGGCGCTGACGGAGCAGATCACCCTCGGGACGATGGTCACCGGCGTCACGTACCGGCACCCCGGCATCCTGGTCAAGACCGTGACCACGCTGGACGTCCTGTCCGGAGGGCGGGCGTGGCTCGGCATCGGCGCGGCGTGGAACGAGGAGGAGTCGCGCGGTCTCGGCGTCCGGTTCCCGCCGGTGGCCGAGCGGTTCGAGCGGCTGGAGGAGACGCTGCGGATCGCCCACCGGATGTGGAAGGGGGACGAGTCGGCGTTCGAGGGCGAGCACTACGCGCTGGAGCGCCCGCTGAACTCGCCGCCGGCGCTGCGGACCCCGCATCCGCCGATCCTGATCGGCGGGGGCGGCGAGAAGAAGACGCTCCGGTTCGTCGCGGAGTACGCCGACGCGTGCAACCTGTTCGACGGCGACGACCTGCCGCGCAAGCTCGACGTCCTGCGGGGGCACTGCGAGCGCGCCGGACGCGACTACGCCGAGATCGAGAAGACGTCGCTGAGCCTGTTCACCGGCGAGCCGTCCGTGGACGAGGCCGTGGAGACGATCGGGCGGCTGGCCGAGCGCGGCATCGACCACGCGATCTTCTCCCAGGGCACCGGGCAGGACCTCGCGGGCGTGCTGGCCGAGGCGCTGCCGCAGGTCGAGAAGATCGTCCCGGCCGGACGCTGACGGGCGCCCCCGTCAGGCCGTGGCGGGGGTGAACACCCACTTCTTGTAGGACCAGTAGCGGAACGCCGAGCCGAGCCCGACTCCGGCGAGCAGCCCGAGGTTGTAGGCGACCCCGCCGTGCAGGCCGAGGCTGTAGTAGGTGAAGCCGGTGCACAGCACCTGGATGAGCAGCCCGACGCCGTTCAGCGCGAAGAAGATCGCGACCTCCCGGCCGGAGCCGTCGCTGTCCCGGTGCCGGAACGTCCAGTGCCGGTTGAGCAGGTAGGACGTCAGCGTCGACACGACGGTCGGCACGACGACGCTGGTGACCGGGCTGCCGCCGAGCCACGCGCGCATCAGGTTGGCGCCGAAGATCATGATGAGCGTGCCGACGCACCCCACGAAGCCGAAGCTCAGCAGTTCGCGGATGAATATCCGGTAGGCCGGGGCGGACGGGACCGATTCGACTGGTCTCGTCCGCTGCAAAGTGCTCACTCGCCCAGACCTTACCTGAGTAGGACATATGCGAAAGTCACAACCGCGCTAAAAGATCAGCGTCCGTTCCGGTCACCGCTCGGCGGTGGCCGCGGCCGGGGCCAGCAGGACGATCAGGCCGACCAGCGCGACGGGCACGGCCAGCGCCCACCCGAGCCCGACGCCCTGCGCGACGAACCCGATGACGGGCGGGCCGCCGAGCAGCCCGGCGTACCCGATCGCGGTGACCCGGGAGATGCCGGCCGCGGCGGGCACGCCGGGCAGGTTGCCGGCCGCGCTGAAGGTGACCGGCGCCACGAGCGCGGCACCGAGGCCGAACAGCGTGAACCCGGCCACGGCCGCCGCCGGGTGCCCGGCGGCGAGGCCGAGCCCGAGGCCGGCCGCGGCGGCCAGCGACCCCGCGCGCAGCACTTGGACGGGCCCGAACCGGGCGACGACCCGGTCCCCGCCGAGCCGCCCGGCGGTCATCGCCACCGCGCAGCCGGCGTAGCCGAGGCCGGCCGCGCCGGGGCCCGTGCCGAGGTCCTCCCGCAGGTAGACCGCGCTCCAGTCGGCCATGGCGCCCTCGCCGACGAAGGAGCAGAGCCCGATGACGCCGAGCATCGTCAGCGGCCACCGGGACGAGGAGCGCGCGGGCCGCGCCTCCCCGGCGTCCGTCCCGGGCATGGCGTCGGCGGACCGGTCCAGCAGCCCGCGGAAGCCGGCCAGGACGAGGACGCACAGCAGCAGGGCCGCGGCCGACAGGTGCAGCGGGACGGGGACGCCCGCGTGCGCGGCCGCCGCCCCGGCCAGCGCCGAGAGCAGCGTCCCGACGCTGTAGGCGCCGTGCAGGCCGGACATCAGCGGGCGCCCGTAGCCGCGCTCGACGGCCACGCCCTGGGCGTTCATCGCGACGTCCATCAGCCCGAGCGAGCCGCCCATCAGCAGCAGGGCGGCGACCAGCGCGGGCAGGTTCCAGGCGAGGCCGAGCGGGACCAGCGACAGCGCGGCGGCGAGCCCGGCGGCCACGGTGGTCGCCCGGCTGCCCCACCGCGCGACGGCCCGGCCCGCGAGCTGGACGGCGGCCACGACGCCGACCGGGGCGCCGAGCAGCGCGACGCCCATCGCGCCCTCGCCCAGCCCGAGATGCTCCTTGATCTGCGGGATGCGGGCGACCCACGCGGCGGCGACCAGACCGTGCGCGGTGAACGCCGCCGTCACCGCCGCGCGCGCCCGGCCGGGCGCCGCGATCTCCTCCGTGGCCATCCGGCCGACTGTACGTGGCCCCGGCTCAGGCGAGGTCGGCGAGCGGCGCCTTCGGGTCGGTGAGGCGGGCGGCGTCCACGGGGCGGCCGGAGCGGATCAGCGCCTGGACGTCACCGGTGACGTCCCACACGTTGACGTTCATCCCGGCGACGACCCGGCCGCCGGACAGCCAGAACGCGACGAACTCGCGGGACTCGCGGTCGCCCCGGTACACGACCTCGTCGTACTCCCCCGGCGTGGCGACGCCGGACATCTCCATGCCGAGGTCGTACTGGTCGCTGAAGAAGTACGGAATCCGGTCGTAGACGACGTCCCGGCCGAGCATGGCGCGGGCGGCGGCGGGCCCGCCGTTCAGCGCGTTCGCCCAGTGCTCGACGCGGATCCGGCGCCCGAGCAGCGGGTTGAAGGCGTTGGCGACGTCGCCGGCGGCGAAGATGTCGGGGTCGGACGTGCGCAGCGACTGGTCGACGAGGATCCCGTCGGAGACCTCCAGGCCCGCCGCCTCCGCCAGCGCGGTGTTGGGCCGCACCCCGATGCCGACGACCACGACGTCGGCGGGCACCTCGGCGCCGCCGGAGGTGACGACGGCCGACACCTGCCCGGCGCCCCAGAACCCGGCCACGCCGTCGTCGAGCCGCAGGACGACGCCGTTCTCGCGGTGCAGGTCGCCGAACATGCCGCCGAGCTCGGGCCCCAGCGCGGCGTGCAGCGGCGTCGGCTCCGGCTCGATGATCGTCACGTCGTTGCCGTACGAGCGGGCCGCGGCGGCCGTCTCCAGCCCGATCCAGCCCGCGCCCGCCACCACGACGCGCCGGCCGCCGTGCGCGAGCGCCTGCTTCAGCGCCGCCGAGTCGGCCATCGTGCGCAGGTAGTGGATGCCCTGCAGCTTGGAGCCGGGCGCCTCCAGCGTCCGCGGCGACGCGCCCGTCGCCAGCAGCAGCTTGGCGTAGCCGATCGGCTCCTTCGTCGACAGCCGCACCTCGTGGGCGTCCCGGTCGATGGAGGCGACGGACGTGCCGAGCCGCAGTTCCACGTCGTGCTTCTCGTACCAGTCCGCGTCATGGACGTGCGCCTTGTCGCGGGCCTCCTTGTCGAGGAGGAAGCCCTTGGACAGCGGCGGACGTTCGTACGGCCGCTCGATCTCGTCCCCGACGAGGACCACCCTGCCCGCGAAACCCTCCTCGCGGAGCGTCTCCGCCGCCTTGGCTCCGGCCAGGCTCGCTCCGGCGATGACGAACGTCTCCTCGGGCATGGCGACCTCCTGTAGTTGACCTGTAGCCATCCCTACAGTGCCCCCCGGGACGAGACAAGGGCGTCGCCGGGCGCGTCCACGCGTATTTCCGCGCCCCGACCGCGCCTGACCGCGCCTGACCGCGCCTGACCTCGCCTGACCTCGCCTGACCTCGGCGAGGACGCGCGCCGATCAGCGCGGGCGCCCGCCCAGCATCCGGTGCCGGGCCATCGCGGACAGGTCGGTCAGCGAGGCGATCTGGTCGATGACGGCGCGGAGCCGGGCCGCGTCGTCGCCGGCGGCGGTGAAGGCCTCCCGGAACCCGGGGTCGAGCGTGTCCGGCGCGCCGGCGAGCATCATCTCGGCCAGCTCGGTGATCAGCGTCCGCTGGCGGGCCCTGATCTCCTCGTGGCTGATCCACACGTAGTGCGCGGTGATGCCCTTGAGCAGCGCGTTCTCCAGCCGCTGCGTCCGCGGGACGATCAGCTCGGCCGCGTACCGGGTCAGCGGACGGTCGCCGTAGGCGTCCCGGGTCGCGGTCTCGGCGGCCAGGCAGAACCGGCCGATCAGCGTGCTGGTCAGGTTCTTCAGGGCGGCGAGGCTGCGCGGCGTCCCGTCGTAGCGGTCCGGCCAGCACGGTTCGGCGAGCAGCGCCGCGAAGGTCTCCTCCAGCTCGGCGATGCCGGCGCCCGGGCAGTACAGCTTGGCGGCGGTGACGGCGACGAGGCGGCGCTCGGTCGGATCGGCGAGCCGGGCGAAGTCGACGTGCCCGGCGACGAGCGCGTCCTCCAGGTCGTGGACGGAGTAGGCGACGTCGTCGCTCCAGTCCATGACCTGGGCCTCGAAGCACGTCCGGTTCTCGGGCGCCTCCTCGCGGACCCAGCGCGCGACGTCGGTGTCGTCGTCGTACACGCCGAACTTGCCGTTGACCGCGTCGGCCTGCGACCACGGGTACTTCATGGCGGCGTCCAGCGCGGCGCGGGTCAGGTTGAGGCCGACGCTGCGCCCGTGCAGGGGCGGGCCGTCCGGCGCGAACGACTTCGGCTCCAGCCGGGTCAGGACGCGCAGGCTCTGCGCGTTGCCCTCGAAGCCGCCGCAGCCGCGCGCGACGATGTCCAGCGCGTACTCGCCGTTGTGGCCGAACGGCGGGTGCCCGATGTCGTGCGACAGGCACGCCGCCTCGACCAGGTCGGGGTCGCAGCCGAGCGACTTGCCCAGCTCGCGGCCCACCTGCGCGCACTCCAGCGAGTGGGTCAGCCGGGTGCGCAGGCTGTGCACGGTGTCGGCCGCCGCGTCCGCGCCGGGCGAGGCGACCTGGGTCTTGGCGGCGAGGCGCCGCAGGGCCGCGCTGTGCAGGACGCGGGCGCGGTCGCGTTCGAACGCCGTCCGGTCCCGGCGCTTCGCCGGCTCGGGCGCCCACCGCTTCAGGTCGCGCGCGGTGTAGCCCTCGGTGATGTTGCTCGTCATGGCCCTACCCAGGGTAAGCGCGCCGGCCGGGTTCAGCGGGTCGGCGACGCGGAGGCGGACGGGCCGGGCGTCCCGGAAGAGCCGGGCGTCCCGGACGGGCCGGGCGTCCCCGACGGGTCGATGCGGATCCGCTTGATGGTCTCGTCCGGCACCTGGACGCTCTTGCCGAGCAGCACGTACGACAGATAGCCGCCGGTCTCCCGGACGATGTAGTTGAACTGCGTGTCGCGGGTCTGCACGCTCGGACCGCTGCGGGTCGGCGAGGCGGCGGCCTCGATGCCCTGGTCCCCGGCCATCTTCTTGGACCGCAGCCCGTGCCACGGGTCGGTGACGATCACGGCCGACTCCCAGTGGTGCCGGTCGAACTCCCGTCCGACGGCCTTCAGGCTCTCCAGCGTGTCCCGCCCGACGGGCACCGCGAACACCTTGGACGCGGGCACCCCGCCCTCCCCGATCAGCCAGGCGCGGCCGGTGCCGGCCTCGGTGTAGTTGTCCCCGGGCGCCTTGCCGCCGACGGTGACGATGTTGGGCGCGACGCCGTCGCGGTAGAGGTCCAGGGCGTGTTGCAGGCGCCACTTGAGCGTCGGGGACGGCTTCCCGTTGTACTGCGCGGCGCCCAGGACGATGATCGCGTCGGAGCGGGGCCGCTCGTCCTGCCGGGCCTGGTACCAGATCCGCGTCCCGACGGTCAGCGGGGTCAGCACGGCGACCGCGAGCAGCCCGAGCACGACGCACAGCGGAACCGTGACCCACAGCGGCTTCCGGCGCCGCTCGCGGGGACCGTCCTCCCGCTCCTCGGCGTCGTGCTCTTCGTGCTGGGACTCCGGCAATTCCACTTCCAACGTCATCGCATCGGACACACTATTGAGATGGTCCGGCGCGCGTCCGAAGTTCACGGATACCGCGTGTCAAGTAACCCGCACCCGTACCGGCGGCCGATTCCCCGCCTGCGGGAACCGGCCGCCGGTGCCGTGCGTCAGCGGCTGTCGCTGCTCGGCGCGTCCCCCGCCGCGATCGCCGCGCGCCCGGCCTCCAGCCGCGCGACGGGGATGCGGAACGGCGAGCAGGACACGTAGTCCAGGCCGACCTCGTGGCAGAAGTGCACCGAGTCGGGGTCGCCGCCGTGCTCGCCGCAGATGCCGAGCTTGATCCCGGGACGCGCCCTGCGGCCCTCCTCGGCGGCGATGCGGACGAGCCGCCCGACGCCCTCCCGGTCCAGCGTCTCGAACGGCGACACCCCGAAGATGCCGAGCTCCAGGTAGCGGGAGAAGAACGCCGCCTCGACGTCGTCGCGGGAGAAGCCCCACGTCGTCTGGGTGAGGTCGTTGGTGCCGAAGGAGAAGAACTCGGCGGCCTCGGCGATCTGCCCGGCGGTCAGCGCCGCCCGCGGCAGCTCGATCATGGTGCCGATCAGGGCCGGGACGTCGACCCCGGTGGCCTCCCCGACCGAGGCCAGGATGCCGCGGGCCTCGTCGCGGACGGCCTCCAGCTCCTGCACGGCGCCGACGAGCGGGATCATGATCTCCGGGCGCGGGTCGCCGCCCGCCCGCCTGCGCGCCGCCGCCGCCTCGGCGATCGCGCGCACCTGCATGGCGAACAGCCCGGGAATCACCAAACCGAGCCGCACGCCGCGCAGTCCGAGCATAGGGTTCTGCTCGTGCAGCCGGTTGACCGCTTCGAGGAGCCTGCGGTCCGTGGCGTCCGCGCCGTCGCCCGCGAGCGCGACCCTGACCGACAGCTCGGTGATGTCGGGGAGGAACTCGTGCAGCGGCGGGTCGATGAGGCGGATCGTGACGGGCAGCCCGTCCATCGCCTCGAAGATCCCCTCGAAGTCGCTGCGCTGCAGCGGCTCCAGGGCGTCCAGCGCGGCCTGCCGCTCCGCGCCGTCCTCGGCGAGGACGAGCTTCTCGATGAGCTGCCGGCGGTCGCCGAGGAACATGTGCTCGGTGCGGCACAGCCCGATGCCCGCGGCGCCGAACCGGCGGGCCCGCGCCGAGTCCTCCGGGTTGTCGGAGTTCGCGCGGACCTTCAGCGCGGCGCGCGCGTCGGCGTGCTTCATGATCCGGTCGACGGCCTTGACGAGGTCGCCGCCGTCCTCCGGGGTCAGCTCGCCCTCGAAGTACCGGACGACGGGCGAGTCCTCGACGGGCACCTCGCCGAGGTAGACGTCGCCGGACGACCCGTCGATCGAGATGACGTCGCCCTCGCCCACGGTCACCCCGCCGGGGGCGGTGAAGTGCCCGTTCCTGACGTCGACGTCCAGCTCCTCGGCGCCGCACACGCAGGTCTTGCCCATGCCGCGCGCGACGACGGCGGCGTGCGAGGTCTTGCCCCCGCGGGACGTCAGGACGCCCTTCGCGGCGACCATGCCGGCGAGGTCGTCGGGGTTGGTCTCGCGGCGGACGAGGATCACGTCCTCCCCCCGCTCCGCGAACTCCACGGCCCGCGCGGAGGTGAACACGGCCTTGCCGACGGCCGCGCCCGGCGAGGCGTTCATGCCCTTGGTGAGCTTCTGGACGCCGTCCACCCTGCTGGCGAACCGGGGGAACATGAGCTGCGCGAGCTGGTCGCCGGTGACGCGGCGGGCCGCCTCGTCCATGTCGATGAGGCCCTGGTCGAGCAGCTGGCAGGCGATGCGGAACGCCGCGGCGGCGGTCCGCTTGCCTACTCGGGTCTGCAGCATCCACAGCTTCCCGCGCTCGATCGTGAACTCGATGTCGCACATGTCGCGGTAGTGGTTCTCGAGCGTCTCCATGATCTCGAGAAGCCGGTCGTAGGACGCCTTGTCGATGCGCTCCAGCTCTTTCAGCGGCACCGTGTTGCGGATGCCGGCGACGACGTCCTCGCCCTGGGCGTTCTGCAGGTAGTCGCCGTAGACGCCCTGCTGGCCCGACGCCGGGTCGCGGGTGAACGCGACGCCCGTCCCGGAGTCCAGGCCCAGGTTGCCGAAGACCATCGAACAGATGTTGACGGCGGTGCCGAGGTCGACGGGGATGCGCTCCTGCCGCCGGTACAGGATCGCGCGGTCCGCGTTCCAGGAGTCGAACACGGCCTTGACCGCGAGGTCCATCTGCTCGCGCGGGTCGCTCGGGAAGTCCCGCCCGGCCTGCTCCCGCACGATGGCCTTGAACCGCTCGACGAGCCGCTTGAAGTCGTCGGCGACGAGGTCGGCGTCCTGGTCGCTGCCGCGGGCGCGCTTGGCCTCCTCGATGGCGTCCTCGAACGGGTCCCCGTCGATGTCCAGGACGGTCTTCCCGAACATCTGGATCAGCCGCCGGTAGGAGTCCCACGCGAACCGCTCATCGCCCGCCTGCGCCGCGAGCCCGTGCACGGACTCGTCGTTGAGGCCCACGTTGAGGACGGTCTCCATCATCCCCGGCATGCTGAACTTGGCCCCGGACCGGACGCTCACCAGCAGCGGGTCGTCGCTCTGGCCGAGCTTCTTGCCCATCGCGGACTCCAGGGCGGCGAGGTGGGCGTTCACCTCGTCCGCCAGCCCCTCGGGCAGGTTCCCGTGCTCGAGGTAGTGCCGGCAGGCCTCGGTGGTGATCGTGAACCCGGGGGGCACGGGCAGTCCGAGGTTGGTCATCTCGGCCAGGTTGGCGCCCTTGCCGCCCAGCAGATCCTTGAGGTCCTTGTTTCCCTCAGTGAAGTCGTACACGAACTTCGGCACGGGGAGCTCCTTCTCGCTCCGGTTCCACCCAGTGGCAGATCCGGGCCCGCGCCGCCGGGGATGCGCGCCGTCGCGTTCCCCCAGGCGGAAACGGGTCCGCTGCCCTGTTTGCGGGGACTGTACCCGCGCAGCCCGCGGTTGCTCGGCGCCCGGTGCCCCGAGGGGAGTTATCCCAGCTCAGACCGCAGATAATGGTCTATTCCAATACGGAGACCACCGTCACACCGCGCCCCGGGACGTCGCCGGGGAGGCGGTCGCGCGCCCAGGGCGCGCCCATGGCCACGGAGAGGGAATGATGGATCGAGGAGGTGAGGTTGTGAGGCCGAAGGTCGCCGGCGGCCGGGCGGGAGACCCGTTCGCCCCCATAGCCGATTTCGGGTTCCTGTCCGACTGCGAGACGACCGCGCTGGTCGCGCCGAGCGGAAACATCGAGTGGATGTGCCTGCCGCGGATGGACTCGCCGAGCGTGTTCGGGTCGATCCTGGACCGCGACGCCGGGTACTTCCGGGTGGGGCCGGCGGGCGTGGAGGTGCCCGCCGCGCAGCGCTACATCCCCGGCACCATGGTCATGGAGACCACCTGGTGGGTGCACGGCGGCTGGCTCGTGGTGACGGACGCGCTGCTCATGGGCCCGTGGCACCACGAGACGGAACGGTCCCACACGCATCGCAGGGCCCCGACGGACTACGACGCCGACCACGTCCTGCTGCGGATGGTGCGGTGCGTGAACGGGCAGGTCCAGGTCCGGCTCGACTGCATGCCGGTGTTCGACTACGGGCAGACGCCGGCGCGCTGGGAGCACACCGGCGCCGGGTACCACGAGGCCGTCGCGCGCGGCAACGGGGTCGGGCTGCGGCTCACCACCGACATGAACGTCGGGTTCGAGGGGTCGCTCGCCACGTCCCGGACGCTGCTGAAGCAGGGCGAGTCCCGGTTCGTCGCGCTGTCGTGGAGCGAGCACGCGGCGCCGTCGTCGTGGGAGGAGGCGCAGGAGCGGCTCGTCTGGACCGTCCACCACTGGCAGCACTGGCTCGACCGGGGCCGATTCCCCGACCATCCGTGGCGCAGCCACCTGCAGCGCAGCGCCCTCACGCTCAAGGGGCTGACGTTCGGGCCGTCCGGCGCGGTGGCGGCCGCGGCGACGACGTCGCTGCCGGAGGCGCCGGGCGGCGACCGCAACTGGGACTACCGCTACACGTGGATCCGCGACTCCACCATGGCGCTGTGGGCGTTCTACACGCTCGGCTACGACTGGGAGGCCAACGACTTCTTCTACTTCATCACCGACGTCGCCGAGGCCGCCGAGGGCAAGCTGCAGATCATGTACGGGCTGGACGGGCGGGAGGAGCTGCCCGAGTCCACGCTCGACCATCTCACCGGCTACGACAACGCCCGGCCCGTCCGGATCGGCAACGAGGCGTACATGCAGGCGCAGCACGACGTGTGGGGCGCCATCATCGGCTCCATCTACCTGTTCGTGCGCAAGCGGGACCGCCTCGACGACCGGCTCTGGAAGATCATCATCAAGCAGGTGGAGGACGCGCTGGCCAGCTGGCGCACCCCCGACTGCGGCATGTGGGAGGTGCGGGGCGAGCCGCAGCACTTCACCTCCTCGAAGGTCTTCTGCTGGGTGGCGGCCGATCGCGGCGCCCGGCTCGCCCGCATCCGCGGCGACCAGGACCGGGCGCGCCGCTGGCAGGCCGCCGCCGACGAGATCCACGCGGACGTGCTCGCCAACGCGCTGGACGAGCGCGGCGTCTTCACGGCCCACTACGGCGCGACGGCGCTGGACGCCTCGGCGCTGCTGATCCCGCTGCTGGGCTTCCTGCCCGCCGACGACAAGCGGGTCCGGGAGACCGTCCTCGCCATCGCCGACGAGCTGTCGGAGGACGACCTGGTGCTGCGCTACCGGGCGACCGAGACCGACGACGGCTTCGAGTCGGAGGAGGGCACCTTCACGATCTGCTCGTTCTGGCTGGTCAGCACGCTGGTGATGATCGGTGAGCTGGACCGGGCGCGGGCGCTGTGCGAGAAGCTGCTGTCGTATGCGAGCCCGCTGCAGCTGTACGCCGAGGAGATCGACCCGCACACCGGGCGGCACCTCGGCAACTTCCCGCAGGCGTTCACCCATCTTGCGCTGATCAACGCGGTCATGCAGGTCATCAGGGCGGAGACCGACCAGCCGCAGTCGCCGCTGGCCTGACGGCGCCCGTGGCCGGGGCGGGCCCCCGGCCACGGGTCCCTGATCGCGGGTCCTGATCAGGGGTCCTGATCAGGGTCCCTGATCACAACTTGATCGACATCCGCCGGATATGCGCCTTTTGTTGAACGTCCCGGTTAGCGTTCCGCCGTGACCACGCCACCCCCCACTGATGACGTTCCCGACCCCTCCGAACCCTCCTCCCCCTGGGCGCCGCCCGACGCCCCCGCCGCCGACGCCCCCGCCGGCACGCCGGCCCCCGTCCCCGCCCTGCCCCCGGGCCCGCCTCCGGGGGTGCCGCCCGTGCCCGGGGCACCGCCCGTGCCCGTCCCGCCGCGGACGAACCGGTTCGCGGTCTTCGCGATGGTCACCGCCCTGGTCGGCATGGTCGTCCTCGCGGTCGGCTTCGCCGTCGCCGCCCTCGTCCAGGCGGCGCGGCGCGGCGACGAGAAGGGCGTGGGCCTCGCCATCGGCGGCCTCGGCGTGTCGGCCGTCTGGGTGCTCGCCGCGGTCGTCCTGTTCGCCGTGCTGCCGTCCGCCCATCTCGGCGGCGGCCGCGCCGGCGCGGGCCGCGGCGGCGCCGCGCCCGTCACGGAACTCGGCATCGGCGCCTGCTTCACCGGCTTCGGCGACGACGGCTCCGGTGGTCTCCGGGCGAAGGAGCTGCCCTGCGCCAAGCCGCACGAGGGGGAGGTCGTCGCCCGCTCGGAGGCGCCACTCAGCGCCCGGCTGAGCCGCGCCGCGATGATCCAGTGGGCCGAGAACCTCTGCCAGGACAAGACGAGGTTCCTGCTGCGGAGCCGGTACCGCAAGGACCTGGAGCCCTACTACGACTGGTCCGGCGACGAGTTCTCCGACGGCAAGGCCCTGACGCTGACGTGCGTGATGCGCTACACGGGCTCCGCGCCCCTCACGGCGCCGCTCGCCGCCACCGTCGACACGAAGCTGAAGACCTACGAGCAGCTGAGCACGGGCGACTGCGTCGAGGAGTGGGACGAGACCGATCCGGTGACGGCCACCATCTCCTGCAAGAGGCCGCACCGCTTCGAGGTGTTCGCCAGTTTCACCATCCCTTCGGAGGACTTCCCCGACAAGGAGTTCAACGAGTATCCGGGCGAGAAGGAGATCGACAAGAAGGCGGCGCGCGGCTGCGGCAAGCGCGGGGACAAGGTCTTCCGGAACCGTTCGATCGATCGCGACCTGGAAGTGATGTACGTCATGCCGGCCCAGGAGGACTGGGAGAGCGGCATCCACGACGTCGTCTGCCTGGTCTCCGCCGCGCACGGCAAGCTGAAGGAGTCGGTGCTCCCGTGACCGCCCATCCGCCTTCTGACGGCGGCGCCTCCGACGGCGTCCCCGCCTGGGCGCCGCCGGACGCGCCGCTCACGCAGACGCCGCCGGCAGCAGGGCCGCCGCCGGTGGACGCGCGACCGCCGGCGGACGCGCAGCCCGTGCCCGTGCGGCGGCGGACGAACCGGTTCGCGATCGTCGCGCTCGTCACGGGCCTGCTCGGCCTGATCCCGGTCGCGGCCGGCTTCGCCGTCGCCGCG
Organism: Actinomadura monticuli; assembly: GCF_041463655.1. Lineage (NCBI taxonomy): Bacteria > Bacillati > Actinomycetota > Actinomycetes > Streptosporangiales > Thermomonosporaceae > Actinomadura > Actinomadura monticuli. The sequence goes on from NZ_JAXCEI010000004.1 coordinate 146,134, forward strand.
TTCGTCCGGACCGGGCGCCGGGGCGAGACGGGCAACGGCCTCGCCGCCGGCGGGCTCGCCGCGTCCCTCGCCTGGGCCGCCGCGATCGCCGTCGTGGCGGCCGTCGGGGCGCCCTCCCTGGACGCCTCCGCCCCAGCCGCCCGCGCGGACGGCAAGGTCCCGGTCGGCGGGATGCGGCCCGGCGACTGCTTCAGCGGGTTCGAGGAGACGCCCGCCGGCGTGGTCGCCCTCCCGCTGCCGTGCACCACGCCCCACCAGGGCGAGGTCAGCGCCGACGCGGAACTCCCGGACATCCCCTACCCGGGCGCGCAGCAGGCGGCCGACCGGGCGTGGGCCGTGTGCCGCGAGCGGACCGGGTTCCTGGAGCGGAGCCGCTACGGCAGGGACCTCCAGCTCCACGTCGTCCCACCGGACGAGGACGACTGGAACGACGGGAACCGGGCCGCGAGATGCGTCCTGCGCTACACCGGGCCCGGCCTGCTCCCGGCGCCCCTCGACCAGACCATGAGGACGAAGAACGCCGCCCAGCTCATGCCGGGAGACTGCGTCGGGACCTGGAACGACGACGACGGCGGCGACCAGGTCCTCGTCGCGTGCACCAGGGAGCACGAGTACGAGGTTCTCGCCGTCTACACGCCGCCCGGCGGCGACTACCCGGGGGACAAGGCCGTGGCGAAGGAGGCGCGCGACGGCTGCGCCGAGCGGGCGGCCCGGGTGTGGAGGTCCGATCCTCCGTCCGACATCGCCGAGATGGCGTACGCGACGCCGCGCAAGGACGCGTGGGAGGCGGGAAACCGCACGATATTCTGCCTGGTCACGGGCAGGAAGGGGCCGCTGGCGCGGTCCGTGGTCCCGCACTGAGCGGAGGCGATGTGAGAGTCCCCGGAACGGCGGGCTACGACACGGCCGCGGCCGACCTCGCCGACCAGTACGAGAGCGTCACGTTCGCCGAGGTCCACGCGGACGCGCTGCACCTCATGCCCGCCGCCCCCGCGCGGGTCCTGGACGTCGGCGCGGGGACGGGCCGCGACGCCGCCGCGCTCACCGCGATCGGGCACCGGGTCACGGCCGTCGAGCCGGCGGCCGGGCTGCGCGAGCGCGGCCGGGCGCTGCACGCCGACCGCGCCATCACCTGGGTCGACGACCACCTGCCGGCGCTGGCGTCCCTCGGCGGGCGCCGATTCGACCTCGTCCTCCTCACCGCCGTCTGGATGCACCTCGACACCGCGGAGCGCGATCCCGCGATGCGCCGCCTGGCGGCGCTGCTGGCACCCGGCGGCACGGCGCTCCTGGTGCTGCGGCACGGGCCGATCCCCGCCGGGCGGCACATGTTCGACATCCCCGACGAGGAGACGGTCGGGCTCGCCCGCGCGTGCGGGCTGCGGGTCGTCCACCGGCGCATCCGTCCCGACCTGCACGGCCGCCCCGGCGTGCGCATGACCACCCTCGGCCTGCGGGCCTGACGGACGACGGCCGCGCGTGCCGCCGGCGCCCGGACACGGGGCGCCGGCGGCGCGCACGGGCGCTAGACGACGGCGCCGGAGCTGTCGCCGGTGCGGCGGACGGGCTTCTTCCTGTCCTTGCCCTGCGGCGGCGGGGCCTTCGCGAACCGCTCCAGGACGACGGCGATGGGCGTCGCGGTGAAGACGCTGGAGTACGTCCCGACGACGATGCCGATCAGCAGGGCGATCGCGAAGTCGGTCAGCGAGTCGCCGCCGAGGACCGCGAGGGCCGCCAGGATGAACAGCGCCCCCATGCCGGTGTTGATCGTCCGCGGGACGGTCTGCAGCGTCCCCCGGTTCGCGATGTCGGCGAACCTGCCCTTCGGTTCGTTCCCCCACAGCTCCCGGACGCGGTCGAACACGACGACGGAGTCGTTCACCGAGTACCCGATGATGGTGAGCAGCGCGGCGAGGTAGACCCCGTCGATCGGTTTGCCGAGCCAGGCGAACACGCCGGTGACGACCGTGATGTCGTGGAACATGGCGAGCACCGAGCCGGCCGCGAACGTCCAGCGGAACCGGATCGTCAGGTAGGCCAGCTGCACCAGCAGGGCGACGCCGAGGGCGATCAGCGCCTTCTTGCGCAGCTCGTCGCCGAGGCTGGGCCCGATCAGCTCGTCGCGCTGCTTGGTGGCGCCGCCGCCCTCCTTCGCGAGGGCCTCCTGGATCCGCTTCTCCTCGTCGTTCGTCAGCTCGGTCGTGCGGACGGAGATGTCGTCCTGACCGGACGTCTGCACGACGGCGCGCGGGAACCCGGCGTCGGTGACGGCCGCGCGGGCCTTGTCGATGTCCACGTGCCGGCTGGTGGAGTACTCGACGAGCCGTCCGCCGGTGAACTCCACGCCGAAGTTCAGCCCGCGGGTGAAGATCCCGGTCATGGCGATGACGACCGCGAGGACGGAGATCCCGATCCACATCCGGCTGCGCTTCATGATGTCGGGGCCGCTGGTCTCCAGCCAGGTGCGGATCCGCCCCGCGCCGCCGAGCCCGCCCATCTTCCCCTTGCTGAGCTTGGGCATCCGCGCGGCGGCGGCGTCGGTGAGGACGCGGCTCAGCAGCATCGCCGAGATCAGCGAGCCGATCACGCCGATGGTCAGCGTGACGCCGAAGCCCTTGACCGGCCCGGACGCGAGGAAGAACAGCAGGCCGCCGGCGAGCAGGGTGGTGACGGCCGAGTCCGCGATCGCCGACCACGCCTTGTTGAACCCGATGGACAGCGCCGCCCGCGCGCTGCGGCCGGGCGCCGCCGCCCGTTCCTCCCTGGCGCGTTCGAAGGCGAGCACGTTGGCGTCGATCGCCATGCCGACGGCCAGCACGAAACCGGCGAGGCCGGGCAGGGTCAGCGTCGCGCCGATCGCGACGAGGGCGCCGTAGGAGATCAGCGCGTAGCCGGCGAGCGCGACCGTGGCGAGCAGGCCGACGAGGCGGTAGACGGCGATGATGAACAGGCCGGTCAGGATGATGCCGATGACCGCGGCCTTGGCGCTGGCGTCGATCGCCTCGTCGCCGAGGGTCGGGCCGACCACCCGCTGCTCGATGATCTTCACGGGGACGGGCAGCGAGCCGCCCTGGATGAGGGCCGCGAGGTCCTTGGCCTCGCTCGCGGTGAAGTCGCCGGTGATCTGGGTGGATCCGCCGGTGATGCCGACGCCGCAGGGCACGCTCTGGGTCACCTGCGGAGAGGAGATGACCTTGCCGTCCAGGACGATCGCGACGCGCCGCTCGTCGCCTACGGCGCAGGCGGCCTTGGCGGTCAGCTTCTCCCAGGTCTTGCCGCCGCTGCCCTTGAAGTCGACGTTGACGGCCCAGCCGCCGAGGTTCTGCGCGTCGTAGGAGGCGCTCGCCTCGCCGATGCCGGCGCCGGTGAGGGCGGCGGGGCCGATGAGGATCTGCCGCCCGCTCTCGTCCGGGATCAGCTGCTGGCCCGACCCGGCTTTGCCGGTGTTGGGCAGCACGGGGTGCGCGGTGAGCTGCGCGGTCTTGCCGACCGCCTCGGCGGCGCGGGTCGGGTCCTGCACGTCGGGCAGCTCGACGATCAGCCGCCGGTCGCCCGACCGGGTGATGGACGACTCGGCGACGCCGAGCGCGTCGATGCGCCGGTGCAGCACCTCCCGGGCGCGGTCGGTGGACTCGCGGTCCGCCTTCACGGTCGGCGAGTCCTGGGTTTCGAGGACGATCTGGGTGCCGCCGCGGAGGTCGAGGCCGAGGCGGGCCGGTTTGGACCAGGCGAAGTAGAACGATGTGGCGAGCACGGCGAACGCCAGTACCGCCCGCACCACGTTGGCGCGCGTCAAGAGGGAACCTCCACACGGGGTTTCGGCGCCGCGCCTCAGCGTGCGGCACCGCGGACAGGTGACTCAGATCCGTCCGGCGGAGGGTGGTGCGCGCCCGCGCGGGACGGCGCGCGGCGCGAGGTCGGGCGCGGCGGGCGCGGCGGCGGGCACGGCCGGGAGTCCCGGCGGCCGCGGGACGCCGGTGCCGGACGCCGGGAGGACGGCGTGGACGGGCTGCGCGCTCGGCGCGGCGGCCCCGGCGGCGTGCCGCACGACGGCGTCGACGGCGGCCTGCGCGTGCCGGGCCGTCCGCACCTTGGCGGACACCCGGTTGCGGGCGGGCGCCTTCTGGGCCGGGACTCTCTCGGCGGGCACGGTGCGGACGCCGGAGATCGCCGCGGTGGCGGACGTCCCGCCATGGGTTCCGGCGCCGACCGGCCCGACGACGAAGCCGAGCGTGCCCAGCAGCAGGACGAGCGCCCGGGCGGCGGGCAGCCGTGACCAGGACAGCAGGGAATGCCGCATATCGCGCATTCCGCCCTCCCGGATCGTCGTGGCGGGCCGCCCCGGTCCACCCGTCCCGCCAACCTAGCCCAGGTTCTCCAAGCGGGAGACGTCCTTGGTCCTCGTCCGCCACAACACGCAAGCAAGAGGCCGTCAAGGCGGCCCGGCGCGACATTGCCGTCACCCGCCCGGCGCGCGCGGCCCCACCAGCAGACACTCGGTGGTGTCCCAATCCGGCCAGGCCGCTGTCGGCCGCCTGCCATTGCCGGGCGGTTCAACGCGAATTACTTTCGCGTATGCCCACCCCGAACCGGACAGAGGAGTTTCCGGTGGCACGTATCAGACAGACCGCGATCGTCGGGACCGCCGCGCTGGCCGTCCTCGCCGCGGGGGTCGCCCCCGCGTACGCCGCGGGCACGACCATCCGCAAGGGCTCGGCCTCGGCCGGCGCCTACTCCGGCAACGTCCAGGCGTCGCTGCTCGGCAACGCGACGGTCGCCACCTCGATCGGCAGCGGCTCCTGCAGCCAGTCGACGATGACCGGCTCGATCAACTCCGACGGCAGCGGCCTCAGCATCGCCAGCGCCAACTTCAGCAGTTGCACCGGCACCGCCAACGTCACCATCACCCCGCAGAACCTGCCGTGGAGCGGCGGCAGCGTCGCCTACGACTCCGGGCACACCGGCAACCGCGACGCGGCCGTCACGATCGCCAACTTCAAGGTCAAGGCCGTGGTGGACCTCTTCGGCGGGATCACCTGCGTGTTCGGCGGCTCCCTCACCGCCAACGGCTACAACCCCGACAACGCCAACCGGCCCGTCACCAGCAACAACCAGGCGCAGGTCGGCGTGAACGGCGCCACGGTGAGCAAGCAGTCGGGCAGCAGCTTCCTCTGCCCGTCGACGGCCACCGTCACGGCCACCTACCAGCTGCGGGGCGAGACCACCGCCGGCTCCGGCACCTTCAACCAGACCCTGTACGTCACGAGCTGATCCGAGAACGCTCCCAGCGGTACGCTCCCAGACAGATCGCTCCCACGAGGACACGCTCCCAGAACGTGCTCCCACGTGAGACGGGCCGCCCCCAGCACGCGGGGGCGGCCCGTTTCGCTCTTGCCGCCGGTCCTGCCGGCGGGTGTCAGCAGCCGACGAGCTGGGCCGCGAGGAACGACTCGACCTGGCCGATCGCGATGCGCTCCTGGCTCATCGAGTCGCGCTCCCGGACGGTGACCGCGTCGTCCTCCAGGGTGTCGAAGTCGACGGTGACGCAGAACGGGGTGCCGATCTCGTCCTGGCGGCGGTAGCGGCGGCCGATGGCGCCGGCGTCGTCGAAGTCGACGTTCCAGTTCCGGCGCAGCCGGGCGGCGAGGTCGCGGGCCTTCGGCGACAGGTCGGCGTTGCGCGACAGCGGCAGCACCGCGACCTTGACCGGGGCGAGCCGGCGGTCGAGCCGCATGACGGCCCGCTTCTCCAGCTTGCCCTTGGCGTTGGGCGCCTCGTCCTCGGCGTAGGCGTCCATCATGAACGTGAGCGTGCAGCGGTCGACGCCCGCCGCGGGCTCGATCACGTACGGGGTGAACCGCTCGCCGGACTCCTGGTCGAAGAACGACAGGTCGGCGCCGGACGCCTTGGAGTGCGTGGTCAGGTCGTAGTCGGTGCGGTTGGCGATGCCCTCCAGCTCGCCCCACTCGCTGCCGACGAAGTCGAACTTGTACTCGACGTCGACGGTGCGCTTGGAGTAGTGGGACAGCTTCTCGGCCGGGTGCTCGTACAGCCGCAGGTTCTCCTTGCGGATGCCGAGGTCGACGTACCACTGCATGCGCTCGTCGATCCAGTACTGGTGCCATTCCTCGTCGCTGCCCGGCTTGACGAAGAACTCCATCTCCATCTGCTCGAACTCGCGGGTCCGGAAGATGAAGTTGCCCGGCGTGATCTCGTTGCGGAACGACTTGCCGATCTGCCCGATGCCGAACGGCACCTTGCGGCGCGCGGACTGCTGGACGTTCAGGTAGTTGATGAAGATGCCCTGCGCGGTCTCGGGACGCAGGTAGGCGAGGCCGGACTCGTCCTCGACGGGGCCGAGGTAGGTCTTGAGCAGGCCGTTGAACATCTTCGGCTCGGTGAAGGAGCCCTTGACCCCGCAGTTCGGGCAGGAGATGTCGGCGAGGCCGTTCGCGGGCGGGCGGCCGTGCTTCTCCTCGTAGGCCTCCTCCAGGTGGTCGGCCCGGAAGCGCTTGTGGCAGGACTGGCACTCGGTGAGCGGGTCGACGAACGCCTGGACGTGGCCGCTGGCCTCCCAGACCTCGCGCGCCAGGATGACGCACGAGTCGAGGCCGACGATGTCGTCGCGGCCCTGCACCATGGACTTCCACCACTGGCGCTTGACGTTGTTCTTCAGCTCGACGCCGAGCGGCCCGTAGTCCCAGGACGCGCGGAGTCCGCCGTAGATCTCGCTCGACGGGTAGACCAGGCCCCGCCGCTTGGCGAGATTGACGATCGTGTCGAGCACATCGGAACGGCGTGCCATGAAATCTTCTCCATCCGGCTGGCGGTCGGCGGGACAGTGAGTGCGCCCCGGTCCCGCGCTGGCGCGGCGGGCGGCGGCGAGTGTGATCCCCGGTGATGAGCCCCGGCGCGGTCGTCGCCGGCGCCGGAGAGCGTTCCCCAGCTTAGGGCACACGGCCGGTTGGAAGGCCCCTAGTAGACGCGCCCGTCCACGATGTTGCTGTCGATGTTGAGCGTGACCCCGCCGTGCGTCTCCTTGTGGCCGCCCCGGTACTGCTTGATGCGGCGGTGCGGGGACCACCAGTGGTCGGGCAGGTAGGGGTCGTCGCGGACCGAGGCGCGGCCGTTCCAGTTGGCGAACCAGACGGCCGCGGGCTTGCTGATCCCGGTCGCCCGGCCGACGTCGCGGATGCCGGACTTGGCGCTGCTGTAGAGGCAGGGGACGTAGCCCTCGGCCTCCAGCCGCTTCACCCACCGGTCGACGAACCGCAGGACGGCGGCCCTGCACGCCCTCTTCCTGCTGTTGTACGCCTCCATGTCGAGGTAGATCGGCTTGCCCTCCGGGATGCCGAGGCCCCTGGCCTTGCGGGCGGCGTCCCCGGCGGCCTTCGCGCCCTGCTCGGCGGCGTTCCGGGCGGTGAAGCGCTGCGGCCGGGTACCGCACGGCGCCTGGAGGCCGACGTAGGTGGGCGTGATGCGGTACCCCATCGCGCGGACCCGCCTCACCCAGGACGCGGTGAGGTTCGGCTGCGCGCAGCCGCGCGCCGCGCCGCCGATGTAGATGTTGGTGACCTTGAACGACGGCCGCCACGCCTGCATGGTCGCGAGCGACGGCGCCGTGCACGTGTCGAACCCCTTGCCGCGCACCCACGGACGTTCCAGGCCGGCGCCGGGCACCGTGGCCTCGTCCGGGGCCTCCCGGCGGACGTCGGGCCTGGACGACGCGGGGGACGCGCCCGGCGCCGCGGTCCATTTCGCGGAGAGCCGGGCGCCGCGCAGCATCCGCTGGAGCCGTCCCGGGTCGCGCCCGTACACGCCGGTGATCATGACGCCGGCCTCGGGGAGCGTCAGCCGCGTCTCGTGGCCGGCGTTCGGCGCGATGGTGAGAGCGGCGAGCCTGTCGGCGTGCACGATCGTCCGCGAGCCGCGACCGTGGCCGGCGGGCTCGATGTGGACGGCCTCGGTGCGCCCGACGATCCGGGCCGGGCAGTCCTGCTGCGGCCCGGGGCGCCCGAGGTAGACGGCGTGCCGGTCGTAGCGGACGCACCGGGTCGGGTCCGCGTCGAGCCGGTGGACCTCCCAGCCCGCCGGCACGGGGACGCGCAGCCCGCGGTACTCGACGGCGCGCGGCGCGGCGTCCCCGGCCGGCCGGACGGCCCCGGCCGGCGCGGCGTCGGCCGCCGGTCCGGCGGGCCGGACCGCGAACCGGTCGGCGTCCGTCCCGGCGACGGCGAGGACGGGCATGACCGCCGCCGCCCCGGAAAGCACGCTGAACAGGACGGCATGGCGCATCGCAACTCCCCCGAGGACCGCGGCGTGATCGTGTAGGGGCAAAATGACCATGGTCGCGGGGGCCGAAACCGGGGCAGGGCGCTTCTTGCCCGGCGATTGCCCCGCCCGTGAACCGGCCGGGCTCAGGCCGAGCTGACGACCTCGTAGGCGCCGGGCTCGTCCACCGCCAGCACGGCGAGCGGCATGAACTCCAGCCGGACCTCGTACGCCCCGAGGGCGCGCCGGTAGTGCCCGGCGCCGTCCCACTCGGTGACGAGCGCCCACAGGCCGGGGTCGTCGACGGTCCGGGCGAGGCGGCCGGAGCGGAAGCCGGGGCTCGCGGACAGCATCGCCAGCACCGCGGTCATCCGCTCGGCGAACCCGCCGGCCTGCTCGCCCGGCACCCGGTACCGGGTTATCGCGATCATCCGTCCATCCTGGCAGTACGTTGGGGACCGTGGAGACGAAAGGTGAGCGGGGTGAGCGCGGCGGCGGCCTGCGGGCGGCCGTCGAGCGGCGGAGCGCGGCGCCGGTGGTGTTCCTGCACCGGCTGCCGCGGTGGACGCTGCTCGCCGCAGTGTTCGTGCTGCTGGTGGTCGGCATGGCCGGGACGGGCTGGGTCGCGGCGGCCGGGCTGCTGGTCCTCGCCGCCGCGCTGGGCTGGTTCGCCTACCTGAACTGGCCCGCGCTGGACGGTTCGGGCCGGCTGCTGCGGATCGCGGCGCTGGCGGTCCTGGTCGGCTTCGCCCTGGGACGCGGCATCGGCCGGTTTTGACAACCGTTTTCATCTTCGTCCATAATCGTTCCGTGCTCCGCCTCCGCCCCTCCCCGCGCGCCCTCCCGGCGGCCGCCCTGGCCCTGGCCGGGCTCGCCGCGGGCCTGGCGGGGTGCGCCGGCGCGGACGCCGGCGTCCCGCCCGGCAAGACCGCCGTGGTCGCGTCGTTCTATCCGATGGCGTGGCTGGCGGAGCGGGTCGGCGGGGACGACGCCTTCGTGCGGACGCTCACCGAGCCCGGAACCGAGCCGCACGACCTGGAGCTGACCGCCCGGCAGGTCGCCGACATCGAGGACGCCGACCTCGCCGTCTACGTCGGGGGCGTCCAGCCCGCCGTGGACGACGCCGTCGGCAGGCACGCCAGGGGCAGGTCGCTGGACGCCGCGGACCTGGTGGAGAAGCTGCCGCCGCCCGGCGAGACCGACGATGAGGAGGCGCACGACGGCGTCCGCCACCGCGAGTCCTCCTACGACCCGCACGTGTGGCTCGACCCGAGCCGCATGGCGACCGTCGCGACCGCGCTCGGCGAGCGGCTGGCCGCCGCCGACCCCGCCCGCGCGGCCGGGTACCGGCGGCGCGCCGGGGCCGCGGCCGGCGAGCTGACCGCGCTCGACCGCGCCTTCCGGGACGGCCTGCGGACCTGCGCGCGCAGGGACATCGTCACCGCGCACGCCGCGTTCGGCTATCTCGCCGACCGCTACGGGCTGCGGCAGATCCCGGTCGCCGGGGTCGACCCGTCCGGCGGGCCCTCCCCCAAGCGGCTCGCCGAGCTGACCCGGCTGGTGTCCGCCTCCGGCGCGACGACGGTCTTCACCGAGACGCTGGCCAGCCCGAAGGTCGCCGAGGCGCTGGCCCGCGAGGCGGGCGTGCGGACCGCCGTGCTGGACCCGGTCGAGGGCGTCGAGGACGGCTCGTCCGGCGACTACCTGACGATCATGCGAGAGAACCTGCGGACCTTGCGTCCCGCCCTGGAGTGCACATGAACCGCCCGGCAGGGAAGACGGCACCGCCGTTCGCGATGACGGGCGGCACCGTCCGGCGGGACGGCCGCGAGGTCCTCGCGGGCGTCGACCTGCGGGTCGAGGCCGGCGACGTGCTGGCGGTCCTCGGTCCGAACGGCGCGGGCAAGTCCACGCTGGTCAAGGCACTGCTCGGGCTGATCCCGCTGGCCGCCGGCCGGACCGAGATCTACGGCGTGCCGGCCGCCCGGTTCCGTGCCCGGCACCGCGTCGGATACGTCCCGCAGCGGCTGCCGATGGGCGGCGGGGTGCCGGCGACCGTCCGGGAGGTCGTGGCGTCGGGACGGGTGGCGCGGCGGTCCCGGCTGCTGCCCGCCCTGTTCACCGACCGGGCGGCCGACCGCGCCGCCGTCGACCGCGCCCTGCGGACGGCCGGGCTGACCGGGCGGGCCCGCGACTCGGCGCACCTGCTGTCGGGCGGCCAGCAGCAGCGGGTGCTGATCGCCCGCGCCCTCGCCGGCGAGCCGGACGTGTTCGTCCTGGACGAGCCGACCGCCGGCGTGGACGCGCGCAGCCAGGCGGCGCTCGCCGCCACCCTCCACGAGCTGGCCCGGGCCGGGCGCACCGTGGTCCTCGTCGCGCACGAGCTGGGCCCGCTGGAGCCGCTCGTCACCCGCACGGTCGAGCTGGACCACGGCCGCGTCGTCCGCGAGACCACCGCCCGCGCCGCGACGGCCGGCCGGACCGCGACCCCGGGAGGTCCCGCGTGAGCGAGATGCTGCAGTACGACTTCATGCGCGTCGCCCTGGTGATGGCGGTGCTGATCGGGCTGACCGCCCCGGCGGTGGGCACGTTCATCGTGCAGCGGAAGCTGTCGCTGCTCGGCGACGGCATCGGCCACATCGCGCTGACCGGCATCGGGCTGGGGCTGCTGACCAGCACCTCCCCCGTGCTCGCCGCGCTGGTCGTGTCGGTGCTCGGCGCGGTGGCGATCGAGGTGCTGCGGGCCCGCAGCCGCAGCGGCGGGGACGTCGTGCTCGCCCTGCTGTTCTACGGCGGGCTCGCGGGCGGCGTGATCCTGACGAACGCCAACGGCGGCGGCTCGGCGACGCTGGCGTCCTACCTGTTCGGCTCGATCAGCAGCGTGACGGTCGCCGACCTGTACGTGGTGGCCGGGCTCGCCGCCGCCGTCCTGGCGATCATCGGGGTGTTCGGCCGCGAGCTGTTCCTGCTGTGCCTGGACGAGGAGGTCGCGCGGGCGGCCGGGCTGCCCGTCCGGTTCCTCAGCGTGCTGATCGCCGCGACCGCCGCGGTCACCGTGGTGATCTCCATGCGCGCGATCGGGCTGCTGCTGGTCAGCGCGCTGATGGTCGTCCCGGTCGCGGCGGCGCAGCAGCTCACCCGGGGGTTCTGGGGGACGATGCTGGCGGCGATGGGGATCGGGGTGCTGTCGGCCGTTTCGGGCCTCGCGGGGTCCTTCGAGTACGATCTCCCTCCGGGCCCCTCGATCGTGCTGCTGGCCCTCGCGGTCTTCACGGTCGCGGTCGCCGGGGGCTCGGTGGTGCGCCGCAGGCGGGCCCGCGCGGCCGCGGGCGGCGCCGTCCACGCCGGGCCCGGTGTGCAGGGCCGGGTGGACGGTCGCGTGGAGGCGCGCGTGGATGCCGAGGCGGAGGTGCTCAGAGGATGACGACGGCCCGCCGGGACGCGGTGCGGCAGGTGCTGGCCGGCTGCGAGGGGTTCCGCAGCGCGCAGGACATCTACGCCGACCTCCGCGCCGACGGTTCCAAGATCGGCCTCACCACCGTCTACCGGGCGCTGCAGGCGCTCAGCGACGCGGGCCAGGTCGACGTGCTGCGCACCGACGAGGGCGAGGCCGTCTACCGCGCCTGCCGGACCGAGCAGCACCACCACCACCTGGTCTGCCGCGGCTGCGGCCGGACGGTCGAGGTCGAGGGCCCGGCCGTGGAGCGCTGGGCGGACGCGATCGCCGCCGAGCACGGCTTCACCGACATCACGCACACCGTCGAGGTGTTCGGCACCTGCGGCGGGTGCGCCGCGAAGCCGCGCTGACCCGGCGACCCGCACCTACTGATCAGTAGCAAGACGCGTAGTTCACACGCCCTGTAGGCGATTCTTGGCGAATTATCACATCTACAACCGTCCTGCCCTATGTCATAAATGACCCCGTCGCCACGACGAGGCCCGACGGCGGGCCTCTCGGGGGTGCGTGGCGCCCGCACGAGAGGGCGTTCATGACAAGACGGGCGTTCACCAGCCGAAGGACCCTGCTCCTGGCCTCGGCGACCCTGCTCGCGACCGCGAGCACCGCGCTGCCCGCGTCCGCGCGGCAGGCGCCGACCCCGCCGACCCCGCAGAAGGCCGCCGAGCGCGCGCTCCACGCGCTCGCCGAACGCGGCGCGCAGGTGCGCGCCGGGGACGGCCAGGCGTTCAAGGTCGTCCGGGTCTCCATGGACCGGGACGGCACCTCCCACACCCGGATGACGCGCACCTACGCCGGACTGCCGGTCCTGGGCGGCGACATCGTCGTCCACCAGACGGCGTCCGGCGCATGGCGCGGCAGCAGCGGCACGCTCGCGAAGGCGCCGGCCGACGCCACGCCGGAGGTCTCCGCCAAGACCGCCAGCGAGCGGGCCGTCACCAGGCACCGCAAGGCGGAGGGCTCCCCCGCGCTCGTCGTCGAGGCGCGCACCGCCGACCACCAGCCCCGGCTCGCCTGGCGCGTCCAGACGGCCGGCACCCAGGCCGACGGGACGCCGAGCCGCGTGTTCACGTCCGTGGACGCCGCGACCGGCAAGGTCCTCCTGCGCGAGGAGACGATCCGCACGGAGGCGGGCGACGGCAGGTCCCTCTACACCGGGACCGTGCCGCTGAACACCACCCTGTCCGGCGGCGCCTACCAGCTGAAGGACCCGTCGCGCGGTAACACCTACACCGGCGACGCCGAGAACGAGACCGACCTCTGCTTCCTCATCTGGTGCTTCTCGCGCGCCCCCGCCACGCTGTTCACCGACGCCGACAACCACTGGGGCAGCGGCACGACGTCCGACCGCGCCACCGTCGCCGTCGACGCCCAGTTCGGCACCGACATGACCTGGGACTTCTACAAGAACGTCTTCGGCCGCATCGGCATCGCCGGGGACGGCAAGGGCTCGTTCAACCGCGTCCACTACGGCGACGGCTACGCCAACGCCTTCTGGGACGACTCGTGCTTCTGCATGACCTACGGCGACGGCGACGGCGTCCAGCTCGGCCCGCTCACGTCGCTGGACGTCGCCGCGCACGAGATGAGCCACGGCGTCACCAGCTCCACCGCGAACCTCACCTACTCCGGGGAGTCCGGCGGGCTGAACGAGGCGACGTCCGACATCATGGCCGCCGCCGTCGAGTTCTACGCGAACAACGGGGGCGACGTCGGCGACTACCTGGTGGGCGAGGAGGTCGCCCTGCCCGGCCTCGGACGGGCCGCGCTGCGGTTCATGGACCGGCCGAGCCGGGACGGCAACTCCGCCGACTCCTGGTCGTCCAGCACCAAGAACCTCGACGTGCACTACTCCTCGGGCGTCGCGAACCACTTCTACTACCTGCTGTCCGAGGGCAGCGGGGCGAAGACGATCAACGGCGTCTCCTACGACAGCCCCACGTCCAACGGCTCGACGATCACCGGCATCGGCCGGGACGCCGCCACGAGGATCTGGTACCGGGCGCTGACCACGTACATGACGTCCTCGACGAACTACCAGGGCGCGCGCACCGCGACCCTGAGCGCGGCGGCGGACCTCTACGGCGCGGGCAGTACGCAGTACAGCACCGTGGCCGCGGCCTGGTCCGCGGTGAACGTCACCTAGTGGACGTCATCCAGGACCCCGTTCCGGGGAGAACGCCCCGCGTCCGCGTCCGATGTGCCGCGCGGACGCGGGGCTTTACCGGGTTGATGATCCACCCGGCGCCGCCATGGTGAAGAATCGGGTCATGGCTACGACACGCACCGCAAACGCACACTGGGAAGGCTCGCTCCTGGAGGGGCAGGGGACCGTCTCGCTGGACTCCTCCAAGCTCGGCACCTACGACGTGACCTGGGCGTCGCGGTCCGAGGAGCCGGGCGGGCGGACGAGCCCGGAGGAACTGATCGCCGCCGCGCACTCCACCTGCTACTCGATGGCGCTCTCGCACGCCCTCGCCGGCGCCGGGACGCCGCCGGAGAAGGTGGACACCAAGGCCGAGGTCACCTTCCAGCCGGGCGAGGGCATCACCGGCGTCCACCTGACCGTCCGGGCGAGCGTGCCCGGCCTGTCCGCGGGCGACTTCGAGAAGTTCGCGCAGGACGCCAAGGCCGGCTGCCCGGTCAGCAAGGCCCTCGCGGGCACCACGATCACCCTGGACGCGGCCCTCGCCTGACCACCTGCCGCAACCGTCTGCCCAGCCACGGACCGACCTAGATCGTCGCGATCGCGTCCGAAGGCAGATTCGAGCGAAGCGAGAATCTGATCGCGCAGCGAGCCCCCTGGGCGAGCCGGAGCGATGCAGCGATCGCACGCAGTTGTTGCGGGTCAGGCGCCCCCGGGCGCCTGACCCGCAACAACCGCATTGGGTACGGCGCCGCCGTACCGGCGGTCGCGGGAGGCGTAGAGCTCGCACGCGTGCCACAGGTGCCGGCGGTCGAAGTCGGGCCAGAGCGTGTCGAGGAACACCATCTCCGCGTACGCCGACTGCCACAGCAGGAAGTTGGACGTGCGCTGCTCGCCCGACGAGCGCAGGAACAGGTCCACGTCCGGGATGCCGGGCTCGTCCAGGTAGCGGGCGAAGACCTTCTCGTTGATCTTGTCGGGGTTGAGCCTGCCGTCGCGGACGTCGCGGGCGATCGCCGCCGCCGCGTCCGCGATCTCGGCCCGGCCGCCGTAGTTCACGCAGAACTGCAGGGTGAGGACATCGTTGTCGCGCGTCATCTCCTCCGCCGTCTCCAGCTCCTTGATCACGCTGCGCCACAGCCTCGGCCGCCGGCCCGCCCACCGGACGCGGACGCCCATCGAGTGGAGCTGGTCGCGGCGGCGGCGGATCACGTCCCGGTTGAAGCCCATGAGGAAGCGGACCTCGTCCGGCGAGCGCTTCCAGTTCTCGGTGGAGAACGCGTACGCCGACAGGTACGGGACGCCCAGCTCGATCGCGCCCATGATCACGTCGAAGAGCGAGTCCTCGCCGCGCTTGTGCCCCTCGGTGCGCGGCAGCCCGCGCTCCTTCGCCCAGCGGCCGTTGCCGTCCATGACGATGGCGATGTGCCGCGGCACGAGGTCCGCGGGGATCGGGGGCGGGGTGGCGCCGTCGCGGTGCGGCTCCGGCGGCGATACGGCCCTTCTCAAACTCGCTCCCTGTCGGTGTCTTCGGTGTGTTCGCCGGGATGCGCGTCGCGCTCAACATGGCGGAGCGACCTGATCCCGTGTTCCAGATGCCACTGGAGGTAGGCGGCCACCAGCCCGCTGGTCTCGGCGCGGTGGCGCTGCTCGCTGCCGTCGGCGTACTCCCAGTCGCCGCGCAGCAGCGCCAGCATCAGCGCGAACGTCGGCGGCGCCGGGGTCGCGGCGCCCGGTGTGCGGCAGTTCGCGCAGACCGCGCCGCCCGCCGCGATGGCGAACCCGCGCAGCCCGCCGCGGGTGCCGCAGCGGCAGCACTCGTCGAGCGCGGGCGCCCAGCCGGCGACCGACAGCGAGCGCAGCAGGTAGGCGTCCAGGACGAGCCGGGGGTCGTGGCGGCGCTCGGCGAGCGTGCGCAGCCCGCCGACCAGCAGCAGGAACTGCCGCAGCGCGGGCTCGCCCTCCTCGCTCGTCAGCTTCTCCGCCGTCTCCAGCATCGCCGTCCCGGAGGTGTAGCGCGGGTAGTCGGTGACCAGCGCCTCGCCGTACGGGCGCAGCGTCTCGGCCTGCGTGATGAGGTCGAGGGAGCGCCGCTCGTACAGCTGGAGGTCCACGTGCGTGAACGGCTCCAGCCGCGCGCCGAAACGGGATCTGGTCTTGCGGACCCCCTTCGCCGCGGCGCGGATCCGGCCGGTGCGCCGGGTCAGCACCGTCACGATGCGATCGGCCTCGCCCAGCTTCTGGGTGCGCAGGACGATGCCTTCGTCGCGGTAGAGGGTCACCCGTTCATTCTGACGCACCCGGCGCGATGCCCCGGCGCTACGTCCGGACATCTCCCCAGGTTCTTCACAAGGCACCCGAGTAGTGCCGCTGCGCTCCACAACAATCACGTACCGTGACCGGATTCGGCCGCGGTGTCCCCGCGAAAGTCATGGCTCGAACCATCCGGAGCTGGCAGCGTTGGGGCATGAGATGCCACATCGTGCCACCGCACATGCTGGAGCGGATCGCCCGCGACGCCGATGACCCGGCCCTGCGCGAGCGCGCCCGCCGTACGCTGGCGCTCACCTCCGCGCAGTTCGCCGACCGGAGGACGACCGCGGCCGGCGTCCCCTCCCCCACCGAGGACTTCGTCCCCGACCGGACGATCGGCGACGCGCAGAACCGCGAGGAGCTGCCCGGCCGCACCGTCC
The DNA here is from genome assembly GCF_041463655.1 of Actinomadura monticuli. Lineage (NCBI taxonomy): Bacteria > Bacillati > Actinomycetota > Actinomycetes > Streptosporangiales > Thermomonosporaceae > Actinomadura > Actinomadura monticuli. The sequence continues at coordinate 162,701 of NZ_JAXCEI010000004.1, forward strand.
GCGCCGAGGGCGCGCCCGCCTGCGGCGACGAGGCCGCCGACCAGGCCTACGACTGGCTCGGCGCGACCTTCGACTTCTTCGAGGCGGCGTACCGGCGCAACTCGATCGACGGGGCGGGGCTGCGGATGGTCTCGACCGTCCACTACGGCGACAAGTACGACAACGCCTTCTGGAACGGCGAGCAGATGGTGTACGGCGACGGCGACGGCGTCGTGTTCACCTCGTTCACCGGCTGCCTGGACGTCACCGGGCACGAGCTCACCCACGGCGTCACCCAGCACACCGCGAACCTGGAGTACTACGGCCAGGCGGGCGCCCTCAACGAGTCCATGTCGGACGTGTTCGGCTCGCTGATCAAGCAGTGGCATCTCGGGCAGACCGCCGACGCGGCCGACTGGCTCATCGGGCAGGGCCTCCTCGCGCCCGGCGTCGACGGCGTCGCGCTCCGCTCGCTGAAGGAGCCCGGCACCGCCTACGACGACCCCCGCCTCGGCAAGGACCCGCAGCCCGCCCACATGGACCACTACGTCGAGACCTACCGCGACAACGGCGGCGTCCACATCAACTCGGGCATCCCCAACCGCGCCTTCTACCTCGTGGCCACCGCCATCGGCGGCAGCGCGTGGGAGAAGGCCGGGCGCGTCTGGTACGACACGCTCACCGGTGGCACCCTCGCCGCCGACATCGACTTCGCCGGCTTCGCCGCCGCGACCGTCCGGACCGCGACCCGTCTGTACGGCGCCGAAGCGGTCGAGACGAAGGCGGTGAACCGGGCCTGGACGGGGGTAGGCGTCCCCCTGGAGGCGAACGGATAGCGCAGTGAAAGTGACAATCGTCCGCAGCGGAGGGTTCGCGGGGATCGAGCGGCGCGCCGAGTCCGACAGCGCCAGCGACCCCATGCTGATGAGGCTCGTCCACCGGGTGGACCTCAAGAGCGTGCCCCCGCCGGGCCGGATCCCCGACCAGTTCCTGTACGAGATCGACATCGACGGCGACCGGACCACCGTCGGCGAGGCGCAGCTCAACGGGCCGCTCCGCGAGCTGGTCCACCACGTCCTCGGGCGCGCACGCTGAGTCGATCGCGTCGCCCCCGGCCCGGCGGGCCGGGGGCGGTGGAGCCGGGCCGCGACGGAGCGGGGGCTACGCGGCGTCCTTGTCGAACTCGTCCCGCGCGGGACGCTCACGCTTCCTGCGCGCGGGACACCCGGTTCACGGCGGACAGGATCGCCTTCAGGGACGCGGTCACGATGTTGCCGTCGATGCCGACGCCCCACACGGTCGCGCCGTTCACATCGCACTCGACGTAGGCGGCGGCGCGCGCGTCGCCGCCCGCGCTCATCGCGTGCTCGGCGTAGTCCAGCACCCGGACGTCGATCCCGATCGTGGCGAGCGCGTCCTCGAACGCGGACACCGGGCCGTTGCCGACGCCCTCGATCTCGCGGATCTCGCCGTCGACGCGGATGTCGCAGCTGAGCGCGTCCTTCTCGTCCACCCGGGACGTGGCGCGGTGGGCCAGCAGCCCGGCGCGCGGCCCGTTGGCGAGGAACTCGGCCTGGAAGATCTCCCACATGCGCTCGGGCGTGACCTCGCCGCCCGCGCTGTCGGTGTGCTCCTGGACGACCCGGGAGAACTCGATCTGCAGCCGGCGCGGCAGCTCCAGGGAGTGCTCGGTCTTCATGATGTAGGCGACGCCGCCCTTGCCGGACTGGCTGTTGACGCGGATCACGGCCTCGTACGTCCGGCCGACGTCGTGCGGGTCGATCGGCAGGTACGGGACCTCCCAGCGGTGCTCCTCCACCGTCGACCCGGCGGCCTCGGCGTCCCGCTTCAGGTGGTCGAAGCCCTTGTTGATGGCGTCCTGGTGGGAGCCGGAGAACGCGGTGTACACCAGGTCGCCGCCGTAGGGGTGCCGCTCGTGGACGGGCAGCTGGTTGCAGTACTCGACGGTCCGGCGGATCTCGTCGATGTCGGAGAAGTCGATCTGCGGGTCGACGCCCTGGGTGAACAGGTTCAGGCCCAGCGTCACCAGGCAGACGTTGCCGGTGCGCTCGCCGTTGCCGAACAGGCAGCCCTCGATGCGGTCGGCGCCCGCCATGTAGCCCAGCTCGGCGGCGGCGACGGCCGTGCCGCGGTCGTTGTGCGGGTGCAGCGACAGGATGACGGAGTCGCGGTGGGCGAGGTTCCGGTTCATCCACTCGATCTGGTCGGCGTACACGTTCGGCGTCGCCATCTCGACCGTCGCCGGCAGGTTGACGATGACCTTCTTCTCCGGGGTCGGCTTCCACACGTCGTTGACGGCGTTGCAGACCTCGACGGCGTACTCCAGCTCGGTGCCGGTGAACGACTCCGGCGAGTACTGGAAGAAGATCTCGGTGTCGCCCATGTCCTCGGCGAGCTTGGCGCACAGCTTGGCGCCCTCGACGGCGATCGCGGTGATGCCGTCCTTGTCCTGGCCGAACACCACGCGGCGCTGCAGCGTGCTGGTCGAGTTGTACAGGTGGACGATCGCCTGCTTGGCGCCGCGCACCGACTCGAAGGTCCGCTCGATCAGCTCCGGACGGGCCTGCGTCAGGACCTGGATCACCACGTCGTCGGGGACCCGGCCCTCCTCGATGATCTGCCGGACGAAGTCGAAGTCGGTCTGGCTGGCCGCCGGGAAGCCGACCTCGATCTCCTTGTAGCCCATCCGTACCAGCAGCTCGAACATCTTGAGCTTGCGGTGGGCGTCCATCGGGTCGATCAGCGCCTGGTTGCCGTCCCGCAGGTCGACGGCGCACCAGCGCGGGGCCTCGGTGATGACCTGGTCGGGCCAGGTGCGGTCGGCGAGCCTGATCGGCGCGAAGGCGCGGTAGCGCTGGAAGGGCATGCCGGAAGACTGCTGTTGCGGATACATCCGTTGAGATCTCTCTGCTCGAACCTCGCGGCCGACGTCCACGTCAAAGTCCCGCAGCGAGGGAGCCGACCTGTCTTACAGGCCCCCGCTGCGGCCGCTAAGGAGGAGCAGCTCACGCAACACGTTCGCCAAGTTAACAGATGCCATCCGTGTTACGGAAACCGGCGTCCGGATGTTGAGACAACTGGGGCCTCCTCCGTCTCATCGAACGCCCGCCGGCGCGCGCCGCATTCCCCGGACGGGTCACGGGACGAGCACGGAGAGGCAGGTCACGCACCCGTCCAGTGCCTCGAACTCGCTGATGTCGACGCTGGTGACGCGCAGGCCGTCCGCCGCGAGCTGCGCCGCCGTGCGCGGCGCCGACGCCGCCATCAGGACGTGGTCGGGCCCGATCGGCACCACGTGGGCGCCCGACGGCTCCGGGGCCACGCGCAGGCACGGCAGCACGGACGTGTCCACCATGTCGGGCATGCCGATCAGGCCGCCGTCCGGCAGCGCGGTCAGCGCCGACTTCAGGTGCAGGCAGCCGCGGGTGTCGACCGGGACGACCTTCCGCCCGCCCAGCAGGTGCGCGAGCTGGCAGATGCCCTCCTCGTTCGTGCGGGCGCCGCGCCCCACGTAGACGGTGTCGCCGACGCTCAGCACGTCGCCGCCGTCCAGGGTGCCCGGGTCCTTGATCCGCTCGATGCGCAGGCCCAGCCGGCGCGCCGCCTGCTCCGCGCCGGGCCCCTCGCCGCGGCGGCGCTCCTCGCCCGACCGGCACAGGACCGCGAGGTCGCCGGCGACGACCAGGGCGTCCTCGACGAACACGGCGTCGGGCCAGTCGTCGGCGGGCGGCACCGCGCGGACCCGCCAGCCCGCCGACCGCAGCGCCGCCACGTACGCCTCGTGCTGGCGCGCCGCGAGCGCCGCGTCCACGGGACGGCGCGCGGCATGGGTGACGATCCCCTCGGCGACGCGCGGGCCGGGGACCCGGACGAGCGCCGTGCCCGCCACGCCGAACCCCGCCGCCGTGTCAGCGCCTACCGGCTCCATGTCAGCGCGACGCCCCCTCGGTGGTCACGATCACGCCCAGCGCGTACGCGCGGGACATGCCGAGCAGGTCGGCGATGCCGTGCAGGGTCTGCCGCTCGCCCTCGCCGAGCGGGCCGTCCGCCAGCCCGATCCGGACGGCCTGCGCGAGGAACCACTCCTTGGCCTCCACCGCCAGCTGGGCCCCGGCCTGGACGACCTCCCGCTCCAGGAACGTGCGGCGCAGCGCGAGGTCGGCGTTGACGGCGGCGCCGTCGTAGTCGGGCTCGCCGTACCCGGTGACCGTCGCGATCGCGCGGGCACGAGCCGCCGGGGCGGACGGGTCGCCCGCCCGCAGTACCAGGGCCGCGGCCGCCCGCATGCCCGCCGCGAGGGTCTCCGCCATCTGCTGCGCGGTCGCGGTCCGCAGCACCGAGACGGGGAACCGGCCCCGGCACGTGCGGCACTCCACCACGTGGCCGAGCCGCCACAGCGGGATCATCGGGACGAAGAACACCGAGAACCAGCGGCGCCCGGCGCGCCTGCGGTAGGCGCGGTCGCCGCCGCACTGCGGGCAGTGGAACGTCCCCTCGCTGACCGTACGGAACACCGCCGTGAGGCCGAAAACGAGCAACACCGGGGTTCTCCTCCCATAACGGACTTCGTCCAAAGTACCGACCCGCGGGCGCCGACGTGGCCGTCCCGGCCAATGCCGTTCCTGCCTTTACGCTGGGTTCATGACCGGTGACCTGGGTTCCGACGCGGGACGCGCGCGCTCGCGCCCGTCCTTCCTGCCGCCCGTCGACGGCTACCCGCCGCCCGCCGCCGATCCGGCCTGGGCCGCCCCGGAACCGCCCGCCGGGCCGCCGGCGCGGAGCGGCGCCCCGTGGATCCTCGCCGTGATCGCCTCCGCGTCGGCGCTGCTCGTGTCGGCGTTCCTGCCGTGGGCGCACGCGGCGGTCGTCGTCGACCTGTTCGGCCGCTCGCTCAGCCGCGACCTCGGCAGCGTCGCCGGCATCGACGCCGACGACATGGTCCTCGCCGTCCCGGTGCTGGCCGTCATCGCGATCGCGCTCGCCTTCTGGGACCTGATCGGCCGGGACGCGCGGATCGGCGGGCTCGCCGCCGTCCCCGGCACGCTCGCCCTGCTCGTCTGCGGGATCTTCGTGCTGCGGCTCGACGACGTCCGCGACGACCTGCCCGAGACCGGTCTCGACCTCGGCTACCAGATCACCGTCCGCTACGGCTGGTACCTCGGGGTGGTCGCGTCCCTGTTCGTGGTCGGCTTCAGCCTCGCCCGCCCCATCGGGGAGCGCGTGTCGCGGCCGCGGCGGCAGGACCGGTACCAGCCGCAGTACGCCTACCCGGAGCAGTACGCGGAGCAGTACGCGGAGCAGTACGCGGACCAGCAGGGCGGCGCGGCCTGGCCGGAGGAGGACCGGGCGTGGGGCCGCCGGGAGGAGCCCCGGCCCGCCGGAGAGGAACCCGGGAAGGATCGGGACCGCTCCGAGGGGACGGCCCCCCGGCAGGAGGCCGACGACTGACCGTCAGTCGTAGAAGCCGAGGCGGCGGAGCTGCTTGGGGTCGCGCTGCCAGTCCTTCAGGACGCTGACGCGCAGGTCGAGGAACACCTTGGTGCCGAGCAGCGCCTCGATCTGCCGCCGCGCCGCCGCGCCGACCTCGCGGAGCCGCGACCCCTTGTGCCCGATGATGATGCCCTTCTGGCTGGAGCGCTCGACGTACAGGTGCGCGTAGACGTCGACGAGGTCGTCGCGGCCCTCGCGCGGCGCCATCTCGTCCACCACCACGGCGATCGAATGGGGCAGCTCGTCCCGGACGCCCTCCAGCGCCGCCTCCCGGATCAGCTCGCCGATCAGGACCTGCTCGGGCTCGTCGGTGAGGTCGCCCTCCGGGTAGAGCGGCATGCCCTCCGGCAGGTGGGAGATCAGCAGGTCGCCGACGAGCCCGACCTGGAAGCCGTCCACCGCGGAGCACGGCACGATGTCGGCGAACTCGCCCAGCCGGCCGACCGCGAGGAGCTGCTCGGCGACCTGCTCGGGCGCGGCCAGGTCGGTCTTGGTGACGATCGCCACGACCGGTGTCTTCCGGACGCCGGCCAGCTCGCGGGCGATGTACTTGTCGCCGGGCCCGACGGGCTGGTCGGCGGGCACGCAGAACCCGATCGCGTCGACCTCCGTCAGCGTGGACCGGACGAGGCTGTCGAGCCGTTCCCCGAGCAGCGTCCGGGGCTTGTGCAGGCCCGGCGTGTCGACGACGACCAGCTGCGCGTCCGGCCGGTGCACGATCCCCCGGATGGCCCGCCGCGTCGTCTGCGGGCGGCTGCTGGTGATCGCCACCTTGGTCCCGACGAGGGCGTTCATCAGGGTCGACTTCCCCACGTTGGGCCGCCCGATGAAGCAGGCGAAACCGGCCCGGTGCCCCGCGGGCGCCCCGTCTCCTGAACTCGTCACCGTCCAATTGTCGCCCACCCGGACGAGCGGACGGGACGTCCGGTCAGGCCGCGGGGGTCCCGCGGCGGTCCAGGGCGGCCTGTGCCTGCTCGACCCAGAAGCGCGCGCCGACGCGGCCGGCCACGGCGGCGGCCTCGCGGTAGTGGTCCGCGGCGACCTCGGCGGGGCGCTCCAGGAAGCGGGCGAGGTCGCCGAGGACGTGCGCGACCGGGCCCACGGTCGCGACGGCGGTAGCGCCGCCGGTGAAGTGGTCGCGGTAGGGCAGCAGGGCCGCGTAGGCGTCCGCGGCCAGGGCCCGGTCGCCGAGGGCCACGGCACGCAGCCCGCGCAGGGCCATGGTGAGGTCGAAGAAGTAGTCGAGCCGGACGGGCCCGGCCCCGGCGACGGCCCGGCGCGCCTCGGCGGTGCGGCCGGCGGCGGCCAGCGCGAGGGCGTACAGGTCCGCGGTGGCCGCGACATGCCCCCACTGGTCGTGCAGCCAGGCGGCCTCGTCCAGCATCTCCTCGCCGCGCCCCTGGACGATCCGCAGGCAGAACGGGCCGAGGACCGCCATGCCGCGCTCGCTGAACCAGATCCGGGTCCGGCCGATGGTGCCGCCGACCTCCGCGAACGCGCGTTCCGCCTCGTCGGGCCGGGCGGTGAGGGCGCGCATGAGCGCCCCGTGCCAGCCCGAGATCCGGGCGAGCAGCGGCAGCCCGTACTGGTCGGCCAGCCGCCGCCCCTCGGCGAGGTGCCGGTGCGCGGCGGGCATGTCGAGCATCGCGGAGTTCGTCTGCTGCAGCTGCAGGTGGGCGAGGACGCGGTAGGTGCCGAGGTCGTGCTCGGTGGCGAGGCCGAGGAGCTCCGTCGCGATGCGGTGCCGCTCGTCGTGGCCCTCCGCGTTCCGGTAATGGTTGAAGTAGGAGCCGTTGAGGGCCCCGGCGATCAGCTCGGGGCCGCCCAGGGCGCGGGCCGCGCGCAGCGCCTCGCCGGCGGCCCGCAGGCCCCCGTCGTGCTGCTCGCCCTCCAGCTCCATCGACAGCGTGGTCAGCAGCCGGACGCGCAGTTCCGGCTCGTCCGCCGGGAGCCGCGCGAGCGCCTCGCCGGTCGCGTCCACGACGCTCTCGTCGAGGCTCCCGTACTCGCGGCTCGTCCACAGCGTGGGGACGTCGAAGGCGGCGATGATCAGCGCGAGCAGCCGGACGTCGCCGAACGCGCGGGCATCGGCGATGGCGGCGCGGCGCCGCTCCCGGGCGTCGACGACCTGCCCGGACAGCGCGCTCGCCCGGATCGCGGCGGCCTCGGCCTCCAGCCGGTCGCGGGTCGCCGCGGGCCCCTGCGTGCGCAGGGTGTCGGCGGCGCGGGCCCACAGGTCGGCCGCGACGCCGTGCGCGTAGCGGGCCTCGGCGGCGCGGGCGGCGCGGCGCGCGTACCGGACGGCCCTGGCCGGGTCCGTGCCCGCCTCCAGGTAGTGGTGCGCGATCGCGGCGGCCTCGTCGGGGACGTGCCGTTCGAGGGCGGCGGCGACCCGGCCGTGCACGCGGGTGCGGCGGGCCCGCGACAGGCCCGTGTACAGCGTGTCGCGCACGAGGGCGTGCGCGAACCGCATCCGGCCGGGCGCGGGTTCGGTGACGAGGCCCCCGGCCATGCCCGCCTCCACGGCGTCGATCACCGTGTCCTCGTCCCCGGCCAGGTCGGCCAGGACGCGCAGGTCGGCGTCCCGGCCGATGACGGCGGCGTCCCGCAGGACGGTCTGGACCGGTCCCGGCAGCCGCGCGATGCGGCGGCGCAGGACGTCGCCGACGCCGGCCGGGACCCGGCGGGTGGCGGCGGGCAGGCCCTCGGCGTCCAGGAGCCGGGCGGTCTCGCGGGTGAAGAACGGGTTGCCGCCCGTCCGCTCGGCGATGACGGCCAGCTCGGCGTCGCCGAGGCCGGTGCCGCAGGTGCCGCGGACGAGGGCGGCGACCTCGGCGGCGGAGAGCCCGCCGAGCTCGATCCGCGCGGGCTCGTGCCGGGCGAGGGCGGCGAGCGCGGCGGCGAGGCCGTCCGGCACCTCGGTCTGCCGGAACGTGGCCAGCAGCAGGACGGGCCGGTCCCGGAGCCGTCCGGCGAGCCGGACCAGCAGGGCGAGCGTCTCCTCGTCGGCCCAGTGCAGGTCGTCCAGGACGAGCAGAAGCGGCGCCGCCGCCGCGAGCCCCGCGAGGTAGTCGCCGACGGCCAGGTGGAGCCGGAACCGCCCGGTGCTGACGTCGGCGTCGCCGGGGCCGGTGACGGAGTCGTCCAGCAGCGGGCCGAGCCGCGCGGCCAGAGCCGCGTCCGGCGGCGCGGCGGCGGCCAGCTCGCGCAGCAGTTCGGCCCAGGGCCAGGCTGCGGGCGCCCCGCCGGTCTCCGGGGCGCGGCCCCACGCGCAGGTCCAGCCCCGTCCGGCGAGGTCGCGGGAGAACCGCTCGGCGAGCGCGGTCTTGCCCATGCCGGCGTCGCCGCCGACGATGACGACGCCGCCCCGGCCCGACCGGGCGTCGCGGGCGGCGGCCTCGAGCCGGGCCAGCTCCTGGACGCGCCCGACGAACCCGGAACGGTCGGCGGGCTCGGGCTCGGGCGTCGGCCGCAGCACCAGACGCGCCGGCGCGGGCTCCCCCAGGTCGGGCGCCTGCGCGAGGATGTCGGCCTCCAGGCGCCGCAGCGCCGGGCCGGGGTCGACGCCGAGTTCCTCGGTCAGGGCGGCGCGGGCGCGGCGGAGTGCGGCGAGCGCGTCGCCCTGGCGTCCGGCCCGGTAGAGGGCGAGGGCGAGCAGCCGCCACGCCTCCTCGCGCAGCGGGTTGGCGGCGGCGTGGGTCTCCAGGTCGGGGACGGCCTCGGCGGCGGCCCCGAGCCGGAGCACGGCCTCGGCGCGGCGCTCCGCGGCGAGGCGGCGGCGCTCGTCCAGGCGGGCGGCCTCGGCGGCGGCCCACGGCAGGTCGGCGAACTCGGCGTAGGCGGGCCCGCGCCACTCGGCGAGCGCCGCCTCCGCCCGCCTCCGAGCCTGCGCCGGGTCCCGGTCCAGCAGGTCGGCGGCCGCGTCGATCAGCGCGTCGAAGCGCCACGCGTCGACGCCGTCGTCCGGCAGCCGCAGCGCGTACCCGGGCGGCTCGGTGACGAGGACCCGCGCGGGCGTGCGCGGCGGGCGGTCCGGTTCGAGCGCGCGGCGCAGGTGCGACACGAACGACTGGAGGCCGGCGGCGGCGCGGGGCGGGGCGTCCCCGGCCCAGAGATCCTCAACGATCCGGCCGGCGGGCACCATCCGGCCCCGCGCGGCGACGAGACGGGCGAGGACCGAGCGCTGCCGGGGGCCGCCGAGGTCGGCGGGCGCTCCCGCCACCTCGGCGCCGAAGGCCCCGAGAACGCGCACGACAGGCGACATGTCCCGATCAGCCTAACCGGGACATGCCGGACCATCGTGATCACTCCCCCGGGTTACGCGCGGCTGGGTTCGTGCTCCCGCCCGGCCGCCCCGGCGGGGGCTCCGGCGGAAGCTCCGGCCGGGGCCCCGCCACCGTGCAGATCGATGTCCGGAAGGACGCGGGCGAGCGGCCCCGGCAGCCACCAGTTCGCCCGTCCGAGCAGCGACATCGTCGCGGGCACGAGGACCAGCCGGACGACGGTCGCGTCCAGCGCCACGGCGACCGCGAGCCCCACCCCCATCTGCTTGATCACCAGACCGGGGTCGGCGGCGAAGCCGAGGAACACCGCCACCATGATGAGCGCCGCGCTGGAGATGACCCGCCCGGTCGCGGCGAGGCCGGAGGTGACCGAGCCGCGCGCGTCGCCGTGCAGCAGCCACTCCTCCCTGACCCGCGACAGCAGGAAGACCTCGTAGTCCATCGACACGCCGAACAGGACCGCGAACAGCAGCAGCAGGATGAACGACGACACCGGGACGCTGTGCGGGAGCCCCAGCGACTCGGCGCCCCAGCCCCACTGGAACACGGCGGTGAGCACCCCGTACGCGGCGCCGATCGACAGCAGGTTCATCACGGCGGCCTTCAGCGGCGCCACCAGCGACCGGAAGACGATCATCAGCATGACGAAGGACGTGGCGACGACCACGCCGATCACCGGCCACAGCCGGTCGGACAGCATCCGGGACAGGTCCACATAGGTGGCGGTCAGCCCGGTGATCTCCGCGCCGGGCGGCAGCGCGTCCGCGCGGATCCGGTCGACGAGGCCGGTCACCCGCGCGTCCTGCGGCCCGTAGTCCGGCGTCACCGTGATCACCGCGGCGTCGCCGCCCGGGGACGTCAGCGGCGGCGCGACGGCCGCGACGCCGTGCGTGCGCGCCAGCCGCTCGCCGAGCCCGGGCAGGACGCCCGGATCGGTCCGCTCCAGGTCGACGGCGACGAGCAGCGGCCCGTTCGCGCCGGGGCCGTAGGCGTCCGCCACGATGTCGTAGGCCTGCCGGACGGTGTTGGACGCGGGTTCGCTGCTGGCGTCGCTCGGCCAGGTCCGCATGCCGAGCGCGGGCGCGGCCAGGGCGAGCATCAGCACCGACGCGGCGAGCAGCCACGGCCACGGGTGCCGCCCGACGTGCCCGGCCCAGCGCCGCACCCGCGGCGACTCGACCGTGATCGCCGCGCCGGCGGCGCGGTCGCGGCGGCGCAGCACCCGCCGTCCGGCGAGCCCCAGCACCGCCGGCAGCAGGGTGAGCGCGCTCAGCACGGTCGCCGCGACGACCAGGCCGGTGGTGAAGCCCATCGTCATGAAGACCGGGACCCGGGACAGCACCAGCCCGCACAGCGCCAGCAGCACCGTGAACCCGGCGAAGAGCACCGACATGCCGGCCGTGGCGATGGCCCGTCCGGCGGCCTCGGGCACGTCCAGGCCCGCGGCGAGCCCCTCCCGGTGCCGGGTGAGGATGAACAGCGCGTAGTCGATGCCGACGCCGAGCCCGACCATCGTCGCCAGCGTCGGCGCGGTCGTCGCGACGTCGGTGACCGCCGCGACCAGCGTGATCCCCGACACGCCCGCGCCGAGCCCGGCCAGCGCCACCGCGAGCGGCAGCCCCGCGGCGACCACCGACCCGAACGCCAGGAGGAGGATCACCAGCGCGGCCGCGATCCCGATCGCCTCGGCGACGCCGCCGGGCGCCGTCACGTTCTCGGGGACCTGCCCGCCGAACTCCACCTGGTACCCGGCCGCCTTCAGGCCGCCCGTCGCCGACCGCAGCAGGTCGAGGGTCTCGCCCGGCGCGAGGTCGGTGACGGGGACCGAGTAGCGGACGGTCAGCAGCGCGGTCGCGCCGTCCCGGCTCGGCTGCGCCGGGCCGACCTCGCTGACGTGCGGCAGCTTCCGCAGCTCCCCCGCCGCCGCGGCCAGTCCCGCCCGGTCGACCGTCCCGGACTTCGCGTGCACCACCACCCGCGCGTCCGCGCCCGACAGTGCGGGGAACCGCGCCCGCAGCAGGTCGGTGGCCCGCTGGGACCCCGTCCCGGCCAGTGTGTAGTCGTCGTGCAGCGCGCCCCCGGCGACGCCCGCGAACCCGGCGACCGCCGCGACGAGCGCCAGCCACACGACGATGAACCGCCAGGGCCGCAGCGCCGCGGCCCTCCCCAGGCGGTAGAGCAGACGGGACATCACTTCTCCCCCAGAACGGCAGTGTCCGACCGTCCGAGGGTGGCGCGGCCCCCTTGCCGCCCACTTGCCGGTGACTTGCGGGCGACCCCGTACGCTTGGCGGCGTGAGCGAGCTGAACGCCGAGGACGCGAAGATCATCACCCTGGCCAGATCGGCGCGGGCCCGCACGGGCGCCGCCGAGGGCGCCGCCGTGCGCGACGAGACGGGCCGCACCTACAACGCCACGAGCGTGGACCTGCCGTCCCTCAGGCTCTCGGCCCTCAAGGTCGCGGTCGCCATGGCCGTCTCCAGCGGCGCCGAGGACCTGGAGGCCGCCGCCGTCGTCACCGCCGCCGAGGCCCCCGACCCGTCCGACGTCCAGGCCGTCCGCGACCTGGGCCCCAAGGCCCTCGTCCTGGTGGCCGCCCCCGACGGCACCCTCCGCACGACCCTCTGACCCACCCGCCGCCAGCACCCCGACCCCGGCAGATCGAACCTACGGCCCTGCCGGTTGAAGCTCAGCCGACGCTCAGGGGCAGGCGACCACAGCACGCCCCACCAGCACAGGCACAAGACGGCGTGGGGACCGCCTGCTGTGCGGGTGCAGCGCCACCGACGGCGTCCCAAGGAACGGCCCTTGGACATGTCACTCCGCCCCTCTTGGACTGGACCCGAGCTTGAGCACGAGCGGAAGCGACAAACACGGGCAGGCACGCGGAGGGAGCGCCAGCGACCGCAGCGGGCATGCCCGCCGACGCAGGCGACCACAGCGACGCCCCACACGTCAGAAACGGGCACGACAGACCGAAACGGCGGCGTGAGGATCGCCTGCGTCGCTGACGGGGGTTCCAGGGGGTCGCCCCCCTGGGCCAACACAACTAGCGACCGGAGCGAGGAGACCCGTGCCGCGCGGCCGGGGGGTTCGGGGGGTCGCTCCTCCGGACCAGCACGGTGCCGATCCGGTTGCGGCGGCCGGCGATCGTCTCGGCTTTGAGGGACAGGACGGGCCCGTTCTCGCCGGAGCCGACCTCGGCCGTGGAGCCCTCGATGGGGACGCGGCCGAGGGCGTGGGCCAGCAGCCCGCCGACCGTCTCGACGTCCTCGCCGTCGAGCTCGACGTCGAACAGCTCGGCGAGGTCCTCGACGGGGAGGCGGGCGGTGACGCGGGCGGCGCCGTCGTCCAGCCAGGTGACCGGCGGCGTCTCGCGGTCGTACTCGTCGGTGATCTCGCCGACGATCTCCTCCAGGATGTCCTCGATGGTGACGAGGCCCGCGGTGCCGCCGTACTCGTCGATGACGATCGCGACGTGGATCTGGCGGGCCTGCATCTCGCGCAGCAGTTCGTCGATCGGTTTGCTGTCGGGCACGTAGGTGGCGGGCCGCATGACCGAGTCGACCGTCTCGACCGACTCGCCCTCGCGGTGCTCCTGGCTGCGGCGGACGACGTCCTTCAGGTAGGCGATGCCGACGACGTCGTCCTCGTTCTCGCCGACGACGGGGATGCGGGAGAAGCCGCTGCGCAGCGCGAGCGACATCGCCTGCCGCAGCGTCTTGGTGCGCTCGATGAACACGATGTCGGTGCGCGGCACCATCACCTCGCGGACGAGGGTGTCGCCCAGCTCGAACACCGAGTGGATCATCTCCCGCTCGACCGGCTCGATGAGGCTGCGCTGCTCGGCGAGGTCGACGAGGTCGCGCAGTTCCGCCTCGGACGCGAAGGGCCCCTCCCGGAACCCCTTGCCGGGGGTCAGCGCGTTGCCGAGCGCGATCAGCAGGGCGGGCAGCGGCCCGAGCACCCGCGTCACCGGGTGGATCACCGCGGCGCCGGCGAGCGCGATGCGGTCGGCGTGCTGGATGCCGAGCGTGCGCGGCCCGACCCCGATCACCACGTAGCTGACCAGGATCATGATCGCGGCGGCGGTGACGTAGGCGCGCCACGTCTCGTCCAGCCAGGAGATGCACAGGTCGGCCACGATCACGGTGGCGACCAGCTCGCAGCCGATCCGCAGCAGCAGCACCATGTTGACGTAGCGGGCCGGGTCGGCGACGACCTCGGCGAGCCGCTTCGCGCCGCGCCGCCCCTCCCGGACGACCTCGTCCACGGTGACGCGCGAAACCCGGGCGAGCGCCGTCTCGGTGCCGGCCAGCAGGCCCGCCATGAACACCAGGCCCACCGCCAGGGCGGACAGCCACGCCTGCGCCGTGCTCATCAGCCGCCGCGTTTCTCCCGCCAGGAGGTGAGAAGCCCGGCCTGCAGGCCGAACATCTCCTTGTGCTCCTCCGGCTCGGCGTGGTCGTAGCCAAGGAGGTGGAGGATGCCGTGCGCGCACAGCAGCTCCAGCTCCGCCTCGGTGCTGTGCCCGGCCTCGCGCGCCTGCCTCTCCGCCACCGACGGGCAGAGGACGACGTCGCCGAGCAGCCCCGGGTCGGTCTCGCCGTCCTCGTCGGCGCCGCCGGACATGTGGCCGGGGCGCAGCTCGTCCATGGGGAAGGACAGCACGTCGGTCGGGCCGGGCTCGTCCATCCACTTCTCGTGCAGCTCGGTCATCGCGGCCTCGTCGACCAGCAGGATCGACAGCTCGGCGAGCGGATGGACGCGCATCCCGTCGAGGACGTGCCGGGACAGCTCCGCGAGCGCCTTCTCGTCGACCGGGGCGCCCGACTCGTTCAGCACCTCGATGCTCACTGCCGCCCCCGCTTGCGGGACCCGCCCCGCCCGGCCGCGCCCTGCTTGAACTCCGGCACGCGCGCCTCGTCCCAGCGGTTGTAGGCGTCGACGATGTCGGTGACGAGCTTGTGCCGGACGACGTCGCGGCTGTTCAGCCGGCAGAAGTCGATGTCCTCGACGCCCTCCAGGATGTCCTGGACGACGCGGAGCCCGCTCGTCTGCCCGTTCGGCAGGTCGACCTGGGTGACGTCGCCGGTCACGACGACCTTCGACCCGAAGCCGAGCCGGGTGAGGAACATCTTCATCTGCTCGGCCGAGGTGTTCTGCGCCTCGTCCAGGATGATGAACGAGTCGTTCAGCGTGTTGTGCGTGAGGAGGAAGTCCTCGGTGACGTAGAGGGAGTCGGCGGCCGCGACCTGGATGCACACGGCCTCCGCAGTACCGGCGGATTCGATGCTGTCGATGAACCGCATCGGCCGCCCGCCGCCGGTCGCCCGGTACTTGTCCGCCTTCCGACCGAGCCTGAATGGAATAACATCGGGTGGCAGCCGCAGGTCGAGGGCGAAGGCGTCATGCCGGTGGGGCACCGGACGACCGTTGGCCCATCCTGGAGCACGGCCCCCCATCGGACGCACACGGTAATAGGCGACACCACCCAGTGACCTGACCAGGAAGAGCACGTCATCGCGCAGCCGCCGCGAGGTGGTGGTGTACTGGATGCGGCAGGTGCGCGCATCCTGTGCCACGGGCCCGCCGTCGGCGTCCAGCAGCCCCTGCAAGACTGCGAGCCGCACCTGCGCGGAGTTGTAGAGGTACTCTTCCGGCACGAACTTCGTCTCCGACCTGGTACCGCACAAGCCCAGTCGGCGCAGGACACCCGTGATCGGGTTCTCGATCGTCATGACTTGGCCGGGTTCGGCGATCCGGTTCAGCACATAGTCCGGTCCGCTCTTGTGCCGGACTGACACACCGGGGAGGATCTCGCCGAGCGTATCCGCCAATTCCGGATCTCCGGTGGCGAAGCTCGGTGTCGTGGAACCCGTCAGACACCCGTCGCCCAGCAGTAGCCCCAGTGCGTAAGGGTCTACCGGGACATCCCGGGCCGGGAACTCAACGGGCCGACTGAGCAGAGGCAACTCATACCTGCGGGCGTGCGCGGCCCGCAGGTTGCCGATCATTTCACGGGTCTCCAGGACTCGCGGAGGCTTCCCTCTCCGGCGGTCGGCTCTGGTCGTGACCGACCAGAGATGGTCGGCCGTACACAGAGTGGAAGCTCCGTCCTGGGCGGTCAGCCGGAAAATCTCCTTCTCGCCCTGCGGATAGACGCCCAGGACCGGCGTCGGCTCCCCGTTCGAACCGATCACGGGGTCCCCGACCTCCAGGTCTCCGATCGGGCGGAATCCGTCCGGGGTCAGGACCTGGGCGAAGATTGGTTGCGCCCGCCCGCGCATGTAGGCGAGGGGCGCGACCTCGATGGTGCCGGCGGCCATCAGGCGCGGGATCGAGTCGGGGTCGACCATGTCGTGCAGCGCGTCGTACAGCGGCCGCAGGTACGGGTCGATCTTCTCGTAGAGCGTGCCGGGCAGGAACCCGAGCCGCTCCCCCGCCTCGACCGCGGGACGCGTCAGGATGATGCGGTTGACCTGCTTGTCCTGCAGCGCGCGGACGGCCTTGGCCATCGCCAGGTACGTCTTGCCGGTGCCGGCGGGGCCGATCCCGAACACGATCGTGTGCTTGTCGATCGCGTCGACGTAGCGGCGCTGGTTCAGCGTCTTCGGGCGGATCGTCCGGCCCCGGCTGGACAGGACGTCCAGCGTCAGGACCTCCGCCGGGCGCGCGTCGCCCTCCCCGCGCAGCATCGCCAGGCTGCGCTCGACGGCGTCGGGGGTGAGCTGCGTGCCGCCCTTCAGCAGTTCGAGCATCTCGGTGAAGAGCCGGGACACCAGGTCGGTGTCGGTCTCCGGGCCGGTCACGGTGATCTCGTTGCCGCGGACGTGGATGTCGAGGTCGCTGCCGAACGCCTGCTCGATCGCGTGGAGCAGTTCATCCCGGGAGCCGAGCAGGCTCACCATCGAATGGTCGTCCGGCACCACGATCTTGATCTGCGAGCGCGAGCCGTTCCGGTCGTCGCGCCCCGTGCGAGTTGCCCTCGTGTGAGTTGATTCGACCATCAGCCGGGCCTTGCGGCCTTTCGGACCTGCCTTCTGTCTGCTCCGGGTGCCTGGGTACGTCGGTTCCATCGTACTGGGCACCCCCGGCAAGGCGCCGAAAGGTTTTCGCGTGGCGAGACGCGCTCCGGGACCCCGGCGCCGCCTCCGGCCCGGACGCGGGGTCAGCCGGGCGGCCAGTTGAGGCCGCGGCCGCCGAGCACGTGCGCGTGCACGTGGAAGACGGTCTGCCCCGCCTGGGCGCCGGTGTTGAACACGACCCGGTAGCCGCTCTCGGCGATGCCCTCGTCGACGGCCACCTGGTGGGCCTCGCGGACGACCTCGGCCAGCAGCCCGGCGTCGACCGCGGCCAGCTCGCCCGCGGTCGGGTGGTGCTCGCGCGGGATGACCAGCACGTGCGTGGGCGCCTGCGGGTTGATGTCCCGGAACGCCACCGTCCCCGCCGACTCGCGGACGATCTTGGCGGGCACGTCCCCGGAAACGATCTTGCAGAACAGGCAGTCGGTCATCTGTCTCCCCTCGCAGCGGCCCGCGGCCGCCCCGGAATCCTATCCGGGCACGCGGCCCCCGCCCCGCCCCGGACGGGTTTTCCGGCGATCGACCTCCGATTGACGTCACCATCGCGGCCGGTCACTGGCTAAGGTTGTCAGCTCAGGCGTACCCCCCCGGTTCGCAAGGCATTGCGGCATGTTCGGCCCCGGGCGGGGACGCCCGATTTCGTGCCACCCCGAGGGCGCTCGTCGAATGGACGGCCGGGGGCCGGCAAAGGCGGCGGACAGGTGACCGAGGCAGACCAGGACATGCCCTTTCGTAAACCGGGCGAGGAGGGCGCGCGTCGAACTGACGTGACCGAGACCCTCGTGGCCAGGGGCACGGCGGGGGCGGTGGCCGTCGCCTGGGACGCCGATCAGGCGGTGACCGCGCTCTACAGCGCGAACTACCGCTCGCTCGTACGCCTGGCAGCCATGCTCGTACGGGACGCCGGGACGGCCGAAGAGGTCGTCCAGGACGCGTTCGTCGCCATGCACGGCGGCTGGCGGCGCCTGCGCGACCCCGACAAGGCCCTGTCGTACCTGCGCCAGTCCGTGGTGAACCGGTCGCGATCGGTGCTCAGGCACCGCGCCGTCGTCGAGAAGTACGCCCCGAAGGGCCTGCCGGACGCGCCGAGCGCGGAGGCGGGGGCCATCGGGGAGCTGGAGCGCTCGGCGGTCATCGACGCGCTCTCCCGGCTTCCCGCGCGCCAGCGGGAGGCACTCGTCCTGCGCTACTACGCCGATCTCTCCGAAGCGGAGATCGCGGGCGCCATGGGCATCTCACGCGGCGCCGTGAAGAGCCATACGGCGCGCGGAATGACCGCGCTACGCAACGTCCTGGAGCAGTTCTCATGACCACCGACCCCCACGACGAGCACGGCGAGATCCTCCGCCGCGCCCTGCACGCGGAGGCGGACTCGGTCAACCCCGCGGGCGACGGCCTGGAGCGCATCCGGGCCCGCATAGCCGACGGCCGCGGCCGCAGGCTCGGTCTCGGCCGGTTCGGTCCCGCCCGGTTCGGGTTGGACCGGTTCGCCGTCAACTGGGCGCGGCCCGTCCTCGCCGTGGCCGCCGCCGTGGTGATCGCCGCGCTCGGCGTGACGGCGCCGCAGACCATCCACCTGATCCAGCAGACGGTCGGCAACAACGGGCCGTCCGGCGGCGGTCAGAACGACAGCGACGGCGACCGCACCGACGCCCAGGGCAACCCGGAGTTCCCCGACCCGTCGTCGCCGGGGAGCAGCGTGTCCGGTTCCTCGTCGGCCTCCTCGCCGGGGAGCCCGAGTTCCACGCCGGGGCTGTCGTCCTGCCGCATCCCGCCGCCGGCGGGCGCGGTCTCCGCCTCGCCCGGCGCGACCGACTCGCCGACCCCGGCGACCACGCCGTGCCCGAGCGAGACGCCGACCACGGCGCCGACCTCGCCGCCGGTGACGACGCCGACCTCGCCGCCGACCTCGGACAAGCCCACCGACACGCCCACGCAGGCGCCGACGAGCGAGCCCGCGAACACGACGGAGCAGGGCGCGGCGACCACGCCCTGACGCTAGCCCGCCCGCGGCCCGGTCACCAGCGTCCGGTGGCGGCCAGCAGGACGCTGGCCGCCGCCACCCCGGCCGTCGACGTGCGCAGCACGGTCGGGCCGAGCCTGGCGGGACGCCCGCCCGCCGCGGCGAACCGGTCGAGCTCCGCGTCCGTGATCCCGCCCTCCGGGCCGACGACGAGGACGATGTCCCCCTCCGCGGGCGGCCGGACGGCGCTCAGCGGCGCCTCGGCCCCCTCGTGCAGGACCAACGCGAGGGACGCCGCGGCGATCCGCGCGGCGACGTCCTCGGTGGACGCCAGGTCCGGAATTTCGGGCAGCCGGCCGCGCCGCGCCTGCTTGCCCGCCTCCCGCGCCGTCGCGCGCCAGCGGCCGAGGGCCTTGTCGCGGCGCTCCGGGCGCCACCGGGTGACGCAGCGGTCCGCCGCCCACGGGACGATCATGTCCACGCCGGCCTCGGTCATGACCTCGACGGCCAGTTCGCCCCGGTCGCCCTTCGGGAGGGCCTGGACGACCACGAGGCGCGGCGCCGGCGGCGGCTCCCGGTGCCGGGCCAGCACGTCCAGCGTCAGGGACGCGCGGTCGGCGGCGGTGACGACGCACTCGGCCAGCAGGCCCGCGCCGTCGGTCAGGTCGACGCGCTCGCCGGGCCGCAGCCGCCGCACGGCCGCCGCGTGCCGCCCTTCGGGCCCGTCGAGGACGACCGTGTCCCGCTCCAGCGCGTCCGTCCCGGCGAGGAACACCGGCGGGCTCATGTGGGGCCTCCGCCTCTCAATGGTGGGAGTCGCCGCGATGCTGGGGGTCGCCGCGGCGGCCTTCCCGGTAGGCCGCCGCCACGGCGCTTCAGTGCTGGTTGAAGACGTCCTTGATGCGGGAGAACATGCCGTTGCGCTGCCCGGGCGCGAACTTGCCGGGCGGGCGCTCCTCGCCGCGCAGGACCGCGAGGCGGCGGAGCAACTCCTCCTGCTCCTCGTCCAGCCGGCCCGGCGTCTCCACGTTCACGTGGATCATCAGGTCGCCGCGGCCGCTCTCGTTGAGGTGCCGGACGCCCCGGTTGTAGAGCGTGATGACCTGCCCGGACTGCGTACCGGGCTTGATGTCGACGCTCTCGGCCGCGTCCAGCGTCTCGATGGTCACGCTGGTGCCGAGCGCCGCCGCGGTCATCGGGATCTCGACCGTGCAGTGCAGGTCGTCGCCCTCCCGCTCGAAGATCGGGTGCGGCTTCTCGACGATCTCCAGGAACAGGTCGCCGGGCGGGCCGCCGCCCGGGCCGACCTCGCCCTCGCCGGCGAGCTGGATGTGGATGCCGTTCTCCACCCCGGCCGGGATCTTGACCTTGACGGTGCGCCGGGTGCGGACCCGGCCGTCGCCGGAGCACTCGGTGCACGGGTTGCGGATCACCGACCCGAACCCGCCGCACGCCGGGCACGGCCGGGCCGTCATGACCTGGCCGAGGAACGAGCGCTGCACCTGCTGCACCTCGCCGCGCCCGTGGCACGTCTCGCACGTCTCCGGATGGGTGCCGGGCGCGCAGCCCGACCCCTCGCAGGCGCCGCAGGCGACCGCGGTGTCGATGGACAGCTCGCGGGTCGTGCCGAACGCGGTCTCGCCGAGGTCGAGCTCGACCCGCAGCGTCGCGTTGCGCCCGCGCCGCGCCCGCGACCGCGGGCCGCGCGAGGTCGCCGTCCCGAAGAAGGCGTCCATGATGTCGCTGAACGGGAACCCGGCGCCGCCGAACCCGCCGGCGCCCGCGCCGGCCCCGGACGCGAACGGGTCCGCGCCGAGGTCGTACATCTCCCGCTTCTTGGGGTCGGAGAGCACCTCGTACGCCTGGGTGATCTCCTTGAACTTCTCCTGGGTCTCCGGATCCGGGTTGACGTCCGGGTGGAGTTCCCGTGCGAGCCGGCGGTAGGCCTTCTTCACCTCGTCGGCGCTGGCGTCGCGCCGGACGCCCAGGGTCGCGTAGTAGTCGTTCGCCACTTTCACGACCCCGCCAGGATCTGTCCCACGTAGCGTGCCACTGCCCGTACCGCTCCCATCGTGCTGGGGTAATCCATGCGTGTAGGCCCGAGCACTCCTAGCCGGGCCAAGGTGAGGTCGCCCACCCCGTAGTCCGCGGCGACGACCGAGGTCGATCGGAGCCCCAGGTCGGGGTTCTCGGTGCCGATCCGCACCGTAACTGTAGAGGAGTCTCCCGTCTCGCCGAGCAGCCGCATGAGGACGACCTGCTCCTCAAGGGCCACCAGCACCTCCCGCAGGCTCTGCGAGAAGTCCACGGCGGCGAGGTTGGCCGCGCCGGCGAAGACGATCTTCTCCTCGTGGTTCTCGACGAGCGTCTCCAGCAGGACCGACAGCACCGCCGCCGCGACCGGCCGGTCGTCCGCCCCCACCTTCTCGGGGAGGTCGGCGAGCGCGGCCGGCACGTCGCCGAGGCCGAGTCCGTCCAGGCATGTGTTGAGCAACGCCCGCAGGTGGCCGATCGATTCCTCGGAGACCGTGCCGGGCGTATCGATGACCCGCTGCTCCACCCGCCCGGTGTTGGTGATCAGGACGAGCAGCAGCCGCCCCTCGGCGACCGGGACCAGCTCGACGTGCCGCACCGACGAGCGGGTCAGCGACGGGTACTGGACCACGGCGACCTGCCGGGTGAGCTGCGCGAGCAGCCGCACGGTGCGCCCGACGACGTCGTCGAGGTCGTAGGCCCCGGACAGGAACGTCTCGATCGCGCGCCGCTCGGCGACCGACAGCGGCTTGATCGTGGACAGCCGGTCGACGAACAGCCGGTAGCCCTTGTCGGTGGGGACGCGGCCCGCGCTGGTGTGCGGCTGGGCGATGTAGCCCTGCTCCTCCAGCACCGCCATGTCGTTGCGGATGGTGGCGGGCGACACCCCGAGGTTGTGCCGGTCCGCCAGGGCCTTCGACCCCACCGGCTCGTTGGTGGAGACGAAGTCCTCGACGATGGCGCGCAGGACCGCGAGCTTGCGGTCGTCCAGCACGGCGTCACCTCCCTCGTCCGGCCGGGCCCCTGCCGCTGGCACTCATTGCTCCTGAGTGCCAAGTGTACGGCCCCCGGAGCCCCGGTCGGAGGGCCCGCGCACTCCCCGCCGGGCTGCGCGATCCTATCCGTATCGGACGCGGGCGCCACGCCGAGGGACGAGGGGCGACGCCGCGCGGGCGTCCCGGCGGGTTAATGTGCGGACCCGTGCGCAGTAAGGACTACGGAAACGACGTGCTCGCCGGCGACTGGCGCAGGCCCCGCAAAGGCCAGATTCCCGAGGTTCCGGCGGAACCCGGCCTGGTCGCGGAGGATCCGGACAGCGGGTTCTGCGGCGCGGTGGTCGGCTGCGACAAGTTCGGCGTCACCCTGGAGGACCGGTTCGGCAAGCGGCGCGTGTTCCCGCTCACCAAGTCGGGCTTCCTCATCGACGGCGAGCCGGTGACGCTGGTCAGGCCGGGCGCCGCGCCGGCGGGGCCGGCGCGGTCGGCGTCCGGCTCCCTCGCCGTCCGGGGGCTGCGCGCCCAGGTGGCCAAGGAGAGCCGCATCTACGTGGAGGGCGTCCACGACGCCGAGCTGGTCGAGAAGATCTGGGGCCACGACCTGCGCGTCGAGGGCGTCGTCGTGGAGTACCTCGAAGGCGTGGACGACCTGCCCGCCATCGTCGAGGAGTTCGGCCCGGACGAGGAGCGCCGCCTCGGCGTCCTCGTCGACCACCTGGTGGAAGGGTCCAAGGAGTCCCGGATCGCGGCGCGGGTGTCGTCGCCGCACGTCCTCGTCACCGGGCACCCGTTCATCGACATCTGGGAGGCGGTCAAGCCCGCGGCCGTCGGCATCGAGGCGTGGCCCCGCGTCCCGCGCGGCGTCCCCTGGAAGGAGGGCGTGGTCGCCGAGCTCGGCTGGAACGACGGCACCGGCGCCGCCTGGAAGCGGATCCTGAACTCCGTGAACACCTACACCGACCTGGAGCCCGCCCTCCTGGGCCGGGTGGAAGAACTGATCGACTTCGTCACGTCCTAGGTCAGGTCGCGGACCAGGGCGTCCGCCAGGAGGCGGCCGCGGAGAGTCGGGACGGCCCGGCCCCGCTCGTAGGGGGCGCCTTGCAGGAGGCCCTCGTCGACGGCCCTGCGGACGGCCCTGTCGTCCAGGAGTTCCGTGGGGCAGCCCTGGGCCAGGCGCAGTTCGAGCATGATGCGCTCGATCCGGCGGTCCTCGTCGGACAGGACCTCCCTGGCGTGGGCGGGCGTGACCCCCTCGGCCAGGCGGGAGGCGTAGGCGGCGGGGTGCTTGACGTTCCACCAGCGGGTCCCGCCCACGTGGCTGTGCGCGCCCGGCCCGACGCCCCACCAGTCGGCGCCCGTCCAATAGAGCATGTTGTGCCGGCAGGCGGCGGACGGGTCGGCGGCCCAGTTGGAGATCTCGTACCAGTGCAGGCCGCGGGCGCTGAGCATCTCGTCGGCGATGAGGTAGCGGTCGGCCATGGCGTCGTCGTCCGGGGGCGTGAGCTCGCCGCGCCTCACCTGCGCCGCCAAACGGGTCCCCTCCTCGACGATGAGCGCGTAGGCCGACACGTGGTCGGGCTCAGACGACAGGGCCGCCTCCAGGGAGGCCCTCCAGTCGTCGTCGGTCTCCCCCGGCGTGCCGTAGATGAGGTCGAGGTTGATGTGCTCGAAGCCGGCCTCGCGCGTCCACTCCACAACCTGCGGGACGCGTCCGGGCGTGTGCGTGCGCTCCAGGACGGCCAGGACGTGCTCGCGCGCGCTCTGCATGCCGTACGAGATGCGGGTGAATCCGGCTTCGCGGAGCTTGGCCAAGTAGGCCTCGTCCACCGACTCGGGGTTCGCCTCGGTGGTGACCTCCGCGTTCTCGGCGAGCCCGAACTCGGCGTCGATCGCGGCGAGGACGCGGCCCAGGTCGTCCGGCGGAAGCAGCGTCGGCGTGCCGCCGCCCACGAAGACCGTTTCGACGGGGAGATCGGCGTCCCCGAGCACGCGCCGCGCCATCCGCACCTCGCCGATGGCGGTGTCGGCGTAGGAGTCGCGGCCGGCGCCGGGCCCGAGCTCCGTCGCCGTGTAGGTGTTGAAGTCGCAGTACCCGCACCGCGTCACGCAGAAGGGCACATGGACGTAGAAGGCGAAGGGGCGATCGCCCAGGCCCGCCAGGGCGCTGCCGGGCAGCGCGCCGTCGGCCGGTACGGGGTCGCCGTCGGGAAGCGTGGATGGCACCCCTCAAGTCTGCCTCCCGCGCCCGGCTGCTCAGACCTCGTCGAGCTTCGCGCGGAGCCAGTCCGGGATGTGGGCCTCCGCGCGGGGGAAGCGGTCGAGGTCCAGGGCGTAGGCGGACGGGGTGAGCGGCGGCGTGAACTCCGGCTCGCCGTCGTAGTCGAACTCGGCGCTGAACCGGCCCGACCGCTCGATCTGCAGGCGCGCGGTGAACCAGGCGCCCTTGCCGCTCCGGTACATGACGCGGCGCAGCTCGTCCATCCTCCCGATGGCCTGGCCGGGCGGGATGGCGGTGCGGCGGCCGCCGGACGCGTCCTCGACCTCGAAGGACGCGCTGTCGATGCCGACCGTCGCGCGGAACTCGAAGTCGAGCCGCTCCCAGCCGTCGGGGGCGGCGGAGCGCAGCGCGCGGACGGCGCCGTTCACCGTTTCCCGTTCCTTCGCAGAACGCAGAACCTGCTCGGGGTGGGTCACGCTACCTCCGGGAGGTCGGGTCGGGACCGTCTGGCCGCTGCTCCGACCGTACCGACATACGCGCCGAGGTCGAGCAACCCCCGCCGTGTCGTCGGGAAACCACCCGCCGGGCGGCCGGAATGGAGCCTGCCGACCCTCTTGGGTGGATAGTGTCATCGGGATGGTGGACGAGGGTGCGGCCGAGCGGGGACGTGCGCCGGCGCGGGTGCTGCTGCAGGGCGGGCCGGACGGCTGGCACTGCGTCGTGGTCGACGGGGCGGGCGGCGAGCGGCGCAGCGACTTCGCCGGCGCGGGGACGCGCTGGGCGACCGGCGGGTCCGGCGACCCGGAGCCGCCGTGGTGGCGCCGCCGGCTCGCCGAGACGGCCGACGGGCTGCGCGAGGCGGTCGCCGAGCGGCTGACCGACGCGACGTTCCGCGCCCTCGGCGTCGAGGCCGTGATCACCTGGTTCGCGGTGGACGAGCCGGTCGCGTGGGAGGGGCTCGTCACGCTCCGGGAGGCCGATCCGGCGCGGTTCCCCGGCCGGGTCAAGCCGTTCGTGGTCACCCTGGAGCCGGG
Organism: Actinomadura monticuli; assembly: GCF_041463655.1. NCBI lineage: Bacteria > Bacillati > Actinomycetota > Actinomycetes > Streptosporangiales > Thermomonosporaceae > Actinomadura > Actinomadura monticuli. Next base: position 187,802 of record NZ_JAXCEI010000004.1, read on the forward strand.
GCGCGGGGCGCTGCTGCCGGACGCGGACCTGCTGTTCAGCACGGACGCCCCCGACGCGTGGACGGCGCTCGCCGCCGTCGCCGAGCGCTGCGGCACCCCGCCGCCGAAGACGTCGCTGCTGTGCGGGTGGGCCGGCCACCGGAGCGTCCGGGTCGGGCGCGGGACGCTGGCGCTGTCCACCGACCGGGGCGAGGACGGCGTGGAACGGCTCGCTGAGATCTGCGGGACCCGTTCACCCGGCTGGAGCGGCAACCCGGAGCTGCGGTTCCGGCTGGACGGCGTCGACCTGCTCGACGAGCCCGCCGCCGACGTCGTCGCGCTGCTGCGGGAGCTGGGGCACGACGTCGTCCGGCGGGGGCGGACGGTGCGGCTGGGCGCGTCCGGGCTCACCCTCTACGGGCCCGACCTGCCCGGCGAGGCGGAGCGGTTCACGACCGCGTCGCTGCAGCCCCCCGCCGCGCTCGCCCCGCTCCGGACCGCGTCGCGGCGGGCCCCGTACCGGAGCCCCGCCTGAACCGCGCCTGAACCTCGCCTGAACCTCGCGCCGGGCTCACCGAGCCGACACCGGCGGGCGACCGCGCCGTCACCGGATCGCGACCCGGCCGCCCTAGTTTCCCTGATCATGAGAAGCCGCGCGCGTCATGCCGTGCTCGCCGTGTCCGGCGCCGCCCTCGCCGGCGCTCCCCTCGCGCTCACCGCCCCGCCCGCGAACGCCGCCGTCCCCGCGGGCGCGATCACCGTCGTCCGCGGCGGCCCCGCCAGGTCGCTCCCGTTCACCGCCCGTCGCGCCGGTGAGGCGGTGATCTCCTTCACCGCGTCCGCCCCCGGCGTCTCATGGGTGCGGACCGGCGCCGAGTCGGCCGTGGTGTCGGTCTCGGTGGACGGACGCCATGTGACCGATCTCGTCGTCCCGTCGTCCGACCCGGTCCCCCGCAGCCTCGGACTCGGACAGGTCGGGAAGGGCCGCCACAAGGTGACGCTCCGTTTCGCGAAGGGCAGCGCGCCCGCCGCCCGCCGCGTCACCCTCCGGCGCGCCGGGGTTCGGATGTCGGACGCGCTCGCGCTGCGGCACGCGCCGATCGTCGTGGGCCGGACGGGCTGGCCGTTCGGCGACCCCTACCAGAACGCCGCCACCGACACCCCGCTGATCGCCTGGCACGAGACGCGGGCCGCCGCGACGCCGGGGCACCGCGTCATCGAGTACTCGCTCGTCTGGAGCAACGAGGACGGCGGCACCGACACGCCCGCCCTCATGGCCCGCTGGGGCCGGACGACCGACATCGAGTGGGTGTACCGGGTCGAGGTCGACGCGTCCGGGAACCGGGTGGACGGCACCGCCGTCTACCAGGCGCCCCTGCACCTGACGCTGAAGTTCGCCGGCCGGTACGAGGGCGACCATCCGGTGCTGCAGACCTGCACGCAGAACAACAACATGTGCGACGTGATCTCGCCCGACCCGCCGCTGCGCTTCCTGCTCGACGCGTCCGCGACACGCCCGGACGGGCGCGCCCGCGAGATCGTCATGGACCGCGAGCCGTGGACGTACCGGATCGCGGCGCAGGAGATGGTGCGCGAGGGGAAGATCGAGGACCCGTCCGATCCGGCGACGCGGCAGGTCGGCGACCAGCGCACCTACCTGTTCGTGGAGTTCGCCAAGGCGACCGGCGCGGCGGCCGGGAGCGGGTCGGCGCCGGGTGTGGCGCTCGGGGTGCGGCTGAAGTCCGCCCCGTCCAGGCTGTACCGGTCCGATCACGACGAGCCGACCTGGTCGATCGACCGCGACGGCGCCGTCGCCACCACCGTCGAACTGCCCGAGGGCACGCGGATCGCCGACATCGCGGGCATCGAGGCCGTCCGCCGCCCGACCGGATGGGGCGACAACGGCGCGCCGGTCACGGTCACGTCCGTGAACCGTGGGTTCTTCCTGGACGCGTCGTACCTGCCGCAGCCGTCGTCCATCACCTGGACGGGCTCGGTCACGCTCACCGGGGCGAACCCGTCCGCCGTCATCTGGCGGCCCTGACCGTGCGGGCCGGCCGCCCGGCCCGTGGCGCGAAACGGCCACGGACCGGGAGGCCGGAGGGAACCCGTCCGAACCTCTCGGACGTCCAAGGAGTCATACACTTCGCGCAATAGCTCGCACGGCGAACGCGCAGCGAACTAGAGGAGAGGACTTCCGCCATGGCCTACGGGCCTCCCCCGTCGCCCGGCCAAGGACAGCAGCCCGGCCAGGGCTGGCAGCAGCCGCAGCAGCAGGCCCCCTGGCAGCAGCCCGGAAACGCGTGGCAGCAGCCCCAGCAGCAGCCCGGCGCGGGCTGGCAGCAGCCCCAGGCGGGCGGAGGCACCGCCCAGATGCCCGGCCACTACGGGCCCGTCAGCGACGACGACAGGACATGGTCGCTGATGGCGTACGTGGGCCAGTTCCTCGTGGGCGCGGTCGCACCGGCCATCGTCTACTTCGGCAAGGCCGGATCGCCGTTCGCGCGGCGGCACGCGGCGCAGGGCCTCAACATGGGCATCGCCGCCATCGCCGTCTGGTTCGTCTTCGGCCTGCTGTCCCTGGCCGTCGACTTCTTCATCTGGGTGCCGCTGCTGTTCACGGCCGCCGTGATGTTCTTCCTCGTGTACGCGGGGCGGGCCGCCAACCGCGGCGAGTTCCGCCGCGTCCCGGCCGCGGTGGCCTGGCCCATCCTGAAGTAGCCGGCCGCCGGGCCGGACGCTACCTCTTGGGGCCGGGCGCTACTTCTTGCCCTTGTCGGCGTCGCCGCCACCGGTGGAGAGGGCGGCGACGAAGGCCTCCTGCGGGACGTCCACCCGCCCGATGGTCTTCATCCGCTTCTTGCCCTCCTTCTGCTTCTCCAGCAGCTTGCGCTTGCGGGAGATGTCGCCGCCGTAGCACTTGGCGAGGACGTCCTTGCGGATGGCGCGGATGTTCTCGCGGGCGATGATCCGGGCCCCGATCGCGGCCTGGATGGGCACCTCGTACTGCTGCCGGGGGATGAGCTCCTTCAGCTTGGAGGTCATCATCAGCCCGTACTCGCGCGACTTGTCCTTGTGCACGATCTGGCTGAACGCGTCCACCGACTCGCCCTGCAGCAGGATGTCGACCTTCACGAGGTCGGACTCCTGCTCGCCGCTGGGCTCGTAGTCGAGCGAGGCGTACCCGCGCGTCTTCGACTTCAGCTGGTCGAAGAAGTCGAAGATGATCTCGGCGAGCGGCAGCGTGTAGCGGATCTCGACGCGGTCCTCCGACAGGTAGTCCATGCCGAGCAGGACGCCGCGGCGGCCCTGGCACAGCTCCATGATCGCGCCGATGTGCTCGGCCGGGGACAGCAGCGTCGCCTTCACCACCGGCTCGTACACCGTGCCGATCTTGCCCTCGGGGAACTCGCTGGGGTTGGTGACGATGTGCTCCGACCCGTCCTCCATCAGCACGCGGTAGACGACGTTCGGCGCGGTCGAGATCAGCGACAGGTCGAACTCGCGCTCCAGCCGCTCCCGGACGATCTCCATGTGCAGCAGGCCGAGGAAGCCGCAGCGGAACCCGAACCCGAGCGCCGCCGACGTCTCCGGCTCGTACACGAGCGCGGCGTCGTTCAGCCGCAGCTTGTCGAGCGCGTCCCGCAGCTCCGGGTACTGGTCGCCGTCCACCGGGTAGAGGCCGGAGAACACCATCGGCTTCGGGTCGCGGTAGCCGCCGAGCGCCTTGGGCGCCGGGCGGGACGCGATGGTCACGGTGTCGCCGACCCGCGCCTGCCGGACGTCCTTCACCCCGGTGATCAGGTAGCCGACCTCGCCGACGCCGAGGCCCCGCACGGGCTTGGGCTCCGGGGAGATCACGCCGACCTCCAGGGTCTCGTGCGCGGCCCCGGTCGACATCATCAGGCTCTTCTCGCGGCGCGACAGGTGCCCGTCGATGATCCGGACGTAGGTGACGACGCCCCGGTAGGTGTCGTAGACCGAGTCGAAGATCAGCGCGCGGGCGGGGCCGTCGGGGTCGCCGACCGGGGCCGGCACCTCCTCGACGATCTTGTCGAGCAGCTCGCGGACGCCCTCTCCGGTCTTGCCGGACACGCGCAGCACGTCCGAGGGGTCGCAGCCGATGATCCCGGCCAGCTCCTCGGCGTACTTGTCGGGCTGCGCGGCCGGGAGGTCGATCTTGTTCAGCACCGGGATGAGGTGCAGGTCGGCCTCCAGCGCCAGGTACAGGTTCGCGAGCGTCTGCGCCTCGATGCCCTGCGCCGCGTCCACCAGCAGTACCGCGCCCTCGCACGCCGCCAGCGACCGCGACACCTCGTAGGAGAAGTCGACGTGCCCGGGGGTGTCGATCAGGTTCAGGACGTGGTCGACCCCGCCGGACGTCCACGGCAGCCGGACGGCCTGGCTCTTGATCGTGATGCCGCGCTCGCGCTCGATGTCCATGCGGTCGAGGTACTGGGCGCGCATCTGGCGCCCCTCGACGACACCCGTCAGCTGCAGCATCCGGTCCGCGAGGGTCGACTTGCCGTGGTCGATGTGCGCGATGATGCAGAAGTTGCGGATGATCGCGGGATCGGTCTTGTCGGGCTGAGGCGCTGGCACCGGGGTCCGTTCGCAATACTCACTGGTGGGCATGGCTGGTGTGCTTCCATAGTCCCATGCCGGGCGCGATGCTCCGTGCACGGCCCGGTTTGGGGCGGGCCCCGGTGATTGGTAGGCTGTGCGACTGCGTGTGGCGTAGCGTCGTGCCCCGGGGGCACCGTCCCGCCCCCGTTCAGACATCTGTTGGAGCCTGCCGGCGAGCAGGCGAGGATCGCTACCAAGCTGAGGCACTACGACGTGGCTAACATCAAGTCCCAGATCAAGCGCAACAAGCAGAACGAGAAGGCCCGGCTGCGCAACAAGGCCGTCAAGTCCGAGCTGAAGACGGCGATCCGCAAGTTCCGCGAGGCCGCCGACGCCGGCAACCTCGACGAGGCCGTCGCCGCGCAGCGCGCCGCCGCGCGCAAGCTGGACAAGGCCGCCAGCAAGGGCGTCATCCACAAGAACCAGGCCGCCAACCGCAAGTCGGCGATCGCCAAGCGCGCCGCCGACCTGCAGGCCAAGTAGGCAGCGCCGCACGCCCGGGGCCGGCCGTTCCGCGTGCCGGCCCCGACGCATGTCCACATGCCCATGGACCAGCGCCGCGCGGTGAAGATCTCGAAGTATCTCGCCAAGCATCTGCGGCACCGCCCCGAGCGGATCGGCCTCACCCTCGACGCCGGGGGCTGGGCGGACGTCAGCGAGCTGCTCGACGCCGCCGCTCGGAACGGCTTCGCGTTGACCCGCGCCGAACTGGAACACGTGGTCGACGTCAATGACAAGAAGCGCTACGAACTGGACGGGGAACGGATACGGGCCGTCCAGGGCCATTCCGTGCCGGTCGAACTCGACCTGCCGCCCACGCCCCCGCCGGAGTTCCTCTACCACGGCACCGTTCGCCGTTCCGCGGACGTGATCCTTCGCGAGGGGCTGCTGCCGATGGGCCGGCACGCCGTCCACCTGTCCGCCGACCGCGAGACCGCCGGGCGCGTCGGCGCCCGGCGCGGCCGGCCGGTCGTCCTCACGGTCGAATCCGGGCGGATGGCCGCGGCCGGGCACGAGTTCCGGGTCAGCGCGAACGGCGTGTGGCTGGCCGATTCCGTCCCGCCGGAATATCTCCGCGAATGACCTCCGCCGCCTCCCAGCCGGGAAGGTGCCGCACCCATTCCGGCCCCTCGTCCGGCCCGAACAGGTACCGGTAGGGCACGATCTCGCGAATGGCGCGGTGTACGTCCAGCCGGTCGTCGATCATGTGCGTGATGCCGAGTTCGGCGCAGTGCTCCGCCTTCTCCGCCCGCTTCCGGCAGAACCGGACGTTCTCTCTGGGCAGCCCCGTCCTGGCATAGAAGTCATGGTGGTCGAGCCAAGCCAGCGTCCGCTTCCGTATCCGGTCGCCGCATTTCGAGATGATCCAGGCCCGCCCTTCGAAGGCCTCGACGAGGCCGGGCAGCACGTCGTAGACGCCCTCGGTCGCGGGAGAGGCGATCGCGTCCTCGAAACTCCCGCCAAGGAAGACGGTGTCGTCGTCGCCGGGAGCCAGCAGGCCCCCGTGAATGACCCGGCCGAAATCCACGCCGAGCCGAGGTTCGATGTTCATGTGCTCAACTCTCCGCCCGGCGCTACTAAAGCAGAACTATTAACAAGCCTTTTGGCTATAGTTGCTGCCTATGGACCTGGGTCGCCTGTCCACGGACGCGCTCGCCTCGTTCGCCGTCTTCGCCGACCACCTCAACTTCACCCGCGCCGCCGGCGAACTCCACATCTCGCAGCCCGCCCTCCACGTCAAGGTGCGGAAACTGTCCGAGGCCGTCGGCCGTCCCCTCTACACCCGGCACGGACGCCGCCTCGCCCTGACCCCGGCCGGCGAACGCGTCGCCCGTTTCGCCCGCGACCTCGATGCCCGCATGACCTCGTTCCTCGCCGAGATGGACGGCACCGCCGCGTCCCGCGCCCCGGCCCTGGCCGCCGGCGAGGGCGCCTACCTGTACCTGCTCGGCGACGCCGTCCACCCCGGCGTCCGGCTGATCAACGGCGACCGCGCCCGCACCCTCGCCGCCGTCCGCACCGGCCGCGCCGACGTGGGCGTCGCCGTCCTGGACGTCCTGCCGGCCGACGTGGAGACCGAGCTGCTGGCGTCCTACCCCCAGGCACTGGTCATGCCGGACGACCACCCGCTGGCCGCGCTCCCCCGCCTCGCCCTCTGCGACCTCGCCGGCGCCGCCCTCGTCGTCCCGCCCCCGGCCGGCCCGCACCGCGTCACCCTCGAACGCGCGCTGCGCGCCGCCGAGGTCCCGTGGTCCCTCGCCGTCGAGGCGGAGGGCTGGCCCCTCATGCTGCACTTCGTGGCGCTGCGCATCGGCGTGGCCGTCGTGAACGGCTGCGTCCCGCCGCCGCCCGGCCTGACCGCCCGCGAGATCATCGACCTGCCCGCGGTGCCCTACTACGCTCTGCACCTGCCGGGCCGCGCCGACGACCCCCTGGTCACCGGCCTCCTGTCCGCCGTCCGCACCGCCGTGAGGAGCACACCGTGCATTTCGAGGTATCCGTCGACATCGACGCCACGCCCGAGACCGTCTGGAACCTCCTGAAGGACGTCGAACGCTGGCCCGACATGACGGACTCGATCGACCGTGTCGAACTGCTCGACGCACCCATCGCCCTCTCCAGCCGGGCCCGCGTCCACCAGCCGAAGCTCCCCGCCGCCACCTGGACGGTCACCGGCTTCACGGAGAACGAGACCTTCACCTGGGAGTCCCGGTCCCCCGGCGTCACCACCACCGCCGCCCACGAGATCACCACCCGGGACGGCACGACGACCGTCCGCCTGATCCTCGACCAGACGGGCCCCCTGGCCGGCCTGTTCTCCCTCCTCACGGGCCGCCTCACCCGCCGCTACGTGACCATGGAGGCCAACGGCCTGAAAGCCAAGGCCGAACAGTGACCCCTCGCCACCCACCGCACGACGGCCGCTGGCCGCCCCGTCCCGACCCGCCAGCACCTCGACCTCGGAGGCCCGACTCCGATCAACCGCGGGAGGCGACGATCTCGGCGACGGTCCTCTCCAGGGCGTAGGCCGGATCGGCCGCACCGCCCTTGACCGCCTCGTCGGCCTCGGCGACCGCCGCCAGCGCCCGCGCGACCCCGTCACCGGACCAGCCCCGCAACTGCCTCTGCACCCGTTCGATCTTCCACGGCGGCATGCCGAGGTCCTTCGCCAGCGCCGCGCCCCGCGCCCCGCGCGGTGCCCCGCCGACCTTCGCCAGCCCCCGCACGCCCTGGGCGAGAGCGCTGACGATCAGCACCGGCGCCACGCCCGTGGCGAGCGCCCACCGCAGCTGCTCCAGGGCCTCGGCGAGCTGCCCCTCGATCGCCTTGTCCGCCACCGTGAACCCGCTGACCTCGGCGCGCCCCCGGTAGTACCGGGCGACGGCCGCGTCATCGACCTTCCCCCCGGTGTCGGCCACCAGCTGGCTGCACGCCGCCGCCAGCTCGCGCAGGTCGGTCCCCACCGCGTCGATCAGCCCGCGCGCGCCGTCCGCCGAGATCTTCCCGCCCGCCCTGCGGATCTCGGCCCGGACGAAGTCGACCCGCTCCCCCGCCTTGGTGACCTTCGGGCACGAGATCTTGCGCGCCTTGAGCTTGGTCAGCCCGTCCACCAGCGCCTTCCCCTTGGCCCCGCCGTGGTGGACGGCCACCAGCACCACGTCGTCCGCCGGGTTCTTCGCGTACTTCAGCACCTCGGCGGCCAAGTCCTTGCCCAGATCCTGCGCGGCCCGGACGACCAGCACCTTCCCGCCACCGAACAGCGACGGCGACGTCAGCTCGGAGATCCGCCCGGGCTCCAACCCGCCCGGCGCCAGATCGATGACCTCGACCTCCGGGTCCGCCGCCCGCACCGACGCGACGACCTCCCCGATCGCCCGCTCGACAAGCAGCTCTTCGTCCCCGACGACCAGCACGATGGACTCAACCGACACCCCAGCAGCATCCCACGCCCGCACACCCCCCACCGCCCGAACACCCCCCCGACACCCACGCACACCGCCGCCTTCGACCTCACCTTCGAAGGCCGCCTGGCCGCCGCCCGCACTAGACGGGTGTGTCCAGTTAACGGTGTAACTCGATCTTGCTTGGGTCAGTTGCGGGCGGCGGTGAGGCGGCCTTCGAAGGCGATGTCGAAGGCGTTGAGGGCGGCCTTCCAGCGGGCGATCCAGCGTTTGCGGCCGGTGCCGGTGGGGTCGAGGCTCATCACTGCGAGGTAGACGCACTTGAGGGCGGCCTGCTCGTTGGGGAAGTGGCCGCGGGCCTTGACGGCGCGGCGGATGCGGGCGTTGACCGACTCGATGGCGTTGGTGGAGCACACGACCTTGCGGATCTCGGGGTCGAACTGCAGGAACGGGACGAACTCGGCCCAGGCGTTCTCCCACAGCCGCACGATCGCCGGGTACTTGGTGCCCCAGGTCTCGGCGAACTCCAGCCATCGCTCGGTCGCGGCCGACTCGGTCGGCGCGGTGTAGACGGGCTTGAGCGCACGCGCGATCTTGTCCCAGTCCTGGCGGGCGGCGTACCGGAACGAGTTGCGCAGCAGATGCACGATGCACGTCTGCACCAGGGCCTGCGGCCAGACGTTGCCGACCGCGTCGGGCAGGCCGGTCAGCCCGTCGCACACGACCATGCACGCGTCGCTGACGCCCCGGTTGCGCAGTTCGGTGAGGACCTGCAGCCAGTACTTGGCGCCTTCTCCGCCGTCGCCGGCCCACAGTCCCAGGATGTCGCGGGTGCCGTCGACGGTGACGGCCAGCGCCACGTAGATGGGGCGGTTGGCGACGTGCCCGTCGCGGATCTTGACGTGGATGGCATCCAGGAAGATCACCGGGTAGACGGGGTCGAGCGGCCGGTTCTGCCACTCGGCCATCGAGTCCAGGACCTTGTCGGTGATGGTCGAGATGGTCTGCTTGGACACCGAGGCGTCGTACACCTCGGCCAGGTGAGCCGAGATCTCCCCGTGTGTGAGGCCTTTGGCCGACAGGGACAGCACCATCTCGTCCACGCCGGTCAGGCGCCGCTGCCGTTTGCGGACGATCTTCGGTTCGAAGGTGGCGTCCCGGTCCCGCGGGACGTCGATCTCGATGGGCCCGACCTCGGTGGTCACGGTCTTGGACCGGTGCCCGTTACGGACGTTCCCGCCGCCTTCGTCGGCCCGTTCGTGGCGGTCACGGCCCAGGTGGTCGGTGAGCTCGCCCTCGAGTGCGGACTCCAGCACCCGCTTGGTCAGCTCGGCCAGCAGACCGCCCTCACCGGTCAACTCCAAGCCCTGCTCGCGGGCCTGGGCGACCAGCCGGCCGACCAGCTCCTGCTCGACCACGGCCACCGGACCGCGCTTCTCGTCGGGCTCGGCCACCATGGCCTCCGTCTTCACTTCAGTCGTCATCAGGTGTCACTCCTTGATCAGGAGTTACACCGAAAACCGTACAGTCCCACCTAGACCCCGCAAGATCGAGTTACACCGTCAACTGGACAGATCCGCTGGCGACCACCGGCTGAGTCCAGCGCGCGGAGCGTGCGGACGCGGGTCGCTCAGTGGCGGGTAATGGCCGTTACGCCGGCGTTGGTACGGACTATGGCTATGTCCCCTTCCTGGTCAGTGCGGTGGACTTGAACGTGGAGGTTGCGCAGAAGGGCGAGGGTCGAGGACGAGGGGTGGCCGTAGTCGTTGTGCTCCCCGACGGAGATCAGGGCGATGGACGCGCGGGCGGCGGCCAGGAAACGGGGCTCCTGGGTGTGGGAGCCGTGGTGCGGGACTTTCAGGACCTGGACGCGAGGGACGGCCGCCTCCAGGGCACGCTGGACCTCCGTTTCGATGTCGCCTGCCAGGAGCGCGCTGAAGCCTGGCCTGCGGGCGACGAGGACGATGCTCGCGTTGTTGATCGTGGTGCCGTCGTCCTTCGGGGTGAGGGCGCGGGTGGCGGTGGGCGGGGCCAGGATCGAGAGCGTCAGGTCGCCTACGCGCCATTCTTGGCCCGGCTCGGCGTGGCGGGTTCGCAGGCCGGTGGTGTAGCGCGCCTCGCGGCCTGAGGCGGCGGGCGTCGTCAGGACCCCGTGGACGGTGCGGTGGCGCCGGACGCCCGAGGTGCCGTTGATGTGGTCGGCGTGGGGGTGGGTGAAGACGAGGAGCGGGACGTCCTTCACTCCGAGGCGGCGGAGGCAGCCGTCGACCGGGGCGGGGTCGGGGCCGGTGTCGACGACGACGGCCTGCCCCGGGCCGGCGGACAGGACCAGTGCGTCGCCCTGACCCACGTCGCAGGCGACCATCTGCCATCCGGGCGGCGGCCAGCCGGGGGCCATGGCGCGCATGGCGACGACGGCGGTCAGGACACCGGCCATGGCCGCGGCGGCGACCAGGCGGAGCCGCCGGCTGCGCAGGATCAGGACGGCCACGGCGCCCGCCGCCAGGAGCGCCGTGGCGCCGAGGGCACCTCCGGTCCAGGGGACGGTCGCGTACGGCAGCGCGGCGGCCGTTCGGGCGACCCGGATGATCCAGCCGACGGCAAGGCCCGCGGGCCACACGATCAGCCGGGCGACCGGCAGGCTGACGAGCGCGGTCGCGGCGCCGAGCGCGCCAAGGAGGGTGGCGGGGGCGACGGCGGGCGCGGCCAGCAGGTTCGCGAGAACGGAGACGACGCCCACCTCCCCGGAGAGCATCACCAGTACCGGGGCCACGGCGACCTCCGCGGCGGCCGCGACGGCGAGGGCGTCGGCGAGGGGGCCGGGCAGCCGGCGCCGGAGCCGTTCCCGCCACGGCGGTGCCAGGACCAGCAGCCCGGCCGTCGCGAGGACCGACAGCGCGAACCCGTAGGAGCGCGCGAGTTCGGGATCGATCAGGACGAGGATCAGGACGGCGGCGGCGAGCGCGGGCAGCCCCTGCCGCTCCCGGCCCGTGAACAGCGCGAGGATGCCGATCACGCCCATGACGGCCGCCCGCAGGACGCTCGGCTCCGGCCGCGCGACGATGACGAACGCCAGCACCGCGAGGACGGCGACGGGCGGGGCGCGCCGGCGGCCGAGGCCGGCGAGGCGGCACAGCCCGAGAACCGCCCCGACGACGATCGCCAGGTTCGCGCCGGAGACCACCAGGAGGTGGGTGAGCCCGGCGGTCCGGAAGTCCTCCGCGAGTTCGGGATCGAGGCGGGAGGTGTCGCCGACGACCATGCCGGGCAGCACTCCGCGCCGGTCGGGCGGGAGGCGGTCGACCGCCGCCCGCAGGCTCGCGCGGACGTGCTCGGCGGCGCGCTGCAGCGTGGACGGCGGCCCGAGCACGGTGGGCGGCCCCCTGACGATCACGACCGCGGCCAGCAGGCCGTGCCCTTTCGGCGGCACGAACCGGCCGCGCAGCCGCACCCGCTGGCTCGGTACGAGCCGGAGCCAGCGGGGGTCGCTCGCGATGAGCAGCACCGGGACGCGGACCTTCATGCGCCGCACCGCCTCGGCACGCGCCCGGATGATGATCATCTGGCGTCCGGGGCGGGGCTTGCCCCGCGGGTCCCCGGTGACGACCGCCTCGGCCGTCGCGGTCCGTTCCGCACGCGCCAGTTCCCGTACCGGCCCGCCGGCGACGGCCGTCACCCGGAGGGCCACCCCGCACGCCGACGCCGCCGCACACGCCAGCACGACGCCGGCCACGACCCGCCGGCCGCTCCCCCCGCCTCCATCCCGCACCCGGTTCAGCAGATCCCGCATGGGGGCGCTACCGGCCGCTCCGGCCGAGCGTTGTCGTGAGGACGACGGGCTGCGGGGTGGTGTGCCGCCGCCCGCAGCGGCTGGGTGGTTCGGGCGGGTCAGCAGGTAGAGGGACGTCAGGGCCGCGGCGGCGGCCAGGCCGTAGGTGAGCGCGGAGGGCAGGCTCAGGGTTGTGGCGGCGGTCAGCCAGGTGGCCAGGGCGGGGGCCAGGAGGCGGATGTCGTGCGTCACACGCGGACCATGGGCCTGAGGTCGGCGAAGCGGCGGGCGCCGATGCCGCTGACCTCCTGGAGTTGCTCGACCGAGCGGAAGCCGCCGTGCTGGGTGCGGTAGGCGACGATCCGCTGGGCGAGGACGGGGCCGACGCCGGGGAGGTCGTCCAGCTGGTCGGCGGTGGCGGTGTTGAGGTCGAGCGGAGCGCCGGGCGCCCCGGGCGCCCCGGGGGCGCCCGGGGAGGCGGCCGCTCCCGGCGGAGGTGCCGGGCTGGGGACACCGACCGGGATCTGCTCGCCGTCCACGAGCTTGCGGGCGAGGTTGAGCGTGCCGGTCCCGGCTCCGGGGCGGACGCCGCCGGCGGCCTTGACGGCCTCGGCGACCCGGGAGCCGGACGGCAGCGTGATCACCCCCGGGTGCCTCACCTTGCCGAGGACGTGGACGACCACCGAGGAGCCCGCCGCCGGGCTCGCGGAGACGGGCGCCGGGGCGGGGCCGGGTTCGGTGAGCGCGGCGCTCGCCATCGGCGCCGCGGACGCCTGCGGGCGCGGACGCGCGAGCCACAGGTAGCCCGCGGCGACCAGGGCGGCGACCGTCCCGATGAGGACGAGCGCCCGGACGTGGGAGCGTTCGGGCGTCGAGCGTAGGCGGGCGGACGGCGGGGCGTCGGGTGGGGGGCCGGGCGGCCGCACCCTCCCGATGAGGGTGCTCAGGCGGTCCTGCGCGTCGGGGCTCATGGGATCCGACGCTAGGGAGCCCGCGGCGACGGCCGCGGCGGGTTCGGCGATTGTGGATAACTCTCGGTCCCGCGCCGTCAGAGTTGCGGAGCCACCACCACGCCGAGCATCCCGGGGCCGACATGGACGCCGATCACCGGGCCCACCTCGCCCACGTAGACGTCCTCGACGTGCGGGACGCGCTCGCGGAGGCGGGCCGCGAGGGCCTCGGCGCGGGCCGAGGCGAAGAGGTGCTGGACGCCGAGGTCGACGCGGCGGTCACCGGCCTCGGCGACGGCGAGTTCTTCGAGCCGGGCGAGCGCGCGCGAGGAGGTGCGGACCTTATCCAGCGGCGCTATCCGCCCGTCCGCGATGTGCAGGAGGGGCTTCACCATGAGCGCGGAGCCGAGGAGCGTGGCCGCGGCGCCGATCCGGCCGCCGCGCCGCAGGTGCTCCAGGGTGTCGACATAGATGAGGGACCGGGTGAGTCCGGCCCGGCGGGCGGCGGCCGCCGCGCACGACTCCGCGGTGCCGCCCGACATGGCGGTGGCCGCCGCGGAGAGGGCGGCGAAGCCGAGCCCCATCCCGATGGTCCCGCTGTCGACGACGGTGACCGGCACGGGGGCGTCGCGGACCGCGAGGCGTGCGGCCTCCACCGTCCCGGACAGGGCGGCCGACAGGTGCACCGAGACGATGTGGGCCGCGCCGGACGACGCGACCGCCTTGTAGACCTGGGCGAAGCGTTCCGGCGCCGGACGGGACGTCGTGATGGGGCGCCATTCCTTCAGCGCCTGCGCGGCCTCCGCGGTGGTGATGTCGCCCTCGTCGCGGGCGGCGCCACCGACGGCGATCTGCAGCGGGACGACGGTCAGCCCGTGCCGCTCGGCGAGCCCCGGCGGGAGGTAGGCGGTGGAATCGGTGACGACCGCGACCCCACTGCCCATGGCAGGGACACTACCCCCCGGAAGGGCGCGTCAGGGCTGGACGGGCACGCCGCCGCGCCAGATGCGCAGCGCCCGCAGCCCGAACGCCCACGCGAACGCGCCCTCGTGGTCGGCGTCCCACAGGACGATGTCGGCGAGCATGCCGGGCGCGAGGGAGCCGCGGTCGCCGACCCGCAGGGCGGCCGCGCCGCCGAGGGTGGCGGCGCGCAGGGCCTCGGTCACGCTGAGGCCGAACATGGCCACGGACAGCCCGATGACGAGCGGCATCGACGTGATGCCGCACTGGCCCGGGTTGTGGTCGGTGCCGAGGGCGACGGTGACGCCGCGGTCGAGCATCTGCCGGACGGGCGCCGGCGCGCGGCTGCTGTTGAGGGAGCTGCCGGGGCAGACGGTGGCGGTGACGCCGGCGTGGGCGAGGGCCTTGATGTCGTCGTCGTTGGCCTGGGTGAGCAGGTCGGCGGACGCGCAGCCGACCTCGGCCGCGACCTGCGCGGCGCCGATGCGCTCGTTGGCGCAGGCGTGCATGCGGGCCTTCAGCCCGGCGCGCTTGCCGGTGAGCAGCAGGGCGCGCGCCTCCTCGGCGGTGAAGTGGCCCTCGTCGCAGTAGACGTCGATGGAGTCGGCGCCGGCCACGGCGGCGTCGCCGGCCCACAGCCGGACGGCCTCGATGTAGTCGCGGCGGCGGCCGAAGAACTCGGGCGGCAGGATGTGCGCGGCGAGGAACGTCGCGTGGATGCGCGGCATGGACGGCTCGCCCTCCAGCGACCGCAGCATCCGGATGTCGGCGAGTTCGCCGTCGCGGGTGAGGTGGTAGCCGGTCTTGGCCTCGACGGTGGTGGTGCCGGCGAGGATCCACTGGCGGAGCCGTTCGCGGACGCCGTTGCACAGCGTCCAGGGGTCGGTGCCCCGGGTGACGGTCACGGTGGAGTTGACGCCGCCGCCCGCGGCGGCGATGGCGGAGTGGGACGACCCGCTGGTGCGCATGGCGAGTTCGGCCCAGCGGTTGCCCGCGTAGACCGGGTGGGAGTGCGCGTCGATGAGGCCCGGCGTGACCAGGCCGCCGCCGAGGTTCTCGACGTGGTCGACGTCGACGATGTCGTCGATGATGCCGGGGACGCTCTGCGGGAGGTCGGACGCGGGCCCGGCCCAGACGATCCGGTCGTCGTGGATGAGCACCGCGGCGTTGCTGCAGACGTCGGTGCCCGTCCAGAGCCTGCCGATGTTCGTCAACAGCCGTACCGTCATAGGGTCACCGACCTGGGTGGAGCCGTGCGCGCCTCAGCGCGGAACCGTGCGCCGCAGGGCGCTGGAGCGGGCCGCCCGCCCTCGTTCCCGTGTTCGGACCTGCCATGGCCACCTGCTCTCGATCCGAAACACCGACCGGTGCCG
Organism: Actinomadura monticuli; assembly: GCF_041463655.1. Taxonomy (NCBI): domain Bacteria; kingdom Bacillati; phylum Actinomycetota; class Actinomycetes; order Streptosporangiales; family Thermomonosporaceae; genus Actinomadura; species Actinomadura monticuli. The sequence goes on from NZ_JAXCEI010000004.1 coordinate 203,361, forward strand.
ACGATCATGTTCACCAGTGGAGGGTGGGGCGGCCGTGCGGCCACCGCTGGCAACGAGACCGGAGATATCGGTTTCGTCACGGTAGTGCACCGAAGGCCCGTCCGACAACCTCTGGTCGCACCGCATCGACAGCCATCATCCCGCCCCTAGTGCTAAGACCGTACGGGTTTCAACCGCACCGTCAAGCGGATTGGACAAGCTGTCACCGTTCGGCGACCCGGATGATCCTTCACGCGGTTTCGGATAGGCGCAAAGCCCCCTGGCAACCACCCGGAACCAGATGGGCCCCCGGGGAACCCCGGAGGCCCAGCGGTTTCGGTCACACCGTCGGCGAGACGGTCTCGTACAGGGCGAGCTCGCCCGCGAGCCCCGCCGGCACCCGCGCGTGCAGGCGCGTGCCCTCGGCGACGTGCTCCTGTTTGAGCACCTCACCGCTCTCGTGCACCCGCGCGACGAGGTCGCCGCGCTCGTACGGGACGAGGACGTGGAGTTCGCTCTCCAGTCCTGGCAGGTCGGCCTCGATCGCCGCGCGCAGTTCCTCGATGCCGAACCCGGTCCGGGCGGACACGACGACGCTGTGCGGCTCGCGGCGCTGCAGCCGGGCGATCGCGATGTCGTCGGCCGCGTCGGCCTTGTTGATGACGATGATCTCGGGGATCGCGTCGGCGTCGATCTCGCGCAGCACCTCGCGGACGGCGTCGATCTGCGCCTCGGGATCGGGGTCGGAGCCGTCCACGACGTGCAGGACCAGCCCCGCGTCCGTCACCTCCTCCAGCGTCGAGCGGAACGCCTCGACGAGCTGGTGGGGCAGGTGCCGGACGAACCCGACCGTGTCGGCCAGGGTGTAGACGCGCCCCCCGGGCGTCTCGGCGCGCCGGACGGTCGGGTCGAGGGTGGCGAACAGCGCGTCCTCGACCAGCACCCCGGCGCCGGTGAGCCGGTTGAGCAGGGACGACTTGCCCGCGTTGGTGTAGCCGGCGATGGCGACGGCGGGCACGGCCTTACGCCGCCGCTCGCCGCGCTTGGTGTCGCGCGCCTTGGACATCTCGGCGATCTGCCGGCGCAGCTTGGCCATCCGGGTGCGGATCCGCCGCCGGTCCAGCTCGATCTTGGTCTCGCCGGGGCCGCGGCCGCCGATGCCGACGCCGCCCGCGGCGCGCCCGCCGACCTGCCGGGACAGGTTGCCGCCCCAGCCGCGCAGGCGCGGCAGCAGGTAGTTGAGCTGCGCCAGCTCGACCTGGGCCTTGCCCTCGCGGCTCTTGGCGTGCTGGGCGAAGATGTCGAGGATCAGCGCGGTCCGGTCGATGACCTTGACCTGGACGGTCTCCTCCAGGTGCCGCAGCTGGCTCGGGGCCAGCTCGCCGTCGCAGATGACGGTGTCGGCGCCGGTGGAGATGACGACGTCGCGCAGCTCGGCGGCCTTGCCGGAGCCGATGTAGGTGGCCGGGTCGGGGCGGGACCGGCGCTGGACGAGCCCTTCGAGCACCTCGGAGCCCGCGGTCTCGGCGAGCAGCGCCAGCTCGCGCAGGGAGTTCTCGGCCGCCTCGGCCGTTCCCTCCGTCCAGACGCCCACGAGGACGACCCGCTCCAGCCGCAGGGCGCGGTACTCGACCTCGGTGACGTCGGTCAGTTCGGTGGACAGGCCCGCGACGCGGCGCAGGGCCCTCCGGTCCTCCAGGTCGAGTTCGCCCGTCAGGGGCTCGTACTCGGTCTCGAAGTCGTCCTGGATCCGGTCTGCAGAGAAAGGTTGAGTCATATGTCCTCAGTAGAACGCCGCTTCGCGGCCGTATCTTCCCGGCGATCGTCTCACGCGCCTCCCCGGTGGTCACGCGGTTATCTCCATGGTTTCCGTCCTGGACGGACGTAAGCGCGCCTGGGTTGACGCAAGCGGGTTGACGCAAGCGCGCGCGGGGACATGTGGCAGGGGCCACCCGCTTTGACCGGTCCTCGCACCGCCGAGTACCGTTCTCCACGTAACAGAAGTTGACTTTCGCCATACGAAATACGCACGGAAGGGCAGGCAGATGGCTGGACTGGAAGGCATCGAGGTCACCGGACCCCTCGGCGATCGGTACGAGGAGATCCTGACCCCCGAGGCGCTCGGCCTGCTCGCCGCCCTCCAGCGCGAGCTGGGCGCCCGCCGCAAGGAGCTGCTGGAGGCCCGCGCGGAGCGGCAGCGCAAGCTGTCCGCGGGCGGGACGCTGGACTTCCTGCCCGAGACCGCGGGCGTCCGCAACGACGACGCGTGGCGCGTCGCCGAGCCCGCGCCCGGCCTGGTGGACCGCCGCGTCGAGATCACCGGCCCGACCGACCGCAAGATGACGATCAACGCGCTGAACTCGGGCGCGAAGGTGTGGCTGGCCGACTTCGAGGACGCCAACACCCCGCTGTGGACCAACATGATCGAGGGCCAGCTCAACCTGCGCGACGCCCTCGACCGCACCATCGACTTCACCGACGCCAAGAGCGGCAAGACCTACGCGCTCAAGGCCGACGAGGAGCTCGCCACCATCGTCGTCCGGCCGCGCGGCTGGCACATGGAGGAGAAGCACCTCCTCGTCGACGGCGAGCCCATGTCCGGATCGCTGTTCGACTTCGGCCTCTACTTCTTCCACTCGGCCCGCCGCCAGCTGGCCAAGGGCAAGGGCCCGTACTTCTACCTGCCGAAGATGGAGAGCCACCTCGAGGCGCGGCTCTGGAACGACGCGTTCAACCTCGCCCAGGACGCCCTGGAGATCCCGCGCGGCACCATCCGCGCGACCGTGCTGATCGAGACGATTCCGGCCGCGTTCGAGATGGAGGAGATCCTCTACGAGCTGCGCGACCACTCCGCGGGCCTGAACGCCGGCCGCTGGGACTACCTCTTCTCCGTCATCAAGAAGTTCCGCGACCGCGGCGCCGACTTCGTCCTGCCCGAGCGCAACGCGATCACGATGACCGCGCCGTTCATGCGCGCCTACACCGAGCTGCTCGTCCGGACGTGCCACAAGCGCGGCGCGCACGCCATCGGCGGCATGGCGGCGTTCATCCCGTCCCGCCGGGACGAGGAGGTCAACAAGGTCGCGCTGGAGAAGGTCCGCGCCGACAAGACCCGCGAGTCCGGCGACGGCTTCGACGGCTCCTGGGTCGCGCACCCCGACCTCGTCCCCGTCTGCCGCGAGGTGTTCGACGGCGTCCTCGGCGACAAGCCGAACCAGCGCGACCGGCTGCGCGAGGACGTGCACGTCTCCGCCGCCGACCTGCTCAACGTCAAGGACACCCCGGGCGAGATCACCGAGGCCGGCCTGCGCGGCAACGTCGACGTCGCGCTGCGCTACCTCGCCACCTGGCTGGACGGCGCGGGCGCCGTCGCCATCCACAACCTGATGGAGGACGCGGCCACCGCCGAGATCTCCCGCTCCCAGGTGTGGCAGTGGATCTACAACGGCGTCTCCACCGCCGAGGGCCAGAAGATCACCAAGGAGTGGGTGGAGCAGCTGCTGGACGAGGAGCTGGCCAAGATCCGCGAGGAGCTGGGCCAGGCGTACAACGAGCCCCGCTACAACCAGGCCGTGGCCCTCTTCAAGGAGGTCACCCTGGCCGATGAGTACTCCGAGTTCCTGACCACCCCGGCCTACCAGACCTTCCCCTGATCCACCGGGATCTTGCGGCGGGTCGGCGGGCGGGGGATCGTGGAGAGGATGGAGACGATGCTCACGGCGCTCGAGGCCCGGCTGGCGGCGCTGCTCGGGCCGGACCGGGTGATCACCGATCCGGTGCGGCTGCGCACGTACGAGTGCGACGGGCTGACCAACCACCGGTCGACGCCCGGGATCGTGGTGCTGCCCGACACCGCCGAGCAGGTCGCGGCGATCGTGCGGGAGTGCGCGGCGGCCGGCGTGCCGTACGTGGCGCGCGGGTCCGGGACGGGGCTGTCGGGCGGGGCGCTCCCCCGCGCGGACGGCGTGCTGATCGTCACGTCCCGGATGCGCCGGATCCTGGAGATCGACATCCCCGGCCAGCGGGCCGTGGTGGAGCCCGGCGTGATCAACCTGGACGTGACGCGGGCCGTCCGCCCGCACGGGTACTACTTCGCGCCCGATCCGTCCAGCCAGCAGATCTGCTCGGTCGGCGGGAACGTGGCGGAGAACTCCGGCGGCGCGCACTGCCTGAAGTACGGGTTCACCGCGCACCACGTGCTGTCCTGCGAGGTCGTGACGCCGGACGGCGACCTCGTCGAACTGTCGGCGGACGCGCCCGGCTACGACCTGCTCGGCGTGTTCGTCGGCGCGGAGGGCACGCTCGGCATCACCACGAAGATCACGGTGCGGCTGACGCGGGTCCCGGAGACGGTGCAGACGCTGCTCGCGGCGTTCGACTCGATCGAGGCGGGCGGCACGGCCGTGTCGGCGATCATCGGGGCGGGCGTCGTCCCGGCGGCGATCGAGATGATGGACGCCCTCGCGATCGAGGCGGCGGAGGCGGCGGTGCGCTGCGAGTACCCGGCGGGCGCCGGGTCGGTGCTGATCGTGGAGCTGGACGGCCCGGACGCCGAGGTCGCGGCGCAGTTCACCGAGGTCGAGCGGCTGTGCCGGGACGCGGGCGCGTTCGAGATCCGGATCGCCGCGGGCGACGAGGAGCGCGCGCTGATCTGGAAGGGCCGCAAGTCGGCGTTCGCGGCGGTCGGGCGGATCAGCCCCGCCTACCTCGTCCAGGACGGCGTCATCCCGCGGACGGTCCTGCCGGAGGTGCTGGCCAGCATCGACACGCTGTCGGCCGAGTCGGGCGTGCGGGTCGCGAACGTGTTCCACGCCGGAGACGGGAATCTGCATCCGCTGGTGCTGTTCGACGATGCCGAGCCGGGCGCCGAGGAGCGCGCCGAGACGGTGTCGGGCGCGATCCTCGACCTGTGCATCCAGCACGGCGGCTCCATCACGGGCGAGCACGGCGTGGGCGTCGACAAGTCCCGGTACATGCCGCGCATGTTCACCGACACCGACCTGGACACGATGCAGATGGTCCGCTGCGGGTTCGACCCGGCGGGGCTGTGCAACCCGGGCAAGGTCTTCCCCACGCCGCGGCTGTGCGGCGAGGTGCCCGGAAAGCGCAAGGGGCCCCACCCGTACGAGGGAAAGGCGGACATCTTCTGATGCGGCCCCTGGACGCCCTGGCGAAGGTCTGCGCCGACGTACGGCCCGGCGAGGCCGCGGAAGGCGTGCTGGGCGTCGAGCCCGCGCTGGTCGCCGCGCCCAAGGATCTGGCCGAGGCCGCCGACGTCATGCGCGTCGCCGCCGAGAGGGGCCTCGCCATCGTCCCGCGCGGGGCCGAGACCCGCCTGGACTGGGGCAGGCCGCCGGAACGCTGCGATCTGCTGGTCGACACCCACCGGCTGGACGGGCTCCTGGAGCACACCGCCGGCGACCTCGTCGCGAAGGCGGAGGCGGGGCTGCCGATGGACGTCCTCGGCGAACGGCTCGCGGAGCACGGCCAGCGCCTCGCCCTTGACGTGCCCCTGCCCGGTTCCACGGTCGGCGGGACGATCGCGACGGGCGCGGCGGGGCCGCTCCGCACGATGTACGGGACGCCGCGGAATCTGGTCATCGGGCTCACGATCGTCCGGGCGGACGGCCAGGTCGCACGGTCGGGCGGCAAGGTCGTCAAGAACGTCGCCGGGTACGACCTGGGCCGGCTCTTCTCCGGCTCGTACGGCACCCTGGGCCTGATCGTGGAGGCCACGTTCCGCCTGCATCCGATCCCGGCGGCGTCCGCGTTCGTGACGTGCGCCGTGGCCGGGCCGGAGGACGCGCACGACGCCGTCCAGAGCGTCCTCCACTCCCCCGTCGCGCCCAGCGCGGTCGAGTACATCGGCCCGGGAACGGTGGCGGTGCTCCTGGAAGGCGTGCCGGAGGGCGTCGCCGCGCGCGCTGGGCAGACCCTGGAACTCCTCGGTGAGAACGCCGGGATCTCCGAGACCGCACCGGAAGGCTGGGGCCGCTACCCCGACGGGACCACCCTCATCGACATCAGCGCGCCACCGCCCGCTCTGCGGGACGTCCTCACCCTGCTCGGACCCGACGTCCCCATCACGTGGAGCGGAAGCGGGCACGGCCACGTGGCGCTGTCCCCGGAGCTGGCACCGGACGACGTGGCCGACCTCCTCGGCCGTCTGAGGAGCGCCCTGGCCCCGCACAGGGGCCACGCCGTCGTCCGCTACACCCCCGAAGAGGTGCGCGGCGAGATCGACCTGTGGGGGCCGGTTCCGGCGCTCGCGCTGATGCGGCGTGTGAAAGACCAGTTCGATCCGGATCGCAGGCTGTCCCCCGGCCGCTTTGTGGGAGGCATTTGATGAGCGCCCAGGACGACCTCCCGAATCTGCTGAACGACTGCGTCCATTGCGGTTTCTGCTTGCCCACGTGCCCGACGTACGTGCTGTGGGGCGAGGAGATGGACTCTCCCAGAGGCCGCATCCACCTCATGCAGCAGCACGTGGAGGGCGCGCCGATCAGCGGGCCCATGGCGGAGCATTTCGACCGCTGCCTCGGATGCATGGCCTGCGTGACGTCCTGCCCGTCCGGCGTCCAGTACGACCGTCTCATCGAGACCACCCGCGAGCAGGTGGAGAGCGAGCATCCGCGTCCGCTCAAGGAGCGGGTCATACGGGAGATGGTCTTCCAGCTGTTCCCGTACAAGCGGAGGCTCCGGGCCCTGCGCGGCCCTCTGCGCGCGTACCAGAAGTCGGGTCTGGAGCGCCTCGTACGGCGCAGCGGGATTCTTGAGCGCCTCTCGCCGTCCATCGCCGCGATGGAACGGCTCGCGCCGCCCCTGGGGAAGGCGCCGAGGCTGCCCGAGCGGGTCGCGGCGCGCGGCGGGCGCCGCGCCACCGTCGGGATGCTGACGGGCTGCGTGCAGGGCGAGTTCTTCCCCGGCGTCAACGCCGCCACGGCCCGCGTGCTGGCCATGGAGGGCTGCGACGTGGTGATCCCCCGCGGCCAGGGCTGCTGCGGGGCGCTGTCCATGCACGCGGGGCGGGCGGACGAGGCCCGCGCCTTCGCCCGCCGGACGGTCGAGACGTTCGAGTCCGTCGACGTCATCGTGGTGAACTCGGCGGGCTGCGGGTCGGCCATGAAGGAGTACCGGGCACTGCTCGCGGACGACCCCGGCTGGGCGGCGCGCGCCGAGGCGCTGTCGGCGAAGACGCGGGACCTCGCCGAGTACCTCGTGGAACTCGGGCCACGCGCGGAGCGCGGGCCACTTCCGGTCACCGTCGCCTACCACGACGCCTGCCACCTCGCCCACGCCCAGGGCGTGCGCAGCCAGCCCCGGGCGCTGCTGGCCGCGATTCCCGGGCTCACGGTGCGGGAGATCGCCGAACCGGACATCTGCTGCGGCTCCGCCGGAACATATAACCTGTTCCAGCCGGAGGCCGCCGGAGAACTCGGCGACCGCAAGGCGGTGAACGTGGACGCCACCGGAGCCGAACTACTGGTCGCCGCCAACCCCGGCTGCTCGATGCAGATCGCCACAGCGCTGCGCCGCCGCGGCGCCGGCATCGCGGTCGCGCACACCGCGCAGGTGCTGGACGCCTCCCTGCGGGATCTCGGCCGCGACGCCCTCGTCGCGCGCGGTTCGTAACCCGTCTACCTGGAACATCGCCGATCCGGGCGTCAGGTATCCTGTCGAGCCGCCGTTGCATCCCAACCCGATAGGACGCGCTTACTGAGCCTGAGCAGGCCCGAGGGAGCACGCACCATCATGTCCAACAGCTACCAGCCGTACCGTTCGCACCGCCGACGAAAGAAGACCAGCGCCGGGAGGCTCGGCCTCGCCGGGGCGCTGACGGGCGCCGTGGGCATCGCCGCGGTCGCCGCCGGGATCGTCTTCCTGCGGCCCGGCGGGGGCGGCGCCGAGGAGACCGCCCAGCCGACGCTCGCCAGCCAGGGCGACGACGGCCGGGCGGGGTCCGCCGTCCCGGCGCCGAAGGCCGGCCCGCCGGTGAACTTCACGACCCCGGAGGGCTACGGGTACAGCCTCGCCGCGGTCAAGGCCGGGACCAGCCGGCAGCCGCTCGGCGCCACCGAGGCCCCGCCGCCGGGGACGACGTACGCCTACGCCGACTACATCCTGACCAACACCCAGCGGCGTCCCGTCCTGCTGGACTACCCCGGCGACCTGTTCATGCCGACGGCGCAGGTCCCCGCGTCCGCGCGGGAGCGGTGCATGCCGCAGGCGGGCATCCCGGACGACATGTGCACGCTGCCCAACCACACCAAGATCACGGCCCGGATCGACGGCGCGAAGGCGCCCGTCGACGACAACGGCAGCCCGATGATGCCCGCCGGTGCCTCCTATGTGGTCCGGATCGCCTCGGACCTCCCGGTCAACGACGACCTCTCCCCCGACGACCTTCGCCTGTACGTGTGGAACGCCCGCTACACCAGCGACCGCAAGGGCATCCGGCTCACGTTCCCGTGACGGCCCGGGGCCCGGAACGGCTCGTGAACCCGATGTCCTCGTAGTCGGGCTCCAGGAAGCCGCAGGCCCCCAGATTGGCCAGGTCCGCGCGCGCCGCGACGAGCTGCGGACGCTGGTACAGCGGCAGGACCGACGCCTGCCGCCAGATGAGCCGGTCGGTTTCGTTCACGAGGACGTGGACTCTCGCAGGGTCGACTTCCGCGATGGCACGGTCCATCGCCGCGTCTATGGCGGCGGTCCCGGTGCGGGAGTAGTTCTGCTGGACGCGTCCGCCGCGCGGGCGTGCGAACACCGCCCGCATGGGCGAGACCGGGAACGACGTGCCCAGCCATGAGAACGGGACGATGTCGAAGTCCCCTTGCGTGACGTGGGTGTCGAGCGCGTCATCGGCCGGGATCGGCCGTATGTCCAGCCGGACGCCGATCCGTTCGAGCAGCGCCCGCGCCAGTTCCCCTTCGCGTTTGCTCACGGGGACCCCGGCCGGGATCACGAATCGCAGTGCGAGCGTCCGTCCGGCCTTGGCGCGGTACTTGCCGCGCCGCCGCCAGCCGGCCTCGTCGAGGAGCCGTTCGGCGCGGGCCGGGTCGTACGTCCCGAACCCGTCGGAGTTGTCGCGGTAGCCGTCCTGGGTGTTGACGTAGAAGTGGTTGCCGAGGGTCTGGACGGGCACCCCGAGGCCGGACAGGTCGGACCGAGCGATGATCCGCCGGTCGATGCCGAGCATGACCGCCTGCCTTACCCGCACGTCGGACAGGACGGGGCCGGCGGCGTTGAGCGTGAAGTGACGCCAGTCGGGCCCTCCCGCACGGCGCACCTCGGTGCCGGGGACGCCCTGGACGCGTTGCATCGCGCTTGCGTCGAGGCCGATGTCCATGAGGTCGATCTCGTGGTTGGCGAACGCGCCGGGTGTGGCGCCGGGGTCCATGGCGCGGTAGACGATGCGGTCGAGTTTGGCGGGTGCGCCCCACCAAGCCGGATCGCGAGCCAGGACGACGGTCTTACCGGTGCGGTCGATCCGCTGGACTTTGAACGGGCCCGCCGTGGTGGGCATCCGGTTCATCCAGCCGGTGTTGAAGGCGCGTGGGCCCGAGTACGCGGAGGCCGGGTAGAGCGGGCTGAACAGGCTGCGCCAGTCGGCGTACGTCTGGGCGAACGTCACCTTGACCTCGTGTCCGCCCGCGCCGGGTTCGACGCGCTCGATCAGGCGGTAGCCGGAGACGGTGGAGACCTCGTAGCGGGGGTCGCGTCCGGCGAGGGCATGGGCCTGCGCCGCGAAATCGGCGTATCCGATGGGCCTGCCGTCGGACCACGTGGCCCGGGGGTTGAGCTTGTAGGTGACGATCTGGCCCCGCTCGGTGCGTTTCACCGTCGCGGACTCCAGGTACTCCGGGACGGGATGCGGGACGGCCTTCGCGTCAGCCCGCATCAGATACGGCAGCACGCCCTGGACGACGTGCTCGACCGCGCCCTTCATGCCGTTGACGTGGTTGAAGTTCCACTGGGACGGAAACTCCGGCAGCGGCCAGCGGAGCGTCCCGCCGTCCGCGACACGGTCGCGCGGGGTCGGGTTGACGTCGGACGCGGGCAGCCGTCCGGACGCGTTGGACACGTCGCGCTGCTCAGGGCCGCTGCACCCGGTCATGAGCACGACGCCAAGGAGTAGGGCGGCGGGTATCCGTTTCACTGCTCGACCTCGGCTCCGATGAGAGGGTGATGGCAGGCGACCGACCGTTGCGGGCCCCCGCGCCGCTTCGGGTCTTGTTCTTCGCAGAGGCGGGCGTTCTCTGCGGCGAGCGTGGGGTAACGGGGGCAACGTCCACGGAAGCGGCAACCCGTGAGCGGTGACATCGGGTCGGGTGGCTCTCCCCGCAGCAGGACGCGACCACGGCGTCCTGGGACTGGCCGCGGGACCGCGTCCAGCAGCGCGCGCGTGTAGGGGTGCGCTGGAGCCCTGTAGATCTCGTGCACCGGCCCCGCTTCGACGATGCGACCCATGTGCATCACGGCGACCCGGTGGGCGATGCGGTGGACGACGGCCAGGTCATGGGCGACGAGCAGATACGCCAGACCGAGGCGGTCGCGGAGGCTCTCCAGGAGGGCCATGACATTCGCTCGCGTGGAGACGTCCAAGGCGGACACCGGTTCGTCCAGGAGCAGGAGGCGCGGTTCGAGGGCGATCGCCCTGGCGATGCCCACGCGCTGCTTCTGCCCACCGGACAGTGCGTGGGGATGCCGCCGTGCGTGATCGGGTTCCAGACCCACCAGCTCTAACAACTCTTCGACCCGGCCGCCGATCGCCGATGGCGGGACGCCATGCGTGATCAGGGGCTCGGCGAGGATGTCGGCCACGCGCATCCTGGGGTTCAGCGATGCGGCGGTGTCCTGGAACACGACCTGGACGTCACGCCGCATCGCTCTGCGCCGGGCCGCGCTCAATGACGCCGTGTCCTGGCCCAGGACGACCACACGCCCCTTCTGCGGCCGGGACAGCCGAAGGATCTCCATCAAGGCCGTGGTCTTGCCGCACCCCGACTCTCCCACCAGCGCGAGGGTCTCGCCCTCACAGAGGTCGAGGTCGATGCCGTCCACGACGCGTACGGCCCCGATCCGGCGCCGCAGCAGAGTTCCCTTCTCGATCGGGTGGTGTCTCACCAGGCCGTCCACTTGGAGGACGACAGGACGCTCGGGGCGGGGTCGAGGCACGTGCGCGTCGTCCATGCGTGGGATGGAACGCAGCAGTCCGGCCGTGTACGCCGCACGCGGACGCCGATAGATCTGCTCCACCGGCCCCGTCTCGACGACCCGTCCCTCTCGCATCACCAGGACGCGGTCGGCGAACCCCGCGACGACCCCCAGGTCATGCGTGATCAGCACGATCGCGGCGCCGGTCGCCTCCCGGGCGGTCCGGAGCACGTCCAAGACCCGGGACTGGGCGGTCGTGTCCAGCGCGGAGGTCGGCTCGTCCGCCAGGATCACCGCCGGAGCGTTGGCGATCGCCATGGCGATCATCACGCGCTGCCGCATCCCGCCGGAGAACTCGTGCGGGTACGCGCGGGCGCGCCGGGCCGCGGCCGGGACGCCGACCAGGTCGAGCAGCTCCACCGCCCTCGCACGCGCCGCCGCCCGCGTGACCGGGGAGTGGGCCCGGACGGCCTCCGCGATCTGCCCGCCGACGGTGCGGACGGGGGTGAGCGCCGGCTCCTGGAACACCATCGACATTCCGCGGCCCCGGACCCGCGACAGTTCGGCATCGGACCGTCCGGCCAGTTCCTCGCCCCGCAGCCGCACCGACCCCGTCATGGCGGCGCCGTCCGGCAGAAGCCCCATCACGGCCAGCGCGAGCGCCGTCTTGCCCGCACCGGACTCGCCGACGACCCCGAGCGCCTCCCCGGCCCCGACGGTGAAGCTCACCCCGCGCACGGCGCGCACGCCGCCCTCGTAACCGACCTCCATGTCGGTGACCTCCAGCACGGTCAACGCGCGCCCCGCGGCGGATCGAGGACGTCCCGCAGGCCGTCGCCGAGGAGGTTCACGGCGAGGACGATCAGGACGAGGAGCCCGGCGGCGGCCCCGAAGGGCCAGCCGGCCGCCGCGCCCTGCCCGTCCGCGATGATCGTGCCGAGCGAGACGTCCGGTGGGCGGACCCCGAGGCCGAGGTAGGACAGACCGCCCTCCGCGGTGACCGCGGCGCCGGCGGCCAGGCTCGCGTCCGCGATCAGCAGCGACGCGACCTGCGGCAGGACGTGGCGGACGACCACACGCGGCGCGCCCGCCCCGAGGAAACGGGCGGCGAGGACGTACTCGCGCCCGGACGCCGACAGCGCCGCCGCCCGCACCGACCGGGCGGTGAGCATCCACATGAACGCCGCCAGCACCGGCACGAGCACCGGCCACCTCCCGCCCGGCGCCAGCACGGCGACGACGAGCAGAGGCGGCAGCACGAGCAGGAGGTCAGCGCCCCACATCAGGACCCGGTCGAGCAGCCCGCCCGCGACCCCGGCGACCATCCCCACGATTCCGGCGGCACCGGTGGAGAGCGCGGCGGCGAGCAGGCCGATCACCAGCGACTTCCGCGCCCCGTGCAGGACGAGGGCGAACACGTCCCGCCCGCCCTGGGTGGTGCCGAGCCAGTGCCGCGCGGACGGTCCCCGCCGGAACGCCGTGAAGTCCGTCTCGTCCCAGCGCCAGGGTGATACGAGCGGCCCCGCGGACGCCAGCAGGACCACCACCGCGAGCAGCAGGAGCCCTGCGACGCCTCGCCGCGTCATGGCGTGGCACCGGAGCGGACGCGGGGGTCGAGCATGCCGTTCAGGACGTCCGACACGAGACCGGCGAGCACCACAGCGCAGGCGGCGACGCAGTCGATCGCCGCAACCGCGTTGACGTCGCCCCGCCCGATCGAGTCGACCAGCCATTCGCCCATCCCGTGCCGCCCGAAGACCTTCTCCACGAACACGCCACCGAGCACCAGCAGCCCGGTCGAATAGGCGAAGTACGTCGTCATCGGCGTCAGCGCGGTGCGCAGGCCGTGCCGCAGCAGGGCGCTCCGCCTTCGAAGCCCTCTGGCCCGAGCGGTCCGGACGAAATCGGCGTGCAGGACGTCCAGCATCAGGCCGCGCTGGTAGCGGCTGAAGAGGGCGGCCTGGGCCAACGTCATCACGACCGTTGGAAGCAGCAGGTGGCGAGCCTGGTCGACGAGCGCGCCCGACCCCTCCGGCGCGGACTCGCCGGCCCACACGAACACCCGCACCCCCAGGGCCGCGTTCACCGTGACGGCGATCGTCTGCGACAGCACCGCCAGGACGAACACGGGGACGGCCAAGAGCAGACAGGACGCCGCCGTGATGGACCGATCGGCGGCCCGTCCGCGCCTGGCCGCCGCATACGCGCCGAGGAGGACCCCCAGCACGCCCCCTAGGACGGCCCCGGGAACCAGCAACCGCAGGCTCACGCCAAGCCGACGCCATAACTCCGCGTCGACGGGTTCGCCCTCCTGGGTCCGCCCGAAGTCGCCGTGCAAAACGCCCCAGGCCCACACCCGGTAGCGGTCGGCCAGAGGGACCCTGTCGTTGAGGTTGAGGGCGCTGAGCCGAGCGTCGACAACGCTCTCCGGTGGACGCGGCACCCGACCTTCGAACCCGCCCCGGGGGTCGAGCGCGGCGGCGGCGAGCAGATAGGCGAGGCTCCCGGCGAGAACGACCAGCACCCCGCGGCTCACCATCCGCCGCAGCAGAAACCCCGCCAATGCCCAACCTCCCGGACCGCCCAGCACAGACCACGGAATGCTACCGACTGATCACACAACGCGTAGGAAATTCACGAGAATCGGGAGATCGCCGCCCGCCACGCCCCGGCCCACAGGGTCGGCCGCCGCTCATCTCCGCGGATTTTCTCCCCGTCCGATCCTTGCTGGTAGCAATCACATACTGTCGCCGTAAAGGCACTCTTCGTACCGGAAAATCACAATAGTCACTCTGACCTGCGCCTTCCGTTCTCCTGACCGGAATCCGCGGTTACCATCACGGCACGTCCGGGTGCACCGCGCCCCGGGCGACGCCCACCGGCCGGAATCGGTGTCCTGAGGCGGACGCCGCGAACACTGCAGCACGAGGAGCTGGACGCTTTAACATTCCATTACTTTCGGGCGGGGAGCACATGATGGCGACGGCTGGACACGACCGCGCTGCGGGACGCGTGGGCGTCCTGCTCGCGCTGACCGCGGTCGCGTCCGTCGCCGCGTCGCTCGTCCTCGGCGCCCGGCTGCCCTCGGACCTGCGGATGGTCTGGTGGCATCCGGAGATCCTCGTCGCGCTGGCCTGGACCCCCGTCGGCGCCGTCCTGCTGCGGCACCGGCCGGGGCTGAAGGTCGCCTGGCTGATGGTCGGCGCCGGATCCAGCGCGGCCCTGTACGTCCTGACGCTGAACCTCGCCCCGTGGGCGCAGCGGCACGACTGGGCCACGGCCGGATTCCTCGACTGGCTCGGGACGTGGCTGTGGGCGGTCGACACCTACGCGCTGACGCTGGTCCTGCCGCTGATCTTCCCGGACGGGCGGCTCGTGTCCCGCTGGTTCCGGCCCGTGCTCCTGCTGGCGTGCCTGGTGCCGGTCATCGTCTGCGTCCACCTGACGATCGACCCCGGCGTGCGGCGCTGGCACAACGGGGTCTCCACCTACCCGTTCGACGGGATCCCGCTGCCGATCAGCGTCGTCATCATCGGCACCCTGGCCGCGGGCCTGTTCTCGGTCCTGGTGCGGTTCGTCCTGTCACCGCCGGACGTGCGGCGGCAGATCGGGTGGGTCGTCTATCCGGGCATCCTCGCCGAGGCGGTCATCTACGTCGGCGAGAACAGCCCCATCGGCGACCCGCTGCGCAACATCACCATCGTCGCCGTCCCGATCTGCATCGCCATCGCCATCACCCGCTACCGGCTGTACGACATCGACCTCGTCGTCAGCCGGACGCTCGTGTACGCCGGGCTCGTCGTCGTCATCACCGGCGTCTACTTCGCGCTGGTCGGCGGGGCGAGCCTGCTCGCCCACGGCAAGGGCGGCGCCTTCACCGGCCTGGCCGGCGCGATCGCCGCCGGCGCCGTGTTCGAGCCCGTCCGGCGGCGCCTCCAGCGCACCGTGGACGGGTTCATCCACGGCGAACGCGACCCGTACCGGATGGCCGACCACCTCAACCGGCGGCTGCAGACCGCCGCCGACCCCGGCGCCGCGCTCGCCGTGGCCGCCGAGGTCGCCCGCTCCGCGCTGCACGCGACCGGCGTGGTGATCGAGGTACTGGACCGCGACGGCCGGACGGCGTCCGCCGAGGACGGCGTGCTCGGCGCGAAACCGCAGCTCATCCCGCTGGTGTGGCACGGCGAGCCGGTGGGCAGGCTGCTGTTCGGCGTCACCCGCACCCCGGACGCCCGGCTGTCGGGCGTCCTGGCCCGCAACCTCGCCGAGCTGGCGAACGCGGCCCGGCTCGCCGCGGACGTCCAGCGCTCCCGCGAGCACATCCTGCGCACCCGCGAGGAGGAGCGGCGCCGGCTGCGCCGCGACCTGCACGACGGCCTCGGCCCCACGCTCGCCAGCCTCGCCATGACGGTGGACGCGGCCCGCATCACGCTGAAGACCGACCCCGAGGCGGTCGACGCGCTCCTGGAGGACCTGCGCGCCACCATGGGACGCACCATCGGCGACATCCGCGACCTCGTGTACGGGCTGCGCCCGCCCGCCCTGGACGACCTCGGCCTGGAGGGCGCCATCCAGGCGCTCGGCGGCGTCGTCGCCACCGGGGACGGACCGCAGGTCGACGTGCGCGTCGAAGGCGACCTGAAGGGCCTGCCCGCCGCCGCCGAGGTCGCCGCGTACCGGATCGTCCAGGAAGCGCTGACGAACGTCCACCGGCACGCCCACGCCGGCAACGCCGAGGTCACGCTGTGCCTGAACGGCGACCTGCACGTCACGATCGGGGACGACGGGGTGGGGCTCCCCGACCGGCCGCGTTCGGGCATCGGCATGTCCTCGATGCGAGAACGGGCGGCCGAACTCGGCGGATCATGCACCGTCGGCCCCGGCCCCACGGGCGGCACTCTCGTCCGGGCCAGGCTCCCGGTCAACGGCGCCCACTGCTGACGCGCGCTCCCCCGGGGATCTCCGGCCCCACCCCGGTGGGAGGGCCGGTGACCGCCCCCCGCCAAGAAGGTCGCCACCGGCCCTCAGGCTCCGTACGGCTCCGGGGCTCCCATCCCGGTCCGTACGGGCCATTCACCAGAGGGTGTGCAAGAAGAAAATTACGCGGCGCACGGTCCCGTTGGAGAGGGACACCTGTCCCGTTCATGCCGGGACCCTCCGGAAAGTCCACAAACCCCTGGTGAGGAGGCGTTCCGCTAGATCCAGCCGGCCCGGGTCTCGCCCTCGGCGACCAGGACGGCCGGGCCCCGCAGAAACGCGGTCTCCTCGCCGAGGGTGACCGAAACCCGGCCGCCGGGGACGTCCACGGTCCATTCGGACGTTCCAGGCGTCCCGCCCGGGGCCGCCCCGGCCGTGGTCCCCATCGCCGCCGCGGCGGCCACGGCGACCGTGCCCGTACCGCAGGACCGGGTCTCGCCGGAGCCCCGCTCGTACACGCGCATCTCCACGTGCCGCTCGCCGACCGTCCGGAAGAACTCGACGTTCACCCCGTCGGGGAACACGGCGGGGTCGAAGCCGGGGGCGCGGGACAGGTCGAGGGCGGCGACGGGCCCGTCCACGCGGCACGCCAGATGCGGGTTCCCGACCGAGACGCGGCGGCCCTGGAACGTCGTCCCCTGCATGGACGCCTCGCCGTAGCCGAGGAGCTCGGGCGCGCCCATGTCCACGCTGACGTCGCCGGACGCGCCGAGCGACACGCGGCGCAGCCCCGCACGGGTCGCCACGTCCCACTCGCCGGGCGCGGCCAGGCCGGCGTCGACGAGGTAGCGGGCGAAGACCCGTATCCCGTTGCCGCACATCTCGGCGATGCTGCCGTCCGCGTTGCGGTAGTCCATGAACCACTCCGCCTCGGGCCCGTGGTCGGCGGGCTCGTGGTCGGCGGGCCCGTGGCCGGCGGCCTTCGCCCGGACGACGCGCAGGACGCCGTCGGCCCCGATCCCGGCCCGCCGGTCGCACAGCCGCGCGACGGTCTCCGGCGTCAGGTCGAGGACACCGTCCGGGTCGGGCAGGATCACGAAGTCGTTCTCTGTGCCGTGGCCTTTGACGAACCGCATCCCTCGATCGTATTGCCTTCGTCAGGCGCCCCGCCCGCCCTCCTCCGCGATCAGGGCGAGGGCGCGTTCGACCAGGTCAAGTGCGTCGTAGGGCAGCCATCGGACGCGCGGATCGCGGCGGAACCACGACTCCTGGCGGCGGGCGAAGCGCCGCGTCGTCCGGATCGTGTCCTCCTTGGCCTGCTCCTGCGTCCACTCCCCCGCCAGGAACCGGAGCACCTGCGCGTAGCCGAGGGCCCGCCCGGCGGTCAGGCCGTCCCGCAGGCCGCGCTTCTCCAGGTCGCGGACCTCGTCGACGAGGCCCGCGTCCCACATCCGCTCGACGCGCAGCGCGATGCGCTCGTCCAGCGCCTCGCGGGGGACGCTCAGCCCGATCTGCAGGGCGGAGCCGTAGCGGTACCGGTGCTCGGGCAGCGTCGCCGTGAACGGGCGGCCGGTGATCTCGATGACCTCCAGGGCCCGGACGATCCGGCGGCCGTTGCTCGGCAGGATCGCGTCCGCGGCGGCGGCGTCCAGCCCGCGGAGCCGGTCGTGGAGCGCGCCGGGGCCGGCCTCCGCCAGCTCGTCCTCGAGGCGCGCCCGGACGGCCGGGGCGGTCCCCGGGAACTCCAGCCGGTCGAGCGCCGCCCGCACGTACAGGCCCGACCCGCCGACCAGCACCGGCAGCCGCCCCCGGCCCCGGACGCCGGCGATGGCGTCGGCGCTGAGCCGCTGGTACTCGGCGACGCTCGCCGTCTCCGTCACGTCCCACACGTCCAGCAGGTGGTGCGGGACGCCGCGCATCTCCGCCGCGGAAAGCTTCGCCGTGCCGATGTCCATGCCGCGGTAGAGCTGCATCGAGTCGGCGTTGACGGCCTCGCCGTCCAGCCGCAGCGCCAGTTCCACGGCCAGATCGGACTTCCCGGCCGCCGTCGCCCCGACGACCGCGATGACATGGGGCACATCAGGTGAGGTCACGGGATTGATTGTCGCAACAGAACGGGTATGGCCGTGGTTGTACGGGTGCCTCGCGAGGTTCGCGTCGCACCGATCCAGACGACGGATCCGGGGGGATCGGAATGTCCATCGTCGACAAGGTCAAGCAGATGCTGGGGCAGCACCCCGACAAGGCCAAGCAGGGCGTGGACCGCGCCGGGGACACGTTCGACGAGCGAACCGGCGGCAGGCACGCCGACAAGGTCGACCGTGGCCAGGAGAAGGCCGGCGACTACATCGACCGCGAGGGCGGCCAGGGCGGCGGCATGGGCGAGGGCGGCATGGGCCAGGGCGGCGAGCCCGGTCAGGGCGGTCAGCAGCCCTGAGTCCTCAGGCGGGCGCGTGTTCCAGCGGGCAGGCGGTCACGCGGACCGGCGCGACCAGCAGGCCGCGAAGTAGCCGACTCCGTACGGCGCCTCGTCGGCGAGGAGTTCGCCGGTGAGTCCGGGCGCGCCGCCGGCCGCGCCGGCCAGCGCCTGCCACGCCGCGCGCCCGGCCGCCTGGACGTCCCGGGACAGTTCCGGGTCCAGAGCGGCCAAGGCGTCGGCGTCCGCCGTGCCGAGCGCGCGCGCGACGCCTTCGTCGTACGGGCGCGCGCGCACGTCCAGATAGCCCGGAGCCATCTCCGAGCGGCACGCCGACCCGTCGCCCATCACCAGCAGCGCGACATCGCCGCCCTCCACCAGCTCCCGGCCGAGCGCCATGCAGACATCCGGTTCGGCGTCGAACGCCACGGCCTGGTAGCGCGCCCCGTCGGCGAGCCCCTGCCGCTCCAGCAGCCAGCGCCCGATCGTCAGGGACAGCGGGAGCGCCTCCGCTCCGTCCGCGGGATCGGCCGGACTCGTCCAGCCCAGCCCGTAGGGCCTGAGAGACGCGTAGGCGTCCGCGCCGTACGGCCTCGTCTCCGCCGCGCCCCCGACGACGACCAGGGCGTCCGCGCCCGCCAGTCGGCCGACGGCCCGGTCGCAGGCGGCGCGCAGGCCGTCGAGCTCGGGTGCCGCCTCCCCGGCCATCTCAGGGACGAGGACGGGCGGGTGCGGGCATACCGCCGCCGCTACGAGCACGCTGCCTCCCCGCCGTCCAGCGGGGCGGCCCGACCCGCGAGAACCCGCCTCAAGAGCAGCCGCGGGCGGGAGACGCGGGCTCGGCCGGGCGGCCGATCGACGGCATGCCGAGCGCGACCCCGCGGTTCCCGCCGCCCTGGCGGGCCTCCCACGCGTCGCCCGCCCGCGTGCGCCGGACGGCCGGCACGGGCTTGTCGGCGACCAGGTGGTGCGGCGCCGCGTAGGTGACCTCGACGGTGACCATGTCGCCGGGCCGGACCGGCTCGTCCGGCGCGGTGAAGTGGACCAGGCGGTTGTCGCGCGCCCGGCCCGACAGCCGGCGGGTCGCCTCGTCCTTGCGCCCCTCGCCCTCGGCGACCAGGACCTCCAGGGTGCGGCCGAGCTGCTCGCGGTTCTCCGCCCAGGAGATCTCCTCCTGGAGGGCGATCAGCCGCTCGTACCGCTCCTGGACGACCTCCTTCGGCAGCTGGCCGTCCATGGTCGCGGCCGGGGTGCCCGGACGCTTGGAGTACTGGAAGGTGAACGCCGACGAGAACCGGGCCTCCCGCACCACGTGCAGGGTCTCCTCGAAGTCGGCCTCGGTCTCGCCGGGGAAGCCCACGATGATGTCGGTGGTGATCGCCGCGTCCGGGATCGCGGCCCGGACCTTCTCGATGATCCCGAGGTAGCGCTCCTGCCGGTAGGACCGGCGCATCGCGCGCAGCACCGCGTCCGACCCGGACTGCAGCGGCATGTGCAGCGACGGCATCACGTTCGGCGTCTCCGCCATCGCGGCGATGACGTCGTCGGTGAAGTCCTTGGGGTGCGGCGAGGTGAACCGGACCCGCTCCAGGCCGTCCACGCCCCCGCAGGCGCGCAGCAGCCCCGCGAAGGCCGACTGGCCGCCCTCGGTCATGGCGCGCACCTCGTCCGGCGCGGCAGACAGGGCGCCGAACCCCGACCCGTAGGCGTTGACGTTCTGCCCCAGCAGGGTGACCTCCAGGACGCCCTCCGCGACGAGCGCCTCCACCTCGGCGAGGATCTCCCCGGGCCGGCGGTCCTTCTCCTTGCCGCGCAGCGACGGGACGATGCAGAACGTGCACGTGTTGTTGCACCCGACGGAGATCGACACCCACGCCGCGTACGGGGACTCCCGGCGCGTCGGCAGCGTCGAGGGGAAGGTCACCAGCGACTCTTCGATCTCGACCTGCGCCTCGCTCCGCACCCGCGCCCGCTCCAGCAGCGCGGGCAGCGACCCGATGTTGTGGGTGCCGAACACGACGTCCACCCAGGGGGCGCGCTCGACGATGGTGTCGCGGTCCTTCTGCGCGAGGCAGCCGCCGACGGCGATCTGCATGCCCGGATGACCGTCCTTGACAGGCCGCAGATGGCCGAGGTTGCCGTAGAGCCGGTTGTCGGCGTTCTCGCGGACCGCGCAGGTGTTGAACACCACCACGTCGGGCTCGGCGCCCTCCGCGCGGACGTACCCGGCCGACTCCAGCAGCCCGGACAGCCGCTCCGAGTCGTGGACGTTCATCTGGCATCCGTAGGTACGGATCTCGTACGTACGGGAGGCCGTCTCCATTGGCGCACTCATGACGGTAACCAAGGGTACGGGCCCGCCGCGCCCTGACGGAACGCCGCGACGGGACGCCGCGGCGGAACCGTCGGCGCACCGCCCCGACCTGCCCCGATGATCGAGTCCCGCCCCGATGGACCCCGTCCGACATGGGGATTCGTGATCGTATCGGTACCGCTCGGCGACGTTCGCGATTCTGACCATGACGTAAAGTCCGACCGCATGACGGACAGCGAAGGCGGGCTCGACCTCACCAAGGACGAGCCGGAGGACTCCGTGCCGGAGCCGGCCCCCGCGGGTGGCGACCGGCCCCTCGTCGTGGTGGAGAACGTCAACAAGCACTTCGGCGAGCTGCACGTCCTCAAGGACATCAACCTCACCGTGAACTCGGGCGAGGTCGTCGTCGTCATCGGCCCGTCCGGGGGCGGCAAGTCGACCCTGTGCCGGTCCATCAACCGGCTGGAGCCCATCGACGCGGGCACGATCCTCGTCGACGGCAAGGAGCTGCCCAAAGAGGGCAAGGAGCTGGCGAAGCTCCGCGCCGACGTCGGCATGGTGTTCCAGTCGTTCAACCTCTTCGCCCACAAGACGATCCTCGAGAACGTCACGCTGGGGCCGGTGAAGGTCCGCAAGCAGGGCAAGCAGGAGTCGCAGAAGCACGCGTTGGAACTGCTCGACCGGGTCGGCATCGCCAACCAGGCCGAGAAGTACCCCGCGCAACTGTCCGGCGGGCAGCAGCAGCGGGCCGCGATCGCACGCTCCCTCGCGATGAAGCCCAAGGTGATGCTGTTCGACGAGCCGACCTCGGCGCTTGACCCGGAGATGGTCAACGAGGTCCTGGACGTCATGACGGGCCTGGCCCGCGAGGGCATGACGATGATCGTCGTCACGCACGAGATGGGATTCGCGCGCAGGGCCGCGCAGAAGGTCGTCTTCATGGCGGACGGCCAGATCGTCGAGGAGAACACCCCCGACGAGTTCTTCACGAATGCGCGAACCGACCGCGCGAAGGACTTCCTTTCCAAGATCCTCACGCACTGAGCCGCGGGGCTCCGGCAGAGAGCAGAGGTAGGACGAGAATGCGAGTACGTCGTTTCGGCGCCCTCATCGGGGCGGGGATGGCGCTGTCCCTGGCGCTCAGCGCGTGTGGCAGCGACACCGAGAAGACCGAGGCCAAGACGGTCGTCCAGAAGGCCAAGGACGACAAGAAGCTGACCATCGGCATCAAGTTCGACCAGCCGGCGCTGGGCCTGAAGAAGCCCGACGGCACCTACGACGGCTTCGACGTCGACGTCGCCAAGTACGTCGCGCAGAAGCTGGGCGTGCCGGAGAGCGGCATCACGTTCAAGGAGACGACCTCCGCGAACCGCGAGTCGTTCATCGGCGGCGGGCAGGTCGACCTGATCTTCGCCACCTACTCCATCACCGAGGCGCGCAAGCAGCAGGTGACCTTCGGCGGTCCCTACTACGTCGCGCACCAGGACACGATGGTGAACGCCGACAACACCGACATCAAGAAGACCGCCGACCTCAAGGGCAAGAAGCTCTGCAAGGCGGCCGGGTCCAACTCCTTCCGCCGCATCACCGAGGGCCCGCCGGACGGCAAGCTCAACATCAAGGGCGTCACGCTGGTGGACGCCAGCAGCTACTCCGAGTGCGTGAGCAAGCTGAAGTCCGGCGCGCTGGACGCGGTGAGCACCGACGACCTGATCCTCGCCGGGTTCGCCAACCAGCAGAAGGGCTCCTTCAAGGTCATCAACGACCCCTTCACCGACGAGAAGTACGGCGTCGGCATCAAGAAGGGCGACACCGAGACCTGCGAGGCCGTCAACAAGGCCATCACCGAGATGTACTCGGACGGAACCGCCAAGACGCTGCTGGAGAAGCACTTCGCCGGCACCGGGCTGAAGCTCGTCACGACCGCCCCGCAGATGGAGGGCTGCTCCTGATCCGGGGCCGCGCCTGACGCACGCCAGGCCGGTGCGTCCCACGGGAGCGCTTCCCGGGACGCACCGGCCTGACCCGAGATCGGCCCGGCCCGACACCGGCCCGCTCGCTCCCGGCCCGCCCGCTCGCGCGGCGGGCGCGCGACGGGGCCGGCCCGACACCGCTGGAACGCCATGAAACAGCTGAGCAATGTTTGACTTCAGCCCGTTCTTCGACAACTTCGACGAGATCCTCCAGGGGTTCTGGGCGACGATCCGCCTGGCGGCCGCCGCCGCGGTGCTCTCACTCGTCATCGGCACGGTCCTGGCGAGCTTCCGCGTCGCTCCCATCCCGGTGTTGCGCGCCTTCGGCACGGGCTACGTCGGCGTCGTCCGCAACACGCCCCTGACGCTGGTGCTGCTGATGTGCAGCCTCGGCCTCAACGACATCCTCGCGCTGAAGTTCTCCTCGACCTCGTCGGTCAGCTACTACTGGTGGGCCGTCCTCGGCCTCTCCGCCTACACCGGCGCGTTCGTCTGCGAGACGCTCCGGTCGGGGATCAACACCGTCCCGCTGGGGCAGGCGGAGGCGGCGCGGTCCGTCGGCCTGACCTTCACCCAGTCGCTGCGGATGATCATCCTTCCGCAGGCGTTCCGCGCGATCATCGCGCCGCTGGGCAGCGTCTTCATCGCGATGATCAAGAACACCACGGTCGCCGCCGCGGCGAGCTACGCCGAAGTCGCGCTGGTCACCAAGACGATCGTCGACAAGCCCACGTTCGCCAACGGCGTCATCCCGCTGTTCCTCGGCGTGGCCGTCGGCTTCCTGATCCTCACGCTGCCGACCGGCTACCTCTTCGGCTGGCTGGCCAAGCGGATGGCGGTGGCCCGATGACCGCAGCGGAGCGAGGATCGTCGGGCCACCGACTGCGGGGGCCTGGGGGTCGCCCCCCAGAAGGACAGCACCCGATGACCGCAGCGGAGCGAGGATCGTCGGGCCACCGACTGCGGGGGCCTGGGGGTCGCCCCCCAGAAGGGCAGCACCCGATGACCGCAGCGGAGCGAGGACCGTCGGCCACCGACTGCGGGGGCCTGGGGGCCGCCCCCCAGAAGGGCAGGGCTAGGTGAGCAAGGAAGCGACCGTACTCTTCGACATCCCCGGGCCGCGGGCGCAGGCGCGGAACAGGATGCTCGGCGCCGGCGTGACGGTGGCGCTCATGGCCCTCCTCGCGGCGCTGATCTGGCGGCTGGCCGACAAGGGGCAGTTCGCCGAGAACCTGTGGACGCCGTTCACCAAGTGGACGGTCTGGCGGCACTTGATCATCCCCGGCCTGCTGAACACGCTGAAGGCCGCCGCGGTCGCGACGGTCCTGGCGCTGCTGTTCGGCGTCGTGTTCGGCCTGGCCAGGCTCTCCGAGCACTGGTGGATCAGGCTGCCCGCCGGGGCCGTCGTGGAGTTCTTCCGCGGCATCCCGCTGCTGATCCTGATCTTCCTGGCGTTCTTCGTGCCGAACAAGATCAGCCCGGCGATCGCCGAGTCGCAGTTCGGCCAGCTGCAGCGCGTGTCGGTGGACTACTTCTTCTCGATCTTCGGGGTGGAGAGCAACGCCGGCGTGGTCACCGTGCCCGCGTTCGCCGCCGTCGTGTTCGGCCTCACCATGTACAACGGCGCCGTGCTCGCGGAGATCGTCCGGGCCGGCGTGCTGTCGGTGCCGAAGGGGCAGTCGGAGGCCGCCTACTCGATCGGGCTGCGCAAGAACGGCGTCATGCGGCTCGTCCTGCTGCCGCAGGCCATCACCGTGATGATGCCCGCGATCGTCAGCCAGATCGTCGTCCTGCTGAAGGACACCGCGCTCGGGTTCATCATCGCCTACCCCGAGTTGCTGTCCGCGGGCTTCCGCCAGGTCCCCGCCAACTACAGCAACAACGTCCTGCAGGCCGGCATCATCGTCGCGATCATCTACATCGCGATCAACATGTCGGTGAGCCGGGTGGCGACGTGGCTGGAGGCGCGCAGCCGCCGCAGCCGCAAGACGGAGGCCAAGACGATGGGCACGGGCGGGGCGCCTCCCGTGGCCGGGGTCGGGGTCACGCAGCAGGCCGTCCCGTCGACCTGATCTCCTGGACGCGCGCTTCGGGGGCGCCCGCCGGTTCCGGCGGGCGCCCCCGTCCTGTTACCGGTGAGTCCGCTGGTCGCCGCCTTGTATCTTTCCGAAGTCAAAGCGTCCGTCATGGCCCCAACCGATCCCCGTATGCGGGACGATTCCTGTTATGACCGCTCGTGCGACCCTCCCCTACGGCTCCTGGCCCTCTCCCATCTCCGCGGCCGACGTCGCCCGCGCCCGGCTGCGCCTCAGTTTTCCCACCGTCGCGGGCGACGACGTGTGGTGGCAGGAGACCCGGCCCGAGGAGGACGGTCGGACCACGGTCGTCCATCTCAACGGCGGTCGCCGCACGGAGCTGCTCCAGGCGCCCTGGGACGCCCGTACCCGCGTCCACGAGTACGGGGGGCGGTCGTACCTGCCGGTCCGCCACGGCGAGGGCTGGTCGATCGTGTTCTCCAACTACGACGACCAGCGGCTGCACCGGCTCGACGAGGGCGACCCCAAGCCCTACCCGCTGACGCCCGAGCCCGCCGTCCCGGCCGGGCTGCGCTTCGCCGACTACGTCCTGTCCCCGGACGGGACGGAGGTCTGGTGCGTCTGTGAGGGCCACATCGCCGCGCCGCCGCCCGCGCCCGCCGAGGGCGAGGGGGGCGAGCCGGCCCCGGCGGAGGAGCCCGCCACCACGGGCATCCGGCGCGCCATCGTCGCCGTCCCGCTGGACGGGCGCGCCGCCGAGGACGCCGGCGCCATCCGCGAGCTGGTCAGCGGTGCGCAGTTCTACGCGAGCCCCGCCCCCTCGCCCGGCGGCGGGCACCTGGCGTGGGTGCAGTGGAACCACCCGCGCATGCCCTGGGACGGCACCGAGGTGCGCGTGGCGGCCATCGAGGACGGCCGCACGGTCGCGCCCCGGACCGTCAAGGGCGGGCTCAAGGAGTCCGCGCTGTCGCCGCTGTGGCGCGACGACGCGTCCCTGTACGTCATCTCCGACTGGCCCGGCTGGTGGAACATCTACCAGGTCGGCCTGCACGGCGAGTCCCCGCAGGCCCTCTACCCGGCCGAGGAGGAGTTCACCGGCCCGCTGTGGCAGCTCGGCGGCATGCCGTACGCGCTGCTCGGCGACGGGCGCCTCGCCGTCCTGCACGGCGAGGGCGACATGCGGCTCGGCGTCTACGACCCGGAGACGCTCGACCTCGTCGACCTGGAGGTCCCCTACGAGCACTGGGCGACGCAGCTGTCCGCGGACGGGACGACGATCGTCGGCATCGGCGGCGGCCCCGACCTGCCGCCCTCGGTCGTCCGCGTCGACACCACCACCGGGCGGGTCGAGGGGCTGCGCCGCGAACTGGCCGAGCTGCCGGACGTCGCGTACCTGTCCAAGCCTCGCGCCGAGCGCCTGGAAGGGCCGTTCGGACGTCCCGTCCACGCTTACGTGTTCCCGCCCACCAACCCGGAGGCGACCGCCCCCGAAGGCGAACTGCCGCCGTACGTCGTGTTCGTGCACGGCGGCCCCACCGGGCGGGTTTCCAAGGTGCTCGACCTGGAACGGGCCTACTTCACCAGCCGCGGCATCGGCGTCATCGACGTCAACTACGGCGGATCCGCCGGCTACGGCCGCGCCTACCGGGAACGGCTGCGCCGCCAGTGGGGCGTGGTCGACGTGGAGGACGCCATAGCCGCGGCCCAGGCGCTCGTGGACGGCGGCATAGCCGACCCTGCGCGGCTCGCCATCCGGGGCGGTTCCGCGGGCGGCTGGACGACGCTCGCCGCGATCACCCAGACCGACGTGTTCAAAGCCGCGACGTCCTACTTCGGCATCAGCGACCTGCAGAGCTTCGCCGAGGCCACCCACGACTTCGAGTCGCACTACCTGTTCGGCCTCATCGGCCCGCTGCCCGGCTTCGAGCGCGCCTACGAGGAGCGCTCACCGCTCGGCCACGCGGACAAGACCGCCTGCCCCGTCCTGCTGCTGCAGGGCTTGAGCGACCCGATCGTCCCGCCCGACCAGTCCGAGCGCTTCGCCATGGAACTGGCCGCCAAGAAGATGCCCTACGCCTACCTCACGTTCGAGGGCGAGTCGCACGGGTTCCGGAAGGCCGCCACGGTCCTCCGCTGCCTGGAGGCGGAACTCGCCTTCTACGGCCAGACCCTCGGCTTCGAGCCCCGCGGCGTGGAACCCATCAACCTCACCGTCGGCTGACCCGCCGCCCGTCCGCCCACCGGCGGACGGGCCCGGCCCGGGGCCGGCTCCCGCTCCGGCTCCGGCTCCGGCTCAGCGGGCGAACTCGATGGCGCGGGACTCCCGCACCACGGTCACGCGGATCTGGCCCGGGTAGGTCAGCTCGTCCTCGACCTGCTTGGCGATGTCGCGGGCGATGACCTGCGCCTGGATGTCGTCGACCGAGTCGGGCTTGACCATCACGCGGATCTCCCGCCCGGCCTGCATCGCGAAGACCTTCTCCACGCCCTCGTGCTTCTCCCGCGCGATCTGCTCCAGCCGCTCCAGCCGCTTGACGTACGCCTCCAGCGACTCCCTGCGCGCACCCGGCCGGCTGCCGCTCACGGCGTCCGCCGCCTGCGTCAGCACCGCCTCGACCGTCCGGACCTCGACCTCGTTGTGGTGGGCCTCGATGGCGTGGACGACGTCCTCGTGCTCTCCGTAGCGGCGCGCGATCTCGGCGCCGATCAGCGCGTGGCTGCCCTCCACCTCGTGGGTGAGCGCCTTGCCGATGTCGTGCAGCAGTGTGCACCGCTTGGCGACCTCGACGGGTAGCCGCAGCTCGCCCGCCATGACGCCCGCGATGTGCGCGGACTCGATCAGATGCTTCAGCACGTTCTGCCCGTAGGACGTCCGGTACCGCAGCTGGCCGAGCAGCGCGATCAGCTCCGGGTGCATGTCGGCGATGCCGACCTCGACCAGGGCGTCCTCGCCGGCCCGGACGCACAGCTGCTCCACGTCGCTCTTGCTGCGCTCGTAGATCTCCTCGATGCGCTGCGGGTGGATGCGCCCGTCCAGGACGAGCTTCTCCAGCGTCAGCCGCCCGACCTCCCGCCGCACCGGGTCGAAGCAGCTCAGCAGCACCGCCTCGGGCGTGTCGTCGATGATCAGGTTGACGCCCGTCGTCGTTTCGAACGCCCGGATGTTGCGGCCTTCGCGGCCGATGATGCGGCCCTTCATCTCGTCGCTCGGCAGATGCAGCACCGACACGACCGACTCGGCCGTCTGCTCGCTCGCGACCCGCTGGATCGCCAGCGTCACGATCTTGCGGGCGCGCTTCTCGCCCTCCGCCCGCGCCGTGTTCTCGATCTCCCGCACGATCGGGATGGACTCCCGCTTGGCCTGGTTCTCGATCGCCGCGACCAGCTCGCTCCTGGCCTGCTCGGCGGTGAGCCCCGCCACCCCCTCCAGCACCTTGCGCCGCTCCTCGGCGACGCCCGCCAGCTCCTCCTTGCGGGCGTCGAGGGCCCGCCTGGCCTCGGTGAGCCGCTCCTGCCACTCCTCCAGGCGGCGCATTTCGGCGTCCAGTCTCTGCTCGCGCTCGGCGAGCCGGGCCTCCCGGCGCTCCAGATCCTCCCGGATGGTCCGCAGGTCGTCGCGGAGGGCCCGGCCCTCCTCCTCGATCTCGGCGCGCGCCTGCGTGGCGGCCCGCTGCGTCTCCCGCTCGGCCCGCTCCAGGAGTCCCTCGGCGTCCTCCCTGGCCTTCGCCCTGACCTCGTCGGCCTCGCTCTGCGCCCGGGCGATCTCCGCCGCGGCTCTGCCGGGCACGCCGGGACGCCACAGGACGACGACGATGAGAGCGACCAGGGTCACCAGCAGCGCTGCACCCAGCAGGACGCTCTCCATGAGGCAGATCCTTCCTCGCCGCGGGCCCGTCCGGACTTCGGGGCCCTGCCTAGCGAGGATTTACTCGCGCGCGGATGCACGACATCGCGGGACCGCGCACGCTGCGCCCCCGGCGACTCGGCCGAATCCGGTCGACGAACCTGCCCTGTCCGCCTCTCAGCTGCTGGAACGTGCTCGGTCGTATGGCAATCCGCGAGACGCGGAGTAACTCCTCACTACCGTTACGGTAAGCGGCATAGAGGTAATGAGCAAGCAAACGGAGGGCATTCCGGACTAACCGAACGTCAACGTGAGTCCTTCCTTACCGCCCCTCCTGACCCTCCGCACCCCCTCCCACCAGCACCGCAAGGCTCCGGTCAGACCCGCCCCGGCCGCACCTCCCACGACCCCTACTCCCCTGCCCCCGGCGTGTCGTCTCACGACCTAACCGACCGCCCCGTGCGGCCGTCCGCGGCCCGGCCGTCCACGGCCCGGCCGTCCGCCTCACCGGCCCCCGCTCCCGGTGCACGCTCCGCTGCCATCCGAAGGCGACCGGGTGGAGGGCGGGTCAGTCGAAAGGGTCGTCGGGGGCGAGGTCCAGGTCGGCGCCCTCTTCGTCAAGGGCTTCCTTGACCACGCGGTAGGCGAGGCCGGGCGGGTAGCCCTTGCGGGCGAGCATGCCGACCAGGCGGCGCATGCGTTTGGCGGGGTCGGCGCCCCGGGTCGCCGGGAGCTTGCGGCGGACCAGGGCGCGGGCGGTCTCCTCCTCCTGGGCGGGATCCAGCGAGTCGACGGCCTCGTCGATGGTGTCGCCGGCCACGCCGCGGCGGCGGAGCTCGGCGGCCAGGGCGCGTCTGGCCAGGCCGCGGCCGGTGTGGCGGGACCGGACCCACGCCTGCGCGAACGCCTCGTCGTCGATGAGGCCGACGTCGGTGAAGCGGCCGAGGACGCGTTCGGCGACGTCGTCCGGGATGCCTTTGCGGTGCAGCGCGTCGGCCAGCTGGGCCCGGGTGCGCGGCGAGGCGGACAGCATGCGCAGGCAGATCTCGCGGGCCCTGGACTCGGGGTCCGCGTCGGCGGGCTCCTTGCGCGGGCCCCGCGACGCCACGCTCACCCGCCCCCGCCGCGTGCCGCGCACCCCGGAACGTCGCGCGGTGTGATCGCGGAGGCGTCCGGGGACTCCGGCGGGCGGGCGGCGTCCGTGGGAGCGGCGGCGCCATCGGGGAAGGTCCGTACACCGATCGTGCGGTGCCGGGTAAGGCGCCGCCGCCCTGCATAGGAGATCATCGCTTACTCTTCGTCAGGAAGTCACCCATATCAGGGGATTCCCGGTCAGGAATCACCCACCTTGGCGGCCTTCGCCCCCCTTTTCGTGGAGACGGGCTTGGGGGCGCTGGTGAGCGGCGGCGGAGGCGCGTCGGCGTCCGGGGCGGCGGGCTCGGCCTCCTTGTCGACCTTCGGGCCGATGCCCAGCTTCTCCTTGATCTTCTTCTCGATGCCGTCCGCCATGTCGGGGTTGGCCTTGAGGAAGTTGCGGGCGTTCTCCTTGCCCTGGCCGAGCTGGTCGCCGTCGTAGGTGTACCAGGCCCCGGACTTGCGGACGAAGCCGTGCTCCACGCCGAGGTCGATCAGGCCGCCCTCGCGGCTGATGCCCTGGCCGTAGAGCAGGTCGAAGTCGGCGACGCGGAACGGCGGAGCCATCTTGTTCTTGACGACCTTGACGCGGACGCGGTTGCCGACCGCCTCGGTGCCGTCCTTCAGGGTCTCGATGCGGCGGACGTCGAGGCGGACGGAGGCGTAGAACTTCAGCGCCCGGCCGCCGGTGGTCGTCTCCGGGGAGCCGAACATGACGCCGACCTTCTCGCGGAGCTGGTTGATGAAGATGGCGGTGGTCTTGGTCTGGTTGATGGCGCCGGTCAGCTTGCGCAGGGCCTGCGACATGAGGCGGGCCTGGAGGCCGACGTGGCTGTCGCCCATCTCGCCCTCGATCTCGGCGCGGGGGACGAGCGCGGCGACGGAGTCGATGACGACGACGTCGATCGCGCCGGAGCGGATCAGCATGTCGGTGATCTCCAGGGCCTGCTCGCCGGTGTCGGGCTGGGAGACCAGCAGGGCGTCGATGTCGACGCCGAGCTTGGCGGCGTACTCGGGGTCGAGCGCGTGCTCGGCGTCGACGAACGCGGCGATGCCGCCCTTCTTCTGCACGCTCGCCACGGCGTGCAGCGCGATGGAGGTCTTGCCGGAGCCCTCGGGGCCGTACACCTCGACGACGCGGCCGCGCGGCAGGCCGCCGATGCCGAGCGCGATGTCGAGGGAGATCGCGCCGGTGGGGATCACCTCGACGGGGGCGCGCGCCTCCTCGCCCATCCGCATGACCGACCCCTTGCCGAACTGCCGCTCGATCTGGGCGAGTGCGGTCTCGAGAGCCTTCTCCCGGTCGTTCGCTGCCATTGAGATGTCCTTCTCGTCGTGACTGTCGGCTCTCGGCCGCTGCTGGCGATGTCGAGGGCGACGTTACGGCGGGCCACCGACACTTTCGAGCCGCCGGCGCGATTGTGGATGACGCCGCGTGCCGGGGACCAGCCTACCGAACATCCGTTCGATCATCGTCCGGTATGGCGATTTGGGCGGGAATCTCCGTGCGTTCCATGGTCTGAACCCCGTACGCTGGCGCCGTCCACGGAGGGTTCCAATCATGACGCTGACCGTCCTCTTCTGCGTCGATCCGCTCCACCCCCGGCGCGTTGACCCCCATTTCTCCCGCGAGGCCGCGGCCGTACGGGACCATTACGGCGAGATCGCCCTCATCGACCACGACGCGCTGCGACGCGGGGACGTCGAGGACGCGGTCGAGGCGGTTCCCCCCGGCCTTGGGCCCGTCTGGTATCGCGGCTGGATGCTGTCGGCGGACGAGTATGCCGCGATGGCCGCCGCCCTGAAGGAGCGCGGGACGATCCTGCTGACGCACCCGGACGACTATAGGCGCGCGCACGAGCTGCCGGGCTGGCACGAGACGTTCGCCGGGCTCACCCCGCACAGCGTGTGGCGCCCGCTCGGCACCGGTCAGGATCCGGGCGACCTCGGCGAGCTGGCCGAGCTGGTCCGGCCGCTGCGCGGCGGCCCCGCCGTGGTCAAGGACTACGTGAAGTCGTGCAAGCACGAGTGGGAGGAGGCGTGCTTCGTCCCGGACGTGAAGAACGTCGCGCAGCTGCACGACATCGCCTCCAAGATGGTCGCGCTACGGGACGACCATCTGGCGGGAGGTCTCGTGGTCCGCGAGTTCGAGGAGTACGACGGCGGCGGCGAGGCGCGCGTGTGGTGGGTGGACGGCGAACCCGCGCTGGTGGGGCCGCACCCGGACAGTCCCGGGCTGGACCCCGATCCCGACCTGGACGCCGTGGCTCCGGCCGTCCGCGCCCTGGGCTGCCGCTTCATCACCACCGACCTGGCCCTGCGCACGGACGGCGCCTGGCGCGTCGTGGAGGTCGGTGACGGCCAGGTCAGCGATCTGCCGTCGTCCGTGGACGCGATGGACCTCTACGCGCATCTGCCCGTTCCGGACTGACCGCGCCGGGGCCGGGCTCTACCGGAGGGTCGAGGGGACGTCGAACGTGGCGACGACCGCCTGCCAGACCTTCTTGGCGGGCACGCCCTCGGTGAGGGCCTGCTCGATGGTGCGTCCGCCCAGTTCCGCCATGACGTAGTCCTTGGCCACGCTCTGGGCATAGCTCTCGCCGAACTGCTGGTTCATCCGATCCCAGAACACTGTGAGCCGCACGTCCTCCACGCTATCCGACGGAGGGTTCCTCCAAGGACTGCTCGATCTCGCCGGGGACGGCGGGTCCGGCGCCTTGGCGGTACTGGCGGTGCAGGCCCGTCAGGTAGCGCTCGACGCCTTCGATGACGCGGGCCGTCCGGTAGGAGGGGAAGACGTCGAACCCGTGCTGGGCGCCCTTCATCTCGGCGTAGACGACCGGCGCCCTGGAGACGTCACGGAGCCGCTCGACGAACCGCCTGGCCTCCGCCACGGGGATGAGCGAGTCGCGGCTTCCGTGGATGACGAAGAAGGGCGGCGCGTCCTCGCTGATGTAGGTGACCGGGGACGCCTTGGCGTACACCTCCCGGTTCTCTGCGAAGGGCTTCTTGACCACCATCTTCTCCAGGATGCGGGTGGCTCCCATGGGAACCGGCCAGGGCCCCGCGTCGATGAAGTTGTAGACCCCGTAGAAGGGGACGGCGCCCTGCACGGTGGTGTCGGCGTCCTCGAAACCGGGCTGGAAGCCGGGCTCGTTGGCGGTCAGCGCCACCATCGCGGCGAGGTGCCCGCCGGCCGATCCGCCCGTCACGCAGAGGAAGTCGGGGTCGGCCCCGTACTCCTCGGCGTGCTCCTTGTACCAGGCGACGAAGTGCTTGAGGTCGACCAGGTGCTCGGGCCATGTCGCGCGTGGGCTGAGCCGGTAGTTGACGTTGAAGCCGACCCATCCCTGAAGGGCCATGTGGTTGAGCAGCGGCAGGCCCTGCTCGCGCTTGTCCCCGATGACCCACGCACCACCGTGAATCTGCATGAGCCCGGGGCGCGGCCCGCCGTCAGGCTCGCCGTCACCGGCGGGACGGTAGACGTCCAGTTTCAGGCGGAGCCGCCCCTCCTCCCGGTAGACGACGTTCCGCTCGACGCGCACGCCTTTGCGCGGGATCAGGCAGAGCTGCGGGACGATCAGGTGCGCCAGCGGGTAGCGGGGAGCGCCCTCCGGGTCCAGGTCGAGGGGCGCGCCGCTGTCCCGCAGGGTGACGACCGTGCGGCGGGACGCGACGATGGTGGCCGCGATGCCGGCCATGGCGGCGAGCGCCAGGCCGAGGCCCGTCCAGCCGGGCCAGCCGTCCAGTCCCCCGAAGGCGGCCGCGAGGGCGGTGGCGGCGGCCCAGGTGACGAGCACGTGCGGCGCCATCTCGATCGTCAGCCAGCCGAGGAAGAAGCTCGGCGCGAGGAGGACGGCGCTGCGCCGGGGTGCGTGCGCGTTGGCGGCGGCCAGCGCGAACAGGATCCCGAGCGCGAGGAGGACGTAGGGCATCGAAACTCCCGTGGGGGTGAGTGTCCTACCGGTAGACCATGCCCGTACAAGTGCTTGCTTACAACGTGACGCACGCCACAGTGGAGCATTCTGTCGTACCCGCGAGGCAGGATGGCGCCATGGGCGATGACGTGCTCGAACGCTTCTCCCCGGCGACCCGCGCCTGGTTCGCCGGGGCGTTCGCCGCGCCCACCCCGGCCCAGGCGGGGGCGTGGGAGTCGATCGCGGGCGGCGACAACACCCTCGTCGTGGCGCCGACGGGGTCCGGCAAGACCCTCGCCGCGTTCCTGTGGTCCCTCGACCGGCTCGCCCACGAACCCGTCCCCGACGAGCCGCTGCGGCGCTGCCGCGTCCTGTACGTATCGCCGCTGAAGGCCCTCGCGGTCGACGTCGAGCGCAACCTGCGCGCCCCGCTGACCGGCATCCGGCAGGCGGCGCGGCGCCTCGGCCTGCCCGAGCCGGGCGTCCGCGTCGGGATGCGGTCGGGCGACACCCCGGCCGACGAGCGTCGCCGGCTCGCCGTCAAGCCGCCGGACATCCTGATCACGACGCCCGAGTCGCTGTTCCTGATCCTCACCTCGCGGGCGCGCGAGTCGCTGCGCGGCGTCGAGACCGTCATCGTGGACGAGGTGCACGCGGTGGCGGGCACCAAGCGCGGCGCGCACCTGGCGCTGTCCCTCGAACGCCTCGACGCCCTCCTCGAACGGCCCGCGCAGCGGATCGGCCTGTCGGCGACCGTCCGCCCCACCGGGGAGGTGGCGGCGTTCCTCGGCGGGACGCGGCCCGCCGCGGTCGTCCAGCCCCGGTCCGACAAGGTCTTCGACCTCGACATCGTCGTCCCCGTGGAGGACATGGGCGAGGTCGGCCAGTTCGTGGACGACTCCGGTGCGGCCGACCCCCGCCAGCGCAGCATCTGGCCCCATGTCGAAGACCGCCTGCTCGACCTCATCCAGGCGCACCGGTCGACGCTGGTGTTCGCGAACTCGCGGCGGCTGGCCGAGCGGCTCTGCGGACGGCTGAACGAACTCGCCTACGAGCGGGCCACGGGCGAGCCCCTGCCCGAAGACCACTCCCCCGCCGCCATGATGGCGCAGGCGGGCGCGGCCAGGGGCGCGCCCGTGGAGATCGCCAGAGCGCACCACGGCTCGGTCTCCAAGGAGGAGCGGGCCGGCATCGAGAACGCCCTGAAGGAGGGCCGGCTCCCGGCGGTCGTGGCGACGTCCAGCCTGGAGCTGGGCATCGACATGGGCGCCGTCGACCTGGTCGTCCAGGTGGAGTCGCCGCCGTCGGTGGCCAACGGGCTCCAGCGGGTCGGGCGCGCGGGCCACCAGGTCGGGGCCGTGTCCAAGGGCGTGATCTTCCCCAAGTACCGCGGCGACCTCGTCCAGACGACGGTGGTGGCCGAGCGCATGCGCGGCGGCGAGATCGAGGAGCTGCGCTACCCGCGCAACCCCCTGGACGTCCTCGCGCAGCAGATCGTCGCGATGGTCTCCATGGACGAATGGACGGTCGACGACCTCGAATCGCTCGCCAGGCGCGCCGCCCCCTACGCGACCCTCCCGCGCACGGCGCTGGAGGCGACCCTCGACATGCTCGCCGGCCGCTACCCCAGCGACGAGTTCGGCGAACTCCGTCCCCGCCTCGTGTGGGACCGCGTCACCGGCGTCCTGCGCGACCGCCCCGGCGCGCAGCGCCTCGCCGTGACGAGCGGCGGCACGATCCCCGACCGCGGCCTGTTCGGCGTGTTCCTCGTCGGCGAGAAGTCCTCGCGCGTGGGCGAGCTGGACGAGGAGATGGTCTACGAGTCGCGCGTCGGCGACGTGTTCGTCCTGGGCGCCAGCTCGTGGCGCATCGAGGACATCACGCCCGACCGCGTCCTCGTCTCCCCCGCCCCCGGCCAGCCCGGCAAGCTGCCGTTCTGGCACGGCGACACCCTCGGGCGCCCGGCCGAGCTGGGCCGCGCGCTCGGCTCGTTCACCCGCGAGCTGGCCGGCCTGCCCGCCGAGGAGGCCCGGAGCCGCGTCTCCGCCGCCGGGCTGGACGCGTGGGCGTCCGCGAACCTCGTCTCCTACGTGACCGAGCAGCGGGAGGCCACCGGGCACGTGCCCGACGACCGCACGATGGTCGTCGAGCGCTTCCGCGACGAACTCGGCGACTGGCGGATGGTCGTCCACTCCCCGCTGGGCGCGCGCGTGCACGCGCCCTGGGCGCTCGCCATGGCGGGCCGCCTGCGCGAGCGGTACGACGTCGACGCGCAGGCCATGCACGCCGACGACGGCATCGTCATCCGCATCCCGGACATGGACGAGCCGCCCGGCCTCGACCTCGCCGTCTTCGACGCCGACGACATCGAGCGCGTCGTCGTGGACGAGCTGGGCGGCTCGGCGCTGTTCGCCGCCCGGTTCCGCGAGTGCGCCGCCCGCTCGCTGCTGCTCCCCCGCCGCCGTCCGGACAAGCGCATGCCGCTCTGGCAGCAGCGCCAGCGCGCCGCGCAGCTCCTCGCCGTCGCGAGCAAGTACCCGTCGTTCCCGATCGTGCTGGAGACCATGCGCGAGTGCCTGCAGGACGTGTTCGACGTCCCCGGCCTCGTGCAGCTGATGCGCGACCTGTCGGGCCGCAAGGTCCGCATGGTCGAGGTGGAGACGCCCGAGCCGTCGCCCTACGCGCGCTCGCTGCTGTTCCACTACGTCGGCGCGTTCATGTACGAGGGCGACTCCCCGCTGGCCGAACGCCGCGCCCAGGCGCTCGCGCTCGACTCGGCGCTGCTCGCGGAGCTGCTCGGCCAGGCCGACCTGCGCGAGCTGCTCGACCCCGACGCCGTCGCCGAGACCGAGCGCGAGCTGCAGCGCCTGGCGGCCGACCGCCGCGCCCGCGACCTGGAGGGCGTCGCCGACCTCCTCCGCACGCTGGGGCCCCTCACCACGGCGGAGGCCGCCGAACGCACCCTCCTCCCGGCCGCCGCCGTCGCCGCCGTCGACGTCAGCGCCTACGGCGTCCGGCCCGGCGACCCGTCCCCCGACGGCGAGGACGGCCGGCCGGGCGCCGATGACGGCGGTGCCTCCCCGGCCGATGGGGGACAGCCGGCACGGGACGACGCCGAAGGCGGCCATGGCGAGGCGCTGGCCGGTCCGGGCGCCGCCGGGCGCGCGGAACGGCCCGCCGCCACGGCCGTGGCTCAGGTGGCGCGGTGGCTGGTGGAGCTGGAGGGGACGCGGCGCGCGATCAGGGTCAGGGTCGCGGGCGAGGAGCGCTGGGCCGCGATCGAGGACGCCGGGCGCCTGCGCGACGCGCTCGGGGCGCCGCTGCCGGTGGGCGTCCCGGAGGCGTTCCTCGAACCGGTGGACGACCCGCTCGGCGACCTGGTCTCCCGGTACGCGCGCACGCACGGGCCGTTCCGGGCGGGCGATGCCGCCGCGCGGTTCGGGCTGGGCGTCGCCGTGGTCGTCGAGACGCTGCGGCGGCTGGCCGGCGCGGGCCGGGTGGTCGAGGGCGAGTTCCTGCCCGTCGAGGCCGTCGCGGGCCCGCTCACGACCGAATGGTGCGACACCGGGGTGCTGCGCATGCTGCGGCGCCGGAGCCTGGCGCGGCTCCGCGCCGAGGTGGAGCCGTCCCCGCCGGAGTCGCTCGGCCGCTTCCTGCCGGTCTGGCACGGCATCTCGGGCGGGTCGCGGCTGCGGGGCGTCGACGCGCTCGTCCAGGCGATCGAGCAGCTGCAGGGCGCGGCCGTCCCCGCGTCGGCGCTGGAGTCGCTGGTCCTGCCGTCCCGGGTGGCCGGCTACACCCCGGCCATGCTGGACGAGCTGACGTCGGCGGGCGAGGTCGTGTGGGCGGGCCAGGGCGGCCTGCCCGGCGGCGACGGCTGGGTGGCGCTCTACCTGGCCGACACCGCGCCGCTCCTCATGCCGGAGCCCGCGGAGATCACGCTCACGCCGGTGCACCGGGCCGTCCTGGACGCGCTGGGCGACGGCGGCGCCCACTTCTTCCGCACGCTGTCCGACCGGGTCAACAGGGACGTCACCGCGAACGACGCCGACCTCGTCACCGCCCTGTGGGACCTCGTGTGGTCCGGGCGCCTCACCAACGACACGATGGCCCCGCTGCGGGCCGCGCTGGGGTCCGGCCGCCCCGCCCACCGTTCCAGGACGACGCGGCGCGGGCGGCCCGTCCTGCCGTCCCGGACGGGCCCGCCCACGGTCGCCGGACGCTGGTGGCCGCTCCCGCAACGGGAGACCGCGGCGACGCTGCGCTCGCACGCCCTCGCCGAGGCGCTCCTGGAGCGGTACGGCATCGTCATCCGCGGAGCCGTCGCGGCCGAGCGCACCCCCGGCGGGTTCTCGGCCGTCTACCCGGTGCTGCGCGCGTTCGAGGAGACGGGCCGGTGCCGCCGGGGCTACTTCGTGGAGGGCCTGGGCGCGGCCCAGTTCGCCCTGCCCGGCGCCGTCGACCGGCTCCGCGCCCTCCGCCCCGCGGCCGCCGCCCCGGACGACATCTCCGCGCTCTGGGAGACGCCCCGCAAGCCCGACGTCCGCGCCCTGGTCCTGGCCGCCGCCGACCCCGCCAACCCGTACGGGGCCGCGCTGCCCTGGCCGGGACGCGACGACGAGGTCGCCAGCGGCCACAAGCCCGGCCGCAAGGCGGGCGCGCTGGTGGCGCTGGTCGAGGGCCGCCTCGTCCTCTACGTCGAACGCGGCGGGCGGACGCTCCTCACCTGGGACGACAACCCCGACGTCCTGCGACCGGCGGTGGACGCGCTCGCCCTGGCCGTCCGCGAGGGCGCGCTCGGCAAGCTGACCGTCGAACGCGCCGACGGCGAGGCGATCAACGACTCCCCGCTGGCCGCCGCGCTGGAGTCGGCGGGCTTCCACCCGACCCCCCGCGGCCTCCGCCTCCGCTCCTGACCCGCCCGGGTGGGGTGGGGTCAGCGGCGTTTGAACATGGCTATCAGGCCGCGGAGGGCGCGTTCGTCCAGGGAGCCGAAGGGGTTGTCGTGGACGAGGTAGGTCCAGGTGGCCGACGGGCGCCGCAGGCCGGCGGAGTCGAGGTCGATGCCGTCC
Organism: Actinomadura monticuli; assembly: GCF_041463655.1. NCBI lineage: Bacteria > Bacillati > Actinomycetota > Actinomycetes > Streptosporangiales > Thermomonosporaceae > Actinomadura > Actinomadura monticuli. The sequence goes on from NZ_JAXCEI010000004.1 coordinate 242,117, forward strand.
TCGGTGGCGGTGAGGGCCTCGAAGGCGGCGACGGAGCGTTCCCGGGCGTCGGGGAGGAGGCGCTTGCCCGCCGGGACGGCCTCGCGGTTGAACTCGACCAGCGGGTCGAGCCCGCGGCCGAGCGACCGCAGGTGGATGCCCTCGCGCAGGTCGGCGAGGTAGGCGAGGTGCTCGGCCCAGCAGCGGTCCAGCTGGTAGAGGACGATCTGCCGCGCGGCGGCGGCCACCGCGTCCGCGCCGGCGGCCTTGGCGAGCTCGGCGTGCTTGGCGGGGGCGGACTCGGCCATGGCCCGGTCGGCGGCGTCGCCGGTCAGGACGGCGTCGCGTTCGGTGAGCAGCTCGCGGCGCTGCAGCCCGATCAGGTGGTTGTAGCGCCAGGTGTTGCGGTGCAGTTCCAGGTCGACGCCCTCGGCGACGCGCTGGGCGTGGCCGACGATCCAGTGGGCGCCCTTGTCGGTGATGAGGCCGTCGTCGTCCGAGGCGGCCTTGGTCTTCTCGTCGGGGGCGTAGCGGGCGACGAGGTCGTCCTGGAGGCTCGTGAAGAAGACGGAGGCGCCGGGGTCGCCCTGGCGGCCGGCCCGGCCGCGGAGCTGGTCGTCCAGGCGGCTGCTGTGGTAGCGGCCGGTGCCGATGACGAGCAGGCCGCCGGCCTCGGCGACGCGGTCGTGGTCGGAGCCGGGCGTGTCGGCGGGGGCGGTGCCGGGGGCGGCGGGCGGGCTGCCGCCGAGGCGGATGTCGGTGCCGCGGCCCGCCATCTGCGTGGAGACGGTGATCGCGCCGGACGCGCCGGCCTCGGCGATGATCGCGGCCTCCTCCGCGTCGTTCTTGGCGTTGAGGACGACCCGGTCGAGCCCGGCGCGGGCGAGGCTGCGGGCGAGCCGCTCGGACTCGGCGACGTCGCCGGTGCCGACGAGCACCGGGCGGCCGGCGGCGTGCGCGGCGGCGATCTCCTCGACGATCGCGACCTCCTTGTCGGCGGCGGTCGCGTAGAGGCGGTCGGGGCGGTCGTCGCGGACGCACGGCCGGTTCGGCGGGACCACCGCGATCTGCAGCCCGTAGAACTCGGTGAGCTGGCCGGACACGGCCATCGCGGTGCCGGTCATGCCGCACCGGACGGGATACCGCCCGATCAGCTCCTGCACGGTGATCGAGTCGAGGATCTCGCCGCTCGGGGACGCCTCCAGGGCCTCCTTCGCCTCGACCGCGGCCTGCAGGCCGTCCGGCCAGCGCTGCAGGAGGGCGACCCGCCCGCGCGACTCGCTGATCAGCTTGACCGCGCCGTCCCGGACGATGTAGTCGACGTCGCGGTGCAGCAGGACCTCGGCGTGCAGGGCCACGTTCACGGCGGTGAGCGTGCGGAGGTTCTCGGGCGCGTAGAGGTCGAGGCCGAGGACGCGTTCGACCTCGCGCGTCCCGGCGGGCGTGAGCTGGACGTTGCGCGCCTCGTCGTCGGCCGCGTAGTGCAGGCCGGGCCGCAGCCGGCGGACGAGGTCGGCGTACCGGGGGTCGGCGGCGTCGAGGTCGGCGGCGCCGGCGAGGACGAGCGGCACCATGGCCTCGTCCACCAGCACCGAGTCGGCCTCGTCGATCAGCGCGACGGACGGCGGGGGCAGCACGGCGTCGGCGGCGTCGGTGACGAGCCGGTCCCGGAGGAGGTCGAACCCGACCTCGCTGACCGGCGCGTACGTCACGTCGGCCGCGTAGGCGGCGCGCCGCTGACCGGGCGTGGACGACTGCCCGACCCAGCCGGCGGAGACGCCCAGCATCGCGTAGAGCGGCCCCATCCACTCGGCGTCGCGCCGGGCCAGGTAGTCGTTGACCGACAGCACGTGGACCCGCCGGCCCCGCAGCGCGTACCCGGCGGCGGCCAGCGCCCCGGCCAGTGTCTTGCCCTCGCCGGTGGCCATCTCGGCGACGTGCCCGGACAGCAGCGCCAGCGTCCCGATCAGCTGGACGTCGTACGGCCGCTCCCCGAGCGTCCGGCGGGCGGCCTCCCGGCCGAGGGCGCACAGCTCGGCGAGGTCCTGGTCGCCGTCGCGGCCCTCCTCCGCGCGCAGGGCGGACGCGGCGGCGGTCAGCTCGCCGTCGGACAGCTCCCGGACGCGGGACTCGCGCTTCCCCGCCTCGTCCACCAGGGCGCGGAAGGGCGTCAGGTCGGCGCTGCCCGGCTTCTGGACGAGCCGCCGCAGCCGGTCACGCAGCGCCATGGCGGCCCTTCGGTTCTTCGCTCACGGTTTCTCCCAACGGGTGGGTTCGGGACGGCGTTCCCCTCCATGATCCCAGGGGCGGCGCCGGTGCCGCCCAGGGCGTCCTACGCTGGAGGTCTTACCTCGATTTCATTCCTCGGACGGATCCCCCGCCCTCTCTCGTTTGAGAGCATGAGGGCATCACGGGGTTTGCGGTGGCCAAGGGGAAAGCGTCACCGCGGAACGGGGTTTCGCCATGACACCTACGGCACGGAAGGCCGCCGCGCTCCGGCGCAAGCGCCAGATCATCAGCCAGACCGTCATCGACCGCGCGTTGAACGACCCGCGGCGCCGCAAGGAGGCCGCCGTCGCGGCGCCCTACTTGGCGGCCGCCAAGTAGGGCGCCGCGCAGGGAACGCGCAGAGGAACGTTCCACGCAAGGAAAGTGCCTCCGCCGTCACGGCGGAGGCACTTCCTTTTTCGGCACGGGCCCGGAACCTCCCTAGGACTTCCCGTCCGCCGAGAACACGTCGTCGCGGGCCTGCTGCAAAGCCGCGTGCAGGGCGCCGCGCAACACCGGGTTGCCCTCCACCTCGGTCACGGCCACGGTGGGACGGGTCGGACTGATCCGGCCGACGATCCGCTCTATCCGGGCGGCGAGCGGGCGCCCGCCGGCCCGGCCCAGGCTGCCCGACACGACGACGAGCCCCGGGTCCAGGACGATGTTGACCGAGGTCACGCCGTAGGAGATGCGGGTGGCGAGCTCGTCCAGGAACGGCCCGCCGCGGTCCTCGTCGGCGGCCGCGGCGCTGACGCAGTCGAACGCGGTGGCCTCGGCGATCCCGTGCTGGTGGGCGAGGGCCCGGACGGCGTCCGCGCCGACCAGGGCGCCGTACCCGCCGGAGAGGGTCGGGATGTTCCAGGACATCGACTCGGTGACGCCCTCGTCCTTCGGGCCGCGCCGGGCCGCGCCGAGCGGCAGCGGCGCGCCGGGCACCGGCAGGTAGCCGATCTCCCCGGCACCGCCCCACCGGCCGCGGTGCAGCCGGCCGCCGAGCATGATCGACAGGCCCATGCCGCGGTCGAACCACATCAGCGCGAAGTCGTCGGCGTCCCGCGCGGAGCCGTACGCCCGTTCGGCGATGGCGGCGAGGTTGACGTCGTTCTCGATGGTGACCGGCCGGCGCAGGTCGGTCCGCAGCGCGGCGAGGACGCCCTCGTGCCAGGACGGCAGGTCGAAGGCGAACTGGACGTCGCCGGAGCGCGGGTCGACGACGCCGGGCGTCCCGATGACGAAGGCGCTCAGCTTCGACACCGCGACCTTGGCGGAGCGGCACGCCTTGACGACGGCGTCGTGCACCGTCCTCACCGGCTCGTCGGCGCCGTTCGGGTCCACGGTGACCTGGGCGGCGATGTGCCCGGTGATGTCGGCCACCCCGGCGGTGATCCCGTCCGGCCCGACCTCCAGGCCGGCGACGTAGGCGCTGGACGGGACGACGGCGTACAGGGCGGCGTTGGGCCCCCGCCCCCCGGCCTGCTCGCCGACGACCGACACCAGCCCGCGGTCCTCCAGTCTCGACAACAGCTGCGAAGCGGTTACCTTCGATAGCCCGGTGTGCTCGCCGATCTGCGCGCGGGTCAGCGGGCCCTGCTCGACGAGCAGGTCCAGCGCCGCACGGTCGTTGAGCTCACGCAGCAGCCTCGGTGTTCCCGGGCGTCTGGCCATGCCGGTCCCCTCGATGTCTCAATCCGCTAACGAGCAGTTTTGTTTAGGAAAGTTTCTTGTTAGTTTACGCCCAAGCGCCGACCGGACCGGTACCCCGGCCGGGGGCGCGCGCAGAGCGCGGACTGGCGAGCAGGGCGCCCGCGAGCGATGCGAACGCGAGGAGGGCATGGCCAGGACCCTAAAGGGTCCGGGCCGCCTCCCTCGCACCGCAGGCCACAAGGCCGCGCGAGGCGACGCCGGAAAGGATCCCCCAGTGAAGTACATCAAGATTGCGGCCGCGGCGGCCGCGATCGCCCTGGCCGCCACGGCCTGCGGCGGCGACAGCAAGGACGACGAGGCCGGCGCCGAGAAGGACCCGGCGCAGCTCAAGGTCTGGATGATGGGCGACGGGACGCCGGAGCAGACCAAGTTCCTCGACGACGTCGAGACGGAGTTCAAGCAGAAGCACCCGGGCACCGACGTCCAGATCAAGTACGTCCCGTGGCCGCAGGTCGCCACCACCTTCCAGAAGGCGGCGGCGGGCGGCGAGGGCCCGGACGTCACCGAGCTCGGCAACACCGACGTCCAGTCCCACGTCGAGCAGGGCAGCCTCGCCGACGTCAGCGACGAGTTCAAGGGCTGGGCGGACGGCAAGACGCTCAGCAAGACCGCGCTCGAGAACGACACCGCCGACGGCAAGACCTACGCGGTGCCGTGGTACGGCGGCGTCCGCGGCGTCTGGTACCGCACGGACTGGTTCCAGGAGCTCGGCATCCAGCCGCCGAAGAGCTGGGCCGACCTCAGCGCCGCCGCGAAGAAGGTGCAGGACGAGAAGAAGGTCCCCGGCATCGGCATCCCGAGCGACCAGACCAACGCCCTGCTCAGCTTCATCTGGGGCAACAACGGCGAGGTGGCCGCCGCCGACGGCGGCGGCGGCTGGAAGGGCCAGTTGGACCAGCCCGCGGCCGTCGAGGCCGTGAAGTACTACGCCGGGCTCGTCGCCACGGAGAAGGTCGCGCCCGAGAAGTACATCGGCAAGAACGAGCTGGAGGGCCCGCAGCGCGACTTCGCGCTCGGCAAGCTCGGCATGTACATCGACGGCAGCTGGGCGCTCAAGGAGATGAAGAAGGTCTCCGACAAGAACGCCGACAAGTGGGGCGTCTTCCCGATCCCGAGCAAGGCCGGCGGCAACGCCCCGGTCATGGCGGGCGGCTCCGACCTCGCCGTCTGGAAGGACAGCAAGGCCAAGGCCGCGGCGTTCGACTACATCACGGTCCTGAACAACGCCAAGAACGCCAAGGCGTGGGCCGACTACAGCGGCTTCTCGTCCATGCGCTCGGACGTGAAGTTCTCCGACCCGAAGCTGGAGATCTTCACCGAGATCGCGACCACCACCAAGTTCCCGCCGATCGGCGCCGGCTGGGCGGAGTTCGAGCAGGCCAAGAAGGTGCTGCCGAACGCCGTCAAGGCGATCATGCAGGGCAAGGACGCCGGCGCGGAGATGAACAAGGCGAACGAGCAGGCCAACACGCTGCTGAACCCGTAGTCCAGGCTGATCGGAACGTCCATGCTCGACACCGCACCCGCGGTGCGGAGAGCGCCCGGCCGGAGGTCCTCCGGCCGGGCGCGCCCCCGCCGCCGGCCCCGCCTCGGGCCCTACCTGCTGATCGCGCCGACCGTGCTCGTGATCGCCGTCCTGATGTTCTGGCCGATGATCCAGATCGGGATCATGTCGTTCCAGAAGGTCGGCAACCGCCAGCTGCGCGGCGAACCGGCCGAGCAGGTGGGCGCCGAGAACTTCGACAAGATCCTCAACGACCCGTTCTTCTGGCAGACCCTGCGGCACACGGTGCTGTTCGCCGTCGTCGCGGTGAGCCTGACGCTCCTCGCCGGGACGCTCGTGGGCCTGCTGCTCCACAAGCTCGGCACGAAGATGTCGGGCTTCGTCGCCGGCGGTGTGATGGTCGCCTGGGCGACCCCGCCGGTCACCGCGGCGATCATCTTCAGCTGGCTCTTCGGCACCACCGGCGGCCTCGTCAACTGGTCCCTGGACCTGCTGCCGGACTTCCTCGTCGGCGGCGGCTGGCTCGACTACAACTGGTTCGCCACGCCGCTGTCCACCTACACCGTGCTGACCGTGTGCGTGGTGTGGCAGGCGTGCCCGTTCGTCGCGGTGTCCGTCCTGGCCGGCCTGAAGAGCGTCCCCGGCGAGCTGTACGAGGCGGCCCGGGTGGACGGCTCCGGCCCGTGGCGGACGTTCTGGAGCATCACCTACCCGATGCTCAAGCCGATCTTCATGGTGCTGCTCGTCATGTCGATCATCTGGGACTTCAAGGTCTTCACGCAGCTGTTCATCATGTCCGGGCTGGCGAACCGCGACGCGTTCAACCTGTCGCTGTACGCCTACTCCGAGGCGTTCGGCTCGCTCAATCCGAAGCTCGGCATGGGCTCGGCGATCGCGCTCGTGCTCACGTTCATCCTGCTCATCGTCACCGCCCTGTACGTGCGGGTCATGGTCCGACAGGGGGAGACGCGATGAGGCTCACCACCGCGCAGCGCCCGGGGGGCGCGGGGGGTCGTCCCCCCACGATGAGACGCCTGCCGCGCAGGGTGCTGCTGAACGGGACGGGGCTGCTCGTCTTCGCCGTCGCGGTGTTCCCCGTCTTCTGGATGGCGTCCACCGCGTTCAAGCCGAACACCGAGATCTTCAGCACGACGCCGAAGCCGCTCCCCGCCCACCCGACGCTGGAGCACTTCGACCTGGTGCTGAACGGCGGCATCGCCGAGGTCTCCTTCTGGGAGTACTTCGCGAACAGCGCGGTCCTCGCCCTCGTCACCGTCCTCGCGTCCGGCCTGCTCGCGCTGATGGCCGCCACCGCCGTCGCCCGGTTCCGCTTCCGGTTCCGCACCACCTTCCTCGTGATGCTCCTGGTGGTGCAGATGGTGCCGCTGGAGGCGCTGGTCATCCCGCTGTTCCTCGACCTGAAGCAGCTCGACCTGCTCAACAGCCTGGCGGGCCTCTCGCTCGTCTACATCGGGTTCGCGGTGCCGTTCGCGATCTGGATGCTGCGGGGCTTCGTCGCCGCGGTGCCGCGCGAACTGGAGGAGGCGGCCGCCATCGACGGCGCCGGCCCGGTCCGGACGTTCTTCACGGTCATGCTCCCGCTCGTCGCGCCCGGACTGGTCGCGACCAGCATCTTCTCCTTCATCACCGCCTGGAACGAGTTCATCTTCGCCTACACGTTCCTCGAGGACCAGAACAAGTACACCCTGCCGATCATGCTGCAGTTCTTCTTCGGCCGCAGCGGCAACGCCTGGGGGCCCATCATGGCAGCGTCCACGCTGCTCACCATTCCCGTCATCGCCTTCTTCCTGCTCGTCCAGCGCCGCATGGTGTCCGGCCTCACCGCCGGGGCGGTGAAGGGGTGACGACCGACGACATCGCGACCACGGCGGAGATCGCCCGGCTGGCGCGCGGCACGCTGCTCCCGTCGTTCCCGGGGGCGACCGCGCCGCGCTGGCTGCTGGACGAGCTGGAGTCCGGCCTCGCGGGCGTGACGCTCTTCGCCCTCACCGGCAACGTGCCGAGCCCGGAGTCGCTCGCCGCGCTCACCGCGCGGATGCGCACGGCGGGCGACCCGTTCATCGCGATCGACGAGGAGGGCGGCGACGTCACCCGGCTCGGCGGGCACGCCACGGGCAGCCCCTACCCGGGCAACGCGGCGCTCGGCGCCGTGGACGACCCGGAGCTGACCCGGCGCATCTACCGCTCGCTGGGCGCCGAGCTGGCCGAGGTCGGCGTCAACGTCAACTTCGCGCCGTCGGTGGACGTGAACACCGCCGACGACAACCCCGTCATCGGGACCCGCTCGTTCGGCTCCGATCCGGAGCTGGTCGCCCGGCACGCCGCCGCGTCCGTCACCGGGACGCAGGAGGCGGGCGTCGCGGCCTGCGCGAAGCACTTCCCCGGGCACGGCGCGACGGTGGACGACTCGCACCTGTCGATCCCGCTCGTCGACGCCGACCTGGAGCTGCTGGACCGCCGCGAGCTGGTCCCGTTCCGCGCCGCGATCGCCGCCGGCACCCGCGCGGTGATGACCGGCCACCTGAACCTGCCGTCGATCACGCGGGGCGCGCCGGCGACCCTGTCGCGCGCCGCGATCACCGGGCTGCTCCGCGAGCACCTCGGCTACCAGGGCGTGATCGTCACCGACGCGCTCGACATGGAGGGCGCGAGCGGCGCGATCGGCATCCCGGAGGCGTCCGTGCGGGCCCTCATCGCGGGCGCCGACCTGCTGTGCCTCGGCCCGCGCGAGCACGCCGCGACCGTCGAGGCGACGCTCGCCGCGATCGACGCCGCGGTGCGGACCGGACGGCTGCCGGCCGCCCGGCTGCTGGACGCGGCGGACCGCACCGCGCGCCTCAGGGAGTGGCTCGCCGGGCACAGCCCCGCCGCCGTGGACCGCGCCGCCGGGCTGGAGGCCGCCCGCCGCGCCGTGCGGGTCACGGGAGCGCTCCCAGGCTGGGCCGGGCCGCCGCTGGTCGTCGAGACCGAGGCGAGCGGGAACATCGCCGTCGGCCCGACCCCGTGGGGGCTGCACCCGTGGGCGCCCGACGCCGTCCGGGCCGCCGGCGGGGACGGGGCGGCGGACCGGATCCTGGACCGCGCCAAGGGCCGCGGACTGATCGTCGTGCTGCGCGACGCGCACCGGCACGCCGGCCAGCGGGCCCTCGCCGCGGCCCTGCTGACCGCCCGCCCCGACACGGTCGTCGTGGAGATGGGGCTGCCCGTGTGGCGTCCCGGATCGGCCGTCTACCTGGCCACCTACGGCGCCGCCGCCGCCAACGCCCAGGCCGCCGCGGAGCTCCTCGGGCTGACCGGCTCCCCGGGCTCGGCGGGCTAGACCCGTGGCGCGCCCGCCGGAGACGGAGCCCGGTCCCGGCGGGCGCGCCACGCCGCGCTCCGGGCCCGGCCCGCGGGCCGGATGCCCGACCGGTCCGATCGGCAAGGGATAATACGACCATGCGATTGTCCGCCCGGGTCGATTACGCGTTGCGCGCCGCGGCCGAACTGTCGGTCGCCGGGAGTCACCCGGTGACCGCGGTCCAGCTCGCCGAGGCCCAGCAGATCCCGCCCAAGTTCCTGGAGAACATCCTCGGCCAGCTGCGCCGGTCCGGCATCATCAGGAGCCAGCGCGGCCCCGAGGGCGGCTACTGGCTGGCGCGGCCCGCCGAGCGGATCTCCCTCGCCGACATCATCCGCGCCATCGACGGGCCGCTGCTCGGCGTCCGGGGCGAGCGCCCCGAGCACGTCGGGTACGAAGGGCCCGCGCGTTCCCTGCAGGAGGTCTGGATCGCGCTGCGCGCGAGCGAGCGGGCCATCCTGGAGCAGGTCACGCTCGCGCACATCGCGGCCGGGGAGCTGCCCGACCCCGTCCGCAAGCTCACCGAGGACCCGTCCGCCTGGGAGAGCCCCTCCTACATCTGAGCCATGCCGGAAGGAGACGTCGTCTGGCTCACCGCCCGGCGCCTGCGCGAGGCGCTCGCCGGGCGGGTGCTCACATGCTCGGACTTCCGCGTCCCCCGGCTCGCCACCGCCGACCTGCGCGGGCGGACGGTCCTGGACGCGGTCTCGCGGGGCAAGCACCTCCTCACCCGGGTCGAGGGCGGGCTCACCGTCCACACGCACCTCATGATGGAGGGGCACTGGCAGATCCGCCGGGCGGGGCCGGTGCCGCGCTACCACGCGATCCGGCTGGTGCTGGCGAACGCGGAGTGGCAGGCGGTCGGCTACTCGCTGGGCGTGGTCGAACTGCTGCGCACCGCCGAGGAGGACGGGGCCGTCGGGCATCTCGGCCCCGATCTCCTCGACCCCTCGTGGGGAGCGGAGACGGCCGCCGAGGCCGTCGCGCGGCTCGCGGAGCGGCCCGAGCGCGCCGTCGGCGACGCGCTGCTCGACCAGACGCGGCTCGCGGGCATCGGCAACGTCTACAAGGCCGAGGTGCTGTTCCTGCGGGGCGTGAACCCGTGGACCCGGGTCGGGGACGTCCCCGACCTGCCGGCGCTCGTGGAGCTGTCTCACCGCCTGCTGGACGCCAACAAGGAGCGGCACGGCCACATCACCACCGGCGACCGGGGCCGCGGGCGGGAGCACTGGGTCTACGGGCGGGCCGGGCGGCCCTGCCGGCGCTGCGGGACGCGGATCGAGCGCGCCGGGCAGGGCGGCCGGGCCGGGCAGGGCGAGCGCACCGCGTTCTGGTGCCCGCGCTGCCAGCCCGCTCCGAGGTGACGGCCGCGAACCGGCGGCCGCGCGTGACGGCCGGAGCGGCGGGGTCGGCGCCCGCCCGGCCCCCCGGGGCCGCCGGGGCGGGTCGCCGCCTGACCGGGTCGCCGGATCCTGCGCCCGTGCCACGATCTTCGGCCTGCGATCGTTCCAAGTCAATTCTCGGGTTTTCTTATTGATCGCTTAGCTCTAACTTGGGCACATGACCCTCGACGACCTCCGCGTGTTCGTGGCCGTCTGCTCGGTGGGCAACCTCAGCGCCGTCGCGCGGGACCTGTCGTGCAGCCAGTCGGCCGTCAGCCAGCACGTCAAGCGGCTGGAACGGGAGACCGGGCTCGTGCTGCTGGAGCGGCGGCCGCGCGGCGTCGTGCCGACGCGGGCCGGGCGCGTCCTGCACGAGGCGGCGACGGAGGGCATCGCGGGGCTGGACGCCGCGCTGCGCCATCTCGACGACCTGCGCCGCGGCGTCGGCGGCACCGTCCGGGTCGCGACCGGCGCCACGACCGTCCGGCACTTCATGGCGGCGGGCGTGGCGGCGTTCCGCGACCGGCATCCCGAGGCGGCCCTCCAGTTCGAGACCGCCGGCTCCAGCCGGCGCTGCCTGGAGGCCGTCCGCTCGCACACCGCCGACCTCGCCTGGGTGACGATCGGTCCGCCGCTCGACGGCGTGGAGCAGCGCGCGTCGTGCGAGCTGCCGTGGACGCTCGCCGTCCACACGGGCGACCCCCTCGCCGGCCGCACGTCCATCACGCTGGACGACCTGTCCGGGATCCGGCACATCGAACTGCCCGCGCACTCCACGTCGCGCGTCCACCTGGAGATGCACCTCGAACGGCACGGCGTCCGGCTGACGTCCACCACGAGCGTCGCCGACTGGGACACCGCTCTGCTGCTCGCGGAACTCGGGCTCGGGCACGCGATCCTGCCCGCCCTCCCCGGCTGGGGGCGGCGGCAGGGCGACGTCAGACTCGTACCCATCCCCGAGCTGCCGCCGCTGTTCGCCGGCTGGGCCGCGCGGCGCTGGGACGCCCTCAGCCCCCTCGCGATCGAGTTCGCCGAGACCGTCGTGACGCACCTGCCCCAGCCGCCACCTCGGCCGTCAACGACCTGATGTCGTGCGAGCGCGACCGAAGGCAGGTTCGGGCCTTCGAGAACCTGATCGCGCAGCGATGCGGTGAACTACGTCTGCGCCTGGAACATCCAGTGCTGCTTCTCCAGTTCGGCGGTGATGCTGATGAGCAGGTCCTGCGTGACCGGGTCCGGCTCGTCGGTCGCCGCGATGCGCTCGCGGAACCGGGCGATGATCTGCGCCAGAATGTCGGTCACCGCGGCGACGACCTTGTCGTCGTCGAGGTAGCCGGCCTCCAGCTGCGGCAGCTTGGTCCGGTCCGCGACCGTGCGGGAACGGCCGTCCGGGTTCACGCCCACCGCCACGGCACGCTCGGCGACATCGTCCTGGCCCGTGCGAGCCAGTGCGACGACCTCGTCCAGGTGCTCGTGCACGACCTTGAAGTTGCGCCCGGTCAGGTTCCAGTGGGCCTGCTTGGCCACAAGAGAGAGATCGATGAGATCGACGAGAGAGCCCTGCAGGGCCTCCCCCACCGTCTTCACGGCCTGGTCCGAAAGCGGGCTCTTGACCGTCGCCATTATCGGGCTCCTTCCGCGTCATTACGGTTGTCCGTTACAACACAGAGAGATCCCCGCAAATGCCGCGTTCATGCGTGAGGCCGCGCACACCCGCGGCCCCGGTCGTGCATGAACGCACCGAGAACGGGTCAGGCCGCGACCATGTCGGCGCGGAACTCCCCGGTGATCTCCTCCGGAGTCTCCGGAATGCTCTCGGCGGTGATGCGCTCGTGCTCGGGCGCGCCCGCCATGACGGGCTCGTGCTGCAGCTCGGCGAGAGCGAGCTGATCCGCGACTTCCCTCAGGACGTGCGACAGCGGAACGCCCAGGGCCTTGCAGATCGAGGACAGCAGCTCCGAAGAAGCCTCTTTCTGCCCCCGTTCCACCTCGGAGAGATAGCCGAGTGACACCCGCGCCGCCGCGGACACCTCACGGAGGGTGCGTCCCTGGCGCAGCCGCAGCTGCCGCAGTACGTCACCGAGCAGCTGGCGAAGCAGGACCATCGTCTCGCTCCCTCCCTCAGTTCGGACCATCTGCCGGTTCCACCGTACCCGCCTTGACGGCGGCCATGGCAGACCGTTGATTTCGTGTTCGCTCGGAACGTAACGCTGTAATCAGTCCCGGTCTTCCCGATCTGCCTGAGCCTCCCCGCTCCCGCCCTCGGCGTCAAGCCCCATCAGGACGCGTCTCAGCAGCTCAAGGGCGTGCACGACGGTCATCCGCCGGATCACCGCGCGGATCTCCGGCCCGGCGCCCGGCACGGGGAGTTTCGGACTGACCACAGTGTGCGAATTTCCAGGACCGGCCACACCGATGTAGACCGTTCCCACGGGACGGCCGTCCTGCGTGTCGGGGCCGGCGACGCCCGTCACCGCGAGCCCGTAGGTCGCGCCGACCGCGTCCCGGACGCCCGCGGCCATCGCGGCGGCCACGTCCGGATGGACGGCCCCGTGCCCGGCGAGCAGGTCCGCCGGGACGCCCAGCAGCTGCGCCTTCGCCTCCGTCGCGTACGTCACCATGCCGCCCGCGAAGGTGGCGGACGAGCCGGGCATCGCGGTCAGCTCCGCGGCGATGAGCCCGCCGGTCAGCGACTCGGCCGCCGCGACCGTCTCCCCGCGGGCGGCGAGCAGCCGGTGCACGACCCGGTCCAGCGACTCGTCCTCGGCGCCGTAGACGGCCGAGCCGAGCAGCGTCCGGACGCGCGCCTCCACGCCCGCGAGGCGGCTGGCGGCGTCGGCTCCGGTCACCGTGATGCGGATCTTCACCTCGGCGGGGTCGGGCAGGTAGGCGAGCCGCACCCCGTCCATCGCCTCGACCTCGGCGAGCCGCGTCGCGACGACCGACTCCCACATCCGGGCGGTGCGCAACGTGCGGCGCGCGACGGCGGGCGGCCCGGCGATCCGGGCGATCTCCGGCAGCACGACCTCGTCCATGATCGCGCGCATCTCGAACGGGACGCCGGGCAGCGCGTAGACGACCCCGCCGGGCAGCTCCACGCGCAGGCCGGGCGCCGACCCCGCCGAGTTGGGCAGCACCCGCGCGCCCTTCGGCACGTCGGCCATGCGCAGCGCCATCGGCTGGAGCTCGCGGCCGGCCTTGGCCACCCGCTCCCGCAGCCGCCGCTCCAGGTGCGGGTCGCGGACGAGGGCGACGCCCGCCGCAGCGGCGAGCGCGTCCCGGGTGAGGTCGTCGTAGGTCGGGCCGAGCCCGCCGGTGGTGATCACCGCGTCCGCCCGTTCGAGCGCCGACCCCACGGCCGCGACGATGACGTCCAGCTCGTCGCCGACGACGACGCTGCGGGTCACCTCGACGCCGTGGTCGGCCAGCCGGCGGCCCAGCCACGCCGCGTTGCCGTTGATCGTGTCGCCGAGGAGCAGCTCGTCCCCGACCGTGAGCAGTTCGACTCGCATCGCGTCCCCATCTCCGCCGGCGGCCTCGGCCACCGCGAATCTACCGGCGCGGCACGCCGACGGCCCCGCCGCACCACCGGTTCACCGGGAAGGACGGCCGATTCAGGACGCGGCGCCGCCAACGCCGTTCGCACCGGTCCAACCCGCCCCTCCCATTTCCCTCGCGGCGCGAAGGACACGGCCGCGCATTGTCCGGCGCGGCGGGGCGGCGTCCGGCGCGCCGCGCGAAGGGGCCGGACGCGCGGGCGCGCATCGTCGCCGCGCGCCGACGGCCGCCGGTCCGACCGGCACCCGGAAGCGCAGGTCACACTGTGAGTCAAAACTCATGTGATCGATTCGTCCCCCCGAAGGGCGGCGGGGATAATCGAATCGCGTGGCGCCCGCGTGACCGGGGCCGCGGGACCACGACCGGGGTGGGTGTGGCCTCGCGGCCCCCTGCGCGGGCGCCACTACCGCGACAGGCGGCGCAGCACGGCGCCGCAGCGGCGGGCGTACCCGCGCTGGAACACCGGGACGAGCGGTCCGGCCAGCCGCGCCGGCGCCGTCGCCGGGCGGCTGAACAGGGTGACCGTCAGCCACACGTCGTCCTCCTCGTCCCGGTGCACGACGAACGACTCCGCCCCCGACAGCGGATGCCCCGGCGGCGTTCCGGAACGCCGCCGCGCCGTGGCCGACCGGCACGCGCTCGCGCAGGTGCCGGTACCCCGCCGGCCGTTCGGCGTTCCGCGTCGCGCCCACCTCGGCGTACGTGAAGTCCCGTGCGGTCACGGCCCTGCCACCCCCAAGCTGACGAATCGCCGTCAAGTATCGCCGCTTCCACTGGTCAGCGCGGGATGCGGGCACGTACCGTCCCGCACATGATCGCCATCGTCGCGGCCCTGAACGTCTTTCCCGTCAAGAGCGCGGGCGGCGTCGCGCCGGCCGAGGCCGAACTGACGCCGACCGGCCTGCGGCACGACCGCGAGTTCATGCTCGTCCGCCCGGACGGGCGGCACCTGTCGCAGCGGGAGATCCCCGCACTCGCCCTCCTCCGGCCCGCCTTCGACGGCGTCAAGCTCACCGTCTCCGGCCCGTCGGCGGGCACGCCGCTGGTGTGCGAGGCGGTGGACGGCCCGGCGCTCGACGTCACCGTCCACAAGCGCCCGTGCCGGGGCGTCGACCAGGGCGACGACGCGGCCCGCTGGTTCTCGGCCGCGCTCGGCGCCCCGTGCCGCCTCGTCCGGTTCACGGGCACGCGGCCCACCCGGCTCGGCGGCGGGACGCTCGCGTTCGCCGACGGCTACCCGGTCTCGGTGCTGTCCGCCGAGTCGCTGGACGACCTCAACCGGCGGATCGGGGACCCGCTGCCCATCTCCCGGTTCCGGCCCAACATCGTCCTGCGCGGCCTCGGCCCGTACGGGGAGGACGCCGCCACCCGGCTGCGCGGCGCCGCGGCCGAGATCGAACTGGTCCGGCCGACCGGCCGCTGCGTGATCGTCAACATCGACCAGGAGACGGCCGGGCGCGCGCCCGGACCGCTCCGTGCGCTCGCCCGCCACCGCACCGCCCGGTTCGACGGCGCCCGCGAGATCATGTTCGGCCGCCTCGGCGTCCCGCGCGCGACGGGCGTCCTGCGCGTCGGCGACGAACTGGCCGTCTCCTAGCGGTCGGACGCCTCGGGCCTGCGGCGCATCCGCCACGCCTGGACGACGTAGTCCACGCCGGTAACGACCGTGACGACGAGCGCGGCGCCCATCGTGACCCAGCGCACGTAGTCGAGCGGGCCGGGCAGGATGTAGAAGCCGATGGCGATGACCTGCAGCATCGTCTTCAGCTTCCCGCCCTTGCTGGCGGGGATCACGCCGTGCCGGATCACGACGAACCGCATCACCGTGATGCCGATCTCGCGGACCATGATGGCGGCCGTCACCCACCACCACAGCTCCCCCATCACCGACAGGCTGACCAGCGCGGCACCGGTGAGCGCCTTGTCCGCGATCGGGTCGGCGATCTTGCCGAAGTCGGTGACCAGGCCGCGGGCGCGGGCGATGTCGCCGTCGATCTTGTCGGTGACCGAGGCCGCGGCGAACACCGCGAACGCGGCCAGCCGCCAGCCGGTGCCGTCCAGGAACAGCAGCCACACGAAGGCCGGCACCAGCACGATCCGGAGCATCGTCAGCGCGTTCGCGATGTTCCAGACGCCGGCCGGCGGCGGGTCCGAGGCGCCCGCGACCGGTTCCGGGATGCCGGCGATCATGCGACCTCCGCGCTCAGGTCCACGCCGTCGCTGCCGGTGACGCGGGCCTCGACGATCTCGCCGAGGGCCAGGCCGGCCCCGCGGACGAGGACCGTGCCGTCCACCTCGGGCGCCTGGTGCTCGGCGCGGCCCTCGAAGCCGCCGTCCCCTTCGTTCCCGGCCGGCTCGGCCTTGTCCTCCAGCAGGACGCGGACCACCGAGCCGACGCGGTCCTCGGCCCGCTGGGACGTCAGCTCCTCGGCGAGGCCCGACAGCTCCTCGACGCGGGCCGCGACCTCGGCCTCGTCGAGCTTGCCGTCCAGGTCCGCGGCCTCCGTGCCGTCCTCGTCGGAGTAGCCGAACACGCCGACCGCGTCGAGCCGCGCGGCGGACAGGAACTCCGCCAGCTCCTCGAAGTCGTCCTCGGTCTCGCCCGGGAAGCCGACGATGAAGTTGGACCGCACGCCCGCGTCCGGCGCCAGCTCGCGGATCTGGGCGAGCAGCCCGAGGAACCGCTCGCGGTCGCCGAACCGCCGCATCGAGCGCAGCACCGGGCCGCTGGCGTGCTGGAACGACATGTCGAAGTAGGGGGCGACGCCGGGCGTGCCGCAGATCGCCTCGATGAGGCCCGGGCGGGTCTCGGCCGGCTGCAGGTAGCTGACCCGGACGCGCTCGATGCCGTCGACGGCCGCGAGGCCCGGCAGCAGCTTCTCCAGAGCGCGCAGGTCGCCGAGGTCCTTGCCGTAGGACGTGGAGTTCTCGCTGACGAGGACCAGCTCGCGGACGCCGTGCCCGGCGAGCCAGCGCGCCTCCTCCAGCACCTCCGCCGGCGGGCGCGACACGTACGCGCCGCGGAATGCGGGGATCGCGCAGAACGTGCAGCGCCGGTCGCAGCCGGACGCCAGCTTCAGCGGAGCCACCGGGCCGCCGCCGAGCCGCCGCCGCAGCACGCGCGGGCCGGACGCGGGAGCCACCCCGTCCGGCAGGTCGGCCGGGCCGTGCCCGGGGACCGCCACGCGGGCCGCCGACCTGTCCACCGGGCTGATCGGCAGCAGCGTCCGGCGGTCGCGCGGGGTGTGCGCGTCCCGCCTGCGGCCCGCCATGACGTCGTCGAGCCGCTCCCCGATGCCCGCGTAGTCGTCGAAGCCGAGCACGGCGTCGGCCTCCGGCAGCGCCTCCGCCAGCTCCCTGCCGTACCGCTCGGCCATGCAGCCGGCCGCCACGACCTTGGCGCCCGAGTCGTGCGCGGCGAGCAGCGTGTCGATGGAGTCCTTCTTGGCGGCCTCGATGAAACCGCAGGTGTTGACGACGACCACGTCCGCGCCGTCCGCGCCGTCGGCCAGGTCCCAGCCCGCGTCCTCGATGCGCGCGGCGAGTTCCTCGGAATCGACCTCGTTGCGGGCGCAGCCGAGCGTGATGAGCGAGACTTTGCGGCGAGTCGACATGCCCTAACGGTAATGGGCCGCGGCGCCAGGACGTACCAGCGACCCCAACACGAGTCATTGCGGGGGACGCCCCCCACATCCCCCGTGCTAAGCGGGTTCGGGGTCGTTCTTGTCGAAGCTGAGCCGCTGCACGCCCTTGCCCTTGCCGGGCGAGCCGATGTCCTTGCCGTTGACGGTCAGGTTGACGCTCCCGCCGACGCCGACCACCAGCTTCACCTTCTTCTTGGCGGTGAAGTCCTTCGTGTCGCCCTTGCGCAGCGTGCCGATGAACAGCGTCCTGCCGTTGTCGCCGATGACGTTCAGCCACGTCGTGTGCTTGGCCTCGACCCGCACGTCGACCTTGGTGCGCGGCGCCTCCGCTATCGGCGCGCTGTTCTTCGGCGGCGCGGACGCGGAGGCCGACGCGGACGGCGCGGGCGTCCCGGCGACCTGCCGCGCGGTGCGCTGCTCGCCGCCGCCGCCGTGCCCCACCACCTGGACGACCCCGTAGATGACGACGAGGGCGAGGGCGAGGGCCATCGCGGCGCTCCAGTTCGGCGCCTTGCGCTCGCGGAACGCGATGGGCTGCTCCGGCTCGAACGCCGACACCGCCGACACGGGCTGCGGCGCGCCGCCGTGCCCCTCGTCGAACTCGGCGACGAGCGGCTCGGGGTCGATGCCGATGACCCGGGAGATGCTGCGGATGTGACCGCGGGCGTAGAAGTTGCCGCCGCACGCGGAGAAGTCGTCGGCCTCCATGCCGCGGATCACGGTCTCCCGTATCCGGGTCTGGAGACTCACCTGTGTCACCGAGAGACCGGCCCGCTCACGCTCCTCCGCCAAGGTCTCACCGATGCTCACCTCGGGCCTCCTTCGGGGGCGCTCGTGGCCGATCTTCAGGGACACCAGTCTAGGAACGGCAATGCCCGCTGGGCGACAGCCGACACGTTCGAAACAGGGCAAGATTTCGCATCATTCCGCAATGCCCTGGCGGGGCGGGCCGCGCCCGGCCCGCCGCCCGGCCGGCCGCCGCTCAGCCGCCCCCGCGCAGTTCCGCGAGGACCCCGGGAAGATCGTCCGGCTTGGCCAGCACGTCCCGCGCCTTGGAGCCCTCGCTCGGCCCGACGATGTCGCGGCTCTCCATGAGGTCCATCAGCCGCCCGGCCTTGGCGAACCCGACGCGGAGCTTGCGCTGCAGCATCGACGTCGACCCGAACTGGGTGGACACGACCAGCTCGATCGCCTGGACGAGCAGGTCCATGTCGTCGCCGATCTCCTCGTCGATCTCCTTCTTCGGCTTGTTCGACTCGGCGACGTCGTCCCGGTAGTTCGCCTCCATCTGCGCCTTGCAGTGGTCGACGACCCCGTGGATCTCCTTCTCCGACACGTAGGCGTTCTGGAGGCGCATCGGCTTGCTCGCGCCCATCGGCAGGAACAGCGCGTCGCCCTGCCCGACGAGCTTCTCCGCGCCCGGCTGGTCGAGGATGACGCGGCTGTCGGAGAGCGACGAGGTCGCGAACGCCAGCCGGGACGGCACGTTGGCCTTGATGAGCCCGGTGACGACGTCCACCGACGGCCGCTGCGTCGCCAGCACCAGGTGGATGCCGGCGGCGCGGGCGAGCTGGGTGATGCGGACGACCGAGTCCTCCACGTCGCGGGGCGCGACCATCATCAGGTCGGCCAGCTCGTCGACGATGACGAGCATGTACGGGTACGGGGTGTAGACGCGCTCGCTGCCGGGCGGCGGCTTGAGCTTGCCCGCCTTCACCGCCTTGTTGAAGTCGTCGATGTGCCGGTACCCGGACGCGGCCAGGTCGTCGTAGCGGCGGTCCATCTCGCCGACGACCCAGTCGAGGGCCTCGGCGGCCTTCTTCGGGTTCGTGATGATCGGCGTGATCAGGTGCGGGATGCCCTGGTACATCGTCAGCTCGACCCGCTTGGGGTCGACCAGGATCATCCGCACCTCGTCGGGCGTGGCGCGCATCAGGATCGAGCTGATCAGCCCGTTGATGCACGTCGACTTGCCCGCGCCGGTGGCGCCCGCGATGAGGATGTGCGGCATCTTCGCCAGGTTCGCCACGACCGTGCGGCCCTCGACGTCCTTGCCGAGCCCGACGATCATCGGGTGGTGCTCGTTGGTCGCGGCCGGCGAGCGCAGCACGTCGCCGAGGCTGACGATGTCCTTGTCGGTGTTGGGGATCTCCACCCCGATCGCGGACTTGCCGGGGATCGGGGAGATGATCCGCACGTCGGCGCTCTTCACCGCGTAGGCGATGTTCTTGGTCAGCGCGGTGACCTTCTCCACCTTCACCGCCGGGCCCAGCTCGATCTCGTACCGGGTGATCGTCGGGCCGCGGGTGAACCCGGTGACCTGCGCGTCGATGTCGAACTGCTCCAGCACCCCGGTGAGCGCGTTCACCACCGTGTCGTTGGCCTTCGTCCGCGGCTTGGACACGCTGCCCGGCCGCAGCACCGACGGGTCCGGCAGGACGTAGATCTCGCCGGACGACGACAGCGGCAGCTGCTCCGAGCGGCGCGGCGCGGGCGTCGGGTCGCGCGGCTCGTGCGGCTCGATCGGGGCGTCGTCGGCCATGACCCCGTCGGCCATGGACTCGCCGGCCATGGACTCGCCGGCCATGGACTCGCCGGCGACGTGGGCGTCCATCGGCCCGTCGTCGGCGGGCGGGGCGGGCGGCGGGACGCCGGCGCCGAACGGGTCGGGCTCGAACAGCTCGTCGGCGAGGTCGCGCCTCGGGCGGTCGGCCTTCTTCGGCTCGTCCTCCAGCAGCGGCGTGTCGTAGGGCCGGGAGTGCTCGCCGACCTCCAGCTCGCCGTCGGCCTCGTCGGGCTTCTTCTTGCGGCGCCGCTTCTTCGGCTCGTCCGCGCCGTCCTTCTCGCCCTCGGACGGACGCTCGGGACGGCCCTGCAGCGTCGCCATCGCCCACAGGTCGGCGACGCGCTCGGGCACCTTCGCGATCGGCGTCGCGGTGACGACCAGCAGCCCGAACCCGGACAGGAGCAGCAGCAGCGGGACGGCCACCCACCCGCTGAGCGCCGCGTCGAGCGGCGCCGACACCAGCCAGCCGATCACGCCGCCGGACTCGCGGACGCCGTCCATGTCCGCGGCCGGGGACGGGACGCCGGCGGCGATGTGCAGGATGCCGAGCACCCCGACGCCGAGCGCGGTGATGCCGATGACGATGCGGCCGGTGTCCTCGTGGTGCTCGGGATGGCGCAGCGTCCGCCACGCCAGCAGCGCCAGCAGCACGGGCAGCACCATCGCCATGATGCCGAGGCCGCCGCGCACGATCTTCTCCAGCGCGATCGTGACGACGCCGTCGGGCCGGAACCAGGTGACGGAGGCCAGCACGATGGACGAGCCGAGCAGCGCCAGCCCGAGGCCGTCGCGGCGGTGCTCGGGGTCGAGGTTGCGGGCGCCGTGCCCGTAGGCGCGGAAGACCGACCCGACCGCGACGGCGGCGAGCAGGTACAGCCTGAACAGGAGCTTGAAGAACCCGAGGACGGCCTGGGAGATCGGGTCGGGCTTCTGCGGGGGGCGGCCCCGCCCCGAGCCGCGGCCGCCCTTGGAGGTGCCGCTCGGTCGCTTCCGGGGGGACGAACCTGCGGGCTTGCGAGCCCCACTGCCCCCCGCACGCGAAGAGGTTCTCGCACCCCCGGACGCACGTGTGGCCATGGTGATGAGAGTAACCAAGGACCCTGGAGGTTCCAGGGAGGGCGCGAGGCGTGTTGGAGAAACGGACAGCCGCGGGGCGCGCGCCCCGCGGCCGTCCGTGAACGTGCTCCTAGACCTCCACGACCACCGGGACGATCATCGGGCGGCGCCGGTAGTTGTCGCTCACCCACTTGCCGACGGTCCGCCGGATGAGCTGGTTCATCTGGTGCGGGTCGTTGACGCCGTCGGCGGCGGCGCCCCGCAGCGAGGCCTCGATGCGCTCGATGATCTCGTCGAAGTCCTCGTTGAGGATGCCGGCGCCGCGCGCGTGCACCTCCGGCCCGGCGACGACCTTGCCGGACGTCGAGTCGATGCCGACGACGATGGAGACGAAGCCCTCCTCGCCGAGGATGCGCCGGTCCTTCAGCGAGGTCTCGGTGACCTCGCCGACCGACAGCCCGTCCACGTACACGTAGCCGGCGGGCACGGCGCCGACGATCTTGGCGCGCCCGTCCACGAGGTCGACGACGACGCCGTCCTCGGCGATGACGATGCCGTCGGCGGGGACGCCGGTGAGCGCGGCGAGCTTGGCGTGCGCGCGCAGGTGCCGCCACTCCCCGTGGATGGGGACGAAGTTGGCCGGCTTGGTCACGTTCAGCACGTACAGCAGCTCGCCCGCCGACGCGTGCCCGGACACGTGCACGAGCGCGTTGCCCTTGTGCACGATGCGGGCGCCCCACCGGGTGAGGCCGTTGATGACGCGGTTGACCGCGTTCTCGTTGCCCGGGATCAGCGAGGACGCCAGCAGCACGGTGTCGCCCTCGGTGATGCGGATCGAGTGGTCGCGGTTGGCCATCCGCGACAGCGCCGACATCGGCTCGCCCTGCGACCCGGTGCACACCAGCACCAGCCGGTCGCCGGGGATGTCGTCCAGCTCCTTCTGCTCGACCATGATGCCGTCGGGCACGTTCAGGTAGCCCAGCTCGCGCGCGACGCCCATGTTGCGCACCATCGAGCGGCCGACGAAGCAGACCTTGCGGCCGTTAGCGACGGCGGCGTCCAGGACCTGCTGGACGCGGTGGATGTGCGAGGCGAAGCAGGCGACGATGAGCCGCTCCTGCGCGGTGCGGAACACCTCGTCGACGACCGGGCCGATGTTGCGCTCGCTGGTGACGAACCCGGGCACCTCGGCGTTGGTCGAGTCGGCCATCAGCAGGTCGACGCCCTCGGCGCCGAGCCGGGCGAAGCCGGGCAGGTCGGTGAGCCGGCCGTCCAGCGGGAGCTGGTCCATCTTGAAGTCGCCGGTGTGCAGGACGAGCCCGGCCGGCGTGCGGAGGGCGACGGCGAGCGCGTCCGGGATCGAGTGGTTGACGGCGAGGAACTCGCAGTCGAACGGCCCGAAGGAGCGGCGCTCGCCCTCCACGACCACGTCGGTGACCGGCTTGATGCGGTGCTCGGTGAGCTTGGCCTCCAGCAGCGCGAGGGTGAGCCTGGAGCCGACGATCGGGATGTCGCGGCGTTCGCGCAGCAGGTAGGGCACGGCGCCGATGTGGTCCTCGTGGCCGTGCGTGAGTATGACCGCCTCGATGTCGCCGAGGCGGTCCCTGATGTACTCGAAGTCGGGCAGTATCAGATCGACGCCGGGCTGCTCGGTCTCGGGGAACAGCACGCCGCAGTCGACGACGAGCAGGCGTCCGCCGTACTCGAACACCGTCATGTTGCGGCCGATCTCCCCCAGCCCGCCGAGCGCGACGATGCGAAGCCCTCCCGCGGGCGGGGCGGGCGGGTCCGAGAGCTCCGGGTGAGGATGGCTCACCGGGCGACCTCCGGGATGACGACCTCCGGCACTTTGACTCCCCCTATCGTGAGGTCTTCTCGCAGGCGCGCCGCGAACTCCGGCGAGGCCTCCACCAGCGGCGCGCGGAGCGGGCCGCCGCCGGGGAGGCCGAGCAGGTTCAGCGCTGCCTTGACGGCGATGGCGCCCTGCGTACGGGTCATGATGGCGGTGACCACGGGCAGCAGCCGCCGGTGGATCTCCAGCGCCCGCCCGTGCTCACCGGCGCGGTATGCGTCGATCATCTCATGGAGTTCGGCGCCGACGACATGGCCGACCACGCTGACGAACCCCGCCGCGCCGACCGACAGCCAGGGCAGGTTGAGGTTGTCGTCGCCGGAGTACCAGACGAGGTCGGTCGCGGCCATCACGCGGGACGCGCCGAACAGGTCGCCCTTGGCGTCCTTGACGGCGATGATGCGCGGGTGCTCGGCGAGCTTGACGAGCGTGTCGTTCTCGATCGGCACCCCGGTGCGCCCCGGGATGTCGTACAGCATGCAGGGCAGCCCCGTCGCGTCGGCCACCGCGGTGAAGTGGCGGACGAGGCCCTCCTGCGGCGGCTTGTTGTAGTAGGGGGTGACCACGAGCAGCCCGTGCGCGCCGGCGGCCTCGGCCTGCCGCGCGAGTTTCAGGGTGTGCTCGGTGTGGTTCGTCCCGGCACCGGCGACGACCACGGAGCGGTCGCCGACCGCCTCGATGACCGCGCGCAGAAGTCTGCTCTTCTCGTCGTCGCTCGTCGTGGGCGACTCGCCCGTCGTCCCGTTGACGACGAGGCCGTCGTGGCGCCGCTCGTCGACCAGGTGGGTCGCGAGGCGCGCGGCGCCGTCGTAGTCGACGCCGCCGTCCGGGAGGAACGGAGTGACCATGGCGGTCAGCATCCGTCCAAACGGAGCGTCAGTCGTTGTGCTGGGTGCCATGCAACGAACGGTACCGTTCCGGCCGTTCGACTTGGACCCGCAGGTCGTACGGAAAGGGGAGAAGCCGCCGCCACACGCTCGGGGGTACGCGTGGCGACGACTCCCACAGCACATCGTGGCACGCAAATGCCGCGTTACGGGGTCAGTCCGGCCACTTCCGGGACTCGGTTGGATAACGTGACCCAGCGGTCATCTCATGGAGCCGGACGCGCAGCTCCTCGACGTCGGGAGTGCGCACGAGATCGTTGCCGCGGACGGCCCACCAGAGTCCGGACCCGCCCCGGCCGATCCGCCAGCCGGCGAACTCGGCTGACAGCTCGCCGATCCGGTCGGCGTCGCACCGCGCGGTCTGCTGAACGCCCATCGGCCTCGTCCCCACTTCCTTTGCCATCCGCAGGCCCTGTCTTGACTTCCGCACGGGGCAATACCCCCGAAGGTGAAGAGCTACCCAACCCTTTCTACCTGCGTGTACAAGAGAATCGGAACGTGGCCGGGCAGGTTTCTCAACCGGCAGGACTTTCTGTCGTGCGAGGCAGCCAGGTGGATCGGTAACGGGCCCATTCGTCGTCGCGGGTCGTCCAGCCCGCGTACACGGCGACGCCGTACGGGCGCCGGGGCGGACGGTCCAGCCCGTCGATCCCGCGCCGGACGCCGCGCAGCGCGACCTGCTGGTCCTCCGCCCACTCCATGAGAGGGCGGTAGGTGGGAACGCCGATGAAGACGGTCGTGCGGTCGCCGATGAGCTCCAGCGTCGCCCGGGTGTGCCGGGCGTAGTGCCATCCGGCGAGCGAGCGCGTCGGCAGCGACACGTCGTAGGTCATGATCGCGACCTGGTCGGCGCGGGCGGCGACGGCGCGCAGGAAGTCCCCGGTCGGCCGCGGCGGGTAGTGGACCGCGCCGGTGCGCGGGATCAGCGCCTTGTAGACGGGCTGGAGCCGGTCGGCGAGCGTCGGCTGCTCCAGCGCCACCGACAGCAGCCGGCCCCGCCTCCGGGTGAGCTCGCGGGTCTGGTCCATGAGCGTCATGAACGCGCGGTCGTCGGGGTAGACCGGCTCGAAGTCGTAGTGGACGCCGTCGAACCCGAGGTCCAGGAAGGCCGCGTCGGACTCCAGGACCCGCTCCCGCACGGCCGGGTCGTCGAGGTCGATGACGCCCTTGCCGTCCACCACCCGGATCTGCCCCAGGTACGCCTGCGCGCGGACGCCCGGCGCGTACTCGCGCATGGCCTCGATGAGCTGCGGCGCGTAGCGGTACCTGGCGGCGGGGACCGTCCCGTCCGCCTCGAAGGGGCCCGCGTGGAAGAACACGTCGGTGATGCGGTTGCGCTTGAGGAGGTCGCCGAACGCGCGGTACTCGGCGTCGGTGTGCGGCTCCCCCACCCACTGGTGCCGGGCCCACAGCCCGTTGGCCTCGGTGCCCCGGGCCTGCGGCTCGGGCTGCCACCACACCCACGCCCCGGCGAGGACGAGCGCCGCGAGGCCGAGCAGGTAGGCCGCGGTCCACCCGGCCCAGCGCAGCGCCCTGCCCAGAACACCCGCGACCCGCCCTTTGCGCTCCATAGCGCAATGATCCCGGATCGGCGCGGCGCTCCGGACACCCGCGACCAGGGATCACCCATGAAACGATCATGGTTTGGGCGCTGATCGCGCGGCGCGCGCGGCAACCGTTGACATCCGGGGAACCCTGTGACCACGAGGCGGCTCAGCGGTGTCGCCCGTCGTCCCGACGGGAAGCCGCCCCGGTCTTACCGTCCGTCCGGATGGAGGTCGAACCGGCATGCGAGTACCACCGGAATCGCGGGTGCCGCCCGAGCGGCACGGCGAACCGCGCCCCATGATCAGCACCCGCGCACTCGTGATCATCATCGTCGCGGCGGGGGCCGCGGCACTGACCGCCGCCGCCCCGCGGTTCGCGATCCCCATCGGCGTCGGCGTCGGGGTCGTGACGCTGCTGGCCCAGATCGTCAAGGACTGACGGCGCGCCCGGCGGCCGGGACGCGGCCCACGCGGGCCCGCTGGGTGAGGGCCACGCAGACCAGCACGGCGACGGCGGCCAGCGCGGTCGTGGCGTCGACCGGCTCGGCGAGGAGGAGCCCCGACCAGAGCAGGGTCAGCATCGGCTGGACGAGCTGGACCTGGCCGCCGCGCGCGATCCCGGCCCGCGCGAGTCCCTCGTACCAGGCGAAGAACCCGAGGTAGGCGGAGAGCGCGGAGACGTAGCCGAAGCCGAGCACGGCGCGTCCCGTCCAGTCGGGGTGGGTCGTGGCGAGCAGCCACGCGGTCACCGGGACGGTGATCGGCGCGGCCAGCACCAGCGCCCACGAGATGACGCGCCAGCCGGGCATGTCCCTGGCCAGCCGGCCGCCCTCGGTGTAGCCGGCCGCCGCGGCGACGAGCGCGCCGAACAGCAGCAGGTCGGCCGCCGTGACGCGGCCGGCGCCGCGGACCACCGCGAAGCCGGTGACGCAGCCGGCGCCGGCCGCGCACGCGAGCCAGAACACGCGGGAGGGCCGCTCCCCCGCGCGCAGCACGCCGAACGCGGCGGTGGTGGCGGGCAGCAGCCCGACCACGACCGCCGAGTGCGCGGACGAGGCGCCGTGGTCCAGCGCGAGCGTGCTGAGCACCGGGAAGCCGAAGACCACTCCGGCGACGACGACCGCGAGTCCGGCCCACTGGTCGCGGCGCGGCGGGCGGGCCCGCACCGATAGCAGTGCCGCGGCGGCGAGGACGGCCGCGGCGGCCGATCGTCCGACGCCGATCACGTACGGGTCCAGGCCGTCCAGCCCGAAGACCGTGGTGGGGAGGGTGAAAGAGAAGATCAGGACGCCGAGTGCGGCCAGCCAGAGCCCCCGCCCGGGGGCGTTCTCCGCTATCGGCGCGATGACAGTAGCGCTATCCTTGGTCTTCATGAAGAACGATAGCAGTGTGGCGGCGCTCGCCGACGCGCTGCGCTCCGACGTCCGCCGCATGGGCCCCGGCGAGCGGCTGCCGTCCAGCCGGGCGCTGGTCGAGCGGCACCGGGTCAGCCCGGTGACGGTGTCGCGGGCGCTCGGGCTGCTGTCCGCCGAGGGCCTCGTCGTGACGCGGCCGGGCAGCGGGGCGTTCGCCGCCGGCCGGCGGCCGGCCACGGCGGAGCCCGCCGACTTCGGCTGGCAGGCGGTGACGCTCGGCGACCGGTCCGTGGACCCGTCCGGCGTCTCGTGGCTGCTCACCCCGGCGCCCGACGGCGTGGTGCCGCTCAGCGGCGGCTACCTGCATCCCGCGCTGCAGCCGGTGCGGGCGCTCGCCGCGGCGGCGGCGCGGGCCGCCCGGCGCCCGGACGCCTGGGCCATGCCGGCGCTCGGCGGGCTGCCCGAGCTGCGCGCCTGGTTCGCCCGGACGGTCGGCGGCGCCGTCTCCCCCGCCGACGTGGTGGTCACCAGCGGCGGGCAGCAGTCGCTGACGACCGTGCTGCGGGCGCTGCTGCCGCCCGGCTCGCCCGTCCTGGTCGAGTCGCCGACCTACCTGGGCGTCCTCGCGATCGCGCGGGCGAGCGGCCTGCACCCGGTGCCCGTCCCGGTCGACGCGGACGGGATCCGCCCCGACCTGCTCGCCGAGGCGTTCGCGGTGAGCGGGGCACGGGTCCTGTACTGCCAGCCGGCCTTCCACAACCCGACCGGCGCGGTGCTGAGCGCCGGGCGGCGCGCGCGGGTCCTCGACGTGGCGCGCGCGGCGGGCGCCTTCGTGGTGGAGGACGACTTCGCGCGGCACCTCGGCATCGAGCCGCCACCGCCGCCGCTGATCGCCGAGGACACCGAGGGCCGGGTCGTGCACATCGCGTCGCTCACCAAGGCGACCGCGCCGAGCCTGCGGATCGCCGCGGTGGTCGCGCGGGGCCCGGTCGCCGAGCGGATCCGCGCCACGCAGCTCGTCGAGGAGTTCTTCCCGGCCCGGCCGCTGCAGGAGACGCTGCTCGAACTGGTCAGCTCGCCGGGCTGGCCGCGGCACCTGCGGACCGTCCGGGCGGCGCTGCGGGCGCGCCGCGACGCGCTGCTCGCCGCGTTCGCCCGCGACCTGCCGGAGCTGCGGGTGAACCGCCCGGCGGGCGGCCTGCACCTGTGGGCGCGGCTGCCGGACGGTGTGGACGACACCGCGCTGGCCGAGGCCGCCCTGCGCGCCGGTGTCCTGGTCAGCGCGGGGCGGCCCTTCTTCCCCGCCGAGGCCCCCGCCCCGTACCTGCGGATCAGCTACGGGACGGCGGCCTCGGAGCCGGAACTGGCCGAGGGCGTCCGCCGGCTCGCCACGGTGGTGCGGTCGGACCCGGTGGTGCGGTCATGACCGCGCGCTGACCGGCGGCCGGTGCCGGCCCTCGCGGCCGGGGCCGCCGGTCAGATCGTGCAGAAGCAGAACTCGTTGCCCTCGGGGTCGCGCCAGACCTGGAACGGCCGCTCCGGGTGTCCCATCGGCTCGCCGGCCGGGACGGCGCCGAGCCCGGCCGCGCGGTCGCCCGCGGCGCGGACGTCGGGGACGTCCAGGTCCAGGTGCAGCCGGTTCTTGATCGTCTTGCCCTCGGGGACGAGCTGGAACGACAGGATCGGCCCGTGGCCGCCCAGGGGCTCCAGGTCGAGCCAGTCGTCGTCCTCCGCGGTCGTCTTCATGCCGAGCAGCTCGCCCCAGAACGCCGCCATGGCGCCCAGGTCGGTGCAGTCGATGACGAGGTTGCCCACCTTCGGGGTCATCGGGCGCCTCCCGCCAGCCGGACGGCTCCGGCCGAGTGCGCGGCGGCGCGCGCGCAGTACGGCGCGGCCTGCGGACGGCGCCGCGGGCGGGCGGCGCGGCGCCGTCCGCCGATCCGGTCGGGCACGCCGTCGAGGAGCCAGCGGCGCATCCGGGTGCCGCGCTCGGCCTGGCGTGCGCGGGCGGTGAGCCGCGCCTCGACGATGTCGGCGTGCAGCCGCGCGTACTCGCGCTCCGCCCATGCGTGCCGCATGGCGAGGCTCGCCAGGTATGGCAGCGGATTCATCTCGTGGCTCCCGTTCGTTGACACCATCTAAACCGTAACGCCGGTGTTTCCAAGACGCAACCGGTCAAACCTTAATGACGGTGTTGCGCGTTGGTAGAGTTCTCAGTGGACACGCAGGAGGGGTTATGGCCGACGCTCACGCCGAAGGAGACCCCGCGCTGCTCCTGGCGGACTTCGTCAACACGCTCGACGTCGAGTCGGCGACGGACGACATCGCCACGCCGGCCGCGCTCGGCGGCTGGCTCGCCGAACGCGGGCTCGTCCCGGCGGCCGCCGGAGCGGGAGACGCCGACCTGCGCATGGCCGCGGCGCTCCGGGAGGGGCTCCGCGAGGCCATGTCCGCCCACCACGGGCCGCAGGAGGCCGGCTTCCCCGACGACCTGGAGGACGCGCTGGCCGCCCTGCCGCTGCGGATCACGCTCACCGGCCCGCGTCCCGCGCTCGTCCCGCTCGACCCGTCCGGCACGGCCGCCGCCGGCCTCGCCCGCCTCGCCGCCGCGATCATGGACTCCGTCGCCGCCGGCACGTGGCCCCGGCTCAAGGTCTGCCAGGAGGACACCTGCCGCTGGGCGTTCCTCGACACGTCCAAGAACCGGTCCCGCGCCTGGTGCTCGATGAGCGTCTGCGGAAACCGCACCAAGACCCGCGCCTACCGCGCCCGGCGGAAGACCGCGCCCACCTGAGGACCCCGTCCACGGGAAGGCCGCGTCCGGCTGATCGGTCCGAGATCGCTAAGGTGGGCGGCGGGTTTCCAGCGATCGGACGGGGGCGGCATGGCCGATGTGGGGGTGCGGCCCGCGCGGCGGGCGGACGCGGCCGCCGTCGCCGACATCCAGGTGCGGGCGTGGCGGCAGGGGTACCGCGACCTGCTGCCCGCGGGCGTCCTCGACGAGGTGACCGCGCCCGCCGCGGTGGAGACGTGGCGGGACCGGTGGGCGCAGGCCGCGACCGCGCCGCCGACGCCCCGGCACCGCCTGCTGGTCGCGGTCGCGTCCGACCTGGTCGTGGGGTTCGCCGCGCACGGCCCCGCCGAGGACGACGATCTCGACGCCGCCGCGGCGGAGCTGATCACGCTGCTGGTCGACCCGCTGCACACCCGCGCCGGGCACGGCAGCCGGCTGCTCGCCGCGACCGCCGACCTGCTCCGCGAGGACGGCTTCACCACCATGGTCAGCTGGGTCTTCGAGGACGACGAGGTCACCCGGACGTTCCTCGGCTCGGCCGGCTGGGCGCCCGACGGGACGGCCCGCACGCTGGACATGGGCGAGCCCGTCCGGCAGATCCGCCTGCACACCGACATCAGTGCGTAAGCAGGGGTCGGTGAGGTGCACACCCGGCCCGGCAATATCTTTGAAGCCGTGCCCGAGCCCACCTTCCTGACGCCGCAGCGCGCCCCCGCCGCGGCGGCGCCCGCCGTCCGGCACCGCCGGCTGGGCATGCTCGTCCTCAGCCTCGGCGTCTCGCTGATCATCGTGGACGCCACGATCCTCGGCGTGCTGATGCCCCGGATCGTCACGGACCTGGGTCTCACGACCTCGGACGCCGAATGGGTGACCTCGGTGTACGCGCTGGTGTTCGCGGCGCTGCTCATCCCGTTCGGGCGGGCCGGGGACCTGTTCGGGCGCCGCCGGCTGTTCGTGCTCGGCACCGCGGTGTTCGCGGCGGCGAGCGTCGCCGCCGCGCTGGCCGGGGGCGGCACGGCGCTCATCGGCGCGCGGGCCCTGCAGGGCGTCGGCGCCTCGATGATCATGCCGGCGACGCTGTCGACGCTGAACGCCGTCTTCACCGGGCGGGACCGCGCCGTCGCCTTCGCGTTCTGGGGCTCGATGATCAGCGGCATGGCCGCGCTCGGCCCGCTGCTCGGCGGGGCCGTCGCGACCGGCGGCGGCTGGCGCTGGGCCTTCGGGATCAACCTGCCGCTCGGCGCGCTGCTCGTCGCCGGGGCGCTGTGGCTGCTGCCCGAGACGCGGCGGCCGGGCTCCGCGAGCGCGCGGCGGGAGATCGACTGGGCGGGCGGGCTGCTGTCCGCGCTCGGGCTCGGCGCGGTCGTGTGCGGGATCATCGAGGGCCAGACGTACGGCTGGTGGACCCCGACGCGCACGTTCACGGTGGCCGGGTTCGACTGGCCGGAGACGGCGCTGTCGCCCGTCCCGGTCGTCCTCGCGCTCGGGGCGCTGCTGATCACGGCGCTCGTCGTGGTGGAGCGGTCCCGGGCGGCGGCCGGACGCCCGGTGATGCTCGACCTGGAGCTGTTCCGCATCCCGAACTTCCGGCGCGGCAACCTGGCCTCGTCCCTCATCAACGTCGGCGAGTTGGGGCTGCTGTTCGTCCTGCCGCTGTTCCTGCTGGGCGTGCACGGCACGAACCCGCTGGAGATCAGCGTGGCGATCCTGCCGCTCGCCGCGGGCGCGTTCCTGTCCGGCGGGTTCGCGGGCAGGCTCGCGAACAGGCGCGGCGCCCACCGGGTCGTGCAGATCGGCATGGTGCTGGAGGTCGCCGCCGTCGTCGCGCTGGGCCTCACCGTGTCGGCGACGACCGGCGGGCTCGGCCTCGCGCCGTGGATGCTGCTCTACGGGCTCGGCCTCGGCCTGACGTCGGCGCAGCTGACGAACGTGTCGCTCGCGGACGTCCCGCCGGAGCAGTCCGGGCAGGCGTCCGGGACGCAGTCGACGGCCCGGCAGGTCGGCGCGGCGCTCGGCATCGCCGCCATCGGGACGGTGTTCGCGACGAGCCTCGGGCACGCGATGGCCGACCGGCTCGCCACCGACTCGGCGCTGCCGCCCGACCGGCAGGCGGCCGTGGCGCACGACCTGCGGGAGAGCGCCGGGACGTACGGCCGCGACCTGCACGCCGCCCCCGGCATGGCGGCGGAGGCGCGCGCCGCCGACGCGAGCCTCGCCGTCGCGACCAGGCACGCGGCGCTCACCACCGCGGCGATCCTCGCGGTCGGGCTCGCCGTGTCGCTGCGGCTGCGCCCGAGCGGTGATCGCCATCGGGAAGAATCGAAGCGGTAGTCCCCCTGTCGTCCCACGAGAACAAGCGGTAACTGTGGCCACGCTCACCCAATGGGTCGCCGGATCCCGGCCCCGCACCCTGCCCGCGTCCCTCGTCCCCGTCGTCGTCGGCACCGGCGTCGCGGTCGGCGAGGGCGAGCCCGTCTGGTGGCGCGCCGTCCTCGCCGCGTTCGTCGCCCTCATCCTGCAGATCGGGGTGAACTACTCCAACGACTACAGCGACGGCGTCCGCGGCACCGACGAGGACCGCGTCGGCCCGCTCCGCCTCGTCGGGTCGAAGGTCGCGCCGCCGAAGCAGGTGCTCGGCGCCGCGCTGGCCTGCTTCCTCGCCGCGGCCGTGGCCGGGCTGGTGCTCGCCGCCGTGACGACCTGGTGGCTGCTGCTGGTCGGCGCGTTCGCGATCCTCGCCGCCTGGTTCTACACGGGCGGCAAGAAGCCGTACGGCTACCGCGCGCTCGGCGAGGTGTCGGTGTTCGTCTTCTTCGGCCTCGTCGCCGTCGTCGGGACGGTGTACGTCCAGGTCGAGAAGCTCCCGTGGGAGGCGTGGGCGGCGGCGGTGCCGATCGGGCTGCTGGCCTGCGCGATGCTCGTCGCGAACAACCTGCGCGACATCCCGACCGACCGGGAGTCGGGCAAGCGGACCCTCGCCGTGGTGCTCGGCGGCCCCTGGACCCGCATCCTGTACGCGGCCTGCACCGCGCTGCCGTTCATGTTCGTGCTGGCGCTGTCGGCGCCGCACCCGTGGGCGCTGATCGCGCTGCTCGCGGCGCCGCTTACGCTGCCGCCGACGCAGAAGGTGCTGCAGGGCGCGTCCGGCCCCGCCCTCATCCCGGTGCTGGGCGAGACCGGACGCCTCCAGATCGCCTACGGCGTGCTGCTGGCGGTCGGCCTGGCGCTCTGACGCTCGGTGAGCAGGACCGCTCCGGCAACCCCCATGAGCATCCCGGCGAGCAGCCCGCCGAGCGCGGTCAGGTTCGCCGCCGCGGTCGTGCCGGACGCCAGGAAGCCCGGCTGGGCGAGCGTCACGAGGAGCGAGTAGAGCGACCAGGCGAACGTGGCCGCCGCCCCGACCCAGGCTGCGGCCAGCGGCACCAGGAGGCGTTCCGGACGGCCGCGGCGCCGGACGATCGCCAGGAGGGCGGCGGCCCCGGCGAGCGCCAGCACGCCCCACACGCCGTCGGCCAGTTGCTGCGTCACGGTCCTGTGGGCGAGTTCGTCCCCGCGGAGCCCCGCCGTCCCGCCGAAGGCCCAGAAGAGGTGCGCGGCCGCGAAGACCGCGGCGAACACGCCCGCCGTCCGCGCCATGAGCAGTTGCAGCGGCTGCGTGGCGCCCTTGGGGACGTCCCTCGTGCGGACGGTGAAGACGTCCGCCCACCGTTCCCGCGCGTACAGGACGAAGGCCGCGAGCAGACCGAGCCCCTGCACGGTGAAGCCCGTGTAGACGACGCCGTACACCCAGCCCTGGACCGGGCCTTCGCCGCCGGTGAGCGGCTCGGTGGAGAACAGCGCCTGCAGCAGCGTCCCCAGCGGTACGGCCAGGACGATCGGCGCGAGCAGCCCGACCGCGACCCAGATCGGCGCCAGCACCAGCCAGGCCGGGATCCGCCGGCCCCACCGGAACGTGAACGCCAGCGCGACCGGCACGGCCACCGCGTCCATGCCCATGGTGATCGCGTTGCCGACGTACAGGGCCGAGTCCCGCGCGGCGGCGGCGTCGTTCCACCCGGCCGTGCTGCCGGACAGCCACGCGATCTTGATCGTGAGGTAGGGGACGCAGGCGGCGATCGTCGCCGCGCACACCGCGAGGCGCAGGGGCCCCGGCCCGCCGGGGCGGGCGCGCGGCAGGGCGAGCGGCTGAACTGAAACGGTCATGGCACCGACGATGCCCGGACCGGCGCCCGCCGCTCTTCCCGCCGCCGGGTGAAACCGCACCCGCCCCTCCCCCGCGCGGGTGAGGCCCCGCGCCGCGCCTCAGCCGGTGACCGGTTCGGGGCCCCAGGTGATCTCGGGGAGGCCGGCGTCGACGAGGGCCTTGTTGACGGCGCTGAACGGGCGCGTCCCGAAGAACTTCTTGGCACTGAGCGGGCTCGGGTGCGCCGACTCGATCACGGTGTGCTGCGGCCCGGTGATCAGGCGGGCCTTCTTGCGGGCGTAGGCGCCCCAGAGCACGAAGACGACCCGCTCGCTCTTGTCGTTCAGCGCGCGGATCGCGGCGTCGGTGAAGTCCTCCCAGCCCTTGCCGGCGTGCGAGCCCGCCTCGCCGGCGCGCACGGTCAGCACCGCGTTCAGCAGCAGGACGCCCTGGTCGGCCCAGCGGGTGAGGTCGCCGGACGCGGCGGCCGGGACGTCGAGATCGGTCGCCAGCTCCTTGTAGATGTTGCGCAGCGACGGCGGCAGCCGCACCCCGTCGCGGACGCTGAAGCTGAGCCCGTGCGCCTGGCCGGGGCCGTGGTAGGGGTCCTGCCCGAGGATCAGCACGCGGGCGCGGTCGAACGGGCAGTGCCGGAACGCGCTGAACAGGTCCTCACGCGGCGGGTAGACGGTCTGGGCGGCGTACTCCCCCGCGACGAACGCGCCCAGCGCGGCGGTGGCGATCGGGTCGAGCAGCGGGTCGAGCCGCTCCCGCCAGTCACCGGGCAGCAGTTCCATCAGGTCGAGGGACATCGTCGGGCCTCCGAGGACGTGATCTCCAGTTGCCGGAAACATTAGTGCGCGCCACTGACACGCCACGCCGAATCACGGGCGCGCGAAGGGCCCGACCCTAGGATGAGGCCATATGCCCGATTCCCCCCGACGGCGGCGGCTCCGCGCGTCCGCGCTGCTCGCCGCGCTCGTCCCGGCCGGCCTCGGCGCGGGCTGCGGCGGCACGTCCGGCCCCGTGACGCTGACCGTCCTCGCGTCCTCGTCGCTGACGGAAGTGTTCGGCGAGGTGGGGACGGCCTACCACCAGGAGCATCCGGGCGTGCGGGTGCGCTTCGAGTTCGGCGGCTCCCCCGAGATGGTGGACCGGCTGTCCGAGCACGTCTCCGGCGACGTCCTGGTGACCGGCGACCCGGCGAGCATGCGGGACGCCGCCGAATACCTGGCCGGACGCCCCCGGATCATCGCCCACGACACGCTCACCATCGCGGTCAGGCCGGGCAACCCGCGCCGCGTCCGGGACCTGCGCGACCTCGGCCGGCCGGGCCTGCGCGTCGTGGTCGGCGCGGCCGGCGTCCCGGTGGGCCGCTACACCCGCCAGGTCCTCGCGAAGGCGGGGCTGACCGTCCGGTGGAGCTCCGAGGAGATCAGCGCCCGGGCCGTCCTGGACCGCATCCGCTCCGGCGGGGCCGACGCGGGCATCGTCTACATCACCGACATGCGCTCGGCGGGCGTCGCGGCGAGCAGCGTCCCCATCCCGGCGGACATGAACGTCATGACCTCCTTCCCCGCCGCCGTCGTCGAGGACTCCGAGCACCAGGAGGCGGCGAACGCGTTCGTGTCCTGGCTGCTGACGCCCACGGCGCAGAAGCTGTTCCACAAGTACGGCTTCCCGAACCCGGCCTCGCCCCGCTGAGCGGCTACCCGACGCGGGGCAGGCCGATCGGGTTGGGGAACGGCATCTCGCCCGACGTCCCTGTTGGCCGCCAGGCACTCCTCCGCGAAGTACGACACCGCGTGCAGCGGCTCGACGACCTTCCACATGTCCCGCGCGAACTCGGCCTCCACCCGGCGAACGCTAGGCCCCGGCCCTGAACGCGCACAACCCCCGTTCCGGCGCGGTCAGCGGGAGGTGGGGAGGGACCGGTGGAAGAGCACTCGGCCGGTCTCCGGGCCGTCGTGGGACGGGGCCGGGGTCGCGGTGAAGCCCATGGACGCATGGAACGCGATCGAGCCCGTGTTCTGCGGGGAGGTGAGGGCGCGGACAGTGGTGCGGCCGTCGGCGCGGGCCAGGGCGAAGAAGGTCCCGTAGAGGCGGCGGGCCAGGCCGGCGCCGCGGAAGCGGGGGTCCACGCCCACGAAGTGGATGTAGGCGGTGTCGGGAAGGGACGGGGACATGAAGCCGACGAGGAACCCCGCCAGATCGTCCGCCGCTTCCGCGACGAGGCTGGTGCGGTGGAAGTGGTCGAGGAAGAGGCGGGGAAGGATCTGGTGGACTTCACGGCCCCACCAGTCGTCCACGACGGTGATGATGCGGTCGTAGTCGGCGGGTGTCGCCGGGCGCAGGTTCATGGGAGCAGGCTCATGGGCGCAGGGCCGGGAGGCCCGTGGGCTCGGGCATGGCCTTGAGGCCCTCCAGGACGGCGTCGGGCGGCGCCGCGTAGACCGTGGGGTAGATCGGGTCGCCGGGGTAGGCGAGGCGGTCCTCGGACGCGGAGAACTCCACGTCGACGCCCGGCTTGTTGCCCCTGGGGTCGAGGCGGACCCAGCGGTCGTCCACCAGGGCGGCGGTGAGGCCGTGCAGGACTCCGGACGACTCCTGGTAGCAGAGGCCCGCCTGGATGCCGCCCGCGCGGAGCAGGGCGACGTAGGCGTGGGACTTCGCGTAGCAGAGGCCGGTGCGCTGGCCGAGGACGTCGGACGCGCGCCAGGGGACGCGGTGGTCGCCGGTGTCCATCGAGTGCGGCACCTGGTCGCGGACGTAGTCGAACGCGGCGTGCGCGTAGGCGATGTCGTCGCCGGTGCGCAGCTCCGAGGCGATCGACTGGACGAGCGGGTGCTCGATGTCGATCGCCTCGGACGCGGCGAGGTAGTCCCAGGGGTCGGCGGCGAAGTCCATCACAGGGTCCGTCACAGGGTCCGTCACAGGGTCCGTCACAGGCCGAGGAGCGACTCGATGCCGAGCGTCAGGCGGTCCATCTCGGGGACCTTGCGGACGGCGAGCAGGACGCCCGGCATGAACGACTCGCGGTTCATCGAGTCGTGCCGGATGGTGAACAGCTCACCGTGGCCGCCGAGGACGACCTCCTGGTGCGCGACGGCGCCCGACATGCGGACGGCGTGCACGCGGACCCCGTCGACGTCCGCCCCGCGCGCGCCGTCGATCTCGGACGTCGTGGCGTCCGGGGGCGGGGACACGCCGGCCTCCGCGCGGGCGGCGGCGACCAGTTCGGCGGTGCGGTAGGCGGTGCCGGACGGGGCATCGGCCTTGTTCGGGTGGTGCGTCTCGACGATCTCGACGGACTCGAAGAACGGGGCCGCCTTCTGCGCGAAGTGCATCATCAGCACCGCGCCGATCCCGAAGTTCGGGGCGATGAGCACGTTGCCGGACGACTCGTCGGTCAGCCAGGAGCGGACCGTGTCGAGCCGGGACGGGTCGAACCCGGTGGTGCCGACGACCGCGTGCAGGCCGCGCTCGACGCACCACTTGAGGTTGTCCATGACGACGCCGGGGTGGGTGAAGTCGACGACGACCTCGGCGGCGGTGAGCGCGTCGAGCGCGTCCCCCTGGTCGACGGCCGCGACGAGCTCCATGTCGCCGGCCCCCTGCACGGCGCGGCACACCTCGGCTCCCATGCGTCCCCGCGCGCCCAGCACCCCGACCTTGATCACGTGTTCCTCCCGGTTGGCGTCCGGCCCGAGCCTACCGTCAGAAGCGCTTGCCGAGTTCGCGCGCCATCGCGTGCGCGGTACGGCGACCCACGTCGGCGTCGGGCGTGGCGAGGTTGGGGCGGAACTCGACGCGGGCGAGGTCGGCGATGCCCGCCCAGCGCAGCCAGCCCTCCAGGAACGGCGCCTGGTGGTCGCGGCCGAACGCGCTCGGGCGGTCCTCGCCGTAGACGGCGCTGGTGTAGGCGATAACGGCCTTCTTGCCGCGCAGGAGGCCCGTGTACCCCTCCTCCGGGTCGAAGGCGAACACCCAGCCGGGCTGGGAGACCACGTCGATGAACTGCTTGAGGATGTACGGGACGCCGGAGTTCCACATCGGGACGCTGAACAGGTACCGGTCGTAGGAGTCGAACCGCTCGAAGACGGCGCGGGCGGCCCGCCACGCGGCGGCCTCCTCGCCCGCGGGGTCCGCCCCGGCGAACACGGCCATCTTGGCGCCGGCCCCGGCGGGCCCGAACTCGGGGAGCGTGCCGTCCCACAGGTCGAAGTGGTCGACGACGTCGCCGTGGACCTCGCGGTAGGCGTCCGTGAACGTCCGGGCGATCGCCAGGGACTCCGATTCGGCGCCTCGGGGGGACGCGGAGATGTGCAGCAGGCGTGACATGGGGGCCTCTCGACAAAGGGCATGCGGACCACAGTCCGGTTACCCTTCGAAGATTAGCGGACCCCGGTCCGCTTAACAAGCGTCAGTCGTCGTCGGCGACCAACAGGGTGAGCAGCCGCCGCGACGCCCGTTGGAGGAGGGCGCTCTAGCGCCCGGCGCCGAGGGCGGTGCGACAAGTCACGTGAAGTCGCGGTCGCCGACCGGGCCGATGACGGTGAGGGCCTGCGGAGCCGCGAGGACGTCCCGGGCGACCGCGCGGACGTCGTCGAGCGTGACGGCCTCGATGCGCGCGAGGACCTCGTCCACCGGCAGCAGCGACTCGTAGACCAGCTCGCTCTTGCCGATGCGGCTCATGCGGGAGCCGGTGTCCTCCAGGCCGAGGACCATGGCGCCGCGCAGCTGGCCCTTGCCGCGCTCCAGCTCCTCGTCGGTGAGGCACTCCGCGGCGGCCTTGCCGAGCTCGTCCCGGCAGATCGACAGGACCTCCTCGGCCTTGGCCGGCTGGCAGCCCGCGTAGACGCCGAAGATGCCGGAGTCGGCGTACTGGGCGGTGTAGCTGTAGACCGAGTAGGCGAGGCCGCGCTTCTCCCGGATCTCCTGGAAGAGGCGGGACGACATGCCGCCGCCGAGCGCGGCGTTCAGCACGCCGAGCGCGAACCGGCGTTCGTCGGTGCGGGACACGCCGGCGCCGCCGAGGATGATGTGCGCCTGCTCGGTGTCCTTGTCGATCACCACGCTGCGCGGGTCGAGCGGCGCGGGCGCGCCGTCCAGCCGGGGCGCGGCGGGCTCGGCGTCGCCGGTGAGGTGCTCGGCGAACGCCCGCGACACCAGGCCGACGACCTCGTCGTGGTCGATGTTGCCCGCCACCGACACGACCAGGTTGGACGGGACGTAGTGCTCCCGGTAGTAGCCGTGGATCCGGTCCCGGGAGAGCGCGTTGATCGAGTCCTCGCTGCCGAGGATGGGGCGCCCGAGCGGGGTGTCGCCGTACAGCGCGGTGGAGAACTCGTCGTGGATCAGGTCGCCCGGGTCGTCGTCGCGCATGTGGATCTCTTCGAGGATCACGCCGCGCTCGGCCTCGACGTCCTCGGGCCGGTTGACCGACTCGGCGACCATGTCGGAGACGACGTCCACGGCGAGCGGCAGGTCGGCGTCCAGCACCCGCGCGTAGTAGCAGGTGTACTCCTTGGCGGTGAACGCGTTGAGGTCGCCGCCGACCGCGTCGACCGCCGCCGAGATCTCCAGCGCCGACCGCCGCCGCGTCCCCTTGAACAGCACGTGCTCCAGGTAGTGGCTGGCGCCGGCGTCGGCGGGCGCCTCGTCGCGGGAGCCGACCGCCGACCAGATGCCGAACGCGGCGGACCGCACGGTCGGCATCGTCTCGGTGATGATCCGCAGCCCGCCGGGCAGCACGGTGCGGCGCACCGCGCCGGCCCCGTCGATGTGGATCGTCGTGGTGGTGCCGGGCTCCTGCGCCCGCGCCGGCAGGGTCACGTGTCGCTCACATTCCGTCGTTGGAAAGTCGGTGAGAGCGGCCGACCGGCGCGCCCCGCAGCCGGCGCCCGGCCGGTCCTCGGAGGAGGACGGCCGGGCGGAGGCTGCGGGACGGCCGGTCGGTCGTCGAACGGGATCAGGAGTTGCGCTGGCCCGCGTCGTCGCCGCGGCGGGTGCGGCGGCGGCGCGGGGCGCGCTCGCCGTCGTCCCGGCGCGGGCGCCGCTCGCCGGACTCGCCGCCGGCCGGCGTCTCGGCGGCGTCGCCGTCCGCGTCGCCCTTCTCGGCGCCCTCGCGCTCGACCACCTCGACCGGCACCAGCGACAGCTTGCCGCGCTGGTCGATCTCGGTGACCTCGACCTGGATCTTCTCGCCGACGCCCATGACGTCCTCGACGTTCTCGATCCGGGCGCCGCCGTGCAGCTTGCGGATCTGCGAGACGTGCAGCAGGCCGTCCTTGCCGGGCAGCAGCGACACGAACGCGCCGAACGTGGTGGTCTTGACGACGGTTCCGAGGAACCGCTCGCCGACCTCCGGCATGTGCGGGTTGGCGATCGAGTTGATCGCCTGCCGCGCGGCCTCGGCGGACGGGCCGTCGGTCGCGCCGACGTAGATGGTGCCGTCGTCCTCGATCGTGATGTCGGCGCCGGTGTCGTCCTGGATCGAGTTGATCATCTTGCCCTTGGGGCCGATGACCTCGCCGATCTTGTCGACCGGAACCTTGATCGTGATGATCCGCGGCGCGTTCGGGCTCATCTCGGCGGGCGCCTCGATGGCCTCCTGCATGACGTCCAGGATCGCGAGGCGCGCACCCTTGGCCTGCTTCAGCGCGGCGGCCAGCACCGAGGCGGGGATGCCGTCGAGCTTGGTGTCGAGCTGCAGCGCGGTGATGAGGTCACGGGTCCCGGCGACCTTGAAGTCCATGTCGCCGAACGCGTCCTCGGCGCCGAGGATATCGGTGAGCGTGACGTACTCGTCGCCCTCGTTGATCAGGCCCATCGCGATGCCCGCCACCATCTGCTTCAGCGGGACGCCCGCGTCCAGCAGCGACATGGTGGACGCGCAGACCGAGCCCATCGAGGTGGAGCCGTTCGAGCCGAGGGCCTCCGACACCTGCCGGATCGCGTACGGGAACTCCTCGCGCGACGGCAGCACCGGCAGGATGGCGCGCTCGGCGAGCGCGCCGTGCCCGATCTCGCGGCGCTTCGGCGAGCCGACTCGGCCGGTCTCACCGGTGGAGTACGGCGGGAAGTTGTAGTTGTGCATGTAGCGCTTGGTGCGCTCGGGGTTCAGCGTGTCGATCGTCTGCTCCATGCGGAGCATGTTCAGCGTCGTCACGCCCATGATCTGCGTCTCGCCGCGCTCGAACAGCGCCGAGCCGTGCACGCGCGGGACGACGTGCGCCTCCGCGGTGAGCTGGCGGATGTCCTTCAGGCCGCGGCCGTCGATGCGCACCCCGTCGCGGATGACCCGCTCGCGGACCAGCTTCTTGGTGACGGCGCGGTAGGCGGCGGAGATCTCCTTCTCGCGCCCCTCGAACTGCTCGGCGAGCTTCTCGGCGGCGGCCGCCTTGATCTCGTCGAGGCGGGCCTCGCGCTCCTGCTTGCCGGCGATGGTCAGCGCCTGGGCGAGGTCGCCGCCGACGGTGTCGGTGACGGCGGCGAGGACGTCGTCCTGGTAGTCCAGGAAGATCGGGTACTCGCGGGTCTCCTTGGCGGCGACGGCCGCGAGGTCGCTCTGCGCCTTGCACAGGACCTTGATGAACGGCTTGGCCGCCTCCAGGCCCTCGGCGACGGTCTCCTCGGTCGGGGCGGTCGCGCCCTCGCCGACGAGCTTGATCGTGTCGCGGGTGGACTCCGCCTCGACCATCATGATCGCGACGTCGCCGTCCGGCAGCACGCGGCCGGCGACGACCATGTCGAAGGTGGCGCGCTCCAGCTCGGGGTGCGTCGGGAAGCCGACCCACTGGCCCTCGATCAGCGCGACGCGGACGCCGCCGATCGGGCCGGAGAACGGCAGCCCGGCCAGCTGCGTGGACATCGAGGCGGCGTTGATCGCCACGACGTCGTACAGGTGGTCGGGGTGCAGCGCCATGATCGTCTCGACGACCTGGATCTCGTTGCGCAGGCCCTTGGTGAACGACGGGCGCAGCGGCCGGTCGATCAGCCGGCAGGTGAGGATCGCGTCCTCGGAGGGCCGGCCCTCGCGGCGGAAGAACGAGCCGGGGATGCGCCCGGCCGCGTACATCCGCTCCTCGACGTCCACGGTCAGCGGGAAGAAGTCGAGGTTGTCCTTCGGCTTCTTGGACGCGGTGGTCGCCGACAGCACCATCGTCTCGTCGTCGAGGTAGGCGACGGCGGAGCCGGCCGCCTGGCGGGCCAGCCGGCCGGTCTCGAAACGGATGGTGCGGGTGCCGAACGTGCCGTTGTCGATCACGGCTTCGGTGCTCTGCGCACCATCGATGCGCACGGCTTCAGTCACGGGAAACCTCCTCAGGGTTCCATGTCGGTCCTCGCGGCCGTTTCCCGTTGGCTTGTCACGCTGCCGGTCTTCGATCGAAGCACCCGGATCGACAGGTCCGCCGATGCGGCGGAACGGATCCGGAAGCCACTACCGAGGACCGGCCCGCACCAGCGGTGTCCGCGAGGCTTGTCTGCAGTTTTGCGGGCCTGGCGGGCGCGCCCAACGCGGGCCCGCCGGC
The DNA here is from genome assembly GCF_041463655.1 of Actinomadura monticuli. Lineage (NCBI taxonomy): Bacteria > Bacillati > Actinomycetota > Actinomycetes > Streptosporangiales > Thermomonosporaceae > Actinomadura > Actinomadura monticuli. The sequence continues at coordinate 284,291 of NZ_JAXCEI010000004.1, forward strand.
CGTAAAAGGAAGGGAGCGGCCCGGCGGGCCGCCCCCTCGCCCCGCTAGCGGCGCAGGCCGAGTCGCTCGATCAGCTGCCGGTAGCGGTTGATGTCCTTGTTGCTCAGGTACTTCAGGAGCCGGCGACGACGGCCGACCAGCAGCAGGAGGCCGCGGCGGCTGTGGTGGTCGTGCTTGTGCTCCTTCAGGTGCTCCGTCAGATCGTTGATGCGGCGCGTCAGCAGCGCGACCTGGACCTCCGGCGATCCGGTGTCACCCTCAGTGGTCGCGTACTCGGCGATGATCTGGTTCTTCGTGGCGGTGTCGAGCGACACGTGGCTCCTTCGATGGGATCGTCACCCGCAGATCCGGGCCCGGAGGGCGCACGGGTCCGCATGGTGCGTTGGAGAGGGTGGCGGGCCGCATGAGGGTGCAGCCAGCCGCGCCGGGGCCCTTCCCGGCGACTATTTACCGTACCACGTCGGAAACCCACCCCGTCACGAAGCGAGAACCCCTGTTATCGCAGGGTATGCACCATGAGGGGGTGGTGAGGGAGTGGTTCGCCGGGGTCACTCCGCGGTGATCTCCCTGATCCGGTCGACGTCCAGGTGCATCTGCTCGATCAGCGCCTCCACCGAGTCGAACTTCAGCGTGTCGCGGACGCGGGCGGTGAAGTCCACGCCCATGTGCTCGCCGTACAGGTCGAGGTCGTCGCGGTCCAGCGCGTACGCCTCGACGGTCCGCTCCCCCGCGCCCTCGAACGTCGGGTTCGTCCCGATGGAGATCGCGGCGGGCCAGCGGAAGCCCGGGTAGCGGTCGGAGTCGCAGACCAGCCAGCCGCCGTACACGCCGTCGGCCGGGATCGCGGTGTTCGGCGGCATCTCCAGGTTGGCCGTGGGGAAGCCGAGCGCGCGGCCCCGCTGGTGGCCCCGGACGACGATGCCCTCCACCCGGTGCGGCCGGCCCAGCGCGCGCGCCGCCGCGTCGACCTCGCCCTCGTCGAGCCGCCCGCGGATGTAGGTGGACGAGATCGTGTCGCCGTTGGCCACAAGCGGCATGCCCACGGCGGTGAAGTCGTACTTCTCGCCGAGCTCGCGCAGCAGCGCGACGTCGCCCTTGGCCTTGTGGCCGAACCGGAAGTCCTCGCCGACGATGACGTGCGCCGCGTGCAGCCGGTCGACCAGCACCTGCCGGACGAACTCGTCCGGCGGCGTCTTCGACAGCTCAAGGGTGAACGGCACCACGACGACGGCGTCCGTGCCGAGGCCCTCCAGCAGCTCGACGCGCCGCCTGGTGGTCGCGAGCACCGGCGGATGGGTGCCCGGCCGGACGACCTCGTCGGGATGCGGGTCGAACGTGATGACCACCGAGCGCAGGCCGCGGCGGCGCGCCTCCTCCGCCGCGGCGCCGACGATCCGCTGATGGCCGAGGTGCACGCCGTCGAACACCCCGATGGTGATCACTGAACGGCCCCAGTCCCCGGGAACCTCGTCGAGGCCATTCCAACGCCGCACCATTCTCTCCCTGCGTAGGACGTGCCTGCCCGTCTACTTCTGCCGTCCTTAAGAGTGCCATGCGCGGGGCGCTCCGGTCGCACCGAGGGGTACCCGTCAGCCCGACTGGTAGACGACGAGCGACACCGCGATGTATTGCAGGATGTACGCGGCGAGCGTGCAGGCGTGGAAGACCTCGTGAAAGCCGAACCAGTGCGGGGACGGGTCGGGGCGGCGCAGCCCGTACACGATGCCGCCGACGCTGTAGCAGATGCCGCCGGTCGCGACCAGCACGCACGCGGCCACGCCCGCGCCGTCCAGGAACTGTGGCAGGAAGAACACCGCGACCCAGCCCAGCACGATGTAGAGGCTCACGTAGAGCGCGCGGGGAGCGCCGATCCAGGTGGTGCGGAAGACGACGCCGGCGACGGCGCCCGTCCAGACGGTGACGAGGACGGCGATGCGCACGCCCCCGTCCAGCGCCAGGACGGCGAACGGCGTGTACGTCCCGGCGATGATCAGATAGATGTTGGCGTGGTCGAACCGGCGCAGCACCTCGATCAGCCGGTGCGACCGCTGCCGGTGGTACGTCCCGGAAATCCCGAACAGCATCCCCGATGTCGCCACGTACAGCGCCGACGCGAGCCGCGCCTCCACGCTCGGACCCAGCGCGACGAGCACCAGCCCGGCGACCAGCACCGCGGGGAACGCCCCGAGGTGCAGCCAGCCGCGCAGCCGCGGACGGGTCGGGGACGCCACCGGGGGGTGGTCCTTCACAGTGCTCACGGACACCTCCTCACCTACGAACCTACGCTCACGTAGGTTACGCGCGCGTAGGTTGCCGCGCATCCCCTTCGCCCGGTGACGCTCGCCACGGGCGGAGGGCCCGCCGGCCCGGCGCCGTCAGGGCACGAACACGGCGAGGGGCTTGGCGACCCGGCCCTGCTCCTCGACGAGGGCGAGCAGCGCGCCGTCCGGGCCGAAGACGCCCACCGGTCCCGGCCCGAGCCCCGCGGCGGGAAGCCGGCCGCCGTGCGCGATCTTCCGGGCGTCGTCGTCCGAGACATCCCTGCGCGGGAACACCGCGGCGACCGCCTCCCCCATCGGGAGGATCTCCAGCTTCTCGGCGAGCTGGTCCAGCGTCCGCGCCATCGGCAGGTCGTAGGGCCCGACACGGGTGCGGCGCAGCGCGGTGAGGTGGCCGCCGCAGCCGAGGGACGCGCCGAGGTCGCGGGCCAGCGCCCTGATGTAGGTGCCGGACGAGCAGGAGACCGACGCGTCCACGTCGATCAGGTCACCGTCCCGCCGGACGTCCAGGACCGTGAACTCGTGCACGGTGACCGGCCGGGCCGCGAGCGCGACCTCCTCGCCCTTGCGGGCCATCTTGTAGGCCCGCTCCCCGTTCACCTTGATCGCGCTCACCTGCGGCGGGACCTGCTGGATCGGCCCGGTCAGCGCCGCGACGCCGGCCAGCAGCGCCTCGTCCGCGACGGACGCGGCGGACGCCGTCGCGGTGATCTCGCCCTCGGCGTCGTCGGTGTTCGTCGACTGCCCCAGGCGGATCGTGGCGTCGTACCCCTTCCGCGTCAGCGCGAGATGGCCGAGGAGGCGGGTGGCCTTGCCGACCCCGAGGACGAGCACGCCCGTCGCCATCGGGTCGAGCGTGCCCGCGTGCCCCACCCGCCGGGTCTTGGCCAGCCGCCGCATCTTCCCGACGACGTCGTGCGACGTCCAGTCGGCGGGCTTGTCCACGATGACGAGTCCCGAGTTGTCCACGCGCGCTCCGAAAGGTCAGTCGTCGGGGTCGCCGGGCACGCGCAGCGCCGCGCGCAGCCGGTCGATGATCCAGGCGGGCTCCCCGCCCATGGTGAACGCGGCGGCGGTCCGGTGGCCGCCCCCGCCGAGCTCGACGCAGGCGCGGCCCACGTCGACCGCGCCCTTGGAGCGGGTGGACACGTACCACTCGCCCCGGTCGTTCTCCTTGCACACGACCGCGACCTCGGCCTCGTCCGTGCGCCGGAGCTGGTCGATGACCCCTTCGAGCTGGTCGTAGTCGACGTCGCGGGCGTCCCGGTCCGCACGCGCGATCGCCGTCCACACCAGGCCGAGGCCGCCGGCGGCGTCGCGCTCCAGCCGGGCCCGCGCCAGCGCGCCCGCGAGGACCTGCAGGTAGCCGAACGGCGCCCGGTCCCACAGCTCGCGGCTGACCACGTCCGGGCGGACGCCCGCCGTCAGCAGCCGTCCCGCCAGGTCGTGGACCTCGGGGGTCGTGCACGGGTACTTGAACGAGCCGGTGTCGCTGGCGAGCCCCGCGTACAGGCCCTGGGCGATGTCGCGGTCCAAGGGGACGCCGAGCCGGCGGATCAGCTCCTCCACGAGCACGGCGGTGGCGGCGGCGTCCGGGTCGACGAGCCGCACGCCGCCGAACTCGGTGTTGGACGCGTGATGGTCGACGACGATCAGCGCGCCCGCCCGGTCGGCGTGCCCGGCGAGGCAGCCGAGCCGCGCCCGGCCCGCCGCGTCCAGCGAGATCATCAGCTCCGGCGCGGCCGGCACCCGCGCAGGCTCCACCAGCATCTCCTGGCCCGGCAGGAACCGCAGGATCGCCGGCACGGTGAACGGGTCGCCGAAGGACGCCACGCACCGCTTGCCCAGCGCGCGCAGCGCCCGCGCGAGCGCCAGCATGGACCCGAGCGCGTCGCCGTCCGGAGCCACATGGCAGGCGAGGCAGACCTCATCCGCCTGGCGGATCAACTCGACCGCGCGGTCCCATTCGAGGTCGGCGGACGGCCCGGCGGGCACGTGCGCCCCGGCGGGCCCGCCGCCGCGCACGCCGCCCCCGCGAGGGACGACGTCGTGGCCGCTCACGGCGTGCCCGTCCGCGTCGTGCAGGTGGAACTCCTCCGGCCGGCCGGCGCCCGGCGTCTCCGCGCGGCCCTCAGGGCCGCTCACGACGACGGGCGTCCGGAACGGCCGTCCTCACCGTCCCCCGCCGCGTCGTCGCCGTCGAAGTCCTCGTCGTCCGGGTCCTCGTCGTTTACGTCCTCGTCGTCCGGGTCTGCCGCGCGGTACGGGTTCGCCTCACCGGCCGGGGACGCGCCCTGCGCGGCGCGCGCCACCTCGGCGTCCCGCGCGCGCGCCTTGGCCAGCAGGTCGTCGATGTGCGCCGCGTTCTCCATCAGGGAGTCCATGACGAAGGTGATGCTGGGCGTGTGCCGGACCCCCGTCTTCCTGCCCACCTCCGACCGGATCACGCCCTTCGCGCTCTCCAGCGCGGCGGCCGTCTCGGCGCGCTCGCCGTCCGACCCGTAGACCGTGTAGTACACGGTCGCGTCGCGCAGGTCGTTGGTGATGCGGGTGTCGGTCACGGTCACGAAGCCGAGCCGCGGATCCTTGATCCGCCTCTCCAGCATCTCGGCCACGATCTGCTGGATGCGGTCGGCGAGCTTGCGCGCCCGGGCTGCGTCCACCATGATCGCACTCCCTTTCTCTGGTCTGCCGACCCCTCTATGGTCCGGCGACGCCCCGGTCCCCATGGCGTGATCGCCGGGGAACGTCCCCGTTTCCGGGATCCGGGTCAGTCGTCGTCGTGGAAGATCCGCTGGCGGGCGGCGAGGAGTTCGACCTCCGGCCGCCCGGCCACCAGGCGTTCGCACTGGTCGAGCACCTGGGTGCAGTTCGCGGCGGTGCCCGACACCACCGCCACCCCGATCTCCGCCCTGCGGTGCAGGTCGTTGCCGCCCGTCTCGGCGACGGCCACCGCCGGGAAGTGCTTGTGCACCTCGGCGATGATGGGCCGGACGACGGACCGCTTCTGCTTCAGCGAGCGGACGTCCCCCAGCAGCAGGTCGAGTGTCAGCGCACCCACGTACACCTGGTCGATCACCTCGGGATCTTTGAAGATGGAACGACGGGCGTCGCCCGCCGTGTTCCCGGCACGCCGCGGGCGGCGGACGGGCCGGACATGACGGACGCCAGGCTAGAAGATCCGCCTGGCGTCGTGTCATCCGATTAAACGATCACACCGGTGCCGAGCGAGCGCACCGGTGCCGAGCGGGGCCGCCCGCGCCGGGCCCGGCCTTGGGGGCCGGGCCCGGCGCGGGCGTGCCGCCGACCTCAGACGCGGGGCTTCTCCCGCATCTCGAAACACTCGATGACGTCGCTCAGCTTGAGGTCGTTGTACCCCACGCCGATACCGCACTCGAAGCCCTCGCGGACCTCGGTGGCGTCGTCCTTGAAGCGGCGCAGCGACGACACCGTGAGGTTGTCGGCGACCACGACGCCGTCGCGGACGAGGCGGGCCTTGGCGTTGCGCTGGATGATCCCCGAGGTGACCATCGAACCGCCGATGTTGCCGATCCGCGGCACCTTGAAGATCTCGCGGACCTCGGCGGTGCCGAGCTGGACCTCTTCGAACTCCGGCTTGAGCATGCCCTTGAGGGCGGCCTCGATCTCGTCGATCGCCTGGTAGATGACCGAGTAGTACCGGATGTCCACGCCTTCGCGGTCGGCCAGCTCCTGCGCGTTGCGCTCGGGCCGCACGTTGAAGCCGATGATGACCGCGCCCTCCTCGGACGCCAGCGACAGGTTGACGTCGTCCTGCGTGATCGCGCCGACACCGCGGCGGATGATCCGCAGGCTGACCTCGTCGCCCACGTCGATCTTGAGGAGCGAGTCCTCCAGCGCCTCGACCGAACCGGACACGTCGCCCTTGAGGATGAGCAGCAGTTCCTGCCGCTTGCCCTCCTGGAAGTCCTTGAACAGTTCCTCGAGGGAGCTGCTCTTGCGACTCTTCAGGAGTTCGGCGTTGCGCTTGCGCGCCACCCGCTTGTCGGCGATCTGACGGGCGACCCGGTCGTCCTCGACGACGAGGAAGTTGTCCCCGGCGCCGGGCACGGCCGCGAGGCCGAGCACCATCACCGGACGGGACGGGCCCGCCTCCTCGACGTTGTTGCCGTTCTCGTCGAGCATCGCCCGGACGCGGCCGTTGGCCACGCCGCAGACGATCGAGTCGCCGACCCGCAGCGTGCCGCGCTGCACCAGCACGGTCGCCACGGCGCCCCGGCCCTTGTCCAGGTGGGCCTCGATGGCCGAGCCCTGGGCGGGCATGTCGGGGTTGGCCTTCAGCTCCAGCTCGGCGTCGGCCGTCAGGACGATCGCCTCGAGCAGCCCGTCGATGTTGGTGCCCTGCTTGGCGGACACGTCGACGAACTGGGTCTGACCGCCGAACTCCTCGGCGACCAGGCCGTACTCGGTGAGCTGCGCCCGGACCCGGTTCGGGTCCGCGCCCTCGACGTCGATCTTGTTGACCGCGACGACGATCGGCACCCCGGCCGCCGTGGCGTGGTCGATCGCCTCGGTGGTCTGCGGCTTCACGCCGTCGTCGGCGGCGACCACCAGCACCACCAGGTCGGTGGTGTCGGCACCGCGGGCGCGCATGGCGGTGAACGCCTCGTGGCCCGGGGTGTCGATGAAGGTGATCTTGCGCTCTTCGCCGTCGACCTCGGTCTCGACCTGGTAGGCGCCGATGTGCTGGGTGATGCCGCCGGCCTCGCCCGCCTGCACGTTGGCGTGCCGGACGGCGTCCAGCAGCTTGGTCTTACCGTGGTCGACGTGGCCCATGACGGTGACCACCGGCGGACGGGACACGAGGTTCTCCTCGCCGCCCTCGTCCTCGCCGTACTCGATGTCGAACGACTCGAGCAGCGCGCGGTCCTCTTCCTCGGGGCTGACGACATGGACCTCGAAGTCGAGCTCCAGGCCGAGGGCCTGCAGGTCGTCGGGGTCGACCGACTGGGTCGCGGTGACCATCTTGCCGAGGTGCATCATGATCGCGACGAGCGACGCCGGGTTGGCGCCGATCTTCTCGGCGAAGTCGGTCAGGGTCGCGCCCTGCGGCAGCCGGATGGTCTTGCCGTTGCCGCGCGGAGCCGAGATGCCGCCGGCGGCGGGCGCCTGCATGTTCTCGAACTCTTGACGGCGCGCGCGCTTCGACTTGCGTCCGCGTGCGGGGCGTCCGCCGGGACGGCCGAACGCGCCCTGCGTGCCGCCGCGGCCGCGACCGCCGCCACCGGGACGGGGACCGAAGCCGCCGCCACCGCCGGGACGACCGCCGCCGCCCGCGCGGGCACCGCCGAAGCCGCCGCCACCGCCGCCGGGACGACCGCCGCCGCCACCGCCGGGACCACGGCCGCCGCCACCTGGACGACCGCCGCCGCCACCGCCGGGACCGCGGCCGCCACCGCCGGGACCGCCGCGCCCGGGGGCGCCGGCGGGCCGCGAGGACGGCATGTTCATCGGGCTCGGCCGCGGGCCGCCCGGACGGGGCGGCATGCTGCCGGGGTTCGGGCGGGGACCGCCCGCACCGGGCGCGCCGGGACGGCCGCCGCCGGGACGCGGGCCGCCGGCGCGCTCGCCGCCGGGACGGTCACCGCCTGGGCGGTCGCCGCCCGGCCGCGGACCGGGGCGCGGGCCCGGCTTGGGCGCCTGGCCCATGCCGGTGTTGGTCGAGCTGAACGGGTTGTTGCCCGGACGCGGCCGGCCGCCGCCTCCGCCGCCCTGGCGCGGGCCGGGACGCGGGCCCGGCTTGGGCGCGCGGGGACCCGGCTTCGGGCCGGCGGGCGCACGGTTCCCGGCGCCATTGCCGGCCGCGGGGCCGGCCGCCGGACCGGCCGGGGGGCCGGCCGCGGGCGGGGCGCTCGGGCCCTGCGCCGCGGGCGCGTTCACCGGCGTGCTCGGCGCCGGCGGGACCGGCGGGCGCGGACCGGGCTTCGGCATGCCGCCGCCCTGGCCGCCGACGCCCTGGCCACCGGGGCCACCGGGGCCACCGGGGCCACCGGGGCTCGGCTTGGGCGCGGGCGGACGCGGCGCGGCGGGCCGGGGGGCCTGCGGGCGCGCGCCCTGACCGTCGGAGGCGCCGCCGCCGGGCGGACCCGGACGCGGCGCGGCGGGACGCGGACCCGAAGGTCGCTTCGGCGCGCCCCGCTTGTCCCCCTGCTTGGGGGACGAAGAAGAATTGAAGGCTTCTGTCAGCCTGCGAACGACCGGCGCCTCGATCGTGGAGGACGCCGACCGGACGAACTCGCCCATCTCCTGGAGCTTGGCCATGACGACCTTGCTCTCTACACCGAACTCCTTGGCGAGTTCATATACCCGGACCTTGGCCACTGCACTCCCTACTCGGTCCGGGGGTGCGGCCTCCGGACCGTCGCTAACTTGCCGTACTCATCGCGGCGTGCTCATCGAGCGCTCATAGCAATCTCGACCTGCTTCCGACTAGACGTCGCTTACCATTCGGCCATCCTGCTGCTGCGCGGCGCGTGCCGCAAGCCGCTCCCGCAGCGCACTCACATCGAGCGGCCCCGGAAGGCGGAACGCCCTCGGGAACGCCCGGCGTCGCTCTGCGAGCTCGAGACACGCCAGATCGGGGTGCAGATGCGCACCCCGTCCCGGCAGCCGCCCACGGGGGTCGGGGACGATGACGCCCTCGACCACCACCAGGCGCAGCAAGTCGGACTTGGCCGTACGAACCCGGCAGCCCGCACACGTGCGGACAGGGGCCGTCCGGCCACGTTTCATGAGTCTACCGCGCCGAGGCGTCGGCGGGGCCGGTCGCATGCTCTCCTGACGTAGAAGATCCGGTTTGACCGGTCTCGGCGGACTTCACGGGCGTCTGCTCCGGCTCGGTGTCGGACCGGATGTCGATCCGCCAGCCGGTCAGCCGGGCGGCGAGCCGCGCGTTCTGCCCCTCCTTGCCGATAGCGAGGGACAGCTGGTAGTCGGGCACGATCACCCGGGCGACCCGGGCGTCGGCGTCGACCACCTGCACACTGGAAACCCGCGCCGGCGACAGGGCATTCCCGACGAACTCCGCGGGCTCCTCCGACCAGTCCACGATGTCGATCTTCTCGCCGTGCAGCTCGGCCATCACGTTGCGGACCCGGCCGCCGAGCGGGCCGATGCAGGCGCCCTTGGCGTTCACGCCGGCCTTGCGCGAGCGCACCGCGATCTTGGTGCGGTGGCCGGCCTCGCGGGCGATCGCCGCGATCTCCACGGTGCCGTCGGCGATCTCGGGCACCTCCAGCGCGAACAGCTTGCGGACGAGGTTCGGGTGCGTCCGCGACAGCTGCACCGACGGGCCGCGGTGGCCCTTGCGGACCTGCACCACGTAGGCGCGCAGCCGCTCGCCGTGCTCGTAGCGCTCGCCCGGCACCTGCTCCTGCGGCGGCAGCACGGCCTCGATCTTGCCGAGGTCGACCAGCACGTTCCGCGGGTCCTTGCCCTGCTGGATGATGCCGCTGACGATGTCGCCCTCGCGCCCGGCGTACTCGCCGAACGTCAACTCGTCCTCGGCGTCGCGCAGCCGCTGCAGGATCACCTGCTTGGCCGTGGTCGCCGCGATGCGGCCGAATCCGGTCGGGGTGTCGTCGTACTCGCGGAGGTCGCCGCCCTCCTCGTCGGTCTCGGTCGCCCACACGGTGACGTGCCCGCTCTGCCGGTCCAGCTCGACGCGCGCCTTGGTCGCCGCGCCCTCCGTCCGGTGGTAGGCGATCAGCAGGGCGTCTTCGATGGCCTTGACGGCCACGTCGAGCGAGATGTCCTTCTCGCTCTCCAGGCCCCGCAGGGCGGTCATGTCGATGTCCACGAGGTTCCCCCCTCTAGTCCGGCTCAGCCGGAGAACGCTTTTCCTCGGCCTTGTGGTCCAGGGGTCTGAACTCCACCTGCACACGGCCGCGCCCCAGCTCGTCCAGGCCGAACCTGCGCCGCACCGTCTCGGCGCCCTTCGGCCCGGCGGACGTGCCGCCGCCCTTCGACCCGCCCTTCGCGCCGGGCTTCGAACCGGGCTTCGAGCCGGCTCCCTTGCCCCGGCGCTTCTGGACGACGTCGATCTCGACGGCCTCGTCGTCGGCCGCGACCACGCGGCCCTCGACCTGGCCCCCCTCGGCCAGCGGGGCGACGACCAGCCGGCCGACGGCGCGGCGCCAGTGCCGCGGCTCGGTGAGGGGACGGTCGACGCCGGGCGAGGTCACCTCCAGCACGTAGGGGGAGGTGCCCATGACGTCGGACTCGTCGAGCAGCCGGGAGGCGATCTCGCTCACCCGGGCGACGTCGTCGAGCCCGACGCCGTCGTCCCCGTCCACCACGATCTTGACGAGCCGGCGGCGGCCGGCCGGGCGCACGTCGACCTCCTCCAGGTCGAGGCCCTCCTCGGCCACGGCGGGGCCGAGCAGCCGGGTCAGCTCGGTGACCGCGGTGTCGCGCGTGGGGCGCGCGGGGGCGTCGGGGCACCGCTCGGGGGCGCGCCGCGCCGGGCCGCGCCCGCCCTGAGCGCGGCCGCCACGGGACTCGACGCTCATGGGCACTCCTCGCCTTCCCTCTGTTGTCAGGCCCGCGTTCGCGGATGTCGCCGTTCGTCCGCCGACACCATCAAGACTATCGACAGCCGGGGACCGCGGCGGTCTTTCGGACGCCTCACCGGCGCGGCGGATATGGAATGCTTGAGCTGGCCTGATGGACGCGGCCGGGGACGGCGGCCGCGGCGGGCCGCCACCACCTCCACCACGAGTCTCCACCACCGGGTGAGGAGTCTGCCTTGCCAGAGGCGATGCCGCGGCGCGCGCTGCTGCTCGGCGGCGGGGCCGCGCTGGTCCTGCCGTGGCTCTCGGGATGCGCCGCGGAGGCGGCCCCGCGCGCGGACGTGCCCCTGCTCGTCGCCGCGATCGCGGCCGAGCAGGGCCTGATCGCCGCGTACGGGGCGGCGCGGTCGGCCGAGCCCGCGCTGGCCGGGCGCCTCGATCCCGTCCTCGCGCACCACCGGGAGCATCTGGCGGTGCTGAAGCGGCACTATGTGCCCGGCTCCGGCGACCGGGCGGACGAGGGCGGCGCGATCCCGCCGTCCGCGAGCGCGCCCGCGGTCCCGGCCGGCTCCGCCCTCGCCGTCCTGCGCGACGCCGAGGGCCGCGCCGCGCGGGCGCGCGCGGCCGACGCCGCCAAGGCCGATCCCGCGCTGGCGCAGCTGCTCGCCAGCATCGGCGCCTGCGAGGCGGGTCACGCCGGGACGGTCAAGGGCGCGGCCCCGGCCGTCCGCTCCAGGTCCGGCGCGCAGGCGGTGCAGAACGCGCTGGCCGCCGAGCACGCCGCCGTGTACGGGTACGGGGTGCTCGGCGCGCGCCTGACCGGCGCGCTGCGCGCGACCGCCAAGGACATGTGGAACGAGCACCGCGCCCAGCGCGACGAGCTGGAGTCGATCCTCACGGCCGAGCCCGTCCCGGCGGCGGCCGCCTACCGGCTGCCGGTCAAGGTCACCACGGCCCGCAGCGCCGCGCGGCTCGCGGCGGCGCTGGAGGACGGCCTCGTCTCCGCCTACGTCGGCCTCGCCGGCGCCTCCTCCCCCGACCTGCGGGCGTTCGCCGCCGACAGCGCGCAGCGGGCGATGGCGCGGTCGGCCCGGTGGCGGGCCAGAGGCGGGGCCGCGGCGCCGCGCGAGGCGTTCCCCGGGCTGCCGTCCGCGGCCCTGTCGCCCCGTCCCGAACCGGGTGAGTGATCTTCCGCACGGCGGGAACGATGCGCGGGATCGATCGCGTTGGTCCCTGTGCACGGACTGATCGGTGCAGGGACCACTCGGGGGAGGAGCCCAGACGTGACCACGACTCCGCGCGGGAGCGGGCGGAGCGCGCTCGACGAGCTGCGGGACGCCTACCACGAACAGCTGAACCGGCTCGCGGCCGAGCGCGACGCCGCGCGGCGCCAGGCGCGCAGGGCCCAGGCGCAGGCGGACGTCGCGCGGGCCGACCTCGCGAGCCTGAAGAGCCGGGTGCGGGAACTGCTGGCCGCCGCCTCGCGGCACCTTCCCGACCTGCCGGCGCCGGAGGGCACGGCCGGGCCGGCGGAGCTTCCCGCCGGTGAGGCGCGGGCGCTGCCCGCCGCACCGGACGCGCCCGAGGACCGCGCGCCCGAGGACCGCGCGCCCGGGGAGCGCGCACACGAGGACCGCTCACCCGAGGAGCGCGCGCGCCAGAACAGCGACGGCCCGGATGACGCGGGCCAGGACGACACTGCCGATAACGACGGCGCGACGCGTCCGGAACGTCCCGTCCGGGCGGCCTGACCGGGGAGGAACGGCCCACCCAAGGGCCGTTCGGAGGCCGCCGGGAGCGTCCCGCTCCCGGCGGTCTCCGCTCGCGGCATCCAATACAGTTCTGCGAATGACCGCGTACGGCCTCCTCGTGTCTCCCTCGTACAACCGCGTCTACGCCCAGGCCGCCGCCGGCCTGGTGAAGGCCGAGCTGACCGTGTTCAGTGAGAGGGCCCTGGGCGGGCGAGTCCGCGACGTCCGGGAGACGGTGATGGGCGGCGTCCCCTACGTGACGTTCTCCGCCGACGAGCTGACCGAGCAGGACGTCCGGCTCCTGTCGAACCTGTCGTCGCTCTACGCGCTCTACCAGATCGAGGGCGAACTCCTGCGTCCTGTCGCTCTCCAGCCCCTCGACCTGTTCGGCAGTGACCTGCTCACCATCCAGAAGTACTCCGGCAAGACGAACGAGTACTTCACCAAGCTGCTGCTGAACGTCACCGCGATGGCGATGGATTCGCCCATGGACCTGGTGACCGGCCGTCCGCGTGTGCTCGACCCCATGTGCGGACGGGGCACGACCCTCAACCAGGCCATGATGTACGGCCTGGACGCCGCCGGGATCGACATCGACGGCAAGGACTTCGACGCCTACGCGGCCTTCATCAAGACCTGGCTGAAGAACAACCGGGTCAAGCACCAGGCCGAGATCGCCAACGTCCGGCGGGAGAGGGCGGTCATCGGGCGCCGCCTCCATGTCACGTTCGGGGCGTCCAAGGAGCGCTACAAGAGCGGCGAGACGATGGAGATCACCGTCGTGAACGCCGACTCCACGGAGGCCGGGAGGTTCTTCCGCCCCGCCTCGTTCGACCTGATCGTCACGGACGCGCCGTACGGGGTCCAGCACGGCAGCCGGCACGGCCGCGCGGGGGACGCCGCCCGCACCGCCGCCAAGGGCGCGCAGCCCGGCCGCAAGGGGAGGCCGCAACTGTCGCGCAGCCCCGTCGAGATGCTGGCGGCGGCCGTGCCCGAATGGGCGCGGCTGCTGCGTCCGGGCGGCGCGATCGGGATCTCCTGGAACACCTTCGTCGGCCGCCGCGAGGAGCTCGCCGGGATCCTCGCGTCCGGCGGCCTCGACGTCCAGGACTCCGACGCCTATCGCGGCTTCCGCCACCGCGTGGACCAGGCCATCTCCCGCGACCTCATCGTCGCCCGCAAGCCGTCGGGCGAGTAGTCCTGGGGGGCCGCCTCCCGGCCCCGCCGGTCAGGCGTGCCAGCGCTCCACGTGCGAGAGCAGCTCGTCCAGGCCGTGAATGAGGGCGTCCGGGGGCTCCAGGCCGGGGCGCTCGAAGGCATGGGTGGTCTGGTGCCGGATCTGGACGGCGCGCAGGCCGGCGGACTTGGCGCCGTGGATGTCGTCGTAGGGGCGGTCGCCGACGAAGACGCAGGAGGCGGGGTCGGTGGCGCCGACGGCGTCCATGGCGGCGCGGAACGCCTCGGCGTGCGGCTTCGTCCAGGGGATCTCGCTGGAGTAGACGGCGCCGTCGAGGAGGTCGAGGACGTCGTCGCGGGCGAAGACGCGCTCGTGCCAATCGCGGGTCCAGATGGTGTTGGACAGGACGCCGATCTTGATGCCGCGCTCGCGGAGGGCGTGGAACAGGCCGGGGACGGCGGGGTCGGTGTGGGTGTGCGGGGTCCACGTCTCGAAGTGCGTGTCGAGGAGCTCCTCGGTGGGCTCCACGCCCGCCATCGCGAACGCCTCGGCGAGCGTGGCGCTGCGGTGCTCCTCGGTGCCGCGCCGCCACAGCTCGTCCTCCGCCTCGCAGAGCGCCGCGACGGTCGTCCCGACCGCGTCCGGGGGGAGGTGGGCGGAGCAGATCGCGTGCCACATGTCGGCGAGTTCGAGGTCGTGCCAGGGGGTCAGCGTGCCGCCCCAGTCGAAGATCACAGCTTGTACGCCCATGCCCGGATCGTAACCATACGGGCGGGCCGGACGATCACCCTTTACGCTGTGGATCGTCCCGGAGGGCGCGACCGGGCCGGAGCCCGCCCGTCTAGGAGCCTTCATGCGCAGACCCCTGCTGGCCGCCCTCCTCGCCGTCGCCCTCGCGGGTGTCGCCGCACCGGCGGCGGCGGACCCGATCCCCGACGGGCCCGGAAGGGGCCTCGTGCCCGCGTACACCGGCGGGCCGGCCACGCCGGAGCCGCTGGCCGGGCGGCCTGTTCCGGCCAACCCGCACCAGGGGCCGGTGGGGACGTCGTCCATGCACGCCGACAGCTACGCGTCCGACACCTACCCGTTCCCGGGTCCGCTCGGCCGCGATCCGGAGGTGCTCGGCGAGGCCAAGGGCGGCGGCCTGCCGGGGCTGTGCTCGACGGTGACGTTCGCCCGCCGGACGGGCCTGATCGTCGCGCAGTGCACGCGCGGGCAGAACTTCGTCCTGCGGCTGATCGACCCGGCGACGCTGAAGGACCTCGCGACCTACGACCTGCCGCCGAGGCCGTCGACCGTCCAGGCGGTGTTCTCGCTGAGCCTCGACAAGGTGCTCACCGACACCTCGGGCGGGGCGTACTACTACCTCGACCCGCAGGACCGCGCCGTCCTCGCCGACTCGGCGTTCCATCTGCGCCGCTTCGCGCACGACAAGGGCCCGGACGGCACGTGGCGCTTCACCGTGACCGACGACTGGGACCTGAGCGGGCACCTCCCCCACGACTGCGCGACGTGGACGAATCCGTGGCCGAAGGGCGAGTGCGATCCCATCACGGCGGTCGGGCCCGACTGGGACGGCCTGATCTGGTGGATCACGCGGAACGGGCGGATCGGCACGGTGAACCCCGAGTCCGGCGCGGTCCGGATGACGCGGCTCACGGGCGAGGGCATCCAGAACTCGTTCGCCGCCGCCGAGGACGGCGTCTCGATCGTCTCCGACCACGCGCTCTACCAGCTGCGGGCGGACGCGAGCGGCCTGCCGGAGGTCGTGTGGCGCCGCCCCTACGACCGCGGCACCGGACGCAAGCCCGGCCAGATCGACCAGGGTTCGGGGACGACCCCGACCCTCTTCGGCGACGGCTACGTGGCCATCACCGACAACGCCGACGACCGCATGCACGTGATCGTCCGCCGCCGGGGCGACGGCGGGCTGGTCTGCCAGGTCCCCGTGTTCGGCAGCGGGGCCAGCGCGACGGACAACTCGCTCGTCGGCTACGGCGACAGCCTGTTCGTCGAGAACAACTACGGCTACCGCAACTTCTTCGAGCTTCCCCCCGGAGGGTCGTCCGTCGGCGGGGTGAGCCGCGTGGACGTGAAGCCGGACGGGACGGGCTGCGAGACCGTCTGGACGAGCACGGAGCGCTCGCCGTCCACCGTGGCCAAGGTCTCCGTTCCCGCCGGGCTGCTGTACCTCTACACGAAGGAGCCTCGCAAGGACCTCCTCGACGCCTGGTACTTGACCGCGGTGGACGTCCATACGGGACGGACCGTCTACAAGGTGCTCACCGGCATGGGCAAGTGGTTCGACAACAACTGGGCGCCCATCAACATCGGCCCGAACGGCACCGCGTACGTCGGCGTCATCGGCGGGCTCGTCGCCGTCCGCGACCGCGCGTAGCAACCACCGGCAGGCAGCGCGGGCAGGGACCGCGGGCAGGGACCGCGAGTAGGGGCCCGGACAGCGGGGATACCGGTTCGATCAGGCAAAACCGATGCGAACCGGGAGGAAATATGAGGGCACGCAGGCCCGGGGAGGCCCGTGACTTCCGCGAGGACATCGACGACATGGGGGACAACGACCAGGACGAGGAGATCGCCCTGACCGAGGAGTACGTGACGGATCCGCCCGAGGATCTGGTGATCGAGGAGCCCGAGCAGAGCAGGGACGGCCTCGGCATCACCGAGTACGAGGAGCAGGAGGCCAGGGACGGCGACGACGAGCGCCCCCGTCCGAACACCGCCGCCGAGTCCGACGCGGTGAACCCCACCCGCAGGCCGTGACCCGTGACGCCTGTGGCGGGGGTCTCTTTGCGGTTCGTTTCCACACCCGGGGGAATGTCATAGGCGGGTCATAGGTTGCGCCATGCGGGGCGAGCTTGCGAGGTGACCGGGACATGCATGAGACAGTCACGGCACCGGTCCGCCCCCCGGCCGACGCCGACACCCCGTTCCCGCTCGACGGCGAGCCGGCCGACGCGCGTCCGTGGTGGCGGCGCAGAGCGGGCCTGATCGCCCAGTGGACGCTGGTCCTCGGGGCCCTTGCCGCCGTTCCGCTCTACCGCGACGAACTCCCCGACCTCGGCGCGATCTGGTCGGCCGCGTCGCACGCCGATCCCGGCTGGCTCACCATGGTCGTGCTGGCCGTGGCGGGGTCGATGGGCGCCTTCGCCCGGCTGCAGCGCCGGCTGCTGCGCGTCGGCGGCCTGCGGATGCCGCTGCGCCGCGCGTTCGCGATCACCTACGCGGGCAACGCGCTGTCCACCACGCTGCCGGCGGGTCCCGCGGTGAGCGTCGTCTACACGTTCCGGCAGTTCCGCCGGGGAGGCGCCTCGGCGCGGCTCGCCACGGCGGTGATCCTGGTCGGCGGCGTCATCACCACGACCGCCTACTCGCTGGTCGCGCTGCTGGCGCTGCTCGCCGACCCGCACGCGCGCGGGCCCGCGCTGATCGCGCTGGCCGTCCCGCTGGCCCTCGCCGTGCTGCTCGTGCCCGTCCTGCGCCGCCCCGGGCCGCGCGCCCTGGTGACGGCGCCGCTGCGGCGCGGCTACCGGTTCGCGCTCGCCCACCCCCGGATCGCCCCGTACGCCGAGCGGCTGGCCGGCGTCCGCGACGTGCTGCGCCCGACCCGGCGCGACTGGGCCGCGCTCGCCTCGCTCGCCCTGCTGAACTGGGTGTTCGACATCCTGGCGCTGCTGTCGGCGGCGCACGCGGTCGGCATCGACGTCGCGCCGAACGGCGTCGCCCTCGCCTACTTCGCCGCCCAGGCGGCGGGCAGCATGCTGCCGCTGCTGCCGGGCGGCCTCGGCGCGATCGAGGGAAGCATGGCCGCCTCCCTGGTCGCGTTCGGGGCGACCCTGTCCCCCGCCGCCGCGGCCGTGGGCGTCTACCGCCTCGTGTCCTACTGGGCGGTCGTCGCGGTCGGCTGGCTGGCCTGGGCCGGCCTGCACGAGCACGCCCGGCTGGGCGCCCGGCTCAAGTCCTGGCTGGCCACCGCCGGCGACCTGCTGATGGACGGCCTGGCCGCGTTCGCGTTCCTCACCAACTACACGACCGTCCCCGTGCAGACCCCGGAGGCCCGCCGTCCGTGACGGGGGCTCAGACGGGCGTGTCCTCGGGGGCCCGCAGCCGGGTCAGCACCTGGACGGGGTCGGCGAGGACCTCGGCGAAGGCGAACTCGGCCGCGCCGACGAGGGTGGTGTCGTCGCCGAGGGCGGCGGTGCGGAGCTTGACCTTCTCGCGGGGCGCGGCGAGCGCGCCGGTCGCGAGGACGCTGCGGACCTGCGCGGCGGCGCCGAGGTAGATGTCGCGGAGCGTCCCGCCGAAGACGACCATGCCGGGGTTGAACACGTTGACGAGGCTGGCGACGCCGAGGCCGAGCCACGTGCCGACGCGGTGCAGCGCCTCCCGCGCCACGATGTCGCCGGCGTCGGCGGACGCCAGGACGTCGCGGACCGCGTCCCGTCCCGCCTGCCCCGGTATCTCGTCGCGGCCGGCGTGGTGCAGCAGGGCCCGCTCGCCGACCTCGGCCTCCAGGCAGCCGCTGGAGCCGCAGGCGCAGCGCCGGCCGCCCGGATTGATGATCATGTGGCCGATCTCGCCGCCGAAGCCCTCGTCGCCGCCGAGCAGCCGGCCGTGCGCGATGATCCCGCCGCCGACGCCGACGTCGCCGTGCAGGTAGATGAGGTTGTCGCAGTTCACCCCGGCGCCGCGCTCGTGCTCGGCGAGGGCGCCCAGGTTGGCGTCGTTGCAGACGGAGACGGAGATGCCGAGGCCGAGGCGGCGCGACAGCGCGTCGCCGAGCCGCAGGTCGCCGACGTCCAGGTTCGGGCCGAACATGATGGTGTCGTCGGAGCGGCGGACGGTGCCGGGGAACCCGAGGGCGGCGCCGACGCAGACGGCGTCCCGCTCGGCCTTGCGCACCAGCGACCGGGCGCCGGCGACGAGCACGCCGAGCAGCTCCGCGGAGTCGGAGTCGCGGGCCCGCACGCCCTCGCGGCGGTCCAGCACGACGCCGCCGAGGCCGACGCGGGCGACGACGAGCCGGTCGACGCCGACCTCGAACGCCAGCACGTACACGCGGGTCGACTCGGGCCGGACGACGAGGGACGGCCGCCCGGCGCGCCGCCCGGGGCCGCGCGGCAGCTCCTCCCGGACGAGGCCGGCGGCGGTGAGGTCGGAGGTCAGCGCCATGATCGTGCTGCGGTTGAGGCCGAGCGACTCGGCGAGCGTCGCCCGCGACGCCGGGCCGCGCAGGTGCACGAAGCGCAGCAGGGTTCCGAGGTTGTGCCGCCGGATGTCCTCTTGTGATGGGCCCGCCTTCATCATCGGCGCAGCCCCAGCTCTCCCCCGGTGCCCGAGGTGATCAGCTCGACGACCTGCCGGTGGGTGACGTCGGCGGTCCTGACCTGGGCGACCATCCGGCCGAGGTAGAGCGCCGCGATCCGGTCGGAGACCGCGAAGACGTCGTTCATGTTGTGCGAGATCAGCACGACGGCGAGACCCTTGTCGGCGAGCCGCCGGACGAACTCCAGCACCTGCTGGCTCTGCGCGATGCCGAGCGCGGCGGACGGCTCGTCCAGCACGACGACCTTGGCGTCCAGCAGGACGGCGCGGGCGATCGCGACGATCTGCCGCTGCCCGCCCGACAGGGTGGCGACGCGCCGCCGGACCGAGCCCAGGGTGCGGACGGCGAGCCCCGACAGCGCGGTGCGCGCCGTCTCCTCCATGAGGTCCTCGTCGAGGGCGAGGCCGCTGCGCCGCTCCCGGCCGAGGAAGAGGTTCTGGACGATGTCGAGGTTCTCGCAGAGCGCGAGGTCCTGGTGGACGATCTGGATGCCGAGCCGGGTGGCGGCGCGCGGGCTGGAGACCTTCACCGGCTCGCCCTCGAACCGGTACTCGCCCCGGTCGATCCCGTGGATGCCGCCGATGCAGTTGACGAGCGTGGTCTTGCCGGCGCCGTTGTCGCCGACGAGCGCGGTGATCTCACCGGGGTAGGCCGAGAACGACACGTCGTTCAGGACCGGCACGGAACCGAAACTCTTCTCGATGCCGCGCAGGTCGATGGCTGGCGTCACTGACATGCCGAGGGGCTCCCACCGTGCCGCACCGCCGCCGCGCGCCAGGCGGGCGTGATCAGTGAGGGTATCAGCCGCGCTCAGGGCCCCAGAACCGCCGGAACCGCCGGAATCGCCGTCCGGCCGGCCGCCGGGACCGGCGTCCGGCCACGCCCGGGAGCCGATGGTGCGGGCCACCGGCTCCCGGGCGTCCCCGGCCGCGTTCACGGGATCACCGCTCCCGCGGCCTCATCGGCCGGCGGACGTGCGCCGGCGCCTGGCCAGCGCGTCCATGGTGGCTGCGAGCAGGAGCACCACCCCGGTGATGAGGAAGCTCAGGTAGGCCTTCGTGCCGAGCAGGCCCAGCCCGTTCTCGATGATCGCGATGACGAGCCCGCCGAGGATGGCGTCGCGGGCCTTGCCGCGCCCGCCGAACAGGCTCGTCCCGCCGATGACGGCGGCGCCGACCGCGTACAGCAGCGTGTTGCCCGCGCCCGCGTTGACGGCGACCGAGTTCAGCCGGGACGCGGCCACGATGCCGCTCACCGCCGCCAGCCCGGACCCGATCATGAAGACGGAGATCCGGATGCGGACGACGTTGATGCCGGCCCGGCGCGCGGCCTCGGCGTTGCCGCCGACGGCGTAGATGTGCCGGCCGTAGGCAGTGCGGCCGAGGACGAACGTGCAGACGATCAGCAGGATGCCGACGAGCAGGACGCCCCACGGGATGCCGCCCAGCGTGATCAGCGGGCTGGGCGCGCGGTCCTGGCTGAGCACGAAGGTGCTGATCAGCAGCGCGGCGGCGACGACGCCGGACTGGGCGAGCACGAACTCGATCGGCTTGGAGTGCAGCTCGCGGGCGCGCTGCCGGCGCCAGCGCAGCACCTGCGTCGCGGTGTAGCCGACGGAGCAGGCCACGGCGAGCGTCCAGCCGAGCCAGATCGGCATGTTCTTGGTGGCGAGCGCCACGATGACCTCGTCGCGGACGGGCACGGTGCCGCCCTCGCCGATCAGCCGCAGCGTGATGCCCTGCAGGCCGAGGAAGAACGCGAGCGTGACGACGAACGACGGTATTCGCAGGACGGAGACGAGCCAACCGATCACGGTGCCGATGATGATGCCGGTCGCCACCGCGCTGATGATCGCGACGTACCAGGGCTGGCCGCCGTCCACGAGGAGCTTGGCCATGACGGCCGCGCTGAGGCCGCTCGCCACGCCCGCCGCCAGGTCGATCTCGCCGACCAGCAGCACGAACACCAGGCCCATCGCGAGGATCGTGATGGGCAGCGCCTGGGTGGACAGGTTCGCGATGTTCGCCTTGCTGAGGAACGTGTCGGGCTTCAGCGCGGTGAACAGGATGACCAGGGAGATCAGGCCGAGGATGGCGGGGAGCGCGCCCAGCTCGCCGGCCTTGATCTTGTTCCAGTAGTCCAGCGCCGCCGACTTCATGTCGTGTTCGCGCCGGTCGGTCGCGAAGTCCGAGTCCGCCAGCTTCATGGCGGTCTCCTTCGGGCTCGGGATGTCGGTGGACACGCGGGTCCCCCCTCAGATGCTCTCTGCGGCGGTCGTCGGCGCGAGGCCGAGATCACCGGAACGGCCGGCGGTGATGAGCTCCACGACCTGGCCGTGGGTGACCTCGGAGCGGGCGACGTCGGCGGCGACGCGGCCGAGGTACAGCGCGGTGATGCGGTCGGCCACCTCGAAGACGTCGTTCATGTTGTGCGAGATCAGCACGACGGCGTGGCCGCTGTCGGCGAGGCGCCGGACGAGGTTGAGCACCTGCTGGGTCTGGGCGACGCCGAGCGCCGCCGTGGGCTCGTCCAGGATCACGACCTTGGACTCCCACAGCGCGGCCTTGGCGATGGCGACGGTCTGCCGCTGCCCGCCGGACAGGCTGGACACCTGCTGGCGGACGGACTTGACGGTGCGGACCGACAGCCGGGCGAGGACCTCCCGGGCGGACTCCTCCATCGACGCCTCGTCCAGGACGAGGCCGGAGCGGCGTTCGCGGCCGAGGAACATGTTCTGCACGATGTCCAGGTTGTCGGCCAGCGCGAGGTCCTGGTAGACGACCTCGATGCCGAGATCGGCGGCGGCCCGCGGCCCGTCGATCGACACCGGCCGGCCGTCGAACTCGATCCGCCCCGAGTCGAACGGGTAGATGCCGGCGATGCACTTGATCAGGGTCGACTTGCCCGCTCCGTTGTCGCCGACGAGGGCCATGACCTCGCCGAGCCGCAGCGTGAAGTCCACGTCGTGCAGGACGTGGACGGCACCGAAGCTCTTGTTGAGCCCGGTCAGGCGGAGGACGGGGTCTCCGTTTTCAGCCACGTGGTTCCTTCCAGGTTCTGCCGTGCGCCCGTGGCGGGCCCCTGGCGTCCCGGGTTTCCGGGGACCCGGGACGCCCTCAGCGGTACGGGGCCCGCCACGAGGTCGGGCGGGGGTCGTTACTGGACCGTGATGCCGGCGGCCTCGCACTTGGCCGCGTACGCCCCCTTGCAGAGGTCGGCCGCCTTGACGGCGCCGTCGTCGACGACCTGCTTGACGTTCTCCTTGGTGATGCCGATCGGGGTCAGCAGGACCGACGGGACGTCGCGCTTGCCCACCGGGTCGTGCTCGGTGGCGGTGGTCGCGCCCTTCTCACCCTTGATCAGGGAGATGGCGAGCTTGACGGCGGCGTCCGCCTCCTGCTTGGTCGGCTTGTAGACCGACATGCACTGCGTGCCGTCGAGGATGTTCTGCAGGCCCTGCGTGGTGGCGTCCTGGCCGGTGACCGGGACCTTGCCCGCGCGCTGGTTCTTCTTCAGGATCGAGATCACGGCGTTGGCGAGGTTGTCGTTCGCGGCGAGCACACCGTCGATCTTGCCGTGCTGCTCGGTCCACATCTGCTCGAAGAGCGTGGCGCCCTTCTCGGCCTCCCAGTCCGGGACGGGCTGCTCGGCGACCTTCTTGTAGGTGGAGACCTTGTCGAGGACGTTGTGCGAGCCCTTGGCGAAGAGCGTCGCGTTGTTGTCGGACGGGGCGCCGTTCAGGTAGACGATGTTGGCGTCCTTGTCGCCGAGGCACTTCTGCAGGCCCTCGCCCATCGTCTCGCCGACCTTCACGTTGTTGAAGGAGACGTAGTAGTCGGCGACGCCGCCGAGGGTGAGGCGGTCGTAGTCGATGGTCTTGACGCCCTGCGCCTGCGCCTTGCGCTGCACCGCGGCGGCGGAGTTGGAGTCGAGCCCGGTGACGAGCAGGACGGTGACGCCGCTGGTCAGCATCTGGTCGGCGATGGTCTGGAACCGCTGGGCCGAGCCTTCGGCGTTCTGGATGTCGCTCTCGACGCCGGCAGCCTTGAAGGCCTGCTCGAGGTAGGGCCGGTCGAAGTTCTCCCAGCGCGCGGACGAGGCGGTGTCGGGCAGGATCACGCCGACCTTGCCCTTGGCCTCTCCGGAACCGCCGGAGTCGTTGCCGTCGTCCCCGCACGCGGTGAGGCTGAGCGCCGCGGCCGTCGTGAGGGCCATCAGGCTGAGGATCCCCTTGCGCATTGCCCGGGTCCTTTCTGGGGGGGGCGGCCGCCGTGCCGCGGCCGGGTTCTTCGGAACCGGTGAGCGAGGTCAGGCGTCCACCGGGGGTGAATGTTGTGTCCCGCAACTTATGTCGCACTTGTCCGTCGCGCCAGACCCGGCGGCCCGTTGATTTGTTGTCGGCGGTAACAATCACGTAACACGAGATCAACATGGGTGGAACGCGGCATGGCGCGGATGCGGGAGTCGGGCGCTCGGCGATGGCCGGGAGCGGACCCGCTCCAGGCCGCCCAGGCGTAAATGTTCCGCGGCTCAACATTCACCGTGACGCCGGTCACGCCGCAGGGGAAGGCCCGCCCGACCGGCGAGGCGCGGGCGGGCGGAAGGACCGGTCAGGCCGGACGGGCGGAGAGACCGGTGCGGCGGAAGAGGCCCGGCGGCCGGAGGCCGCCCGTCAGGCGGACAGGACGAGGGCCACGCGGTCGGCGGCCGCGGCGACGTCGTCGGCGGGCGCGATGCGCTCGGCCCACGACCACCAGTACCACCAGCCGTCGGCGCCCTGCTCCGCCAGGATGTTCTCGGTGAGGGCGGCGGCGTCGGGGTTCATCACGTGCAGGCTCGGCGACTGGCCGCGGGGCAGCGTGAGGCGCACCCGGAGGCCGCGCTTGACCAGCTCTCCCCCGAGCTCTTCCAGATATTCGATCCGCGTCTTCGACGGCGCGGCCGTTCCCGTATCGTCAGGCGTCATCCTTGTTCCCTCACGGACTCCGCGCGGCCCGACGTTCCCTCACCCTCCCGCTTCACCGGCCGGGGCGCAAGCACATCGGCTGGTCAGCGCGATGCGTCTCCGGCACGTCCGGCGACACGGGGGGTGGGGGCGGCCCGCGTTTCGGAGGTCCCCGGGACCCTATCCGGGATATCTTGCGCGTAACACATGAACGGGAACATGGGGGCGAAGATGACGGTGGGCTCGGGCCCCGGTCCAGGATCCGACCCGGACGCCACTCCGGCCCTCGGCGTCACGCCGCCGGCCGCACCCGGCCCGGCGGGGAACGCGGCGCCGAACACGCCGGCGAACCTTGCGCCCGGCCCGGCGCGGGGCGGCCCGGCACAGGGCGGGCGGCCGGCGCAGGGCGCGCGGACGTGGCACCGGTTCCACTACGCGGTGGGCGTGTTCATCGTCGCCTACGGCGTGGCGGGCCTGGTCGGCGCGGTGCTGCTGTGGGGCGACCGGCAGGACGAGATCGAGGGCTACTTCGGGTCCGGCCCGGCGGCGGGCGTGCTGGTCCTCGTCAAGGCGGTCGAGGCGCTGCTCGTGCTCAGCGCGGCGGCGGGCGTGCTGCTGCGCCGCGACGTGCTGTTCGTGCCGCCGCTCGCGGGCTGGATGGCCGGGTTCGCGATGTTCGCCGTCCTGGACGTGTTCAAGGGCAGGTGGGGCGGGCTGATCGAGCACCTGGTCTACCTGGCGGCGTTCGTCGTGCTGCTGTTCCTGTCCTACGGGCTCAGCGCGAAGGCGCAGCTCGCGGGCACGCCGGCGAACGCCGAGCCGGGCTCGTCCCCCGTCGGGCCGCGCGGGCTCACCCGCACGCAGGAGTTCGCGCTCCAGGCGATCAACCGGGCCGCCGCCCTGACCGGGCCCCGGCCGCGCCCGCACCCCGAAAGGCACGACTGATCTTGGCAGATGTTGCCGTTGGTGCGGCCTCCGCCCGATGTCACGTTGAGCCTCATGAGAGCCCGAGAACTGGCGATGCCGGTGGTCCTGGCGGCGTCCCTGGCGGTGCCCGCGGCGCTCGCGGCACCCGCGTCGGCGCGGCCCGCGACCGCCTGTGACCCGACCCGGACCGCACCGGTCTACCGGGGCGAGGTCCCCGCTCCCGAGCAGGTCCTCGGCTTCGACCTCGGCGAGCGCCCGGTCAGCGCCGCCGAGTCCGACACCTACCTGGAGGCGGTCGCCGCGAACAGCGAGCGGGTCGTGTCCGGGACGCTGGCCACGACCGCGCGGGGACGCCCGCTCAAGTACGCGATCGCGGGACGTCCCGCGCTGATGTCCAAGGCGGGGCTCGCCAAGGTGCGGCTGGAGGCCGGGCTCCTGCGCGACCCCCGCACGCCGGAGGCGCTCGCGCGGCGGATCACCGAGCGCGGCGTCCCGATCCTGTGGATCAGCGGCAACGTCCACGGCGACGAGCCGAGCGGCACGGACGCGGCGCTGCGGGTGCTCCGCGACCTCGGCGACCGCCGCGACTGCGCCGCCACCGCGATCCTCGACAACGCGCTCGTCGTCGTCCTGCCGAGCCAGAACCCGGACGGCCGCGAGCTCAACACGCGGCAGAACGCCTACGGGTTCGACATGAACCGCGACTGGTTCGCGCGCACCCAGCCGGAGACGGACGGCAAGCTGGCGATGCTGAACGAGTACCCGCCGGCCCTCTACATCGACGCGCACGAGATGGGCGGGACGTCGTACTTCTTCCCGCCGAACGCCGACCCGATCTACCACGAGACGCCCGAGCAGGCCGTCGGCTGGATCAACGACCTGTACGGCGCGGCGATGGCCGCCGAGTTCACGCGGCAGGGCATCGACTTCTTCAACCGCGACGTCTACGACCTCTTCTACCAGGGGTACGGGGACTCGGTCCCGACCAGCGCGTTCCACGCCGCCGGCATGACGTACGAGAAGGGCGACGGCAGCCCGTACCCGGAGCGGGTGCGGGAGCAGTACCTCACCCAGTGGGTGTCGCTGTCGGCGGCGGCCCGCGAGCGGCGGCGCGTCCTCACCGAGTGGCGCCAGATGACCGTGGACGCCTACGCGCAGGGCGAGGCCGGGAAGCTGGAGCCCAACCAGATCTACAACCCGCCGAACCAGATCGACCGGCAGGTGCCGGACGGGGCGGTGCGGAGCTACTTCCTGCGGGACGACGATCCGGCGAAGCGCGCCGAGGTCCGGCTGATCGTGCGGCGGCTCCAGCGCATGGGGGTGCGGGTCGAGCGGCTCGTCCGGCCTCTGGCCGTTCCGGACTTCAAGGCGTACGGGCATCCCGAGGCCAGGGCGACCCTTCCCGCCGGCACGTACTGGATCTCGATGGCGCAGGGCCAGAAGCACTGGATCCAGGCCATGCTGAACGAGGACTCCTACACGCCGTTCCCGTACTTCTACGACGTGACGGCGTGGAGCCTGCCGCTGCTCGGGAACGTGTCCGGCGGGTCGTCCGGGGCGGTGCTGCGGCCGCACGCCGTGCCCGTCCCGCCGCTGCCCGCTCCGCGTCCGGGGCATGACGGGAAGGCGCCGAAGCTCGGCGTCCTGCAACTGTCGGCGACGTCATCGTCCGCGCGCCAGTCGGCGGGCTGGCTGCGGCACCGCCTCGACCGCGACTGGAAGCTGCCGTTCACCCCGCTCACCCCGGCGGACGTGGTGGCGGGCGGGCTCGACGGCATCGAGGTCCTGGCCGTGCCGGACGGCCCGGCGTCGTCCGCCTACACCGCGCTCGGCGACGGCGGCCGGGCCGCGCTCCAGCGGTGGGCGCGCGACGGCGGCCGCTACGTCGGCTGGCAGGGCGGCACGCAGCTCGCCGCGCGGCTCGGCCTGACGACCGCGACGCTCGCGGAGCCGACGTCCGACATCCCCGGATCGCTGTTCCGCGTGAAGGTGGACGGGTCGAGCCCGCTGGCGAGGGGCGTCGGCGCGACGGCGTGGAACTTCACCTCCTACGACCTGGTGATGACCGCCTCCAGCGGCGTCGCCGTGTCGTATCCGCGGGCCGACTCGCCCGACTGGTTCGTGTCCGGGTTCGAGCGGGGCGCGTCCGAGCTGGGCGGCACCGCGGCGGTCGTCGACCAGCCCGTCGGCAAGGGACGTTCCGTGCTGTTCGCGGCGGAACCGAACTTCCGGGCGTTCAGCGACGGCACGGCCAAGCTGCTCTACAACGCGATCGCCGGGTCCGACCCGGCGGAGGCCCCGGCCGCGCAGGGCACCGCGAAGGCCGCGCGGGAGGCGGCGGAACTTCCGTCGTACGAGTCGCCGATCCGCGTCTCGGTGAAGGCGGCTGACGCGTTGAAGGCCGCGTCGGTGCTGCGGTCGGTCGGCGCGAGATGGGCCGAGACCCGCTCCGGCGGGGTCGTCCACTACGTGGTCGACAACCCGCGGGGCCTGCCGGTGGACCACCACCCGTTCGCCGGGCGCCTGCCGTCCCTGATCCGCGACGCCGGCATAGCGCCGGTCGCCGTCACCCTTCCCTGACCGTCCGCAAACAGGCGCGGTGTGCCGGTACGTCCGGCACGCCGCGTCTACTTGCGGACGATCCAGGCGATCGCGGTCATCGTGCCGGGTGGGACCTCGGTGAAGCCGCCGTCCCGCACGGCGACGGTCGCCTTCCGCACGCACTCACTCCACGGGACGTCCCGCGCGAGGCGCACGGCCGCGCCCGCCTCCACCCACGCGGCCACGTCCTTCCGGCGGCCCTGGCGGAGCAGCAGCTGGGCGGCGTGCCCGCACTGCGCGGCGGCCTTCCCGGTCGTGATCGTCACGTCCGGGTTGAGGGCGATGGCCGCGTACGGCGGCTCCGGCGGCGGCTCCGGCTCCCCCGCCTCGGCCAGATCCAGGCCCGCTACCTGCAGCTTCGCGAGCTGCGGCGGGACGTCCGCCACGGGTCCGGGCGGGAAGGCCCGCACCTGCGCGCCCGCGTGCTCCACCGTCACCCCGGGCAGCGCCTCCGCCTCCGGCCACCGCACGCCGCGCGCACGCCGCGTCACCTTCCGTATGCGCCGCGCCTCCCATTCGCGGACGGCGGCCCGCCACTCGCCGTCGACGGCGCGCGGGTCGGTGAGCAGCCGGACCACCGCGGTCGCCGCCGCCTCGCAGACCGCCGCGTGACTGGGCGGATCGGCCTTCTCGGCGCGTACCACCAGTTGCATCGCCCAGGGCGGATCGTCGAGGGGGTCGTAGTCAGGTCGCACCCGAGGAGTATTCCAAAACCCGATCCGGCTTTTCCCGGGCGGATGCGGGGTAATGCAACTCTTACCGTCCCCCGGACGTCGTTCAGGTACGGGAGGTCGCCGGTGACCAGTGGCGCATGGAGTGATTCCATACCGGGTATCGGAACGTACTTCGTCGGTATCGACATCGCCCCCGGCCGCTACAGATGCGACGAGGGGAAGGGCGGCTGGTGGGTGCGCTTCACCGGCCCGGGCGGAGGCGACCCCGTCGGCTCCTGGCCGCTGCCGCCCGGCCCGACCGAGATCGAGGTCGCGCCGACCGACTTCGCGTTCGAGACCCACGTCTCCACGCCCTGGCGCCGCGTCGCGCCGCCGCGCGCGCCCGAGGACGGCTCCCCGGCCGAGCCGCGCCCGGTCGCCGACCCGACCCTGCGCGCCGAGCTCGACACGATCGTCGGCCGCCGCCGCCCGCTGCTCTGGCTGGCGCCGCTCACCGTGCTCGCCCTCGGCCTGATCGGGTCCCCGCTGCTCGGCTCGCTCTGGCTGATCGGCCTCGGCATGCTCGCCGTGCTGGTGGCGCTCGGCACCCCGTCGGTCTCCCTCGACCTGCGCCGCGCCCGCGAGCTGGAGCAGCGCCGCGACCGCTACCTGACCCCCGAGGACCTCGACGACGAGGGCCGCGCGCTGCTGGCCCGCGTCCAGGCGGCGGTCGACACCGTCCGCGACTCCGCCGTGAACCGCGAGGGCCTGCTGGACGCGGTGGACAACGCCGTCACCCTCCCCCGCCAGGAATGGGAGATCGCGCAGGTCCTGGCCAGGCAGTCGAAGCTGCGCGCCGACCAGGCGGAGATGTCGGGGGCCGAGACGATCCCCGAGGTGCGGGCGGCGCTCCGCCCGCTGCGCGAGAAGCTGGACATCTCCGTCGAGGCGGTGACGCGCCGCATCGAGGCCCTCGAACGCTACGCCGAACGGGCCAAGTCGGCCGACGAGGTCCTGCGCGCCCAGCGGCACCTGGAGGCGATCGCCGAGAAGGCCCACGAGTACGACGAACTGCTCGCCGACACCGTCCGCGACGACCTGGCCCTCCCCGCCATCGAGCGCCTCACCGAACAGGGCGACGAACTCCTGCGCACCCTCCGCGACCGCCTCGCCAAGGCCGCCGAGGCCGCCACCGAACTCCCGCCCCCGCACTAACCGGTCCTACCCGGCGTCGAGATCCTGCTGGAGCCGCTCAAGCTCCCGCATCCTCTCCCCGATCTCCCGCATCGTGGCGCGCACCTCTTCTGTATGCCCAGGCCGATCTGCGCCATGGGCCTTGCGAACGACATAGAGATGACGACAAAGACTTCGCGTTCGCAACGGGTCCGCCGGCATTGCCCTAGGTACTGTCCGTTGATCAGAGGGGATCGAGGAGAACGCCGCGCCATCCCCGGTGCCTCCCAGGCCCCGCAGAAACCAGAGTCCGAAAACCCGAATAGCATCAGCCCCGATCACGTTACACATTTGGTGACCGTTATTGACAGTCATCCGGACTCCTCGCGACCTGACTGTCCGCATCCGGACACGTCGCGCGGACCTGATGCCGTTCGCGTGCCGGGATGACTGCCATACACACCACGGGTTTAGGGTGATGTGCTGATGTTTGTCGGAAGTCTGCGGAAAGGATCCGTCATGGAGGACGCTGCCGGCCAGCCGGGTCGTGTCATCGACAAGACGCGGCCCCACCAGGCCCGATTGTGGAACCACTGGCTCGGCGGCAAGGACACCTATCCGATCGACCGGGAGATCGGGGACCGGATCGCGGCGGTGTATCCGGAGATCGCGGACGTGGCGCGGCAGTCGCGGGCGTTCCTGATCCGGGTCGTCCATTTCATGACGGGCCAGGGCATCAGGCAGTTCCTCGACATCGGGACCGGGCTGCCCGCCGTCGACAACACCCACGAGGTGGCGCAGCGCGACGTGCGGGACTCGCGGGTCGTCTACGTGGACAACGATCCCCTGGTCGTGGCGCATGCCCGGGCGCTGCTGAAGAGCGTCCCGGACGGAGTCTGCTCCTACATCGAGGCCGACATCCGCGACCCCGAAACGATCATCGGGGAGGCCGCGTCCGTCATCGACTTCGGCGAGCCCGTCGGGCTGCTGCTGCTCGGCGTCGTCGGGAACATCGCGGACGAGGACGATCCGCCCGGCGTCGTCCGGCGTCTCGTGGACGCGCTGCCGTCCGGGAGCCTCGTGGCCGTCAACGACGGGACGAACGTCCTGGGCGTGGACGAGTGGACGCCCGCCGAGGCCACCGCCCGGGGCGAGGCGCTGCGGCTGTGCGCGGAGGCGGGCACCGTCCCGTACCACGCGCGCACCCCTGAGTACATCGAGGCGCTGTTCGAGGGCCTGGACCTGGTCGACCCCGGCGTCGTGTCGACGCCGCTGTGGCGCCCCGACTTCCCGCAGGCCGGCGAACCGCGCCCCATCGACTCCTTCGGCGGGGTCGCCCGCAAGCCCTGACCGCACCCGGACGCGGCGGCGACCCGGCGGGCGCCGCCGCGTCAGGCGAGCAGGGCGCGGATCTGGTCGGGGCCGGTGAAGAGCTCGGCGCGCATGCCCGCTTCGCGGGCGGCGGCGATGTTGCGTTCGGTGTCGTCGAAGAAGAGGACGTCGGCGGGCGTGACGCCGAGGCGCTCGGCGCAGATCTCGAAGGCGCGCGGGTCGGGCTTGGCGACGCCGATCCGGCACGAGTAGACGAGCGCGTCGAAGCGGTCGAGGAGGGCGCCGTGCCTCGCCTCGATTCGGGGCACCAGGTCGCCGATGATGTTGGAGAGCAGGCCGAGCGTGCGTCCCTCGTCGGCGAGTTCGCCGACGAGGGCGGCCATCTCGTCGTCCACGTCCGTCCAGCTGTCGAGGTCGGCCTCGATCAGCGCGGGGACGTCGGGGAACCGCGCGCCGAGGCGGGCGGCGACGGCCGCCCAGTAGGCCGCGCTCTCCTGGCCGGCGTCGTAGGCGGGCCGGCAGGCCCAGTAGGCGTCCCAGAACGCGGGGCCCGGTGCCCCGGCGATCCCCTCGATCCGCCGGATCGCCTCCGGGGTCTGGGTGCGGGCGATCACTCCGTACAGGTCGAACACGATCACGTCGGGCATGGGCCCGAGCCTATGCGGCGCGCGGGAGATACCTCGTCCGCAGACGTAGCAAGCGCTTGGTAATTGACCGTAACCTGGGGCGGCGGCCGAATCGAGCAAGCGGTTGGGCGGCACGGCATAATGAGAGGGTGACGACCACGAGCGCTAAGTCCGGAGGATCCCGAACCCGTGCCGCGGGCGAGGGCGGCTCCCGCCGCCGGGGCAGGGGCTCGCCGGCCCTGGCGTCGGAACGGCGCGAGCACCTGGTCAAACTCGCGGCCGAGCTCTTCGCGGAGAAGGGCTTCCAGGCCACCACCGTCCGCAACATCGCCGACGAGGCGGGCATCCTGTCCGGCAGCCTCTACCACCACTTCGACTCCAAGGAGTCGATCGTGGACGAGATCCTGGCCGGCTTCTACACCGAGATCATGGCGTCCTACAAGGCGGTCATCGACGAGCGCCGCGATTCTCGCGACACGATCGCCGGGCTGGTCCGGGTCGCGTTCGGCACCCTGGAGCCGCACCGGGCGGCCATCACGGTGATCCAGAACGACTGGAACTACCTGAAGGGCATGGACCGGTTCACCTACCTGATCAAGTCCGAGGACGAGGTCGAGAAGATGTGGGTGGACACGCTCCAGACCGGTCAGGAGGAGGGGCTCTTCCGCCCCGACCTCGACCCGAAGCTGACCTACCGGATGATCCGCGACACGGTGTGGGTGGCGGTCCGCTGGTTCCGGCCGGGCGGCAAGCTCAACGCGCAGGGCCTGGCCGAGCACTACCTCAAGGTCATGTTCGACGGCATCAACCTGCACTAGCCCCCTGGCGCCGCCTCTTTCGGCCCCCCGAATATGTCCATTCGGGTGCATCCGGCGCGGTATCCCACAGTGAGCGGCCACTACCCCCCATAGTGTGCTTAGTCACAAATCGTCGAGTAGGGGTGACGCATTGGGCCGTGGGGACGCTGTTACGGGAGAGATCTACGGGGGGAGGGCGACATGACGGCTCAACGGGGCGCCGCCGGTCGCGACGAGCCCACGCCCGCGGCCCTGCGCGCCGCCACGGCGCGGACCCTTCAGGAGCAGTTCCCGGGGGTGCGCGTCTGGTACGGCGAGGCGACCGGATCGTGGTGGGCGCTGGTGCCGCTGCGGGACGGTCCGCGGCTGCTGGAGGCGCCGTCGCCGCAGCAGCTCCGCGACGAGCTCATGAGCCTGCGCAACCGGGGCTGACCGGCCCCGGACCGCAGCGATTCATGCCGCCCGCCGGGGACGGGGCGCGATCCGTCCCCAGCGGGCGTCTCTGGTGAAACTAACCCGAAATGCGTTCGGACACAAGCGCTTGCTCGGTTTTATTCTCCATCACGTCTCATACTGGATCGCGGCGCGCTCCGCGACGATCGGAGCGATGTACGCGTCGATCACCGCGCGGTGCGCGGGATGGTCGCGGTAGACGAGATAGGCGGCGCGGTCGGCGAAGTCCGCGACGACCACGAACTCGTAGGAGCCCGGGTTCACGCCCGCGTCCACCCCGATGCTGTACGCCCCGATCTCGGGGATGGCGGCGGGCAGCTCCCCCAGCTTCGCCGCGACCTCGTCCTGCTGGCCGGTCGTCGTCCCCTCGGCCCACTTGAACATCACCACATGACGGAAACCACTCATGCGGGAAAACTACCGGCCGGACCCTCAGACCTCGCCGAGCTCCGCCGCCGTGATCGCGCCGAGTTCCCAGCACGCCTCCAGGTCGGCCTTGCCGGGCTCGCCGGTCACCACCACCGGCGGCTGGACGGCCTTCCACTTCAGCCCCGCGGTGATGGAGTCGAGCGCGCGCAGGGCGCCGGTCGCGTCGCTGTTGCCGTGCAGGAAGGCGCCGAAGGGGCGGCGGACGGTCTCCTCCAGGCACGGGTAGTAGACCACGTCGAAGAAGTGCTTGAGCGCCCCGGAGAGGTAGCCGAGATTGACGGGCGAGCCGAGCAGGTAGCCGTCGGCCTCCAGGACGTCCACGGCGGACGCCGTCAGCGCCGGGCGGGACACGACCTCCACGCCCTCGATCTCGTCGGTGGACGCGCCCGCGCGCACCGCCTCGAACATCGCCTGCACGGACGGCGACGGCGTGTGATGGACGAGCAGGAGCCTCTTCATCACCGTGAACACTACCGGTGTCGCCCCCCGCTGGCCGGGTATGGCCGTCCGGAGGGATACTCAACGCCCGGCCGGGGGAATGAGTTCCAAAGGATCTTGGTTGGGGACTCAGCGGAGGTGTCCTTCGTGCAACCAGGGAAACCCGCCGTGCACGCGCCCGCACGGCCCGTCTGGCCGCTCGCGGTGGCCGCGGCGCTCGTCGCCGCCCTCATCGCGGTGCCGGCGCTGCCCGGCGCCCCGCAGTGGCTGGGCCGGCTGTCCCGGCTCGTCACCGGCAGCCCGCTGGCCCCCGCGCACGCCATCGTGATCGGGCTCGCACTCGCGCTCGTCGCCCGCGGCGTGCTGCTGCTCCGCCGCGCCGCCTGGTACGGCCTCGTCGTGCTGACCGCGCTCGGCCTGCTCGCCGTCGTCACCGGCGAGGACCCGCTGTGGCGGCTGCCGATCCTCGCCGCCGTCCTCGGCGGGCTGTGGCTGGAGCGCGACCGGTTCCCGGTGCGCACGCACCACGAGCGCGTCCGCACGGCCGTGAAGACCGGCGCGCTGCTCGTGATCGCCGCGATCGCCGTCTCGCTGCTGTTCGGCGGCGTATCGGTCCGGTCGGTCGGCGCCGTCGCCGCGGGGCTCGGGGCCACCGGCGCGCCACTGGACGGCGCGTCCTGGCTGCCCGGCCTGCTCGGCCTCGCCGGCGCCGCCGGGCTGCTCGTCCTCATCACCACGCTGCTCGCGCCCGACCCCGCGCCGCCGCCCGGCGACGAGCCTGAGCGCCGCCGGGTCGCCGGCCTCGTCGCGCACCCCGGCTCCGACACCCTCGCCCCGTTCGCGCTGCGCCGCGACAAGGCGTACGTGTTCAGCGCGGACGGGCGGGCCGCGATCGGCTACCGCGTCCTGTTCGGCGTCGCGGTCGCGGGCGGCGACCCGGTCGGCGACTCCGCCTCGCACGCCGACGCCGTCCGCGCGTTCCTCGCGATGTGCCGGGCGGCGGGCTGGCGCCCGGCCGTCCTCGGCGCGAGCGACGAGATGCTCCCCGCCTGGGGCCCGTGCCGCACGATCGGGTTCGGCGACGAGGTCGTCGTCCGCCCCGGCGACTTCACGCTGACCGGGCGCCGGATGCGGAACGTCCGGCAGGCGGTGAAGCGCACGGAGAACGCGGGCGTCACGACCCGGATCGTCCCGGAGCGCGAGCTCACCCCGGCGATGCGCGAGCAGCTGCTGGACGTGGCGTCCCGCTCCCTCGACGGCGCGGCCGAACGCGGGTTCTCCATGAACCTGGACGAACTGCTCACCGGCTACCATCCGGGCGCCGTCGTCGCGATCGCCTACGACGAGGCCAAGGAGCCCATCGCGTTCCAGCGCTACGTCACCGCCGGGCAGGGCGTCAGCCTGGACGCGATGCGGCGCAGCCCCGGCGGGCCCAACGGCGTCAACGAGCGCCTCATCGTCGAGATGATCGAGTACGCGGCCGGGCAGGGCCACGGCCTCGTCTCGCTGAACTTCGCCGCGTTCCGCGAGCTGCTCGACAACGACGAGCGCGGGCTCCTGGAGAAGGCCGGCTACCAGGCGCTGCACCTGCTGGACCCGTGGATCGCCGTCGAGTCCCTGTACCTGTTCAACAAGAAGTTCAGGCCGTCCTACAGGCCGCGCAACGTCGTCTTCCGCTCGTGGCTCGACATCGCCCCGCTGGCGGCGGCGCTGCTGACGCTGGAGTTCGGCCGCAGCCGCCCGGCCGCGTCCGAGGCGGAGCCGCTGACCGAGCCCGTCCACCATCTGGGCCGCTGACGGCGTCCCTCTCCGCGGCGAATCCTAGAACGTGATTCTATGGAGTCCCCGTGGAGAGGAATGCGGCAATGAGCACTGTGCAGGGGCACTGCGACCCGGCGTTCGCCGGCGTCCGCGAGGTGTTCGAGCGGAACTTCGCCGACGGACGCGAGCTGGGCGCGGGCATCGCCGTCTACGCGGGCGACCGCAAGGTCGTCGACCTGTGGGGCGGCGTCGCCGACCGCCGCACCGGCCGCGCGTGGCTGCCCGACACGCCCTGCTTCGGGTTCTCCTGCACCAAGGCGGTCACGGCCGCCGCCGCGCTGCTGCTCGCCGAGCGCGGCGCTTACGACGTGGACGGCCCGGTGACGGACTGGTGGCCCGAGTTCGGCGCCGCGGGCAAGGACGGCGCGACCGCCGCGCACCTCCTGTCGCACCAGGCGGGGCTGCCCGCGTTCGCGCGTCCCGTCTCGGCGGAGGAGGCGGCGGACGCCGAGGCCCTCGCCGCCGAGCTGGCCGCGCAGAAGCCGGAATGGACGCCCGGCGAGGCGCACGGCTACCACGCGCTGACCTACGGCTGGCTCGCCGGAGAGATCGTCCGGCGCCACTCCGGCCGGACGGTCGGGGCGTTCGCGAAGGACGAGTTCACCGGCGGCCTCGACATGTGGATCGGCTCCCTCGACGACGTCATCGAGCGCGCCGCGAAGATGTCGGCCGCGCGGCGCGGCGCGTCCGACGCCCCGAGCACGACCGACCACGACCTGCTGACGCGGCTCGCCGCCGCGTACGGCGACCCCGGCAGCATCATGAACCGGTCGCTCAACAACCCGCACCCGGGCAAGGGCGGCTACAACAACCCCGTCGTCCTGCGCGCCGGCTGGCCGTCCGCCGGGATGCTCGCCACCGCGCCCGGCTTCGCCGGCTTCTACCGCGACCTCGTGGCGGGCCGCATCGTGCGCCCGGACACGCTGCGGGAGGCGCTGCGCCCGCGCGTCAGCGGCCCGGACCGGACGCTGCTCGTCGACAGCGCGTTCGGGCTCGGCTTCATGCGCCCCGCCCAGACGTTCTTCGTGCCGGCGGCGGGACGGGAGACCGCGTTCGGGCACACCGGCGCGGGCGGGTCCATCGGCCTCGGCGACCCGGACGCCGGGCTCGCGCTCGCCTACCTGCCGAACATGATGGGCGACCAGGTGTCCGGCGACCTGCGCGCCTACCGCCTGGTCCAGGCCGCCTACGCGGCGCTGTCCTGAACGGGCGGTAGCGTCCCGGGCATGGTGATCCGGGAACTGCACGGCTGGCCGTCGACGGCGGAGGAGGCGGAGGCGATCCAGGACCGGCTGCGTCCGATGCTCGAACTGGACGTCCCCGGGCCGGTCGCGCCGCGCACCGTCGCCGGCCTGGACGTCTCCTACGCGGGCGACGGCGGCGGGACCGGGACGCCGCTGGCCGCCGCCGCGGTCGTCCTGGACGGCGCGACCCTGGAGGTGGTGGAGGAGTCGGTGGCCGTCGGCACGGCCGCGTTCCCCTACGTCCCGGGGCTGTTCGCGTTCCGCGAGCTGCCGACGCTGCTGGAGGCGCTGCGCGGCCTCACGACCACGCCCGACCTGCTGGTCTGCGACGGGTTCGGGGTCGCCCACCCCCGCCGGTTCGGGCTCGCCTGCCACCTCGGCGTCCTGACCGGCCTGCCGGCCATCGGCGTCGGCAAGACCGCGTTCGTCGGCGCCTACGAGGAGGTGGGCGCGCGGCGCGGCGACGCGAGCCCGCTGCTGGACGGCGGCGAGGTCGTCGGGCGCGTGCTCCGCACGCGGGACGGCGTCAAGCCGGTGTTCGTGTCGGTCGGGCACCGCACCGATCTCGACACGGCGTGCCGGAACGTCCTCGCCCTGACGCCGGAGTTCCGGCTGCCGGAGACGACGCGCAGGGCCGACCGGCTGTCCCGGGACGCGCTGTCGTCTCGCGGCATCGGGTAGCGCACCCGCCCCGGATGATGGCAGGCTCGTCCCACGCCAGGCGGCGCCCACCGCAGGTCGCCGCTAACCGCTGGACGGTGCCCATGGACACCCGCCCGATGCGGGCCGACGCCCGCCGCAACTACGAACGGCTCATCACGACCGCCCGGACCGCCTTCATGGAGAACGGCACGGGCGCGTCCCTCGACGACATCGCCAAGCGCGCCGGCGTCGGTTCGGGGACGCTGTACCGGCACTTCCCCACCCGCGACGCGCTGCTGCACGCCGTCCTGCGGGAGCGGATCGACGGCCTCCTCGCGCACGCCGACGAGCTGCTGGGCGAGCCGGACCTCGCCGGCGCCGAGGCCGCGCTGGGCCGCTGGCTGCGCACCTACCTCGCCGGCGCGGCGACCCCGCGCGGCACGTCCACCGTGATCACCGAGGCGATGTCGGCGGAATGGGCCGACACCGGCCTCGGCGCCGCCGCCGCCTCGATCTGCGACGCGCTCGGCCGGCTGCTGGACCGGGCCCAGCGGGCGGGGTCGGTCCGCGCCGAGATCGACCCCCGCGACCTGCTGCGGCTCACCAACGCGATCGGCGTCGCGTCCGAGCGGACCCCCGATCCCGCCGCGTACTCCGACCGGATGCTGACCCTCCTTTTCGACGGGCTGCGCACCGGATAGGAGCCGCCTTGTTCGCTTGACCAAGCGTTCGCTAGGTTGGCGTCCGTGGCAACCGGCGACGAGGAGCTTGTTGATGGGGCAGCTTGACGGCAAGGTGGCGCTGATCACCGGCGGTGCGCGCGGGATGGGCAAGTCCCACGTCCGCCGGTTCCTGGACGAGGGCGCCAAGGTCGTGTTCGGCGACGTCCTGGAGGAGGAGGGCGCCAAGCTCGCCGCCGACCTCGGGGACGGCGCCCGGTTCGTCCGGATGGACGTGACGTCCCCGGACGACTGGCAGGCGGCCGCCGAGACCGCGACGTCGGAGTTCGGCGCGCTGAACGTCCTCGTCAACAACGCCGGGATCATCCGGCACAAGACCATCGAGGACATGTCGCTCGAGGAGTTCCGCACCATCCTCGACGTGAACCTCGTCGGCCAGTGGCTCGGCGTCAAGACCGTGACCGCGCCGATGCGGGAGGCGGGCGGCGGCTCGATCGTCAACATCTCCTCGACCGAGGGCTTCATCGGCGCGTCCGGCCTCGCCGCCTACAGCGCCAGCAAGTTCGGCGTCCGCGGCCTCACCAAGTCCGCCGCCCGCGAGCTCGGCCAGTACGGCATCCGGGTGAACTCCATCCACCCCGGCGGCGTGGTGACCCCGCTGTTCATGCAGGACGACATCATCGCGGCGAAGGCCGACAGCGCCGACGCGTTCATGAAGTCCCTCCCCCTCGGCCGGATGGCCAAGTCCAAGGAGGTCTCGGGCCTGGTCGTCTACCTGGCCTCGGACGACTCGTCCTACTGCACCGGCAGCGAGGTCCTGGTCGACGGCGGCATGCTGACCGGCGCGGGCTACTGAGCGCGGCGGGCCGCCGGTACCGGCTCGGACCCCCGCACCGGCGGCCCGCCGCGTGCCCTAGGGACGCCGCTCGACCCATCCCTCGACGGCCTCCAGCTGCGCCGCGAGCGAGATGAGCGTCGCCTCGTCGGAGTCGTGGCCGAGGAGCTGCGCGCCGATCGGCAGGCCGCGCTCGGTGAACCCGGCCGGGACGTTCACGCCCGGCCATCCGAGCACGTTCCACGTCCACGCGTAGGGGCAGGCCGCGGCGACTCCCGACTGGGTCTTCTGGTAGCCGGCCCCGTCGAACGCCCCGACCCGCAGCGGCGGCTGGGCGGTGGTAGGGGTCAGCACGACGTCGGCGGCCTGGAAGATGCGCCCGACCTTCCTCCTCAGGTACGGGTCCATCCTCTTCGCGAGCGGCAGCAGCCGCTTCCCGGCGATCCGCCCGATGCGGGCCTCGGCCTCCGTCCGCTTGTCGGGCCGCGGATTCGGCAGCGAGTCCAGCCAGTCGGCGACGCCCGCGGTGCCGCGCGGAATGAGCCCGAGCCCCACCAGCCCGTAGTCGGGATCGGCCGGGAAGACCTTGTGCCCCAGGTCGGTCAGCCGCCTCGCCAGCCGCTCGACGGCCGCGCGGATCTCGGGATCGAGCTTCCCGCTGACCCCGAACGCCGTCCTGAACGAGACGGCGATCCGCAGCCGCCGCGGCTCCCGCCTGGCGGCCTCCAGGAAGGGCGTCACCGGCGGATCGATCTGGTACACGTCGTCGGGGTGGCTTCCGCTGATCACGTCGAGCATCAGGGCGGCGTCCTCGACGCTCCTGGCCAGCGGCCCCCACACCGTGATCCCGTTGAACGGATCGGTCTGCGGGTACCCCGACACCCGTCCCCGCTGCGGCTTGATGCCGACGAGCCCCGTCCACGCCGCCGGGATGCGGATGGACCCGGCCCCGTCCGACCCGACCGCCGCCGCGACCATGCCCGCCGCCACGGCCGCGGCCGACCCGCCCGACGACCCGCCGGGCGTGTACGCGGGGTTCCACGGATTCCTCGCACATCCGTACTCGGCCGACTCGCTGAACGGCCACAACCCCAGTTCGCACGTCGTGGTCTTCCCCACGATGACGGCTCCCGCCGCCCTCAGCCTGCGCACGACCTCCGCGTCCCGCGTCGCCGGACGATGGTCGCCCGCCACCGCGAACGGCGTCGTCTCCCCCGCGAGGTCGGTGTCGTCCTTGATGGCGACGGGCACCCCGAGCAGCGGCAGCCGCTCCCCCTCGGCGAGCCGCTTGTCGGCCTCCAGCGCCTCCTGCGCGGCCGCCTCGGAGCGCACCACCCGGAACGCCCCGAGCGACTCCTTCCGCCCGATGCACTCCAGGCTGTCCTCGACCAGCTCGCTCGCCGAGATCTCCCCCCGCGCGAGCGCCTCCGCCTGCCCCGCCAGCCCCAGCACCACACGACCTCCCGGTATCGTTCGTTCGAACGAACGATACTGAACCGACCGAACGTAGGGAAGACTGTGCACCGATGAGCGCCCGCGACCGGATCCTCCAGGCCACCCTCCGAGTCATCGGCGAGCGAGGGATCGGCGCCGTGACCAACCGCGCCGTCGCCCGCGCCGCCGGCGTCTCCCTCGGCTCCCTCACCTACCACTTCCCGAGCCAGGAGGACCTTCTCCGCGAGGCCCTGCACACCTTCGTGGAAGAGGAGATAGCCCGCATCACCGCCTACTGCACGGCCCTCTCCGACGCCGGCGTGGCCCCCGCCCAGGCGCCCGACCAGGTCGAGAAGGCGATCGCCGACTTCGCCGACGGCCCGGAGCAGATAGCGAACCTGGAACTCCACCTGCACGCCGCCCGCGACCCGGCCCTCCGCGACACCTCGCGGCGCTCGGTGGAGGCCTACGACCGGCTGGCCGCCGCCGTCCTCGGCGCCCTCGGCATCCCGGACGCCGACCGGCACGCCGCGACGATCGTCGCGATGCTCTACGGCCTGGCCGTCCGCCGCCTCGCCACCGGCGACACCACCGGCGGCGGCACCGCCGACGCCTTCCGGCTCCTCCTCCTCGGCGCACTCCCCCGCTGAAAAAGGATTCTGGCCCGCACGGCCCCAGAGCGGGGTTACGGGGCCATGCGGGCCAGAAACCTGTCTCAATCAGGAACCTCAGTCGGAACCTCAGCCGACGTTCGCTTCGCTCTCCGCCTGTGCACCTCCGCCGTCTCTTCAATCTGACACTCGCAACGCTAGGCCGCCGAACGCCCCAGCAGAACGCCCTTAAGCCTCACTTAGGGAACCCCTGAGCAAGCCTTATTCAGGCTCCGTCCGGGGCCGTCCGAGGAAGTCGGGTAGAGAGCCGCTCACCTGCGAAAACAAGGGAAGGAGACCAGGGGAACCGTCCGGCACAGTCGAGCGCCGTCGGCATGATCCGACTGTCGTTGGCTCCCGGGATTGGCTCCCCTGGCTCCCTCCCTCTCAGCAGGGAGGAGGGGTCTCCATGGCCCTGGAAATCACCGAGACCACGATGACCGCGACGGCAAACGGCCAGGTCATCGCCACCGCGACCCGACAGGCGAACGCCTGGTACGTCACCACATGGCCCCAGCCACTCGACCGGAACGGCGCCATCACGGCCCTGACACTCGCCGAACGCCTCATCACCCACGGCGAGGACGACCCGTGCGTGATCTCGTTCCGCGAGGAGCTGGCCAATGGCTGACCGCCTCATCCGCATCACAACCGCGCTCGCCGTGGTGGCGGTCGCCGCAGTGGCCGCCGTCATCTCGTACCGGCACGCGTACGAACTCGTCCACTCGCACGGCGAGTCCGGCCCCACGGCGCGCCTCGTCCCCTTCACCGTGGACGGCCTCATCTGGGCAGCGTCCATGGTGATCCTGGACGCAAGCCGCCAAAAGCACCCCGCACCACCGCTGGCTAAGTGGAGCCTCGCCGTAGGCATCGTGGCGACGGTAGGCGCCAACGTGGCGCACGGCGCCTCCCACGGCCCCATAGGCGCGATAGTCAGCGCCTGGCCGGCACTCGCCCTCGT
Organism: Actinomadura monticuli; assembly: GCF_041463655.1. NCBI lineage: Bacteria > Bacillati > Actinomycetota > Actinomycetes > Streptosporangiales > Thermomonosporaceae > Actinomadura > Actinomadura monticuli. The sequence goes on from NZ_JAXCEI010000004.1 coordinate 326,032, forward strand.
CGGCTCCTTCGAACTTCTGATGACCCTCACACGCGCCGCAGCCCGCTCGGACCTTGCTCAAGACGAGCAGCGCACCGAACCGGAGCGCCCCCGTACCGAAGTGGAGCAGACGCCGGAAGAAGCGGTGCTGGAGGAGTACAGGGCGAGCCTGGAAGGCCCAGGCCGCCCGCTCTCCCAGCGCTACCTAGCCGAGAAACACGGCATCGACCGCCGTAGGGTCAAGCAGATCATCACCGGAGTGGAGCAACCAACCGCACCGTGAACCAGGCAAGCCCCAGTCACGCCCTGTTCCGGGGCGTGACTGGGGCTTCTGCGTGCCTGCTACGCCATCGGCGATGCGCCCGACCACACCCGCTCAAAGCTCTCCAGGTACGTGCTCGCCATGTCTCCGTCTTCTGCCCTCCGTAGGTGAAGCACGGGAGCGTGGGACGCGGCGATGCCGTAGGCGTGCGGGTTGATCAGTAGATCGTCGTCGGCGCGATAGACGGAGTTATAGAGCACGGTGTCATGTAGCCGGATCTCAACGCCGTCCACCTCGCGCAGCGCGCGGTAGTGGACCAGGGCGTTCCGGATCTTTGCGGCCATGGATTCACCTACTCCCTCGTCACAGCCACGCTCAGCAACGCACGTGCCATCCGGGTCGCCAAGCAAGATGCGAACAGCGACGCCGTCACGTGCTCGCTCTGCGAGCGCCCGCATGATGCCCATGTCTTCCGCGAGGAAGAGTCCCGCATAGGCCAGTACGCCGATCTCGTCACGGGCTGCACGGAAGAGTTGGTGCCACACCGGACGAGGGACGGCCCAGCGGTGCGGGTAGGTGGCCAAGACATCGATCACGGGCGGCTCTGCTCGCATGTTCGCCACGGCGAGCTGCGGCCACAAGTCGGCCTCGTCTCGTCCGACCAGTGACGCGACCCTCGTCCTGTGACGCGGGTAGGGCACGCGCCCCGCGACCCACCGCTGAACAGTCTTGGGGTCCACACTCAACCGCGCTGCAACGTCGGCTTCGGTGAGGTGCGCGTCTGCAAGAGCACGCCGCAACAGGTCGTTCACTGGGCCTCCCGCGATGCAAGTGAGAACGACACACAAACGACGCTAACAGAAGACGTCCCTAGACGTCCCTAGATGCCGATGGAGAGGTCCCACACCGGACGGAAGGCTCAAGACACAGGCGAACACGCCACCCCGTACCAACGGAGCATGCAAGTCGAGGAGCCCACCATGTCCACCGAACGGCCCACTCAGGCCACCCCCGATACCTACAAGGCCGACACAGAAGCGGCGGAGAAGGCGCTCGCCGAGTTGCGTCGCGACTTCACCGGCCACCGCATATGGCGCGCCACGCGGTGGGACGGACGTCTCGGAGACTGGGTGGCGAGCCTGCACGACCCGCACGCCGGCGTGGACCCCACCGTGATCGCTTCGGACCACGCCGCGTTGCGCGAGGCCCTCGTCAACGAGGCCGAGCGCGCGAAGACCGCACGCCCGAGGACCCGGTGATGGCACGGGATCGAGCCCCGCAGCCGTCACCGGACGAGGCCGTGATGGGGAGCACGGCCTCATGGGGTGGGGAGGAGGTAGCGCGGTGGGTGCTCATGCCCCCAACCGCACCGACCGCGCTGCCTCCGCCCACCTACAGCGGCCTATGGCGCGCACGCTGGCACCTCATGTGCCTCGCCCTCGTCCTGCGCGCTGACGGCTGGAAGACGCAACTCCGCACCGAGACTCCCCGCACCCTCCTGCGCGTCTACTCCGAACACAGCCCCACCGTCGGCGAGAGCATCTCCGTGGCCTGGGGCAACGGCACCTGGTGGTACCTGTCCAGCACGGGCCTATGGCTCTCGCCGTGCAAGCGCGTCCGCTCCGCCGCGGACAAGTTGAGCATCCTGCTCAAACCATCGGTTGCAGCGTCGTTCGACGCCATGAGAGGCGAGCAGTTCTAGACATGACCCGCCGCACGGCCTGGGGCACCTACGCGCACATCAGCGACGTACTACGCCGCCGCCTCATAAACGGCGCCTACGCGCCCGGCACCCGCCTACCGAGCGAGGCCGCCCTCTGCGCCGAGTTCAGCGTTGCCCGCAACACCGTGCGGCGGGCCCTGTCCAGCCTGAAAGCCGAGGGCCTCATCACCGTCCACCCCGGAGTAGGGCGCTTCGCCCTGGACACGGACTCCCCACCGCGCACACGCACGGAGCACATCGCCGCGCACCTGCGCCACCAGATCGAGACAGGACGCCTCCAACCCGGCGATGCGCTCCCCAGCGAGACACACCTCGCCCGACGCCACGGCGTGTCCCGCACCACCGCCCGCGCGGCCCTCATCACCCTCGAAACTGCCGGCCTGGTCACCTGCGTCCACGGCAAAGGACGCTACGTCGGCCAAGACGTCCCCAGATGAGCCCCTTACGCCCGTGGAAGTCCACCCGCCTCCCCGTAACGTCGATCCCATGAAGAAGAACACCGCAGCATGGGCACGCGACCTCGCACGGAAGCATCTAGAGACCCCACTCCCCCGCCGCTGGGCCCACACCCAGGGCGTAGCCCGGCAAGCCCGCACGCTCGCCCCCATACTCGGGGACAAGGCCGAGCTCCTAGAGGCCGCCGCCTGGCTTCACGACATTGGCTACGCCCCGGACCTCGCAGACACCGGCTTCCACCCGCTAGACGGCGCCCGCTACCTCCGAGCCACGCACCACGCCGAAGAGCACCTCTGCCGCTTGGTGGCCAACCACTCCTGCGCCCCAGTCGAAGCCAGAGAGCGCGGGCTAGCCGAGCATCTAGCCAGGGAGTTTCCTAACACTGACCTAGGTCTGGTCCGTGCGCTCACTTATTGCGACATGACTACGGACCCGGATGGCCGACCGTCCACGGTAGACGACCGCCTCGCTGAGATACGCGAGCGCTACGGACCTTCTCATCTGGTAACCCGCTTCATCAGCAAGGCTCAAGCGGATCTCCTCCAAGCCGTCCACACCGTACAACGCCAGACCCACGTCGCCGGGTAACCCCCAGACCTCAGCACCATCTGAGGCAAGCGGCTCGGCTCGTATGTTGCCTGTCACAGGACCGACACAAGATCTAAAAGTGTCTGACCAGACGCAAACGGTCCCCGTATACTCCGAACGATCATTGCCACAACCATCCGGAGCCACGAAAGCCGCCACCAAGCACAAGCCAAAACAATAGCGCCTTAATCGAACACTGGAAAGGCATCCGCGGAATGACGTTCGCAGTTCTACCAGCGGGCACTCGTTCTGAGTTGCAAGAATTCCCGCCCGGATTCTATCTCATCACCGACAACTGGGACGATTGGTTCACCTACAAAACACAGTACGACCTGGCATATCGGAACCCAGACGGAAATGTAATGCATATTGGTCAGATAAAAATAGGCCAATTCAGTATGCGCAAAGAACAGGAACGCCCAGAAATACCAGAAATATTTGATAAGCTCGACAACAGATTCTTCTCCCTAGGTCAAGACGACAGCTATTACCAGTCACTGAACTCTCTCGGAGAAGAGACTCGCGATACTGTACTACGCGCTCTGCGTGATGTGGCTCTTGACCAGAATCTCTTCCGGCGTTGTCTCAGGGAAGAGGTTACAGGAATGTCTCTTCTTCGGTCGGTTCCAAAAGCCATGGTGGAAGGTCAACTACGTCGCCTCGCACAAGGCGGCACCCGTCTTTCAGAATACCATTTCACTTACACGTCCGCGACCGGAGACGCGTATGGAGAAGAGCCGATAACACTAGAATTCGACGTAATTCCAGATTCGCAGCCACCGACAAACATACATGTACTAATAGGCCGGAACGGTGTCGGCAAGACTCACATCCTTCACCACATGGCACTAGCGTGGGCGGGCGATAGATCAGAGGGAGATGTAGGAGAGTTCAATATTCTTGGAGACGGTGGATTCGTCAACCTCGTATCAGTTACTTTTAGCGCCTTCGATCCTTTTGAACCCATCAGCACTCCACGCAACAAAGTAGACTCAATACAGTATGCATATATAGGATTGAAAACAATAAAAAGGGCTGGCGAAAAGGGGCCAAAACCCCCGAAAGACTGGCGGGCTTTGGCGAAGGAGTTTAGCGAAAGCGTGAAATCCTGCCTTAGAGGAGCCCGCCTGGTCCGCTGGAGGCGGGCACTAGAAATGCTCGAGGCCGATCCAATATTCAATGATGCCGGCGTCGCTGACCTGGCTGATGCAACGGCTGATGACGACGAACTGCGTAAACAAGCTACGCTCCTATTCCGCCGCCTGAGTTCGGGGCACAAAATCGTCTTGTTGACGATAACTCGCCTCGTGGAAACTGTTGAAGAGCGCTCCCTCGTACTTCTAGATGAACCCGAGGCCCATCTTCATCCGCCACTACTCAGCGCATTTGCACGGGCACTGTCAAATCTACTGATAGATCGAAATGGGGTTGCAATAATTGCTACACATTCTCCAGTCATCCTCCAGGAGGTTCCTCGGAGCTGTGCATGGAAACTTCGTCGTTCTGGAAGGGAGATTGTTGCAGAGCGCCCTGGGCTGGAAACTTTCGGAGAAAACGTTGGAATCTTGACCCGAGAAATTTTCGGGCTCGAGCTTACAAGATCTGGATTCCACCGGATTCTCGGAGAATTGGTCAGCGATGGATGTGCCTACGAAGATATATTGGCCCGATTCAGTGACCAACTAGGCGGGGAGGCGCGTGCGCTCGTTAGAGCACTCATAGCGGCTCGGGATGTGGAGAACGAAATCTAGTATGTGGCGTACCAGTCCCCCAACCCACACAGCGATAAGTAGCTTCCAAGAATGCACCAGCCGGATTAAGAACCAATCCTTGAAGAGCCGCCTGAAGAACGTCGAAGGCGACATTGTTGCCTCCGATCAAATGTACGTTGAGGCAGCCAGAAGCAACTCCCTTCATACACTGAACCCCCGACAGTTTTCCTCTGACCCCGAGGTCACCAATCCGGAAATGATCAGTCTATACAAAAACGGCATGGTAAGAAGACAAGGTCCTGGGAGACCCATTTATGACGAAATCATCCTCGCGGCCCGACACGGCCTATGTCCACTATGCGGACAACGACAGGTTTCTACCCTTGACCATCATCTTCCAAAGTCACTTTTCCCCCATCTCGTTGTCAACCCACATAACCTGGTGCCGGCCTGCAGCGACTGCAATAAGGCGAAACTAGACACAGCTCCTTCGTGCAGTGAAGATGAAACTCTTCATCCATACTTCGACGATATTGAGAACGACCTTTGGCTGAAGGCGAAAGTTCTTGAAAATAAGCCGACTGCACTCGTCTTCTATGTCTCCCCACCCGAAGAGTGGGACGACACTATGAAAGAGCGCGTCAAACGCCATTTCAGGACATTTGGCTTGGCGAGCCTCTATGCCGCTCAAGCCGCCTACGAACTGAATAACATTAAATTCCATCTAGAACAGCTTTACCACTCCAACATTGCCAATGGGGCGGTTCTGATTCGAGATCACCTTAGAAGCCAGGCGGCAAGTCGACATCGGGTGCATATCAATAGTTGGCAATCTGCCACTTATCATGCACTGGCGGATAGCGATTGGTATTGCGACGGCGGATTCTCGTAGCTGAGAAAGTTATCAACAATCAAACTTCCGATGACCCTCCGCTCTGCCGGCTTACCGCCGCGCTACGGTCGACGGCCCGGGGGAGCGCAGGTGGACATCCAGAAGGCTGGAAACTCCGCCCCTTTGATGCTATGAAGTGAGGAGGGAGGTGCGAAGGTGAGCGACTACCGGCTTGAGCGGATTACTCCGTCCGATGAGCATATGGGAGAAGTAATCACGCTTGGCGATCGAGCGAGGCGGACCATCGGTCTTCTGCCGCGAGCTGCATTCTTCGAGGCCGCCCGCAAGGGAGGTCTTCTGGCAGCGCTTCAAACAGACGAAGTTGTTGCCTACGCGCTCTACGGCCTTCCTCGAAACGAAATCACTCTCACACACTTAGTTGTCAGGGAGGATCACAAGAAGAGAGGTCTAGCACGTGCGCTAGTCGAAAAGATAATCGAGCTCTACCCGGAGCGTTCGGGCATTCGCGCAAGCTGCCGGGAAGACTACGGCCTTGGTGAAATGTGGAGTGCTATTGGTTTCTATCCCCGCTCAGAAAAGATCGGTCGCGGCGCGGATCGCGCAAAAGTCATTGTCTGGTATCGACCTAACCCAACTCATGCTGACCTATTCACAGGCAACTTCCAGCCCCTCATAAAAGCCGCTCTCGACTTCAATATACTGCGCGATCTCTGCGATAAACCAAAGCGGGAGAGTGCGCATGAAAGTCTCACTCTAATAGAAGATCATCTACTCGAGAAGCTTCAACTTCTGGCCACTCCGCAGCTATTCAGAGAGGTCAGCAAATCACCTAACGCTTCTCGACGTCGGCTTTACCTCTCCTCGCTTGATCAAGCTTACTTGAAGCCCAATTTCGATCGGCAGTTAGCCGACTCTTTCAATAACGCACTGAGGCGGGGGGTCGTTGAACAATCTCTTCCTCTGCGTATCAGGAACACATTCTCCGAGCATGTTCGCTATCTTGCCGAAGCGGCGGCGTGTGGCGCAGACGTATTCGTAACTCAGGACGATGACCTGATATCTACTTACGGTCCTGTGTCTGATAGCGCGCTGGGCCTAAGAATAATGCGTCCCTCTGATGTAGTGGTCAAAATCGATGAACTCTCGAGGTCGGAGGTCTACCGACCGTCCGATGTAGAAGGCACCAGTTTCAGGTCGGCTAAAGTCACAGCGAGCGACCACGCGGAGCTATCAATCTTCCAAAATTCCGCAGACCACGAGTCGTCATCTGACTTCTTGAAGACCCTCCGTGCTGCCCGACTGCATCCAAGTCACTGGAACCGAACCCTGGTAAGAGATTCTGAAGATAGGCCCGTTCTACTCACCGTCTCGGGGGCAGTCGCCGACCGATTCCAGATCCCTCTTTTTCGCGTGGATGGCCGACATCCAGTTAGCCCTACGCTCGTGCAACATGCTCTTTTCGAGTTTCGTCGGGAGTGCAGAGAGAATGGTCTGACCGAAGTCGTTATCACTGACAGGCACCTGCCGTCCCAGATCAGACGGGCTGCGCTCCTGGACGGATTCATGCAGGTCAACGATTCTCTCGTCGCCCTTGTCGTGGATGTTATTGGACCGGCTTCAGATGTGCTCAGCGCCGCAGGCCACGCGACTGCTAGAGCGGGCTTGAAAGTCAATTTTGACGTGCGGGTAGGTCTTTCCCGGTTTGCGACCGCAGAAATCGAGCGAATTCTCTGGCCAGCAAAGATTGTCGATTCGGAAATTCCTAATTTCATCTTGTCCATTAAACCAACGTTTTCGTCTATGCTATTCGGATTTCCGACACCCCTGCCTCTTTTCAGGAAGGATGAATTGGGGCTCGGCCGGGAGCATGTGTACTACCGCACTCCAGGCGGACTTCAGCTATCTGCTCCGGCGCGTCTACTCTGGTACAAAAGTCAAGGACGAGAGAAGAGCGAAGCGGCAGTATTTGCATGCTCTTTGCTCGAGGAGGTAGAAGTCGATTCTCCCCAGGTACTTCATTCCAAATTCAGTAGATTGGGGGTATGGAATCTCCAGGATATTGAGAGAGCTGCAAAAAACGGGAAGGCGCAGGCACTAAGGTTTACACGAACAGAGATCTTCCGCAGACCGATTGCTGGCAAGAGGCTGAAGGAGGCATTTGCTAGAGATCGGTTCGCCGGTAATGTGCAGGCTCCCCGTAATGTTACTCCGACGTTGTTCGCTTCTATCTACCATGAGGGCACTCGTGCAGACAATAACCCCTAGAACAGCTTTGCTCGCGCTTAAACCCAGGTTCGCTGAAGCAATCCTAGGTGGAAGCAAAACAGTCGAGCTGCGGCGGCAACGAGTAGGACTTCCAACGGGCACAATCCTGCTCATCTACGCCAGCTCCCCTGTGATGGCGATTCTTGGAACCGTACGAGTAGTTAAGGTCGACCATGCCACACCTGCGGAGATCTGGTCTGCGCATCGTCGGGCCCTTGGACTTAGCAGAACCGAGTTCGATTCGTACCTTGAAGGCACGGCCACCGCATCGGCAATTTCGCTCGAGCACCCCAATGCTCTCGATCAGCCGATTTCTCTGAGCGAACTAAGAGGAACGAGTTCGTTCCACCCTCCCCAGAGCTACTGTTTTGTCAGCCCCAGATCTCCCGAGGCGCTGAGGGTACTCGCCGCTCTCGATCACCCTGGGATTCCTCGAGATGAGTGACAACTTAGTGGCCAGGTGCTCCGGCTGGGCGCTCAGTAACCAAACCTAGGATTTAGTTCTCTAGGATGTTTTCAGTCTCGTCTACATAATCGCCGGACTTGTTTTGTTGATGTAGTGCTTAATGCGGAGTCGCATAGAACGATCTAGCCGAAGCTTCTCAATGTCACGAGGGGCAATCCATTTGACTTCTCGCGATTCATCACTGGGTGTTGGAACCCCTCCGAGACCTCTGCCTGCAAGGCATATTGAGAATTCCTGGCGAACTTCGTCATTGCTGGTGTAGTGAATAACATGCTTGGGGTCGCTATAGATTCCAATCAAACCGATTATTTCTACCTCAATTCCGGTTTCTTCTCTAGTCTCCCGGATAGCAGCGTCAGTCACTGATTCGCCTAGATCAATCGCGCCTCCCGGCACGGCCCAGTTGTCGTTGTCAGTGCGGCGGATCATTAGAATCTCGCCCTTGTCGTTCTCTACCACGACGTTGACGGATGGGACGATGCTGTTTGCTGCTGGGGCATTGGGGTCGTCGTAGTAGTCGATCCTGCGGCCCATCAGTCCCCCGGTGGTAGTGGTTTGGCAGCTTCCCAGACGCGTTCGAAGCTCTGTAGGTAGGTGTTGACGATGTCTCCGCCGGCTACTCGGCGTAGGTGCCAGAAGGGCGCGTTTGAGGCCGGTAGGCCATAGACGTGTGTGTTGACGAACAGTTGATCGTCGGCTCGGTACATCGAGTTGTATAGGGTCGTGCTGTGTAGGCGGAACTCAACGCCTTCGACTGCACGGAGAGGCCGGTAGAGCACGATCACGTTGCGGATTTTGGCTGCCATGGCCTCGTCGATGCCCTCGTCAGCACCGCGTGTGGCGACTTGGGGTGAATCGGGATCGCCGAGGAGGATTCGGACGCGGACGCCAGCGCGTGCCTTGTCGGCGAGGATGTTCAATGCGCCGTTGTCCTCGGCGAGGAAAAGGCCGCTGTAGACCAGGACGCCGATCTCTTCCTTCGCTGTGGCGAAGAGACGTCCCCATGCGTCCCTTGGGACCGCCCAACGGTGCGGGTAGATCGTGATGACCTCGCTGCTGGACGCGGCTGTGACCTGTTCCTCTGAGAGGGCCTCGGGCCATAGGTAGGACTCGTCCAGGCCGAGCCGTGAAGCTACTGCGTATCGGTGTCTTCGGTAGGGCGTCCGGTCCTTGGTGATCCACCGTTCGACCGTCTTGGGGTCGACATCAATGGACTCGGCGAGCGTGGCAATCGTCAGACCTCGCTCAAGCAATGCTGCCCGCAAGCGTTCGTTCGGCATGCACCCGTCCGGATTCCGGGACGTCCAAGGACGCAGTCAACCCTATGAGGACGTCATGAACACGTCCAGTCATGTAGTGATCTCGTCCCCCAGCTCAGGCGCACTCTCTTTCTCGTAGTCACCGACCGCCCGGACCGTCCTCGCCGGATACGGGCCTTACGAGAGGAGGGGTCACACGTGATCCTCGTTCTGGCTTCGATCCTCGCCGTCTTCCTCGCCGGTTCCACCTGCGGAATCTTCGCCATGCTCGTCATCGGCATCCACGCCGAGGAGCGCCGGACCGCGGGCCGGCGCGCCGAGTCGTCCCGTGTCGGTACCGCCTCCAGGCGGGTGCTCAGTACCCGAACGTGCGATGACGCGCCGGCCCGGGTACCGGCGGGGCGGTGAACATGCGGATGCCTCGCGTCATCACCAGTCACACGTGCCCCTGCGGCGCACGCGTCGAGCCCGGTAGCCGGAGGTGCCGCAAGTGCCGCGCTCGCGCCCGGTGGCTTCGGCGTGGGCGCGGCCCGCAGTATCCGACTCCCTGGCTGTGAGGAGGTCCGTCAGTGAACGTCTCTCTTCCCCTGGTAGCGATCCTCGGCGCCGTGGTGTGGGTCGCGTGGCGGTACATGGGACTTCGCGGCTGGCACATCGCGGTGTGTCTGCTGTTCGGGTTCTTCCTTTCCGCGACCAGTGCCGCGCCTGAAATCCGCCGACTGGTGACCGTCCTCGTCCGGTCCCTTTCTCAGCACTGACGTCCCCGAGCGAAGGGAGGGATGCCCTGGTGCCTGAAACTCCGCCGCACGTCAAGGTCAACGTGCCAGAGGTCCGAACGCGCAGCCTTGCCGCGCGTGAGATCCTCTCCAGCCTTTCCGACGCGATGCCGTCCATCGAAGATCTGTGGGTGCGGCTTTACGCCGCGCTCGCCGATGTTCCTGCGCTCCTCTCCGAAATCTCCCGGCTCTCGACCCTGCTGGCGAAAGTCCGGCGGGACCGCGCGAATCTGGCGGCTGCGGGGCGTGCCACCCTCCGAGCCGAACGTGACGGCGAACCGGATCCGCTGTACTACCTGCGCGACGAACTACGCGCGCAAGGCCACCTTCCCCCGGAGTCATGGGGGCGCTCGTGAGCCGGACGCGTCAAATGCGGCGGCACGCTCACAAGATGCGGCGCCATGGGCTGCAACCCATGGTGATCATCGACCGTGACGACCAGTTCCCGGACATGGCCGCCGTACTCGTCGCGCGGGCCCTGTGGCGGTACCGGTCCGAACTGGGCCCGCTCCATCTGGTGGCCGCGCTCGCCCTAGGCGGCGCCGTCTTGCACGTCGCACACCCGGAGTGGTGGCCGTGGCTGTTGAGCGTCTCCGCCGTGACGGCCTGGGCTCTCGCCATGTTCGGCGAGAGATTGGGCCTCTCACCGCGAATCGAGCGGCTCTATGCGGCTGCTGTCGCACTGGGAGCGGGCGGGTGGCTGACTGCGGCTACCGCGCTCGGCCCCACGGTTCCGCCGCTTCCCCTCGTACTGGCCGGGGGCGGAATCGTGCTCGCCGCGCCATGGTGGGTGCACCGGAGACGACGTGCAAGAGTCCGAGTCGATCGGCAGATAGCCGCGTGGCCGGACATCGCGCGGGACGTCGGCCTCGCCGGATCACGCGCACAATCCGCGGTAGTGGACGTGTGGGGATGGCGCGCACGGTTCGCCCTGGCACGCGGCCAGACGATCCAGGACGTCATCGCCAAGGTTCCGGCTATCGAGTCGGCACTCGGGACGTTCCGGGGTGCTGTGCGCGTCGCACCGACGCGCGACGGCAAGGCCAACCGGTTCGAGTTGCGGGTACTCGACAGGGACCCGCACGCCGATGCGATTCCGTGGCCGGGGCCGTCGGTCTCGTCCATTACCGAACCGATCGACCTCGGCCCGTTCGAAGACGCGACCGGCGCGCGTGTTCTGCTGCTGCGACGTCACGGGCTCTTCGGGGGCGTGGCCGGCTCTGGGAAAAGCGGCGGGATCAACGTCCTGATGGGCAACCTCAGCGCGTGCCGAGACGTCGTCATCTGGGCCATCGACCTCAAGCGCGGGATGGAACTCCAGCCGTGGGCGTCCTGCATCGATCGACTCGCCACCACACCGGAGCAAGCCCGCGCCATGCTGCGCAACGCCGTCACCGTCCTGGAGGCTCGCGCCGAATGGCTCGCGACCAACGGGCGGCGCGTGTGGGATCCGACGCCGGAACATCCGGCGCTTGTCATCGTCGTGGACGAGTACGCCGAACTCGCCGATGACGCTCCCGACGCAGCGAGCGACACGGACTCGATCGCACGGCGAGGGCGCGCCGTCGCCGTAACGCTCATCGCGGCCACGCAGCGGCCTACGCAGAAAGCCATGGGTAAGGGCGCCGTCCGGTCACAGATGGACGTACGAGTGAGCTTCCGCGTCCGGGAGCGCAAGGACGTCGATCTCATCCTCGGGCAGGGGATGCTCAGCGCCGGATGGCACGGCCACACCCTCGACGCTCCCGGCAAGTTCCTGCTGTCCGCGCCCGAACACGACACACCTCGGCGAGGCCGCGCCTACCTGCTCACCGATGCCACCGTGGCCGACACGGCAGAGCGCCACGCGTCCACTCGTCCCGCGCTGGACGAGGTCTCCTCGCGCGCGTTGGACGAGGCCCACATGACGCCCGTCTTGGAGCCGTCCGCCCTCGTCACACCGACCCACGAAGACCGCGCCGAGACGGCGCTGAGGAAAGCCCTGGACGGCGCGCCGGAGGAGGGCCTCCCGATCGCCCATCTTCTGATGCTCACAGAGCTGAGCCGTCCCACCCTCTACCGGCGCCTCGCCGAGCTGGTGAAGGCCGGCCACGCCGTTCAAGTCGGACGAGGCCGCTACAAGGCGTCCGATCACACCGGGTGATCGTCTCAACGTCTCGTCTCGCGCGCGTCTGCGCGTATGGGCGGCTGAGACGTCCATGAGACGAGACGAGAGACGATCACACACCGCAACCGAGGAGATGATCCCCACCCACATCCACGCACGGCCCCGGGACGAAGCCCGGGTGAGAGGAGGTGGTGTCCCCTGCAGGCGTACACCGTCGAGCAAGTGGCCGAGATCCTCAGCATCGGACGGGACAAGGTCTACTTCCTGATCCGCACCGGCCAACTCCGCAGCATCAAAATCGGCAAGCTGCGCCGCATCACTGACCGGCACCTCGCCGAGTTCGTCACCTCCCTGGAAGAGCCCTCCCTCGAAGACGCCAAGCGCTGACATCCGCGCGGGAGGCCCGTCCGGACACCTCGCTCCGCAGAACGGGCCTCCCAACCTAGGGACGTCTTGGGACGCCTTGAGTTATGGTCGGTGGTGACCTCGATCGACACGAGGAGGGATCCGTTGGCAAAGATCCTGGTCGGCAAGTACGAAGGGTCGATCTACGAGGAGGGCGACGGGTACACCGGCGCGCTCTCGCTCGGCTTCGGCCCGGACGGCAAGCGCAAGCGGCTCAAGAGGAAGGGGCGCACCAAGACAGAGGTCAAGGACAAGCTCAAAGAGGCCGTCGAAGAGCTGGACAAGGGCGTCAAGACGGACCGGAACTACTTCGTCCGGGACGCGGTAGAGGAGTTCCTCGCCGCGTTCGCCAAGTCCGGCAAGTCGCCGAAGACCAACGAGGTCTACCGGTCACTCGCCGATCACCAACTCATCCCGTTCATCGGACGGACGCGCCTCAAGGAACTCACGGCCGACGACGTCGAGACGTGGCTCAATGGCAGAGCCGAACACCTCACCTCGTCCTCGCTCGGCATCGTTCACAGCATCCTCAAGCGATCGATCCGCAGGGCGGCGCGCCATGACCGCATTGGCCGGAACGTCGCCGAACTGGTGGACACCCCAGACGGCAAGCCCGCCCGAAAGTCGCGCTCGCTCAGCCTGGTGCAAGCGAGCACGCTGCTCGAAGAGGCAAGCAGGCCGAAGCACCGGTTCGGCGCGTACGTCGTCCTGGCGATCGTCTCGGGGCTTCGCACGGAGGAACTCCGCACCCTCAAGTGGAGTGACGTCGATCTCGACAAGGCAACCGTCTACGTCCTGCGAGCCGACCGCCATAAGGGCGAGACCAAGACGGCGCTCAGCCGACGCGGACTCGGCATCGCGGACATGGGCGTGGATGCGCTCCGCAGCCACAAGACGAGGCAGGCGGCCGAGAAGCTCAAGGCCGGCGAGGCGTACCAGGACAACGATCTCGTGTTCTGCCACGAGGACGGACGCCCCTACACCGCGCAACACGTCCGGCACCGGTTCCGCAGGCTGCTCACAGCGGCGAACCTCAACCCCGCCGAGTGGTGCCCCCGCGAGCTACGGCACACGTTCGTGTCCCTCATGAGCGACCACGACGTCCCCATAGAGAAGATCAGCATCCTCGTCGGGCACTCCAGCACGAAGATCACCGAAACCGTCTACCGCCACCAGCTCAAGCCGGAGATCCGCGACGGCGCTGAGCACATGAACGACATCTTCACCCGCAAGACCAAGTCCGCGTAGGGACGAGCGTGCTCCCGACCTGGCTCCCCAAGACATCGGACGCAAAGGCGCCCCTCCCCCACCTGGATCGACACAGAATCCAGGCTTGGGCCTCACTTAGGGAACCGCTGAGCAAGCCTTATTCAGGGGGAGTCGGGGGTCGTCCGGGCAAGTCGCGCGGAGTCCTGTTCGGCTGCGAGAACGGCGAAAGAAACGCGGAGGAAGCGTGCGGCGCGGCCGGACTTCCCGGAGTTGTCCGGGGCCGCTCCGACTCCCGGAATTGGCTCCCGGTGGTTTCGACGTCACCGAAACAGCACCGGCCTCGCGGGTAAACAACAAGGTCATGGCCTCGGCCGTCCTCCCGCGCGCACGACCTGGCGCGCCGGGTCCGCTCGGCCTGAACTCCGCCGTCAGCGGCGAGAGGACCGCCCGGCCGTGGAGAGCGGAGTCCCGGCTCAGGGCAAGAAGAGTCTTCGTCACATTGTGTCTCAGCAGAGTTACTTTGGGTAATGTTCCGACTGCAAGACGGACGACTCTGGAGGAGATAGATGCGCGTAGGTACGAAGCTCGGTGCGGGGCTGGTGGCGGGTCTGCTCGCCGCGGGGACGCTGAGCGTCGGGGCGGCCGCCCAGGCTGAGCCACCGCCGCAGCCGCAGCCGGGTCAGCAGCAGCTGCAGGAAGAGGAAGGGCACGGCCCCGGGGCCATCGTCGTCGGGCCCGAGGGCGCCGCGAAGGCCATGGACCGGCTCCTCAGCCGGGACGAGGAGCGCACCCACTGGTGCCGCGGGACGGTGCTCCCGGTGAACGGGCTGAACGTCCGCACCGGGCCCGGCCTCCATTACCGCAAGATCGGCGCCCTGGCGCACGGCACGCAGGTCTGGACGGACTGGGACACCATCCAGCGCCGTGACGGCTACCTGTGGGTGCAGATGAACAACCACCGCTGGATCGCCGACTACAAGCTCGGCAACGGCAACGGCAAGTGGTACGTCAGGTACTCCAACTGCTGACCGCGGTCGGGCCGGCGGCCGCCATGGCCGCCGGCCCGCTCCCGCCGCCGTACCGCTGATAGCGTCCCGGGCATGGAGGACGTGCCGTACACCGGCGGTGAGAAGGAGAGCCTGCGGGTCGCGCTCGACCGGCATCGCGACGTGGTGCTGTGGAAGCTCCAGGGGCTGGACGAGGAGCAGGCGCGACGGCCGATGACGCCGTCCGGGACGAGCCTGCTCGGGCTGGTCAAGCATCTGGCGGCGGTCGAGTACGGATGGTTCTGCGAGACGTTCGGGCGCGAGACCGAGCCGCTGCCGTTCGACGACGACGACCCGGAGGCCGACCTGAGAGTGGAGCCCGGGGAGACGACGGCGGAGATCGTCGCGTTCTACGAGCGGGCACGGGCGGCGTCGGACCGGGTCATCGGGGAACTGGACGTCGAGGCCCTCGGGACGGCCTGGCACGGGGCGGCGGTGACGCTGCGGTGGGTGCTCATCCACATGGTCGAGGAGACCGCGCGGCACGCCGGTCACATGGACGTCCTCCGGGAGCTGATCGACGGCGCGACCGGCGACCACGTGCGCGACTAGGCGAACGCCCCGCTGAAGGCGAGGGGCCGCCGGCGGACGTCACGAACGCCGGCGTGAACGACGTGACCCCGGCCGCCTCCGCGACGTCGGCTTAAGGAGCGAACTCCGCACCCGTGCCCGCGACGCGGACGATCTGGACCCGGTACGAGCTGGGCGCCGTCGGGATGTTGCCGCTGGCGAGGACGCCGGCGACCGCGATGAGGGCGGCGACGAGCAGGCCGACGACGCCGATGAGCGCGGCGGCCACGTGCTGGGGGCGGGGGCGCTTCATGGCGCTCAAGGTAGGGCCGGAGAGAGGCGCGCCTCTCGCGGTTAAGGCGCGCTTAAGCTCCCGCTAGGGCGGGCCGCTACGCGCGGGAGTGCCGGCGGCCGACGAGGCGGCGGGAGCGGCGGGACCGGCGGGAGGGCGGCAGCCAGCGCGTCCGGAACCACATCTGCACCTGGGCGCCGCCGAGGACGCTGCGGTGGATGCGCAGGTAGCCGCCGCTCGACTCGGCCGCGCGCCGGGCGATGTCCAGGCCGAGGCCGGTGGACCCGCCGCCGCTGCTGCCGCGCTTGAGCGCCGCGTCCGGGTCGGCGATGCCGGGGCCGCCGTCGGCGACGAGGATGCCGGTGACGCCCTGCCCCTGGTGGAGGGTGACGACGAAGCCGGTGCCCTCGGCGGTGTGCCGGAAGATGTTGCCGAGCAGCGCGTCGACGGCGGCGGCCAGCTCGGTGCCGGGGACCGGCAGCGGCGCGGGCCCCTCGGCGCCGATCAGCTCGCAGGAGCGCCCCTCGTCCTCGGCGAGGACGGACCAGAACGCGACCCGGTCGCGCAGCACCTTGGACGCGTCGCAGCTACCGCGCCCGGTGGGTCGCCGGACGGTCCGGATGATCTGGTCGACCTCGCGTTCGAGGCGGTCGACGGCCTCGCGGGTCTGCTCGGCGACCGGCCCGTCGCCGAGCGCCTCGGCGTTGAGGCGCAGCGCCGCCATCGGGGTGCGGAGGCGGTGCGACAGGTCGGCGGCCATCTCGCGTTCGGCGGACAGGAGCTGGACGACGTGGTCGGCCATCGCGTTGAACGCGAGCCCGGCCTCGACGAGCTCGGGCGGCCCGTCCGGTTCGATGCGGACCGACAGCTCCCCGTCCCCGAACGCGCCCGCGGCCTCGGCGAGCCGCCGGGTGGAGCGGATCATGCGGTTGCCGAGCCGGTCGGCGACGGCGACCGACCCGGCGACGAGCGCGCAGGCGACCGTCGTCATGACCAGCCACGCCTTCCAGACGCCGCGCGACAGGTCGTCGTCGGGGAGGAACACCTCGACGACGGCGGTGCGGCCGGCGTCGAGGGACACCGGCTGGAGGAGGGCGTAGCCGCCGTTGACGCGGGCGGTGTAGGAGCGCCCGCGCCGCCCGGCCTCGGTGAGCTGCTCGTCGCCGGCGCTGAAGTCGCCGCGGGTGGTCCTCGGGACGAGCCCGCCGTCCGGCAGGTGCACGGTCATCCGCCCGGCGGCGCCGGCCTGGGTGCTGGCGACGGCGCGTTCGAGGGCGGCGGGGTCCTCGGTGACGACGAGGACGGGACCGAGCGCGCTGGCCTGCCGCTCGGCGGTGGTGAGGGCGCGGTCGCGGGCGATCTCCCGGACGGTCAGCGCGAGCGGGATCAGGAACGCCAGCGCGACCATCGAGGTGACCGCCAGCGACACCAGGACGAGCGTCTTCCTCATGACCGCGGGTCGGGTTCGGCCAGCCGGACCCCGACACCGCGCACCGTGTGCAGGTACCGGGGGGCGGCGGCGGTCTCGCCGAGCTTGCGGCGCAGCCAGGACAGGTGGACGTCGATGGTCTGGTCGTCGCCGTACGCCTGCCGCCACACCTCGGCGAGCAGTTCGCGCCGGGCCACGACCCGTCCCGGGCGGGCGGCGAGGTAGGCGAGCAGGTCGAACTCGCGGCGGGTCAGTTCCAGCGGCTCGCCGTCCAGCAGGGCCTCCCGCCGGTCGAGGTCGATGTGCAGGCCGCCGACGCTCAGCTCCGCGGTGGGTCCGGAGCGCGCCGACCGGCGCAGCACCGCCGCAAGCCGGGCGCTGAGGTGCTCGATGGAGAACGGTTTGATGAGGTAGTCGTCGGCGCCGGCGTTCAGTAACCGGACGATCTCCGGCTCGTCGTCCCGCGCCGTCGCGATGATGACCGGGACGTCGGAGATGCCGCGCAGCATCTTCAGTACCTCCGCGCCGTCGAGGTCGGGGAGCCCGAGGTCGAGCACGACCACGTCGGGCGGCGACTGCGTGACCTCGCGCAGCGCGTCCATCGCGGTTCCGACGCTGCGCACGACGTGCGACCGGGCACTCAGCTCCCGAATCAGGGCGGTCCGGACATTCGCGTCATCCTCGACCACCAGAACACTCGCCATGGCGGAACCGTATGCCACCATGTGCCCATGCGTCGCGCAATGTCGTATGTTGCCCCGTGGGCGGGGGTGACCGCGCTCGCGGTGGCCTTCTCGTGGCTCGGGGTGCGCGACGTCGTGCGCAGCGCGGTGTCGGAGCGGTCGACGCCGCCGCCGATCGCCGGGCCCGTCATCCACTCCAGCCCCGCGACGCCGCCCGGCCCGGCGACGTCCGGTCCGCCGGCCTCGCCGCCGAGCCCGCCGGACAGCGCGGACAAGGCGCCGAAGCCGTCCAAGCCCGCGCAGCCTCCGCCCGAGAGCCCGGACAAGCCGGAGAAGACCCCGAAGACGCCCGACAACGTGCGCAGTTACTCGACCCGGGGCGGGCGCGCCGCGATGTCGATCGAGAAGGACCGGGTCAGGCTCGTCTCCGCGACGCCGAACCCCGGCTACGAGACGCGCGTGACGCAGGCCGAGGGCTGGCTCCGGGTCGACTTCCTCGACGACCGGCACACCTCGTCCGTCATCGCGTCGTGGTACGAGCACGCGCCGACCGTGAAGGTCTACGAATACTGAGCGCACCCGGGGAAGGACAAGGGCATGCCAATCATTTCTCGGGGATTCCGCGGACGGCGTCCCTCCGGCGACCACGAACTGCCGCCCGGCCAGTACGAGACGTTCGATTTCCCGGTGCTCTCGGCGGGCCCCACTCCGCACGTCCCGCTGGACGAGTGGGAGTTCACCATCAGCACCGAGAGCGGCGCCGAACACCGCTGGAGCTGGGCCGACCTGAGAGCGCTGCCAGCCGAGACGCCGACCGTCGACCTGCATTGCGTGACGAAGTGGTCAAAATTCGAGACGGAGTGGCAGGGCGTTTCTTTGGACGTACTTTTCGAAGACGTGGAGAGCACGGCCGACTTCACGCTCGTCCACTCCTACGGCGGCTACACAACGAATCTCCCGCTTGAGGATCTGCTCGACGGCAAGGCGTGGATCGCCTACGGGTACGACGGCGGGGAACTCCCTCCCGAGCACGGCGGCCCGGCCCGGCTCCTCGTCCCGCACCTCTACTTCTGGAAGTCGGCGAAATGGGTGCGCGGCATCCGGCTCCAGGCCGACGACGAACCGGGGTTCTGGGAGAGCGCCGGCTACCACGACTACGGAGACCCATGGCGGGAGCAGCGGTACCAGGGCGACTAGGCGGCCGGCTGCGCTGGCACGCCGCCGAACTGCTGGAGCGGCGCGCCGAGTCCGCGACGGCCGCCACGCTGGTCTTCGCCGTGCCCGGATGGCCCGGCCACCTGGCGGGCCAGCACGTCGACGTGCGGCTCACCGCCGAGGACGGCTACAGCACGCAGCGCAGCTACTCGATCGCGTCCGCGTCCGGCGGGGAGCGCGTCGAGCTGACGGTGCAGCGCGTGGAGGACGGGGAGGTGTCTCCGTACCTGACCGACGACATGATGCCGGGCGACCGGGTGGAGTTCCGCGGGCCGGTGGGCGGCTGGTTCGTGTGGCGTCCCGAACAGTCCGAACCGGTCCTGCTGGTGGCGGGCGGCTCCGGCATCGTCCCGCTGATGTCCATGGTCCGTACCCGGCGGGAGGGCGGGAGCAGGGTGCCGTTCCGGCTCGTGTACTCCGTGCGGAGCCCGGACGACCGGCTCTACGCGAGCGAGCTGGGCCGCGATTCGCCGGGCCTCGACGTCACCCACCTCTACACCCGGCGCGCACCGGACGGACGGGGGCGCCCGCCGGGCCGGCTCACCCCGGACGACCTCGTCCGGCACGGCTGGCCCGCGGGCTTCGAGCCGGCCTGCTACGTGTGCGGGCCGACCGGCTTCGTCGAGAGGGCCGCCGCCTACCTGGTCCTGCTCGGCCACGCGCCGGGGAAGGTCCGGACGGAACGCTTCGGCCCCAGCGGAGGATGACATGGCGATCTCTGACGACCGGCGCGACGACTTCACCGACGGCAACGCCATCGCGGGCCCGCTCGCGGAGGTCTTCGCGGTCGACGTGACCGCCGCCGGCAGCCGCTGCGCCCACTGCGGGCGCACCGGGCCGGTCGCCGAGCTGCGCGTGTACGGCCGCGCGCCCGGCTTCGTGGCCCGCTGCCCGGGATGCGACCACGTCGTGCTGCGGCTCGTGCGCGGCCGGGACACCGTGTGGCTCGACATGCGCGGCACGGTCTCGCTGTCGATCCCGGTCGACTGACCCGCCCGCATCCGGCCGCGAGGGCGGCGGCGTGCGCCGCGGGACGGTCAGGAGTGCTCGACGAACCGCTGCGGCATGATGAACATCGCGGTGGCCTCCACCGTGACGCGGCCGTCCGGCCCGCAGATCGTGCCGGACGCGTAGACCTTGCGTCCCTCCACCCGGCTCGCCTTCGCCTCCACCGAGAGCGGGACGCCGAGCGGGGTCGGGCGCCGGTAGCGCGTCTCCAGGGTCGCGGTCATGCCGGGCGTGCCGGACGCGGCGGCCGCCATGCCGAGCACCTGGTCGAGCACCATCGCGGACACGCCGCCGTGCACGTACGACGGCGGCCCCTCGTAGACGGAGCTCAGCGTGAACTCGCCGCGGACGATGCCGTCCGAGCTGACCCTCAGCCGGACGGGCGGCGCGAGGGGGTTGAGCGCGCCGGTGACGGGGTTGCCGATCTGCCGGTCCATCCGCCGCTCGCCGGACGGGACGAACGGCGGCGCGTCCCGGCGCCCGGCGGAGAGCCGCGCGGTCAGCGCCTCGATCTCGGCGGCGACGGCCGCGGCCTCGGCGGTGCCGACCGCGGTGAGCACGGTGGCCTCGGCCAGCTCGCGGACGCGGGCGGCGAGGCCGGTGAGGGCCGCCGCCTCGTCGTCCCCCAGTTCGGGCCGTTCCATCGGGATCGTGCTCATTCCGCCTCCTCGCGGCGGCGCCCCCGGCACGCCGCCCCTGACTCGAACGAAATTCTAGAAGAGGTGGGCAGCCGCCCGGGACACCGGGTCCCGCTCAGCGAGCACCGGCGAAACCCGCGGCGGCGAGTCCGGTTCAGATAGATTCCTGCGGTATCTCCCAGAGCCGGACCGAAGACCGCGAGGACGACACGTGACGGACCAGCCCCCGCCGCCCGGACAGCAGCCGCCCCCGTATTCGCAGCCCTACGGGCAGCCGCCCGGCGGGTACGACCCGGCGTGGGGGTACGGCCCGCCGGGAGTGCCCTACGGCGTGCCCCGGCAGGGCCCCCAGGAGGAGACGACGTGGGCGATCTTCGCCTACCTCGGGAACGTCCTGATCGGCTTCCTGCCGGCGCTGATCATCTACCTGGTGAAGAAGAACACCTCGCCGTTCACCCGGTTCCACGCGGCGCAGTCGATGAACCAGCAGCTCACCCTGCTGATCCACGTGCTCGCCGTGGTGGCGGTGTGCGTCCCGCCGGCGATCCTCCTGGACGCGCCGGCGATCCTCATACTGCTGGTCCTGCCGTACCTGGAGCTGCTGATCGCCGGGTGGACGTTCATCATCCTCGGCGCGGTGAAGGCGGGCAAGGGCCAGTACTACCGCTTCCCGACCTTCTTCTGCTTCCGGATGATCCGCTAGCTCACCGGCCGAAGGAGCACACCGCCACGGTCGCGTCGTCGTGCACCTTGGCGCGCGGCCAGCGGACGGCCCGCGGGTCGCCGCGCTCGATCTCGCGCGTCCGCTCGATCAGGCCGGCGGGGCCCGGGTCCACGGCCAGCGCCGCCAGCCCGGCCCAGTCGGTCACCCCGAACATGTCGGCGAGCCGCGTCGCCCCGTCGGTGAGCAGCAGCGCGCGGTCCAGCTCGGCGGCCGGCACGGTGCCGGTGAGCGCCGCCTCCGCCACCGCCGGGTCGGCCGCCGCGTAGTACGGTCCGCCCGTGATCTCGCACACGCCGCCGGGGCCGGCCAGCAGCACGGTCGAGTCGGCCAGCACCAGGTAGTCGACCAGGTCGCCGCGCAGCCGCAGGGCGAGGACGGTCGCCGCCGGCGTCGTGGGCGCGCGCAGGTCGCAGGTGCCCGCGTGCGCCGCGGCCACGTCCGCGATCGCTCCGGCGAGCCGCGCCACCAGCGGGCGGCCGGCCGGGCGGTGCGCCCCCTCGGGCGGGCCGACCGGCGGGGCGGCCGGCGGGCCGAGGCCGTCCAGCATCCGCGCCAGCAGGCGGGTGCCGAGCGACCGCGAGTACCAGGCGGTCCCGTGCCGGCAGCCGAGGTCGGTGCCGAGGGGCAGCCCGCATCCGTCGAGCACGACGACGGCGCCCGGCGCCGCCGCCACGAAGTCCTCGTTGAGCCGCTCGTCGCTTCCCTGGTCGGTCGCCCACTGAACCCGCACGGCACCCGTCCCTCCGTCGTCCGGCCATCAGTATGTGCCGTCCCGGACCGGCGTCCGGGGGTTCAGACCAGAATGGCGCGGTCGTCCACGCGGGCCACGGCGCGGACGGGAGCGCCGTCCGCGCCGGCCAGGGCGATCGGGAACAGCGAGACCTCGATCGCGCAGCCGCCTTCCTGCGCGTCGACGACGCGGCCGAGGCCGGTCAGGTTCTCGGCGATGACCGCGCCCGCCCCGCAGAGGACGCGGTGCGCGGCCAGGGAGAAGTCGTCCGCGCCGGGCGGCGGGGTGCGGTCCACGCTGAGGGCGTCGACGCCGACCGTCCGGACGCCGGCGGCGACGATCGCCTCGGCCGTCTCGGGGGCCGGGTACGGGTGGGCCAGGTAGCGGTCCGTCCCCCAGTGCTCCGACCAGCCCGTCGCGATGAGCAGGACGTCGCCGGGTCCGAGGCCGCGCGGCACCGCGTCCGGCGGGATCGGCGCGCGGGGCGGCAGGCCGCGGACGTCCATGACCACGGCCGGGCCGGTGAAGCGGCTCAGGGGCAGCTCGTCCAGGCGCGGCAGGGCGTCGTCGATGTGGAACGGCGCGTCCACGTGCGTGCCGGTCTGCGACCCCATGTGCAGCCGCAGGACGTTCACGCCGGACTCCGCGGCCGTGAGGGCGGGGACCGCCTCCACCTCGGGGTCGCCCGGATAGACCGGCATGCCCGTGATGATCGGCACCGATAGGTCGAGCAGCTCAACGCCCATGTCATCGATTATCCCGCGCGCTCCCCCACCCGGTAGCGTTGCGGCGTGTTGCCACATGTGACGGCCATCCGATACGTGACGCCGCTCCGCGAGGGCGGCTCCCTCCCGGGCGTCGTCGAGGCCGACGACCTCGGCACCTACGTCATGAAGTTCCACGGTGCCGGGCAGGGGCGCAAGGCGCTGATCGCCGAGGTGGTCGCGGGCGAGCTGGCCCGCCGGCTCGGCTTCCGCGTGCCCGACCAGGTGCTCATCGACCTGGACCCGGCCATCGGCCGGCACGAGCCCGACCCCGACGTCCAGGACCTCCTCAAGGCCAGCCCCGGCTGGAACCTCGGCGTCGACTTCCTGCCGGGCTCGCTCGGCTTCGACCCGCTGGGCTGGAGCCCCGACCCGGACTTCGCGTCCCGGGTGCTGTGGTTCGACGCGTTCATCGGCAACGTCGACCGCAGCTGGCGCAACCCGAACATGCTCGTCTGGCACGGCGACGTGTGGCTGATCGACCACGGCGCGAGCCTCATCTTCCACCACGCGTGGACGAACGCGGCCCGGCTGTTCTCCGGCCCGTACGACGTCGACGACCACGTGCTGACCCCGTACGCGACCCGCCTGGAGGCCGCCGAGGCCGACCTCGCGCCGAAGATCACCGAGGCGCTGCTGCGCGAGGTGACCGGGCTCGTGCCCGACCGCTGGCTGGAGGGCGAGCCCGGTTTCGCCGGGCCGCAGGAGCTCCGCGACGCCTACGTCGGCATCCTGCTCCCGCGCGCCGGCAAGCCGCGCGACTGGCTGCCCGACCTGGACGTGGGCGGCCGCACGCCGGACGCGCCGGCGCGGCGCGGCCAGAACCGGCCCGACTGGCTCGGTGGTCCGGCATGAGCAACATCAGGACGGCCGGTGAGCCGACCGTGTTCGAGTACGCGGCGCTGCGGATCGTGCCGCGCGTCGAGCGGGGCGAGTCGATGAACGTCGGCGTCGTCGTGTACTGCCGGGCGCTCGACTACCTCGGCTGCCGGACGCACCTGGACGAGCGCCGCCTGCTCGCGCTGGACCCCTCGCTCGACCTGGAGGGCGTCCGGGCCTCCCTCAAGGGCGTGGACGCGGTGTGCTGCGGCGGCGAGCGCGCCGGGCAGGCCGCGGACGAGTCGCCGGGCCGGCGGTTCCGGTGGCTGACGGCGCCGCGCAGCACGATCGTCCAGCCCGGCCCGGTGCACGCCGGCCTGACCGCCGACCCGGCCGCCGAGCTGGAGCGGCTGCTGCGCCTGCTCGTCCTCTAGTCCCACTCCCAGCGGATGCCGTGGTAGCCGGCGGCCATGCCGAACTCGATGAAGTGGACGCTGTGGTAGCTGGACAGGCGCAGGTCCGCGGAGTCCTTCAGCGCGGTGTGGCCGTCGGGGCGCCACGTCCGGTGGCAGCGGGCGGGCAGCGCGGACGGGTGGAACCGCACCTCGATGAGGAACTCGTGCTGCGGGGTGCGGAAGCCGCGGCCCTCCTCGGTGATGGGCGGGCCCGTCTCGTCGAACCCGAAGCCGTACTCCAGCAGGTACGTCTCGCCGCGGCCGAGGGCCCGGTCGAACAGCAGCTCGGCGGCGATGAGGCCGCTCGCCTCGTCCATCCGGACCCGGCCGAACCGGCAGCCGCGCACCGTCCGCGACGACGGCAGGACGCCCTGCGGGTGGTGGTAGACGGCGATCCAGCGGTCCACGCCGCGCTGCTGCGCCTGGAACACCGCCCGGCAGCGGACCTCGCGCAGCTCCCGGCGGCGGCCGATGACGTACTGGTCGTGCAGGCTGAGCCCGGTGAGCAGCCGTTCGCCGCGGTCGCCGATCTCGTCCAGCAGGTCGCGGACGCCCGGCTCGGGGCACAGCTCCTCGACCGGCAGCCACGGCCCGGCGGTCCGCTCGGTCGTCGGCCTGAGCAGCGTCAGCAGGGAGTGGCGCGGCAGTTCGAGGATGACCTCCAGGCCGCGGACGGCGCGCAGCGAGTCGGCGCGCTCGGGCCGGGTCCGGCCGCGCTGCCAGTAGCTCAGCGTCGACAGGCTGACGGCGATGCCCTGCTCCTCCAGCCGGCGGCGCAGCGAGTCGAGGCTGAGGCCGCGCGCCTGGATGGCGGCGTGCAGGGCGACGTTGAACGGACCGTACTGGAGGACTTGTAGGAGATCGTCCTCTGCGACACTCTGCACCTGTGGCCTCCGGATCCGCTCCGGCCGGCCCCCGTACAACGGCCTTGACTCCCGCAATTGCTGCTTCCGCGCTCACTGTAAGGCTCATGGCCCCCGTTGCCAACAGGCAGCGTGTTACAACCAGTGGTCCAAAAGCTAGTGCCACTCCCATTCGATGCCGACGATGCCGCGCCGGACGGAGCCGGCGGCGATGTTCGCGCTGCCGGACGTGCCGACCCACAGCTCGCCGAGCCGCCGCCGGGGCGCGTGCGAGCTCTCGGCGGTGAACCCGTAGCAGCGGGCGGGGAGCCGGCCGCCGTCGAACTGGATGATCGCCACGTAGTCGCGGACGGGATGGGGGAAGCGCCGGTCGTAGCTGTCGGACGGCGGCTCCCCGGCCGGCCCCAGCTCGTACTCGACGACCGCCGTGTCCCCCGCCGCCAGCACCCGGTCGAAGACCAGCTCGAACGCCATCAGGCCGCCCTCGGCGCGGACGCGTCCCGGCCGGCAGTACCGCACGCCGGCGAGGGCCGCCGCGCCGCCGCCCGCCCGGCCGTCCTCGTGCCCGGCGGCCGTCTGGTGGACGCAGACGACGCGGTCGATGTCGTCGCCCGCCGCGCGCAGTACGGTGCGGACCGACAGCGTCCAGGAGCGGCGCGCCTCGTCCAGCCGGTAGACGTCGTGGATGCTGAGCCGCTCCAGCCGGTGGTCGCCGGACCGGTCGAGCTGCCCGACGAGGCCTGCGTAGCGCTCGGGGTCGGGCCACAGGTCGCGCGCGGTGCGGCCGCGGTCTCCCGGGCCGGGCCCGCCGGGGGGCCCGCCGCGTCCGGCCGCCGCCCGCGCGGGCACCGCGGTGGGCGCGGGGTCGTCCAGCAGTTCGGTGAGGGTGCCCGCGGGCACCTGGAGGATCTCCTCCAGCGCGGCGACCACGGTGCGCGAGCGCGGCCGGCTGCGGCCCCGCTGCCAGTAGCTGAGCGTGGCGACGCTGACGGTCAGGCCCCGCCGCCCGAGCCGGTGGCGGATCCGTTCCAGGGTCAGCCCGCTCGCCTGGACGGCCTGCCGCAGTGCCCCGGCGAACTCCACGGCGGGATGGTACCCGGCGGGCAAGATCAATTCAGGTACCGGGGCAGATCGGGCACGCAGCGACAAGCCGGGCGCGGCTCAGAAGAGGATCGACATGAAGGAACCGAGTTCGCCGAACCCGACCCGGCGGTAGGCGGCCCGCGCCCGCGTGTTGTAGTCATTGACGTACAGCGAGACGGTCGGCGCGACGCTGCGCAGCGCCTCCCGCACCACCGCGGACATCCCGGCCACCGACAGGCCCCGGCCGCGCAGGTCGGGCGGCACCCACACGCCCTGCACCTGGCAGGCGCGCGGGGTCACGGCGCCGATCTCGGCCTTGAACATGACGCGGCCGTCCTCGATGCGGGCGAACGCGCGGCCGTCGCGGATCAGTTCGGCGACGCGGGCGCGGTAGAGGACGCCGCCGTCGCCGGAGTTGGGCGACACCCCGACCTCTTCGGTGAACATCGCCACGCAGGCGGGGTAGACGATGTCGAACTCCTCCATCCGGACGCGCCGGACGCGCGGGTCGGCGGGCGCGTCGGGGACGGCCGAGGTGGCCATCACCGGCTGGGACGCGCGGACGGCCCGCGGCGGCCCCCAGTACGGCGCGAGGATCTCCCACAGCTCGCCGACCGCGTCGACGGGGCCGACGATGGACGAGCAGCGCCTGCCCTGCGCCTGCGCCCGCTCGGCGAACGCGCGGACCGCCTCCGGACCGGCCGCGACCGGGATCAGGTTGGCGCCCGAGTAGCACAGCGAGACGAGCCGCCCGTCGCGCAGGTAGCCCCACATCTGTGCGCCGAGGCGCCGCGGGTCGAGCCCCGCGGCGTGCACGCGCGAGCTGACGAACACGTTGGACACGGGGTCGGCGTCCAGGATCGCGAGGGCCTCCGCCCGGTACCGGTCGTCCAGCACGCGCACCGGCATCGAGCCCAGCATGCGCATGGCTACCGGCCCCTGCGCGGGAGCGGTCCCCGTCCGGCCCTCACCACTGAAAGCTCCACGTGGACAAGCCTATGTGCTCCGGGACGCGCGCACCCCCGCGGGATCGATACCGGCCGGGCGGGGGCGGGTTCAGCGCCGTGCCGCCGCCCGTTCCGCGCGGTCGTGCCTCTTGCCCGCGGCGGGCTGGGGCGGCGGTCCCGCCTTGCACGTCGCGTCCGCGCCGGGCCGGTTCGGGGGCAGCCCGCCGCCGGCGAGGTAGGCGGCGACCTTCCCGTCCACGCACGTGTCACCGGACAGTGCGACGCCGTGGTTGTGCCCGCCGGTCTGCACGAGCAGCCTGGACGTCGGGAACCTGCGGTGCATCTCCAGCGCGCCCGGGTACGGGGTGGCGGCGTCCTCGGTGCCCTGGACGAGCAGGATCGGCGGCAGCGACGCCGCGCCCCGCACCCGCGGCGGCGGGCCGCCCTGCGCGGGCCAGAACGCGCAGGGCGCGTTGTACCAGGTGTTGCTCCAGGTCTCGAAGCGGTAGCCCGTGCGGAAGAGGCGCTCGCTGTCGGCGTGCCAGCGGGCCCAGCCGCGCGGCCAGGCGGCGTCGCGGCACTGGACGGCGCCGTAGACGGTGTAGTTGTTCAGGTCGAGCCGCGTCGGCGGCTGCCATGCCTTGCGCAGCGGCCCGGCGTCGTGCCGGACGGCGAGCGCCGACAGGGCGCGCGCGTGCGCCGGCCAGGAGTAGTCGGCGTAGCCGTCGGCGAGGAACACGTCGTCCAGCTCCGAGGGGCCGATCTTCCCGTCGACCGGCTTCGCCTTGAGCGCGGCCCGCGCCCTGGCGTAGGACGCGGCGACCTTCTTCTCGGTGTCACCGAGCCCGTAGAGCCGGTGGTGGCGGGCGATCCAGGCGAAGTAGGCGCGGATGCGCTTCTCGAACGCCACGTTCTGGTCGAGGTTGTTCTCGTACCAGACGCCGCTCGGCTTGACGACGCTGTCGAGCACCATGCCGCGGACGCGTCCGGGATACATCGTCGCGTACACGGCGCCGAGGTAGGTGCCGTACGAGTAGCCGAAGTAGCCGATCTTCTTCTCGCCGAGGGCGCGCCTGATGGCCTCCATGTCGCGGGCGCCGTCGGCCGTCCCCATGTGCGGGAGGACCTTCCCGTACCGGCGGCCGCAGTCGCGCGCGTACGCGCCGGCCCGCGCCGTCCAGGCCCTCTCCTCCCGCGCGTTCGCGGGGATGGTGTCGGCACGCGCGCGGCCGGGGTCCTGGTAGGACGGGTCGCAGATCAGCTCGGGCCTGCTGGCGCCGACGCCGCGCGGGTCGAAGCCGATCCAGTCGTAGGACGCGGCGACCTCCGCCGGCAGCGACCGCTTGAAGAACGCGGGCAGGTCGCGCCCGTGGGCGCCGGGCCCGCCCCGGTTGAGCAGCACGGCGCCGCGGGACTTCGCCGCGGTGTGCCGGGCGCGGGTGAGTTCGAGCGTGATCTTCTCGCCCGCCGGGCGGGCGTGGTCGAGCGGCACCCTGAGGGACGCGCACTGCAGGCCCTTGAGCCGGGCGCCCTCGACCGGGTCCTTGTCCGGGCACGGCTTCCAGGCGAGGGCGGGCGGCTTGAGCACGGTCCGCGCGGCGGGGAGGGCGGCGGCCGCGGGCGCCGCCATGGCGGCGGCCCCGAGCGCGACCGCGGCGGCGGCCGTCCCGGCGGCGGTCCTTCTTCCAGCGTCGTTCAGCACCCCCGCTTTCTACCGGCCGGACGCCCGGAAGAGCGGGAACCCCGGATCGCGCGATTCCGTCCGGAACCGGGGGTCACCGGACCGAAACGAATCGCGGCGCGCCCGTCCCCATGCGGGGCGGGCACGCCGCGAGACGGCGTGCTGTCCGGGCCTTACCGGCGTCCGACCGGAAGGTCCTTGCCCGTGGTGCGGGCGGCCTTCAGCGACATGGCCGTCGGGTCCGGGTCGTTCAGCGCGGGGATCGCCGCGCAGGAGGCGTCCGGGCCGCGGCGGCTCGCCGGCAGCGCACCCGTGTCGAGGTACGCGGCGACCTTGTCGTCCAGGCAGGCGTTGCCGTTGAGCGTGTTGGCATGGGTCTTGCCGCCGACCTCGAACACGAGCCGCGAGGACGGGAAGACCTTGTGCATCTCCAGGCCGCCCGCGACCGGCGTGGCCGCGTCCTGGGTGGACTGGACGAGCAGCATGCCCGGCAGGTTCCGGCTGCCGTGGAGCCGGAACTCCGGCCCGCCCTGGAACGGCCAGAACGCGATCGGGGCGTTGAACCAGACGTTGCCCCACGTCTCGAACTTGTAGCCCTGCCGGTAGAGCTTCGCCGCGTCGTTGTGCCACTTGCTCCAGTTGCGGGGCCAGCGGGCGTCCGCCGCCTGGACGGCGTTGTAGACGGCGAAGTCGTTGTCATAGCCGCCGGTGTTGAGCCAGTCGAGCAGGCCCGCCGGGTCCTTGTCGTTGACCCACGCCGAGAGCGCCTCGGCGAACGGGATGTAGTAGCCGGTGTTGTAGCCGGCGCTCAGCACGATGTCGGTCAGCTCGGCCGGGCCGATCTCGCCGCCGATCGGGGACTTCTTGGCCCCGTCGAGCGCCTCGTAGTACTTGGCGCGGACGGCCTTCTCGGACGTGCCGAGGTGGTAGAGCGAGTCGTACTTGGCCATCCAGGCGAACCAGGCGCGGATGTTGCGCTCGAACGCCTTGTCCTGCTCCAGCTGGGCGTCGTACCAGACCGTCTTGGGGTTGACGTTCCCGTCCAGCACCATCCGCTTCACGCGGCCGGGGAAGAGCGTGGCGTAGGTGGCGCCGAAGTAGGTGCCGTAGGAGAAGCCGTACCAGCTGATCTTGTCCTGGCCGAGGGCGGCGCGGATCGCGTCGACGTCGCGCGCGGCGTCGGTGGTGCGCATGTGCGGCAGCATCCAGCCGAACTTCTCGGCGCAGTCCTGCGCGTACTTCTTCGACTTGGCGATCCAGGCGTTCTCCTCCTTCCGCGAGCTCGGCACGTAGTCGGGGCGGATCGGGTTGTTGACGTTCGGGTCGCAGGTCAGCGCCGGCTTGCTGGACCCGACGCCGCGGGGGTCGAACCCGATGATGTCGTACTTGGCCGCGACGTCCGCGTGGCCGACGCCGCCGATCCAGCGGGCGAGGGCCGGCGCGTACGCCAGGCCGGAGCCGCCGGGGCCCCCGGGGTTGACGAACAGGACGCCCTGGTAGTTCTTCTCGTCGGTGTGCTTGAAGCGCGACACCGCGATGGAGATCTTGCGGCCGTTGGGCCGGCTGTAGTCGACCGGGACCTCGACCTCGGCGCACTGGGCCTTGTTCATCGGGTCGTTGGGCCCGCTGACCTCGCACGCGCCCCAGTCGATGCCCTGCGCCGCGACCGCGGCGGTACCGGACCGTCCGGTGTCCGCGCTCGCTGAGACGGCGGCCACGGTGCCGCCGCCCGCCGCCGCGACCACCGCGGTCGCGACGAGAACGATCTTTCTCACTTGACCCCCTCAGATCGGCGGCTCCG
Organism: Actinomadura monticuli; assembly: GCF_041463655.1. Lineage (NCBI taxonomy): Bacteria > Bacillati > Actinomycetota > Actinomycetes > Streptosporangiales > Thermomonosporaceae > Actinomadura > Actinomadura monticuli. The sequence continues at coordinate 356,780 of NZ_JAXCEI010000004.1, forward strand.
GATGCCCCGTCATTGGGCCGGAGGGGGGAGCCACGCCGATGCATAGCGGATGCGGATTGCGTGGAGATTGTGGCGGTTATGTCGCTTATGACGGCAGTGCGCTGTGCGACTGGATGCGAAATCGTGACAAGATCATCGGAACTTCGTGACATCGCTGCGCGTTTGCCCCGATTTCGCACGGGCGGGCACCGGCCGGGCACGCGGAAGGGCCCCGGGGATCGCCTCCCCGGGGCCCTCGCGATGGTCGCCGCCGGTCCGCGTCAGCGGATGACGTCGGCCTCCAGACGCGCGGCGTTCGGCGCCGCGGTGCCGCTCAGCGTCCGGGCCGCCGCCTGCGACGGCGGGACCGGGTCACCGAGCTGCGGGACGTGCACGGTGCGCGGCCCAGGACGCTCTCCCCGCAGGAAGTAGGCGTCGAAGTAGGCGTCCACCTGGGCGGACCCGCGGTGCACGATGCAGTGCGTCCGGTCCCCGTCCTGGACGACCAGGCGCGAGCCCTTCAGCCTGCGCTGCATGTCCAGCGCGCCCTCGTACGGGGTGGCCGCGTCGTTGGTGGACTGGAACATCAGGATGTTGTCCGGCAGGTCCCGGGTGTGCCCGATGTTCACCGGCACGCCGGCCTTGGCGGGCCAGAACAGGCACGGCGCGTTGAACCAGGCGTTGCCCCAGGTCTCGAACGGGTGCTTGCGGTTGATCCGCGTGTTGTCGCGGTGCCACTTGGCCCAGCTCGTCGGCCACTGGACGTCCGTGCACTCGGTGGCCAGGTACATCGCGGTGCCGTTGTCGTCGGACTCGCCGGTCGTCGGGGCGCCGAACGTCCCGGCGAACCCGGCGGTGTCGCCGGTCTTGTAGGCGGCGAGACCGGCCGCGTAGCCGTGCCAGATGGCCTGGCTGCGGCGGTACCCGGCGTTCAGGATGACGTCGGTCAGCTCGTCCGGCCCGACGGCGAGGGTGTCCCCGCTGTCCGGGTCGGTGTAGTAGACCGGCTTCTTCTTGAGCGTGGCGCGCAGGTCGTAGAAGAAGTCGCGCACCTTCTGCTGCGTCGCGCCCAGGTGGTACACCGAGTCGTACTTGGCGATCCAGCCGAAGTAGTAGTCGATGTTCTTGTCGAATGCGACGTCCTGATTGAGGTTGGCGTCGTACCAGACGTCGGACGGGCCGACGTTGCCGTCCAGCACCATCCTGTCGACGTTCTTCGGGTACACGGTGGCGTAGGCCGACCCGAGGTAGGTGCCGTAGGAGGCGCCGTAGTAGTCGATCTTGTCGTTGCCCAGCGCCTTGCGCATCGACTCGATGTCGTTCACCGAGTCGATCGTCTTGACGTGGTTCAACAGCCCGATCTCGTCGCCCGCGGCGCAGTCCTCCGCGTAGCCCTTGGACAGCTTCAGCCAGGTGGAGACGGACTTCCGGTCACCCGTGCCGTAGTCGGGGCGCGGAGCGTTCGACCAGGTCGGGTCGCACCTGATGGCCGGGACGCTCATGCCGACGCCGCGCGGGTCGAACCCGATGACGTTGTAGGCGTCCCGCATCGGGGCGGAGTTCTGGGCGAACACCCGCGGGCCGAAGAGCGCGCCGCCGCCGCCGGGTCCGCCCGGGTTGACGATGATGTCGCCCTTGGCCTCCCCGCCGCCCGTGTGCGGCGTCCTGGTGAGCTGCAGCGTGATCTTCGTGCCGTTCGGCTTGGCGTAGTCGAGCGGCACCGACAGCTCGGCGCACTGCACGATCTTGGAGACCGGGTACAGGGCGTCGTAGAAGTCGTGCACCGTCTGGACGAAGTCCGCGGGGCAGGCGTGCCAGCTGACCGCGGCGGGGTCGAATCCTCCGGCCGTTCCGGCGGAGGGGCCCGCGGCCTGCGCGCTTGTGGCGCCGAGGCCGGTGAGACCGAGCCCGGCCACCGCGGCCACGACAACGATCCTCTTCACATATCCCCCTATCGTGCCGACTCAGGTTGAGTCAGACATACGGGTAAATGACAGGAGATTGTGACGCCCTTGACGCGAGCCGGGACAGGGCCCGTCGCAAGTGGATGCCGAATCGTGACAAGATCAGCGGAACTCCGTGACCCGTCCGGACGTTCCGGTCGCGGGGGCGGATACGGCCCCCCAAACGCACCTTCCAGGCACGCGTGAAAGGGCCCCGGGTTCGCACCCGGGGCCCTCTCAGCGTTCGCTACCGCGTCAGGTCAGCCGGCCCGCGCTCGGCCGGCCCATCGCTCAGCCGACCACGACATCGGCGCCCGGCCCGGTCAGCGAGCCGTCCTCGGCGATCTCGATGCCCATCTCGTCGGCGATGCGCATGGCCTCCTCGATCAGCGTCTCGACGATCTGCGCCTCGGGGACGGTCTTGACGACCTGCCCCTTCACGAAGATCTGGCCCTTGCCGTTGCCGGACGCGACGCCCAGGTCGGCCTCACGGGCCTCGCCGGGCCCGTTCACGACGCAGCCCATCACCGCCACGCGCAGCGGGACGGGGAAGTCCTTCAGCCCGGCGGTGACCTGCTCGGCGAGGGTGTACACGTCCACCTGCGCGCGCCCGCACGACGGGCACGACACGATCTCCAGGCCGCGCTTGCGCAGGCCCAGCGACTCCAGGATCGCCGTGCCGACCTTGACCTCCTCGACCGGAGGCGCCGACAGCGACACCCGGATCGTGTCGCCGATCCCCTCCGCCAGCAGGGCGCCGAACGCCACCGCCGACTTGATGGTGCCCTGGAACGCCGGGCCGGCCTCGGTCACGCCCAGGTGCAGCGGGTAGTCGCAGGCCGCGGCGAGCCGCCGGTAGGCGTCGATCATCACGACCGGGTCGTTGTGCTTGACCGAGATCTTGATGTCGCGGAAGCCGTGCTCCTCGAACAGCGAGCACTCCCACAGCGCCGACTCCACCAGCGCCTCGGGGGTGGCCTTGCCGTACTTCTCCAGCAGCCGCTTGTCGAGCGAGCCGGCGTTCACGCCGATCCGGATCGGCACGCCCGCGTCCGTGGCGGCGCGCGCGATCTCCCCGACCTTGTCGTCGAACTTCTTGATGTTGCCGGGGTTCACCCGGACGGCCGCGCAGCCCGCGTCGATCGCGGCGAACACGTACTTGGGCTGGAAGTGGATGTCGGCGATGACGGGGATCGGCGACTTGCGGGCGATCGCCGGCAGCGCGTCGGCGTCGTCCTGGGACGGCACCGCGACCCGGACGATCTGGCACCCGGACGCGGTCAGCTCCGCGATCTGCTGGAGCGTGGCGTTCACGTCGGCGGTGAGGGTGGTGGTCATGGACTGCACCGACACCGGCGCGTCGCCCCCGACCGGAACGTTCCCGACCATGATCTGCCGGGACGTGCGGCGGGGCGTGATCGGACCCTGCGCCCCCTGCCCGTCGCCGTCGCCGCGGACATTAGGCATTCCCAGTGAAACGCTCATCCCTCTCCTCTTACTTGCGGCCCCGTACAAAGCCTAAGCGCCCGGCGCGACTGACGTGACGGCACCCGGTACCGAACAGTGTGACCGTCCGGGTACTCTCGGTAAACATTTCCGGTCACTCCGGTAGCCGGAGCGGATTGAACAGGTCCGCGAGGATCAGCAGCACCCCGAACCCCACCAGCAGCAGGACCGCCAGGTACGTGAGCGGCAGCAGCCTGGTCATGTCGACCGTGCCCGGATCCGGCCGCCCCCGGATCCGGTTGACGCCCGCGCGCGCCCGCTCGTACGCGACGACCGCGAGGTGCCCGCCGTCCAGCGGCAGCAGGGGCAGGACGTTCAGCGCGCCGAGGAAGATGTTCACCGACACGACCAGCGACAGGAACAGGGCGACCTTGTCCCGGGCGGTGTCGTCGGACGAGAAGATCTGCCCCGACACCTCGGTCGCGCCGACCACGCTGCCGACCTGGCCGCCGGGCGTGCTCTCCCGCTCGGGTGAGAACAGCTTCGGTATCGCCGAGGGCAGGTCCGCCGCGACCGTGCCGATGCCCTGGAGCGTCCGGCCGATGGCGCGCCCGGCGAACACCGCGGCGTCCACCGGCCCGGCCCGGTCGTACCCGCCGCCGACGACCTTCGCGGAGATGCCGACGAACGGCTCCCCGCCCGCGTCGGCGAGCGTGACCGGCACCGTCAGCGGCCGCGCCGCGCCCGGCCGCTGGACCGCCACCCGCACCGTCTGCCCCGGCTTCGCCTTGTCGATCGCCTCGGTGAGGTCGTTCCAGTCGGAGACCGGGACTCCGTTGAACGCGACGATCCGGTCGCCGGCCCGCAGTCCGGCGCGCGCCGCCGGCGAGGGCGGACGGCCGCCGTCGCAGCCGTCGCGCATCGTGGCCGGGACGCAGGGCGACACCTCCTCGACCGTGCTGGACACCGTGCCCGCCCGCGGCATGCCGATCGTCAGGGCCATCACCATGAGCAGGACGAACGCGAACACGAAGTTGGCGACGACGCCCGCCCCGATGACGATCGCGCGGCGCCCGGCGGGCTGCCGGAAGAACGCGCGGCCCCGGTCCGCCTCATCGATCTCCTCCAGCGGCGTGTAGCCGACGATCTTGACGAAGCCGCCCAGCGGGATCGCCTTCACGCCGTACTCGGTCTCCCCCCGCCGGGTGGACCACAGGGTCGGGCCGAAACCGACGAAGTACTGCGTGGCCTTCATCCCGAACCGCTTGGCGGTGAGCAGGTGCCCGCCCTCGTGGAGCATCACCGACGCCAGCAGCGCGACGACGAACGCCACCGCGCCCAGTAGGAAGGCCATCCGGGGGTCCCCTCGGGCTCGTTCCCGGGGGTTCCCGGGTCAGTCGGTTCCGGTCAGTTCCCTGCTCCTGGCCCGCGCCCACCCGTCGGCCGCGAGGACGTCGTCCAGCGTCAGCTCCCCGGGCGTGCCCGAACCGTGCTCCTCCACTACCCGCGCGACCGTGTCGACTATCCCGAGGAACGGGAGCCGTCCCGCGCGGAACGCGTCCACACATTCCTCGTTCGCGGCGTTGTAAACGGCGGGCACGGTCCCGCCCAGCTCACCGGCGCGCCGCGCCAGCGCGACGGCGGGGAACGCCTCGTCGTCGAGCGGGAACAGCTCCCAGGTGTGGGCCCTCGTCCAGTCGATGCCGGGCGAGGCGTCCGGGACGCGGTCGGGCCAGTCGATGCCGAGCGCGATCGGCAGCCGCATGTCGGGCGGGCTCGCCTGCGCGAGCGTGGCGCCGTCGGTGAACTCGACCATCGAGTGGACGACCGACTGCGGGTGCACCATGACCTCGATGCGGTCCATCGGGACGTCGAACAGCAGGTGCGCCTCGATGACCTCCAGGCCCTTGTTGACCAGGGTCGCGGAGTTGATCGTGACGACCGGGCCCATGTCCCACGTGGGGTGGTTCAGCGCCTGCTCGGGCGTGACGTCGGCCAGCTCCTCGCGGGCGCGGCCGCGGAACGGGCCGCCGCTCGCGGTCAGCACGAGCCGCCGCACCTCTTCTGCGCGCCCGCCGCGCAGGCACTGCGCGAGCGCCGAGTGCTCGGAGTCGACCGGGACGATCTGTCCCGGCCGCGCCCGCTCCTTGACCAGCGGGCCGCCGACGATGAGCGACTCCTTGTTGGCGAGGGCGAGCGTCCGGCCGGCGTCCAGCGCGGCGAGCGTCGAGGCGAGGCCGAGCGCGCCGGTCACCCCGTTCAGCACCACGTCGCACTGCCAGGCGGCGACCTCGGCGACCGCGTCCGGCCCGGCGACGATCTTCGGGATGGCGAAGTCGCCCGAGGCGTAGCCGCGCCGCTTGGCCTCCGCGTAGAACGCGAGCTGCAGCTCCTGCGCGGCGGACGCCTTGGCCACCGCGACGATCTCGGGCCGGAACTCCAGCGCCTGCTCGGCGAGCAGCCCGACCCGCCCGCCGCCGGCCGCGAGCCCGGTCACCCGGAACCTCCCCGGGTTGCGGCGGATCACGTCCAGCGCCTGGGTGCCGATCGAACCGGTGGAACCGAGGACGACCACCTCGCGGGCGGGCGGCTCGGGGCTTGAGGGAGACATCACCGCTCCATTCTCGGGCATCGTCCCGCTCAGGTCTGCCCCGCGTCGCGGGCGCGTGCCGATTCCCGGCTGCGCGCGTGCGCGTCCGGCGTGTCAGCGGGCGAGCGGCAGGCGCAGGACGAGGCGGGCGCCGTGGGCGCCTTCGGCGACGTACAGGCCGCCGCCGTGGGCGATGACGATCTCCCGCGCGATCGGCAGGCCGAGGCCGCTGCCGCCCTTGTCCCGGCTCCTCGCGGAGTCGAGCCGGGCGAAGCGCTCGAAGACGCGGTCGCGGTCGGCGAGCGGGATGCCGGGGCCGTCGTCGTGCACCTCGACGACGGCCTCCTCGGCGTCCGCGCGCACCTCGACCTCGATGCGCGACGCGGCGTAGCGCTCGGCGTTGGCGAGCAGGCTGAGCACCGCGCGGCCGAGCCGCCGCCGGTTGCCGCAGACCAGGACGGCGGGCTCCGCCTTGACGGTCGTCGGGAGGCTGGGCGCGAGCCGCGCGACCTCGGCCTCCACCAGCGTCCCGAGGTCCAGCCGCTCGCGGAGCCGCCGGCTGCCGGAGTCGAGGCGGGTGAGGACGAGGAGGTCATCGACGATGTGGTGCAGGCGGTCGACGTCGTCCAGCGAGTGCCGCAGGGTGTCCTCGATGTCGCCGCCGGGGTCGTCCAGGGCCAGTTCGAGGCGGGTGCGCAGGCCGGTGAGCGGTGTGCGCAGCTCGTGCGAGGCGTCGGCGATGAACGCGCGCCGCTGCTCGGCGGAAGCCTCCAGCCGGTCGAGCAGTACGTTGACGCGGCCGGCGAGCCGCTCGGCGTCGTCGCCGGTGGCCGGGACGCCCACCCGGCGGCCCAGGGCCGTCTCGTCGAGTTCCGCAAGCTCCGCGAGGAGGCGCTCCACCGGCAGCATCGTCCGTGCGACGGCGCGCCGGACGCCCCAGGCGGCCAGGGCGATGGCGACCACGCCCAGCACGGCCGTGACGGCGACGAGGACGCCGGCGCGGCCGACGTCGGCGAGCAGGAGCAGCACGACGTCCGCCACGACCACCGCGGCCACCAGCAGGAAGCCGAGCACGGTGGCCGTGACCAGCATCACGCGTGCCCGCGCGGAGCGGGGCCGGTGCGGCCGGACGCGCGGAAGACCGCCCTTCCGTGCCGACATGTCTCCTTTGTACGCAACTCGCCACCAAAGGACGGCAAAGCGCCTGGCCGGTGGGCGCATAGCCCTGGTCCGCGGAGTCCCCCGGCCGGGCCGGGCCCGGCCGCTTCCGACCCGCGCCCATAACCCGGCTCCCGCACGCCCCCGGAGACCGACACGTGAGGCTTTGCCGCCCTTTTCACCTTGGGTAACGATGGCAACACCCGCCCCCGCCTATAAAGGAGTCACGTGAAGGCGACTCCCTTCAGGGGGATGGGACATGGGCCGGACAGGCGAGCCGTTGGTCGACCCGGACGGGCTGAGCGCAGCCCAGCTCCTGGGCGACGCCTGCGTCGTCTGCCGCAAGAAGTGGCCCCGGCCGCGCGTCCGCGTCGGCCGCCTGCCGGACTCGTCCGGGGTGTTCGCGTGCGACGACTGCGCACCCGCCCCGCCGGCACCCCGCCCGCGGCGGGGCCCACGGGAGCCGCGCACGGACGCCGGACGGACGGCCGCCGGGCCGCCGCCGGCGAAGGCGGCGGGCCTGGAGTCCGTCGTCGTGGAGGTCTCTCCAGGGAGGAGGGTGACCCGGGCATTCGGGGGGAAGCCCGGGACCACCCCGCAGGCGCGCCCGGCTGGGGGCGGCCGGGCGCGCCGGAGAGACCTTTAGGGGCCGACCCGGCCCGCCGCCGCGGCCGAGCCGTTCACTACGGCTTGGCCTGCGGCTTCACCGACTGCGGCCGCGTCGCCTCGATCCAGGTCTTCGTCCACTCGGCGTAGTCGGTGCAGTCGTTCTTCTTCGACTTGCCGCCGCACGCCTTCGACGGCGCGTGCGCGAAGATGATCTTGTCGAGGTGGTTGCGGTCGCCCACGTGGTAGGCCGCGCAGAACCCGGACCGCAGCCGGTCGCCCGAGCACGCCTGCGGGTTGGCGGGCGCCACGCCGGTCCACTCGGCGACCTGCTGCTGGACGTCCGGCGACGCCGTCCACTGCAGCCACTGGTACATGCAGTTCGGGTGCTGGGCGCGGGCGCCGATCATCCAGGCGTCCATCCAGCCGGTCACGCCCTCGGACGGGACGACGCCCCGGACGGGCCGGCCCGCGCGGTTCAGCACGTCCACCTGGTAGGGCCACGCCTGGCCCAGCACGGCGCGTCCGCCCGCGAACGCGCTGACCGCGTCGGCGGGCAGCTCCCAGTACTCCTCGACGTGCTGGCGCTGCCTGGCCAGCACGCGCCCGGCGGCGGCGAGCTGCTTGTGGGTCAGCGAGTACGGGTCGCGGATCTTGAGCTTGCGCTCGGCGCCCTTGAGGTAGAGCGCGGCCTCGGCGATGGCGAGCGGGCTGTCGCGCATGATGATCCTGCCGGAGTGGCGGCGGGCCTGCCCCGGGTCGAAGACCGCGGCCCAGCTCGCCGGCGGCGGGACGGTGCGCGAGTCGTACATGAGGAGGTTGGACCCCCACACGTACGGGATGCCGTAGTGCCTGCCGTCCCGCTCCAGCAGCCCGCGGAGCTTCGGCTCCAGCTTCTTGTAGCCGTCCACGAGGTCGGTGTTGACCGGGACGACCTGCTTCTCGGCGATCAGCCGGCCGGCGACCTCCGGCGGCGCGGCGATGCCGTCGTACCGGCGGTCCTCGTCGCGCATGAGGCCGGCCATCTCCTCGGGCGTCTTCGCCACCTTCAGGCCGACCTTGCAGCCGGTGCGCTCCTGGAACGGGGTGACCCAGTCGACGCGCGGGTCGGTGCTGCCGCTCTCGATGGAGCCGGGCATCGCGACGAGGTTCAGCGCCCCCTCGCCGGGGCCGAGGGTGCTCGCCACCTTGGCGACGCCGACCGGCTCGTCCGCGTCCTCGCTGCAGCCGGCGAGGCCCGCCGCGGTGATCGCCGCGGCGGCCACCAGCGCCGCCGCCCTGGCCCGAGCCGCCCCGGCCCGCGCCACCGTGACCCGTGCCGTGGCCGTCCGCCGCATGTCGCTCCCGATCCGTGCCCAGGGCCCTCCCCCTCGTGAACGGGCCCATCGGCGCAGCGTAGCGTGTCCGGCCCGGCGGGACGGCCGGTACCCGCCGGGAGCGGGCGCCGGCGGGCCGCCCGCGCCGCCATTCCGGTCGCGGCGGCGGGCGGGCGCGATTCGATCGGCGGTTTCCCGCGCTTTTCCTTCCGGCTGGCACCGGGACGGCGGTCAATTACCGAAGACCGCGACCCGGTCCCGCGGCCGCGCTGTTTCTTGGAGGTAAGAAGCACCTGACCATTGCCGCACCATTCTGTGCGGCATTTCGGACGGGGCGTTAACGGAGAAACCGCCGGGGCCCCGGAGGACGGCTGGGTGCTGGCGTCCGCGCCATACACGGAGGTTGCTGGAGAGGGATATGGCGCGGGCTGCCGTCCTACCGGGACCGCGGCGGCACCGGCGGGCGTGGCGAGGGTGGGGAACAGCGGATCACCGTGCGGTGCTGCCCGGCCACGCGATCACCGGTACCCGGCCGAACGGCGACGGTGTGACGCCCTCGAGACGGAGGAGGTTCGAGGGACGCCGCACGTCCGGCCGGGTGTCGCGGGACGGCCGCGGGCGGCCGTGGGACTGGAGTGCCGGCCGCTCCGCCGGCGGGCGCCGCGGCGCGGCGCGCGTGACCACCTCGATCCGTGCGATGAGCCGTTGCGGGGTGTCGGCCTCCAGGAGGTCGCCGACGTCGCGGTCCTTGGGCGGCAGTGCCCACCAGTGGCCGGTGCACAGGCCGAACCAAATGGTCCAGCCCGGAAATCGCCTTCCCAGCGCGTCCACCTCTGCGGCGTGGTCGCCTGCGGTCATAGCGCGGCTCCCCTTGACTGCCCACCCTGACTTTTCAATTTCGCCCCAATTAATTGAGACAGTCAGATTGTGTCGCCGGACACAGAGCCCGTCAATGGGTGTTGGCATTATTCGCACAACCGTGCCGGACAAAAATTAACGACGAAATGCGGGGGCGGTGGGAAACTCCCAAACCTGCGCGCGCGCACGGCCGGTGCCCGCGCGGGGCACCGGCCGTCAGCAGCGTCGACGCGGCTCAGCCGCTGGTCGGGAAACCGAGGTTCACGCCGCCGTGGCTGGGGTCGAGCCAACGCGCGGTGACGGCCTTCGTACGGGTGTAGAAGTGGACGCCTTCCATACCGTGGGCATGACTGTCACCGAACAGCGAGTCCTTCCAGCCGCCGAAGGAGTAGTACGCCATCGGCACCGGGATGGGGACGTTCACGCCGACCATGCCGACCTCCACCTCGTTCTGGAAGCGGCGCGCCGCCCCGCCGTCGTTGGTGAAGATCGCCGTCCCGTTGCCGTACGGGTTGGCGGAGATCAGCTCCATGGCCTCCTCGTAGGAGCCGGTCCGCACGACCGACAGCACCGGGCCGAAGATCTCGTCCTTGTAGGCGTCCATCTCCGGGGTGACGTGGTCGAGGACGGTCGGGCCGAGCCAGAACCCGCCGTTCGCACCGCCGAGGACGTCCGGGTCGCGCCCGTCGATCGCGAGCGTGGCGCCCTGCGCGACGCCGCCGTCGAGGTAGGACGCGACCTTGTCGCGGTGCGCGCGCGTGACCAGCGGGCCCATCTCCGACCGGGGGTCGTCGCCGGGACCGACCCTGAGCTTCGCCACCCGCTCCCGGATCTTGGCCATCAGCTCGTCCCCGACCGGGTCCACGGCGACGACGACGGAGATCGCCATGCACCGCTCCCCCGCCGAGCCGAACCCGGCCGACACGGCCGCGTCGGCGGCGAGGTCGAGGTCGACGTCCGGCAGGACGAGCATGTGGTTCTTCGCGCCGCCGAGCGCCTGCACCCGCTTGCCGTTCGCCGCGGCCGTCGCGTAGACGTGGCGGGCGATCGGCGTGGAGCCGACGAAGCTGACCGCCTTGACGTCGGGGTGGTGCAGCAGCCCGTCCACCGCGGCCCTGTCGCCGTGCAGGACGTTGAACACCCCGTCCGGCAGCCCCGCCTCGGCCCACAGCTCCGCCAGCCGGACGGACGCCGACGGGTCCTTCTCCGACGGCTTGAGCACGAAGGTGTTCCCGCACGCGATCGCGACCGGGAACATCCACATCGGCACCATCGCCGGGAAGTTGAACGGCGTGATCCCGGCGGCGACGCCGAGCGGCTGCAGGATCGAGTAGGCGTCCACGCGGGTGGACACGTTCTCCGAGAAACCGCCCTTGAGCAGGTGCGGGATGCCGCAGGCGAACTCGGCGACCTCCAGGCCGCGGGCCACCTCGCCGGCCGCGTCCGAGATCACCTTGCCGTGCTCGGCCGAGATCAGCCGGGCGATCTCGCCGCGGTGCGCGCTGACCAGCTCGCGGAACCGGAACAGCACCTGGGCGCGCCGGGAGAGCGGGGCGTCCCGCCAGCCGGGGAACGCGGCCTTCGCGGCGGCCACGGCCGCGTCGACCTCCTCCCGCCCGGCGAAGTCGACCGTCCCCGCGACGCGTCCCGAGGCGGGCTCGTAGACGTCGCCCCGGCGCGCGGCCTCCCCGTCGAAGGGCTTGCCGCCGATCCAGTGCGTGACGTGCGTGGTCATCGGGCTCCCTCGGCGACGGTCTCCAGCGATGCGATCAGGATGCCCAGCCCCTCGGCGGCCTCGGCGTCGGTGAGGGTCATGGGCGGGGCCATGCGCACCACATTGCCGTACAGGCCGCCCTTGCCGACCAGCAGCCCCCGCTCGCGGGCGGCCTCCATCAGCGCGGCGGCGAGCGGCGGGCTCGGCTCGCCGGTGCCCGGGTCGGCCAGCTCGACCGCGAACATGAGGCCCTTGCCCCGCACGTCCTTGACGATCGGCAGCCGCCCGGCCGCCCTGCGCAGCCCTTCGATGATCGTCGTGCCCTGCTTCGCGGCGTTCGCCTGCAGATCGTGGTCGAGGACGTGGTCGAGCGTCGCGTTCGCGGCGGCCATCGCGACCGGGTTGCCGCCGAACGTGGAGATGCCGAGCGCGGGCAGCGCGTCCATCAGGTCGCCGCGCGCCACGACGCCGCCGACGGCGAAACCGTTCCCGAGGCCCTTCGCGAACGTCATCATGTCCGGCGAGACGCCGTGGTTGTCGATGCCCCAGAAGCCCTGGCCCGTCCGCCCCCACCCGGTCTGAACCTCGTCGGAGATGAACAGGATGCCGAACTCGTCCAGGACGCGCTTGTAGGCGGCGAACAGGCCGTCCGGCGGCATCGTGAAGCCGCCGACGCCCTGGATCGGCTCGGCGATCAGCGCGGCGACGTCCGGGCCGGCCGCGGTGGCGAGCACGTGCCGCAGGTCCTGCGTGCACGCGTCGACGTACTCCTCGTCGGACATCCCGGCGAACTGCGGCAGGTGCCGGTCGGCGCCGTGCAGGAAGTGGACGTCCAGCGGCGAGAACGACAGGTTCGTCCAGGCCCGGTTGCCGGTGACCCCCGCGGCGGCGAACGAGCGGCCGTGGTAGCTCTGCCGCATCGCGAGGATCTGGTCGCTGCGCCGCGCGTACGCGGCCAGCAGCAGCGCCGTCTCGTTGGCCTCCGTCCCGGAGTTGGCGAAGAAGACCTTCGCGTCCGGGATGCCGGACAGCCGGGCGATCTTCTCGGCCAGCTCGACCTGGCCGCGCAGCAGGTAGGCGGTGGAGGTGTGCACGACGCCGGTGGCGAGCTGCCGCTCCACCGCGTCCCGCACCTCGGGGACGTCGTAGCCCAGCATGTTCGTGAGGATGCCGGTGAAGAAGTCGAGGTAGCCGTTCCCCTCGGCGTCGGTCACGCGGGCGCCCTTGCCGCCGACGATCTCGATGGGGTCCGTGTAGTTGAGCGCCATCCACGACGGCATGACCGCCCTGTGGCGCCGGAGCAGGTTCGCGTGTTCCGACATGGCACAAGTGTCGGACGCCCGGACGTCCCGGACCACCCGCAGAGTGTCAGGACCAGGCGTTCCCCGTTAACGGTCTGCCTGCGGAGGCGCGGATATCATCGCGGGCGATGCTGCCCACACTCGACGACGTCCTCCAGCTCGACGCGGTGCGCCGCGGCCAGCCGCGCGTCGTCACCGGCGCGGACCGCACCGGCAACCGCGTTCGCTGGGTGCACGTCGCCGAGGTCACCGACATCGCGCACCTGCTGCACGGCGGCGAGCTGGTCCTGACGACCGGGATCGCGCTGCCGGACGAGCCGGAGCGGCTGCGCGCCTACATCGCCGAGCTCGCCGAGGTCGGGGTCAGCGGGCTGATGATCGAGCTGGGCCGGCGCTACGCCAGCGTGCTGCCGCCCGCGCTGATCGCCGCCGCCGAGGATCACGGCCTCCCGGTGGTCGTCCTCGCGCACGAGCCCGCGTTCGTCGACATCACCGAGGCCGTGCACGCCCGGATCGTGCGGGAGCAGTTCGCGGAGCTGCGGGCCTCCGAGCGGCTGCACGAGATCTTCACCCGGCTGTCGGTCGAGGGCGCCTCGACCGACGAGGTCGTCCGGCAGGTCGCCGCGCTCGGCGGGCACCCCGTCGTGCTGGAGAACCTCGCCCACCAGGTGCTCGCCGCCGACGCCGACGGCTCCGACCCGTCCGAGCTGCTGTCGGCGTGGGAGACCCGCTCGCGCGCCGTGCGGCCCGGCCGCCGCACCGGCTACGACCCGACGTCCGGGTGGCTCGTGACCATGGTCGGCGCGCGCGGCGAGGACTGGGGCCGGCTGATCATCGACCTCGGCGCGCCGCCGTCGCCGCGCGACACCGTGCTGATCGAGCGGGCCGCGACCACCCTCGCGCTCGGCCGGCTGCTGGACCGGCACGCCGAGAGCGTCGAGCGCCAGGCGCACGGGACGATCATCGCCCGCATCCTCGCGCACGCCTACTCCGACCCGCAGGAGGCCGCCGCCCGCGCCCGCGCGCTCGGCGTGCCGCTGTCCGGCCGCCGGCTGCTCGGCGTGGTGCTCCGGCACCGCGGGCCCGGCACGCCCGCGCCGCCCGTCGGGGAGCTGTCCGCGCTCGCCGAGGCGGCCGCCGCCGCCTGCAAGGACGCCCGCCTCGCCGCGCTCGTCGGCGTCCTGGACGAGGGCGGCCCGCACGCGCGCGTCGGCGTCCTCGCCTCGCTGCCCGCCCGCGCCGACGTGGAGACGGCGCTCACCGAGGTCGGCACCCGCGTCCGCAAGCAGTCCGGCGGCACGGTCATGGCCGCCGGGTCGGTGGTGGAGACCATCCAGGACGTGCGGCGCTCGTTCCTGGAGGCCGAGCAGGTCGCCGACGTCGCCGCCCGCGGCTCCGGCGGACGGCTGTTCTACCGCCTCCCCGACCTGCGGCTCCGCGGCCTCCTGCACCTGCTGCGCGACGACGCCCGCGTCCAGACGTTCGTGGAGCGGGAGCTCGGGCCGCTGCTGGAGTACGACGCCCAGCGCGGCAGCGACCTGACGCGCATCCTGGAGCTCTACCTCGAATCCGGGCGGAACAAGGCCGTCGCCGCGCAGCGGGCGCACCTCTCCCGCCCCGCCTTCTACGAGCGGCTGCGGCGCATCGAGCGCGTCCTCGACGCCGATCTCGACGACGTGGAGTCGTGCGTGTCGTTCCATGTCGCGCTGCTGGCGTTGAGCTCCGTCCGGTGGGAGCGCCCCTGACCGGTCCCCCGTGGCCGGTGAAGGACGTCCGGGAGCCGCCCTTCGCGCATACGCTTCACTGCATGACGGACGCGGCGTTGCATGTGCACCGATATGGAGACCCGGCGGGGGAGCCCGCCGTCCTGCTGCACGGGGTGACGGGCCACGGGGCGCGCTGGCGGCGGACGGCGGAGTCGTATCTGGCCGACCGGTCCGTCCTGGCGCCCGACCTGCGCGGGCACGGGCGCTCGCCGCACGAGCCGCCGTGGACGGTCGAGCGGCATGTGGCGGACGTCCTGGCCCTGCTGGACGCGGAGGGCGTGGAGCGGACCGACCTCGTCGGGCACTCCTACGGCGGGATGATCGCGCTGCACCTCGCGCGGACGGCGCCGCGCCGGGTGCGGCGGCTCCTGCTCCTCGACCCGGCGATCGGCCTCACCCCGGAGTACGCCGCGCGGGAGGCGCGCGCCTACCTGGCCCCGCCCACGTACGCCGACGCCGCGGAGGCCCGCGCCGACCGGGCGGCGCGCTGGTCCGGGGCCCCGGCCGACCTGGTGGACGAGGAGGTCGCCGAGCACCTCGAACCCGCTCCCGACGGGCGGCTGCGGTGGCGGTACGAGCCCGCGGCCGTGGTCACGGCGTACTCGGAGATGGCCCGCCCCCTCCTGACGCCGCCGGCGGACCTGCCCACCCACCTGGTCATCGCGACGCGGGCCGACCTCGTCCGGCCCGAGTTCGTGGTGGACTGCCGCGCCGCGCTCGGGCCCGGCCTCGTCATCAGCGAGATCGAGGCCGGCCACATGCTCTACGTCGACAGGCTGGAGGAGACGGGGGCCCTGCTCGCCGGCTGGCTCGGCGAGCCCGCGAGCTAGGACGTTCCACCGCCCTTCCACCAAGGCCCGGTCAAGAGCGCACATCGCGGGCACGGCTCTCTGACCAGGACGACCCCTTCCTCGTACGTACATCGGCGCACTCCCGGGAAGGAGACTCTGGTGAGAGTGCACAGGGGGCCGCGCACGTTCGGAGTGGAGGAGGAACTGCTCCTCGTCGACCCGGCGGACGGCGCGCCGCGCGCCGCCTCCGGTTCCGTCATCCGCTACGCGCGGCGCCACGACGAGCTGTTCCGGACGGACGGCCGCTGGTCCACGCCCCTCGAGACCGAGCTGCAGCGCGAGCAGCTGGAGACGGCGACCCCGGTGTGCACCTCGCTGTCCGAGCTGTCCGACCAGCTCCGCTCGGCGCGGCTGGCGGCGGCCGACGCCGCGGCGGGCGTCGGCACCGCCGTGGCCGCCCTCGCGACGTCCCCGGTGAGCGTCCGCCCGTCGCTGACGCCGTCGCACCGCTACCTGCGGATGGCGGACGCGTACGGGCCGGCCGCCGACGAGCAGCTCACCTGCGGCTGCCACGTGCACGTCGGCATCGAGTCCCCGGACGAGGGCGTCGCCGTCCTGGACCGCATCCGGCCATGGCTGCCGCCGCTCCTCGCGCTCAGCGCGAACTCGCCGTTCTGGCAGGGCGCCGACACCGGCTACGACAGCTGGCGGCACCAGGTGTGGAACCGCTGGCCGTCCAGCGGGCCGACCGAGCTGTTCGGCTCGGCCGCCGCCTACCGGACGACGGTCGAGGCCATGCTGTCGACCGGCGCGCTCGTCGACGAGGGGATGATCTACTTCGACGCCCGGCTGTCCCGGCACTACCCGACCGTGGAGGTCCGGGTGCCGGACGTGTGCCTGGTCGCCGACGACGCCGTGCTGATGGCGGCGTTCGTCCGGGCGCTGGTCGACACCGCCGCCCGCGCCTGGCACGCCGGCGAGCCGCCGGACCCGGTCCGCGCCGACCTGATGCGCCTCGCGATGTGGCGGGCCTGCCGCTCCGGGCTGCGCGACGACCTCGTCGACCCCCGCACCCGCCGCGCCGCGCCCGCCGCCGCGGTCGTGGGCGCGCTGCTCGACCACCTCACCCCGGCCCTCGACCGCGCCGGGGACCTGGAGACCGCGACCCGCCTCCTGCACGACCTGCTGGAACGCGGCAACGGCGCCCACTTCCAGCGCACCGTCCACACCCGCGCCCACAACGTCGCGGCCGTCGTGGCCGCCGCCGCGGACCGGACGGTCGCCGTCTGATCCGCCAGAATCCCTCCATGCTGGACGACATCGCTCTGGAGAGATCCCCGGTCGTGGCGAACTGCGCCATGAACCGGGAGCGCACGCTGAAGGGCTACGTCCGCGAACTGGGCGTCGACGTACTGGCCGAAGCCGGACGCCGCTGGCTCGACCTCTGCTGCGGCACCGGCCGCGCGCTGACCGAGGCCGCCGCCGCGAACCCCCGCCTGGAGATCATCGGAGTGGACCTGGTCGACCACTTCGTTCCCGCACCGGCCTCACTCCACCTCGTCACCGCCTCCATCACCGCCTGGGCCCCGGCCGGCCGGGCCGACCTGATCACGTGCGTCCACGGCCTGCACTACGTGGGCGACAAGCTGGGCGCCCTCACACGCGCCGCGTCCTGGCTCACCGAAGACGGGCTCCTGGTCGCGAACTTCGACCCGCGAAGCGTCCGCCTGCCCGACGGCTCCCCCGCCGGCCGCCGCCTCACGGCCGCCCTCCGCCGAGCGGGCTTCACCTACGACCCCCGCCACCACCGCATCTCGCTACGCGGCCACCGCACGATCGCCCTCCCCTACGCCTACGAAGGCGCCGACGACCGAGCGGGCCCGAACTACACGGGCCACCCGGCCGTCGACTCCTTCTACAAGCCCACCTGAATCAGCTCTTGCCCCAGGGCAGGTAGCGGTCGGCGCGGCGGGGGCGGGAGCGCAGGCCGGTGGACTCGACGGCGAGGATGCGGTCGAAGCGGAAGGCGCGGACGCCGCGGCGCATGCGGCACCAGCCGACGAGGTACCAGTGGTCGCGGTGGACGAGGCAGGTCACGGGTTCGACTTCGCGGATCGTGACGTTGGCGCCGGCGTCGCCGTAGCAGAGCCGGACGACGCGGTGGTCGGTGATGGCCGCGGCGATCACGCGGGCGCGGTCGGAGGTGGCGGTCTCCAGCGGCGTGGTGAGGGTCGCGAGGGTGGTGGTGACGACGTCGTCGTGGGGGGCGGCGTCGAGGAGGGTGTGCAGGGCGCGGCGCGCGGTCGTGGCCTGCGGGCCGGTGCCGAGGTGCGCGAGGGAGAGCGCGAGGGCGGCGATCTCGGCCGCGGTGAGGGGGGCCGGCGCGGTGGGCGCGGTCTGGGGGTGCGTCGCAACGTTCGCCATGGTTCGATCATACGTTCGAACACTGACATTGTGGAGGGTTCGGGTGCGGCCGGATCGCGTCGTGTGACACAGCGCGGGAGGGGCGGAGGACCGATGATCGCTACCGGTTGAGAAGGCGGCCGTGCATGGGGAAAACTGAGGCTCCGAAACGTGCTCTATTCGGGGGAATCGGGGGCGAACATGGGCCAAGCGTGGACCGGTCTTGAGTGACGCGCGCGTGAACGGCCCCCCGATGAGCCGTGAGGAGGCGGACCGTACGCTCGCACGGCTCCGGGACGAGAAGGAGCGCATCGGCGCCGCGCTCCTCGAACTGGAGGCCCACCAGGGGTACCAGCTGCTGGAGGGCGCGACCCTGAGCGGGGAGTCGCAGCGCGTCCAGGCGGACGTGCGGTCGCGCTCGGGGTCGCTGTGGAGCCTGTTCGACCTGTACGGGCGCACGGTCGACGCGGCGGAGGAGCTGCGGGCCCGCCATCCGAAGCCCGGGCCGGCGCAGCTCGCGGAGCTGACCCGGCTGCTCGCCGGCGCGTCGGTCGAGCTGCCCGTCACGGAGGTGCCGCTGGAGCGGCGGACGCTGCTGGCCGTCCCGGCCGGGGAGCGGCTGACGCTGCGGGCGGCGGTCGACCGGATGACGGCCCTGTACGAGGAGATCGCGCGGTCGGTCGCGGCGCTCGACACGGTCTGGTCGACGCTGCTGTCCCGGCTGGCGGAGGTCGAGGCGGAGCGGCGGGCGGCCGGCGAGCTCCTGGAGTCCTTGGGCGGGACGGAGCCGGAGTTCGAGCGGCTGCGCGGCGAGCTGGAGTCCGCCGCGGCCGTCGTACGCGGCGACCCGCTGTCCCTGGCGCGGGACGGCCGTGCCGACACCGCGCGGCTGGACGCGGTCCTCACCGGCCTCGCCGGGGTGCGCCGCAGGCTCGCGGAGGCGGAGCGGCTGCGCGACGGGTTCACCGACCGGATCCGGGGCGTCGCCGCCGTCCTGGAGCTGCTGCGCGAGGCGGAGGCGGAGGCGCGGGGCGTCCGGGACGAGGTGCTCGCCAAGATCGCCTCCCCCGTCCTGCCCGATCTGCCGGAGATGTCGGCGACGCTCGCCGACCGGCTCGCCGCGGTCGGCGCGCCGGGGCGCGGCGGCTGGCACGACCTGGCGGAGCGGGTCGCCGACCTGGAGCGCGCGGCGGCCGCGGCGCTCGACCGGGCCCGCGAGACCGCGGGCGTGATCCGCGGGCTGCTGGACCGCCGCGAGGAGCTGCGCGGACGGCTGGAGGCCTACCGGGTGAAAGCCGCGCGGCTCGGGCACGCCGAGGACGCCGACCTGGCCCGGATCTACGAGCAGGCCCGCGAGCTGCTGTGGACCTCGCCCTGCGATCTGCGGAGCGCGACCGTGTCGCTGTCCGGATACCAGCGGGCCATCATGTCGCGGGCGAAGGGAGCGGAACGATGAGCCAGTGCACCGAGCCGGGCTGCGGCGGAACCGTCGACGGCGGCTACTGCGTCCTATGCGGCGTGGCAGCCTCCCCCGGAACCCCGGCCTCCGGAGGCCCGGCGCCGTCCGCGCCGGGCGCGTGCGCGCAGCCGGGCTGCGGCGGGACGATCACCGACGGCTACTGCGACGTCTGCGGCAGTCCGCCGGAGAGCGCCGCGCCGGCCGTGCCCGCGCCGCGCCCGGCCGCCGAGCGGGCCGACGCGTGCGCGCAGGCGAGCTGCGCCGGGACGATCATGGACGGCTACTGCGACGTGTGCGGCTCGGCGCCCGCGCAGACGGCCCGCGTGGCGGCCACCGGCCGGAGCGCGAGCACGGGCGGCACGTCCACGGGAAGCACGCGGACCGGGAGCACCCGCACCGGGTCGTCGCGCACGGCCGGCCGCCGCGGCATGCTCGGCGCCGGCCTGGTCGAGGTGCCCCGCGTCCCGTACCGGGACCCGTCCAGCGCGGTGATGCGCGACCCGCAGGTCGCCGAGAGCAAGCGGTTCTGCAGCAGCTGCAGCGAGCCCGTCGGCCGGGGGCGCGGCGACCGGCCCGGCCGGACCGAGGGGTTCTGCCCGAAGTGCGGCACCCGGTTCTCCTACACGCCGAAGCTCAGCCCCGGCGACCTCGTCGGCGGGCAGTACGGCGTACTCGGCTGCCTCGCGCACGGCGGGCTCGGCTGGATCTACCTCGCCAAGGACCGCAACGTCAGCGACCGCTGGGTGGTGCTGAAGGGCCTGCTGGACAGCGGCGACGCCGACGCGATGGCCGCGGCGGCGGCCGAGCGCGCCTACCTCGCCGAGGTCGAGCACCCCAACATCGTCAAGATCTATAACTTCGTCCAGCACGACGGTGACGGCTACATCGTCATGGAGTACGTCGGCGGCGAGTCGGTCAAGGACATCCTGCTGCGCCAGCCGCAGCCGCCGGGCGAGAGGCACCTGCCGCTCGCGCAGGCCATCGCGTACGGGCTGGAGTCGCTGCGGGCGTTCGAGTACCTGCACGCGCAGGGCCTGATCTACTGCGACTTCAAGCCGGACAACGTGATCCAGTCCGAGGAGCAGCTGCGGCTGATCGACCTCGGCGGCGTCCGCCGGCTGGACGACCCGGACGGCGCCATCTGGGGGACGGTCGGCTACCAGGCGCCCGAGATCGCCGACGCGGGGCCGTCCGTCTCCTCCGACCTCTACACGGTCGGCCGCGCGCTGGCCGTGCTGAGCTTCCCGTTCCGCGGCTACACCAGGAAGTACGTCCACTCGCTGCCGCCGCGCTCCGAGGTCCCGGTGTTCCAGCGGTTCGAGTCGTTCCACCGGTTCCTGCTGCGCGCGACGCACCCCGAGCCGGACGAGCGGTTCCAGGACGCGGCGGAGATGGCCGAGCAGCTCACCGGCATCCTGCGGGAGGTCCTCGCCGCCGAGGACGGCACCCCGCGGCCCGCCCCGTCGGGCCTGTTCGGGCCGGAGCGGTTCACGATGCGGATGGCGGGCGGGGACGCCGACCTGGAGGCGCTGCCGCCCGTCCCGCCCGAGGTGGCCGCGGCGTCGCTGCCGGCGCCGCTGGTGGACGGCGCCGACCCGGCCGCCGCGTTCGTGTCGGGGCTGTCGGCGCTGGAGCCCGCGCAGGCCGCGGAGGCGGCGGCGAACGCGCCGGCGCGCACGCCGGAGGTCCTGCTGGCGCACGCCCGCGCCAAGATCGAGCTGGGCGCGGCCGGCGAGGCCGACGCGCTGCTCGACGAGGCCGGCACCGAGCGTCCCGGCGACTGGCGGGTCGGCTGGTACCGCGCGGTCGCGCTGCTCGCGCGCGGGCAGGTCGCCGAGGCCGAGCCGCTGTTCGACCGGCTGTACGGGCTGCTGCCCGGCGAGGCGGCGCCGAAGCTGGCGCTCGCCTACTGCCGCGAGCGGTCGGCGCCCGCCGACGCGGTCCGGCTGTACGAGACGGTGTGGCGCACCGACCAGAGCTACCTCAACGCGGCGTTCGGGCTGGCCCGCGTGCATCTCGCGGCGGGCGACCGGCGCGCGGCGGTCGCGGCCCTCGACTCGGTGCCGACGATCTCCATCCGATTCGTGCCCGCCCAGGTCGCGGCGGTGGCGACGGCGGTACGCGGCCGTCCGCCGGCCGAGCTGTCGGCGGCCGAGCTGGTCGCCGCCGGGGACCGGCTCACCGCCCTCGACCTGGACGCCGAGCGCCGCGACCGGCTCGCCGCCGAGGTGCTGGAGGCCGCGCTCGACTGGCTCCTCGCCGGCTCGGGCGGGGCGGGCGGCGCGCGGGGCGGGTCGCTGCTCGGCGCCCCGCTCACCGAGACCTCGCTGCGCCGCCTGCTGGAGGCGACGTACCGGGAGCTGGCGCGCCGCACCCGTGACCGCGACGAGTGCCGCCGGCTCGTCGACTCCGCCAACGCCGTACGCCCGAGGACGCTGCTGTGACCGATGACCAGACCGGAGCCGACGCCGAGCACGCCGCGGCCGAGCACGCGAAGGCGGCGGAGCTGTCCTGCCCCGAGTGCGGCGAGATCGTCTACGCGGAGGAGGTCTTCTGCGAGAAGTGCGGGCACCGGCTGACCGACGCGCCGTCCCCGGCGGAGCCCGCGGCGCCGGAGCGCGCCCCGGGACGGCCGTGCGCCGGCTGCGGCGGGACGGCGATCGACGCCGACGGCTACTGCGAGCAGTGCGGGCTGCGCCAGCCCGCCGAACGCGACCACCTGGAGTTCGAGCTGCCGGCGGCCGGCGGGAGCGGCGGCCGGCCGCCGCTCGCGGCGGGCGCCAGCGACCGCGGCCGCCGCTACAGCCGCAACGAGGACGC
The DNA here is from genome assembly GCF_041463655.1 of Actinomadura monticuli. NCBI lineage: Bacteria > Bacillati > Actinomycetota > Actinomycetes > Streptosporangiales > Thermomonosporaceae > Actinomadura > Actinomadura monticuli. The sequence goes on from NZ_JAXCEI010000004.1 coordinate 378,930, forward strand.
GATCGCCGTCGCCGCGCACGCCGCCGGGGTCGCGGCCGTCGTGTCCGACGGCGTCGGGTCCTCGCAGCGCCCCGAGGACGCCTCCCGCACGGCCGCCGACACCGGTGCCGCGGAGCTGGTCGCGCGGCTCGACGCCGGCGAGGACCCCGAGGACGCGACCCGGCACGCGGCGCTGCGCGCGGCGGCGGCCGTCGCCGCGCTGGCCACCTCCCCGTCGGACGCGCCGTCCTGCACGTACGTGTCGGCCGTGACGCGAGGCACGACGGTGACGGTCGGCTGGGTCGGCGACAGCCGCGCCTACTGGCTGTCCGCGGACGGCGCCGCGGGGCCGGGCGAGAACGATCCCGCGGGCCCGGCGCCGGACGCCGCCGACACGGAGGTCAGCACCGGCGACATGGCCGAGCTGGGCCCGTCCCGCCGGCTCACCGAGGACGACTCGTGGGCGGCATTCATGGTCTCCGAGGGCTCGCTGACCGAGGCGGAGGCCGAGGCGCACCCGAACGCGCACGTCATCACCGCGTGGCTGGGCGTGGACGCCGGGGAGGTCCGCCCGCACGTCGCGACGTTCCGGCCCGCCGGCCCCGGCACGCTCCTCATCTGCAGTGACGGCCTGTGGAACTACTTCCCCGCGGCGGGCGACCTGGCCGCGCTGCTGGGCGGCCCCGGCGGCGCGAACGGCGCGCCCGACCCGGCGTCCGACCCGCTCGAAGCGGCGCGGACGCTCGTGCGGCACGCCCTGGACGCGGGCGGCCGCGACAACATCACCGTCGCCGTGATCCCGCTCCCGTCCCCCGCCGCTCCCGCCTCCCGCGCCGACCACCGCCGCACCGCCCAGAGCCTCGATACCCCGCAGAGCACGGAGCAGCCCTGATGAGCGAGCAGCCGCAGTTCACCGTCAAGATCGACCAGAACCGGTACCTGCCCGAGGGCGGACGCGAGATGCACGCCATCGTGTCCGTCGAGGCGACCGCGGCGGACGGCGCGCCCGTCCCGTCCGCGACCCGCGCGTCCGAGGTCGTCATCATCGACACCTCGGGCTCGATGTCCTACCCGGAGACGAAGCTGCGCGCGGCGGTCGCCGCCGCGCAGGTCGCGATCGACACGCTGCGCGACGGCGTGGAGTTCGCGGTCGTCTCCGGCTCCAACCAGGCCAAGATGATCTTCCCGAAGCACACCGGGCTGGTCCCCGCGAACCCGGAGACCCGCGCCGAGGCCAAGCAGGCGCTGAGCCGGCTGTCGGCGGCGGGCGGCACCGCGATCGGGTCGTGGCTGCAGCTCGCGAACCGGCTGTTCGACACCGTCCAGGGCGGGATCCGGCACGCGATCCTGCTCACGGACGGCAAGAACCAGCACGAGACGCCCGCCGAGCTGGACGCGGCGCTGGCGGAATGCGGCGGCCGGTTCGTCTGCGACTGCCGCGGCGTCGGCACCGACTGGGAGGTCGCCGAGCTGCGCAAGGTCGCCTCCGCGATGCTCGGCAGCGTCGACATCGTCGCCGACCCGGCCGGGCTCGTCGCCGACTTCCGGGCGATGACGGAGGCGGCGATGGGCAAGTCGGTCGCCGACGTCGCGCTGCGGGTGTGGACGCCGCAGACGGCGACGCTGCGGTTCGTCAAGCAGGTGCTGCCCTCGGTGGAGGACCTGACCGGCAAGCGCGTCGACTCCGCGCCGCAGGCGGGCGACTACCCGCTCGGCGCGTGGGGCGCCGAGAGCCGCGACTACCACATCTGCGTGGAGCTGCCCCCCGGCCAGGTGGGCGGCAAGGAGCTGCGCGCGGCGTGGGTGCGGCTCGTCGTGCCCGGCGGGCCGGGCGAGGAGGCGCGGGTCCTGGCGTCGGGGAACATCCTCGCCCAGTGGACGGACGACGAGGCCCTGTCCACCAAGATCAACCCGCGGGTGGCGGACGCCACCGGGCAGGCCGAGCTGGCATCCGTCATCCAGGAGGGGATGCAGGCCCGGCGGGACGGCGACCTCGACACCGCGACGGCGCGGCTCGGCCGCGCCGTGGTGCTCGCCGACGAGGTCGGCAACGAGGCGATCACCGCGATGCTGCGCAAGGTCGTGGACGTCGTCGACCCGGCGACCGGCACCGTCCGGTTGAAGCGCAACGTCGACAAGGTCGCCGAGATGGAGATCGAGACGCGGTCCACCAAGACGGTCCGGACCCGCAAGGACGAGACCGTGACCACGCGGCGGGGCGAGGGCTGAGCATGGCGAGCTGCCCCAGCGGACACACCTCGCAGTCGACGGACTACTGCGACGTCTGCGGCGAGGCCATCGGCGGCGCCTCCACCGGCGGGGCCGCCCCGCACCCCGCCCAGGGCCCACCGGCCGGGCAGGGCGGCGCGGGCGGCGCGGGCGGCACGCGGCCGTGCCCCGACTGCGGGACGCCCGGCGCCGACCGGTTCTGCGAGGCGTGCGGGTACGACTTCGCGACCGGTGGCGGCCTCCCCACGCCCCGGACGGCTCCCGCGCAACCCGCCCCGCCCGTCCAGCCCGTCCAGCCCGCGCCGGTGCCCGATCCGGCGCACCGGGGGCCGTCCGATCCGCGGCCCGCGCCTCCCATGCCGGCTCCGCCGGTGCCCGCGCCGCCGGTCCCCCGGCCGCCCGTCCCGCAACCGCCGGTGCCCGCGCCTCCGGTGCCGGCGCCGCCCGTCCCGTCCCCGCCCGTCCCGGGCGCGGTCTGGACGGCGGTGGTGACGGCCGACCGCGAGTACTTCGGCACGGTCATCGCCGAGGAGGGGCCCGACTCGGCCTCCCTCGCGTTCCCGCCGTACGCGCCCGAACGGCGGATCCCGCTCACCGGGCGGGAGGTCAGGATCGGCCGGCGCAGCTCCTCGCAGCCGTCCCCGCCGGAGATCGACCTGCGCGAGCCCCCCGAGGACCCCGGCGTCTCGCACGTCCACGCGGTGCTGCTGGCCAAGCCGGACGGCACCTGGACGCTGGTCGACCCCGGCTCCACCAACCGGACCTGCGTCAACGGGTCCACCGACCCCATCCCGTACAACGTGGAGGTCCCCGTCGCCGACGGCGACCGCATCCACGTGGGCGCCTGGACCACCATCACGCTCACCCGAGGCGAGGCGACATGACGGCCGTAGAGCAGGCTCCCCCGGCGGGCCCGCCCGCCGTTTCCACACCGGCGGCGCCGCCCGCCCGGCGCGACTCCGCCGGACGGCTCCGGTCGGCGTCCGGCCCGCCGCCCACCGGCGCGGCGCGGCTGCTGCCCCGCACCGTCGCGGCCCGCGTCCGGACGCTGACCGCCATGTCGCTCGTGCTGCTGGTGGTCCTGCTCGGCCTCGGCTGGGCGGCGGTCGCGAACGCCCGCGAGGGCGTGCGGGTCATCGGCCACGACGCGGGCCCGCAGGTCGTCGCGACCGGCGACCTGTACTTCCAGCTCACCGACATGGACGCGCAGCTCGCCAACGCGCTGCTGATCGGCGGCGCGGCGGGCGGCGGGCGCGACCAGGCCCTCGCCCGGTACGAGGAGAACCGGCGGAAGGCCGGGGACGCGCTGCTGAAGGCGGCGAAGCTCGCCGACGAGACGACGGAGGACAACACCGCCCGGGACGTGCTGGACGCGCTCGGCCGCTACGAGCGCCTCGCCGGACAGGCGCTGCTGCTCGACCGGCAGACGCCGCACGCGTCCGGCCCGCCGTCGCAGAAGGTCACCGACCTCTACCGGGAGGCGACCGACCTGATGAAGCTGGACCTGCTGCCCAAGGCGTACAACCTGACGCTCGACAACGGGACGCTCGTCCGGCACACCTACGAGGAGAAGCGGTCGGCGGTCCTGATGGGGCGCACCGGGCTCCTCGTGGCGGGCGCCGCGCTGCTGGCGACCCTGGTCGGCTTCCAGCTGTACCTCGCGAAGCGCTTCCGCCGCCTGCTGAACGTGCCGCTGGCCCTGGCCACGCTCGGCACGCTCGTGCTGGTCGCCGCGGGCGCGCTCATGCTGTCCGGCCAGGCGAGCCATCTGCGCAAGGCCAAGGAGGAGGGGTTCGACTCGATCCTCGCCCTCTCGCGGACGCGCGCCATCAGCAACAGCGCGAACGCCGACGAGACCCGCTTCCTCCTCGATCCCGGACGGGCGGACGCCTACGAGCAGGTGTACCTGAGCAAGTCCCAGACCGTCCTGTACCTGAAGGCCGGCAACCTGACCCAGTACAACTCCGAAGTGCAGAAGGACCTGTCGTTCGAGCCCGGACGGGCGCCGTTCCTCGGGTTCCTCGGCACCGAGGCCAACCGGCCGACCGGATCCGCCGCGCGGGAGGCGCAGCTTGCGGACGCCATGGACAGGACCCTGAGCGCCTACCAGAAGGTCCAGGCGAACGACCGCCGGATGCGGGATCTCGTCAAGGCCGGGCAGCGCGACCAGGCCGTCGCCGCCCGCGGCACCGCCGCCGCCGACTTCACCGCGTACGACCGTTCCCTCCAGGACCTGGCCGGCATGCACCAGAAGGCGTTCGACGAGGCGGTCGAGGACGGGGACGGCGGCACGACCGGCTGGTACGCCGTGCTGCCCGCGGCCGGCGTCGTGATCGCCCTGCTCGTGCTCGCCGGGGTGCGCCCCCGCCTGGCCGAGTACCGGTGGTCGAAGTGAGGGCGCGCCGCGCGGCGGCGGCCGTGCTCGCCGCCGCCGCGGTCCTCGCCGCGGGCACGGCGTGCGGCATCGCGGACGCCGAGGACGGCTCCGTCGCCGGCAAGGACCGGCTCGTCATCGGCGTGAACGGCGACCAGCCCGGCGTCGGCGAGCTCAAGGGCGGCCGCTACGAGGGATTCGACATCGACGTCGCCAAGGAGATCGCCGGGCGGCTCGGCGTCGGCGGCGCGGACGTGGTGTTCAAGCGGGTGTCCTCGGCGACGCGCGAGAAGATGCTCCGGAACGGCGAGGTGGACCTCGTGGTGGCGAGCTATTCCGTCACCCCCGAACGCAAGGTGGAGGTGTCGTTCGCGGGCCCGTACTACGTCGCCCACCAGGACATCCTCGTCCGCGCGTCCGACGCTGAGAGGATACGGAGCATTCACGACCTGAAAGGGCGGCGGCTCTGCCGGGTGCGCGGGTCGGTGTCGTTCCCGCGCGTCCACGACGAGCAGGGAATCGCGGCCTTGCCGGTCGACGCGGACGGCTACTCCGGCTGCCTCGCCGACCTCGTCTCGGGGAGGCTCGACGCTGTCTCCACCGACGACCTGATCCTCGCGGGGCTCGCGGGCAAGGCGTCCGGAAGCGGCCAGAGGCTCGGCATCGTCAACGCGCCCTTCACCGACGAGCCGTACGGCGTCGGCATCCGGAAGGGCGACGTGGACGGCTGCGAGGCGGTGAACAAGGCGATCACCGGGATGTACCAGGACGGCACCGCGCCGCGCTTGCTGGAACGGTGGTTCGGAAAGTCCGGGCTGAAGATCACTCCCACCGTCCCGCAGTTCGAGGGCTGCGTCTGAACGGCCGCCACCCTTAGCACGGAACCGGTTACGGAATGACACGGAAAGGGCCGCTGAGACCGCTGGGTCATGGAGATCAGACGGTTACGTAAGTTCCGGTCGGCGCGCGTGATCGTAAGTTATGGTCGCGATCAAAACCCGATCCGGAAATCACCGTCCCGCCCGAGGAGTGCCATGACGACGGTCATCCTGGTGGTGATGTGCGTCGTGGTGGGGGCGCTGGAACTCTACGCGGGCAAGCAGAGCCGCGACCAGGCCAACGCGTTCACCCGCCGGATCGACGAGCTGAACGACCAGGTCACCAAGCAGAACAACGTGCTGGTCACGGTCGGGGAGCAGCTCACCGCCGAGCTGTCGCGGGTCAAGCAGGACGTGCTGCCCGCGCTCGACAACCGGCTCCGGCAGAACACCGGGCAGGTCGAGGAACTGGCGGGCCTCGTCCACCAGGCCGACGACTACCTGCGGACGCAGGCGGGCCGGCTGCGCGAGCTGGAGCAGCAGCGGATCACCCTCGCGGCGCTGCGCCGCAAGCTCGGCGAGGTCGAGACGTCCGTGCGGGCCGTCACCCGCGCGCACGGCGAGTCGGCCTCCGGAAAGGTCGACGCGGCCCTCGACCGGCTCGGCGAGCTGGAACGCGGCGGCGCGGAGATCCTGGAGCTCCAGCGCACCCTCACCCGCACCCTGGAGGACGTCGAGGACGTCGTCGCCGAACTGCTGCGGTTCACCGAGGGCGAGCTGGACGACACCGTCACCGCCGCGCTCACCGGCCGTCCGCGCGCCCACGGCGACGCCGTCACCGCCACCGGCCGGCTCTGGACGCGCGACGACCAGCTGGAGGAGATCCTCAGCGAGATGTACGAGCGGTGCGTGCGCGCGAGCCGGCTGAACGTCCGGTTCCGCACGGCCGAGGGCTCGGACGACCCCGCCCCCGGTTCGCCGGAGCGGCGCCGCTACTTCCTCGGCGGACACGCCTCCGAGGACCTCGCCGGAGTGTTCAGCGCGCTGCTCATCTCCACCGGCGCCGACCTCCCCCACAACGGCACCCACGAGTCGAAGCGCGGGCTGGCCAGGGTGGAGCCGGGCGTCCCGTCAGGGGTGGAGCCGGTCCGCCCGCCCGAGGACGAGGCGGCCCTCAAGTCGCTGCTGCGGACGCTCGCGGAGTGCTCCGGCGCCGTCGCGCAGATCGGCCCGCTCATGGCCGTCCGGACGCGGGACGAGCTGCTGTGCGCGGTCCTGACGGCGGCCCAGTCGCTGGAGCTGGAGAGCGACGAGGTGTTCTGGGACCCGGCCGCCGCGACCGTCCGGCTGCGGCGGCTGCCGTCGCATCAGCTGTGGGACCTCACCGGCTGGGGCAGGGCGTAGGCGCGCACGGTCCGCTGCGCGGGGCTCCCGATGCGCACGTACAGCGGGCAGCCGGCCGTGCGGGTGAGCGGGTCGACCTCGGCGCACAGCCCGATCCCGGCCGCGCGGTCGAGGAACACCACGTTCTCCACCGCCCGCGCACCGCGGATCGCGTACGGGACGGAGTCGGCGTCGCCGGTGTCGAACAGCTCCTCGAACGTCAGCCGCCGCGCGAACCGCATCAGCACGCCGGCGTCCACGACCCGGCTGCCGATCGCCGCCGCCGGGCCCGCGACGACGATGCCGAAGCTCGGGTCCTCCCGGCCGCGGACGTAGATCTCCCGGTCCGGCTCCAGGCCGCGCCGGCGGTCCGGGATCTGCACGCCGAAGCCGGCGTCGCCGTCCAGGTAGGCGGGCGGACCGAAACCGCCGGCCGTCGTCCCGGGCCGGACGCGCAGCGCGCCCGCCGGCATCTCCCAGCCCGGCAGGTACACGCCGAGGCCGCGCAGCAGCAGCCGCCAGATGGGACGTCCCGTCACGTCCGGCGTGAACTCCATGGGTTCCATCATCGGGCGCGAGATCTCCCGTCCACAAGATCCTCTCGGGAGCCAGAGCCCTTACCGCGCGGCCCCTGCGCGGCCGGCGGCGCGTCGGCTACCGTTGGACCAACCGGATCATGACGAGGACGCCGCCGTGAATCTGCAGGACATGATGGTGCACCGCGACAACTCCTCGCGCACCGTCGACAAGTATCTGATGTCCTACGAGGGGCGCGTCATCGCGGTGCGCCGGCACCCCGCCGTCCTCCTCCCGCCCGTCGCGGCCGTCGTCGCCGGGCTCGTCGCGTGCGCCTCGGTCAGCGCGGTGACCGGCATCGCCTGGATCTGGTGGCTGTGGCTGATCGCGATCGCCTACCTGGTCTGGAAGGTCATCGCCTGGTCGCTCGAGTTCTTCCTGGTCACCGAGCACCGGGTGATGGTGATCAAGGGCGTGCTCAACCGGGACGTCGTGATGATGCCGCTGGCCAAGGTCACCGACATCACCCTGAACCGCTCCATGACCGGCCGCGTGCTCGGCTACGGCGAGTTCCGCACCGAGAGCGCGGGCCAGAAGCAGTGGCTGCAGAGCATCCCCTTCATGCCATACCCCGAGCAGCTCTACCTGGAGGTCTCCTCAGTGATCTTCGGCAGCACCGAAGCCTCCCCCGACTGACAAGAAGTCCCCGTGCTGACCTCTGGGTGGACGTCCGTAAGCCCGCCCGGCGACGACCTCCACGTTGCGATCGCGTGCGAAGCCAGGTTTCGAGCTTGCGAGAAACCTGATCGCGCAGCGAGCCGCAAGGCGAGCCGGAGCGATGCTGCGATCGCCGTTTCGCCCGTTGAAGGGAAGGCGCGCCAGCGCCTGACCGCCGAGGGCGAACCAACGAACTACGAGTCGAAGCCGAGGCCGAGCCGGTCGAGGGTGCGGAGCCAGGGGCCGCGGCGTCCGGCGTTGCGGTCGGCGCGGGCGATTCCGCGGCGGGTCAGTTCGATGACGCCGTACCTGAGCGGCTCCGGCGGAAACGGGACGGGTCTGGTGCGGACCATCTTCAGCCGTGTCCGTTCGGTCTCCTCGCCGGGTGCGAGGCCGACGTGCAGAAGGTCGAGCATGACGTCCGCGCCGAAGCGGGTGGCTCCGACGCCGAGGCCGGTGTAGCCGGCCGCGTAGGCGAGTCTGCCGTCATAGGCGGTCCCGAAGAAGGCGCAGAAGCGGCTGCACGTGTCGATGACCCCGCCCCAGGAGTTGGTGAAGCGGACGCCTTCCAGTTGCGGAAACGTGGCGTAGAAGTGCCGCGCGAGGGTCTCGAACGTGGCGGGACGGTTCTCCAGTTCCGGTCGTATCCCGTTGCCGTAGTGGTAGATGGCGTCGTAGCCGCCCCAGAGGATCCGGTTGTCCGCGGTGAGCCGGTAGTAGTGGAACTGGTTGGCGCTATCGCCGACGCCTTGGCGGTTGCGCCAGCCGATCGCGTCGCGCTGCCCCCCTGTGAGGGGTTCTGTCATCAGCGCGTAGTCGTACACCGGGACGACGTAGTTGCGCAGCCGTTTCACCAGCGGCGGGAAGGCGCCGGTGCCGAGGACGACGCGGCGGGCGGTGACCGTCGCCCCGCCGGGCGCGGTCAGACGCAGACCGTCCCGCTCCGCGCGCAGGCCGGTGACGCGGGTGTTCTCGAAGATGCGGACGCCGAGGGAGCGGCACGCGTCGGCGAGCCCCCAGGCGAGCTTGGCGGGGTGCACCATCGCGGTGGATGCCGGGTTCCACAGGCCCGCGCGGTACGTGGGCGAGTCGACCTCGGCCCGGACGGCGTCGCGGTCGAGGAGGACGGGGTCCCAGCCGAGGCCGGACGCCGTCTGCGCCGCCTCTTCGAGGGCCGGGACCTGCCATTCCTCGGTGGCGACGTCCATCTCGCCGGTGAGCTCCCACTCGGCGTCGATCCCGTACTTCGCGAGGGTGTCGCCGATGGCGCGGAGGTTGGCGCGGCCGAGGCGTTCGAGGGCGGGCATGTCGTCCGGCCAGCGTCCGGCGCCGTTCTCCACACCGTGGGTGAGGCTGGCGGCGCAGAAGCCGCCGTTGCGCCCGGACGCGGCGGCGCCGATCCGCCCCGCCTCCAGCACGGCCACGTCCAGGGACGGGTCGCGCTCCTTGGCGAGCAGGGCCGTCCACAGGCCGCTGTACCCGCCGCCGATGACGGCGAGGTCGCAGGCCCGCGCGCCGTCCAGCGGCGGCCCCGCGTCCGGACGGGCCCCGTCCTGGAGCCAGAACGGCTCGCGCTCGGCATCCGCGAGCGCCTTGACGATGTCCATGTCAGCGGGACGCGCGGACGTTGCGCCGGGCGGAGACGACCGCGATGACGATGCCGACCGCGAAGATGAGCGTGCCCATCACGTTGACCTGCGGCGGCGTGCCCGTCCGGGTGGAGCCGTAGATCCACAGCGGGAACGTGACGGTGGCGCCGCTGGTGAAGTTGGTGATGATGAAGTCGTCGATGGACAGCACGAACGCCAGCAGCGCCCCCGCCAGCACCCCCGGCATGATCATCGGCAGTGTGACGAGGCGGAACCGCGTCCACGGGCCGGCCCCGAGGTCCTGCGCCGCCTCCTCCACCGCCGGGTCGAGGCCGACGACGCGGGCCCGGACCGTCACCGCGACGAACGCGATCGAGAACATCACGTGCGCGACGAGGATCGTCAGGTACCCGCGCGGCAGGTTGAACGTGACGAACATCGACAGCAGCGAGGCGCCCATCACGATCTCCGGGCAGGAGATCGCCATGAACAGCACCAGGTTCGTCGAGCCCTTGCCGCGGAACCGGTAGCGGCCGAGCGCAAGGCCCGCGAACGTCCCGAGGACCGTGGTGATCAGCGTGCTGAGCAGCGCGATCGTCAGCGAGTTGACGACCGCGGTGGTCAGGTCGCTCTTGTCGAACAGGTGCCGGTACCACTTGAGCGTGAAGCCCTGCCACTCGAAGTTCTGCTTGCTGCGGGTGTCGTTGAACCCGAACAGGATCATGATCGCGATGGGCAGGATCAGCCAGGCGATCAGCACGAGCGTGTAGACGTGCAGGCCGGAGCCCCTGCGCCGCGGGCGGGCGGGCCGGTTGGGCGCCGGCGCCTTCGTCGTGAGCGTCGTCATCGTCCCGCCGCCTCCAGAACGTCCTCGGTGCCGAGGGTCCGCGCGTAGGCGAAGATCCCGACGAGCAGGATCGCCATCAGCGAGAACGACAGCGCCGACGCCGTCGGGTAGGCGCTGTTGTTGAAGTACTCGGTCTGGATCACGTTGCCGATCATGGTGTTCTGCGGGCCGCCGAGGACCTCGGCGTTGACGTAGTCCGACGACACCGGCACGAACGTCATGATCACGCCGGCGAAGACGCCGGGCAGCGACAGCGGCAGGATCACCCGCGTGAACGCCTGCAGCCGGCTCGCGTACAGGTCGTAGGCCGCCTCGACGACCCGGTGGTCGATCCGCTCCAGCGCCACGTAGATCGGCAGCACCATGAACGGCAGGAAGTTGTAGGTCAGCCCGGACACGACCGCGACGCCGGTGTCGAGGATGTGGAAGTCGTCCGGGAGGACCGTGCCGCGCAGCGGCCCGAGGAGCGGCCCGTTGTCGGTCAGCACCAGCTTCCACGACACCGTCCGCAGGATGAACGAGACGAAGTACGGAAGCAGCAGCAGGAACAGGTACGTCGACTTGTGCCGCCCGCCGCGGAACGCGATCCAGTACGCGGCCGGGTAGGAGATCGCGATGCACAGCACCGTCGCCAGGAACCCGTACCAGAGCGACCGGACGAACTTGTCGCCGTAGGTGTCGATCCCGTCGATGTAGTTCTGCCAGTGGAACGTCTGCCGGAACCCGTCGATGAGGTTCCCCGTCTGCAGCGACAGGGACACCATCAGCACCATCGGGATGAGGAAGAACGCCGCCAGCCACAGCCCGCTCGGCAGGATCATGAGGTACGGCGTGAGCCGCCCCCGTCCCCGCGCCATCACGACCCCTTGGAGATCGGCTCGAAGATCTTCTGGTACTCGGCCTCCTCGGCCTGGGTGAGCCGCCGGTAGTGCCGCAGCCGGGCCAGGTCCGCCTCGGACGGGAAGATCAGCGGGCTGGTGCTCAACCGGTCCAGGTCCTTCTTGTCCGCCCCCGTGGCCTGCGCCGCCTTCTGCTTCAGGATCTCCTGCGTGGCCGGGATCGGCGGCATGTAGTTGATGAACTCGGTCAGCGGGGCGTTGTTCTCCGGGACGTACAGCCAGTCCATGAGGGTCAGCGCGTCCACCGGGTTCTCGGCGGTCTTCGGGATGCACATGTTGTCGGTCCAGATCGTGCCGCCCTCCTCGGGCACCACGAACTTCACGTCCGGGCTGGTGAGGCTGTAGACGTCCCCCGACCAGGCCATCGTCATCCACACGTCGCCCTTGCTGACGGCGTCGACGTAGTCCTGGCTGTAGTACTTGCGGACGATGCCCTTGTCGCGCTGCTCGCGCAGCTTCGCGGCGGCCTTCTCCCAGTCGGCCGTCGTCGACTTCTCCGGGTCGATGCCGAGCAGGAACATCCCGAAGTTCCCGAGTTCCTGGGAGTCGCCCATCATGCCGACCTTGCCCTTGTACTTCGCGTCGAAGAGCTGGGCGATGCTCGTGATCTCCTCGTCCACGTACTTGGTGTTGTAGGCGATGCCCGTCACACCCGACTCGTACGCGATCGTGTGCGCGTTGCCGGGGTCGTAGGACGGGTTCTTGAACGACGCGCCCGCGTTCTTCTGGAAGTTCGGCAGCTTCGCCAGGTCGAGCGGCGCCAGGTAGCCGAGCTGGCGGCACTGCTCCAGCTGGATCCCGTTCGTCATGATCATCAGGTCGAACCCGATGGACTGGCCCGCCGACAGCGGCGCCTGGATCTTGCCGAACCACGGGCCCATCTCCTGGATGACCTCCTTGTAGGTCACCTTGATGCCCGTCTCCTTCTCGAACGCCTTGATGGTCGAGCGGTCGTCCTGCATGTAGCCCGGCCAGTTCGCCCAGTTGAGCCTGCCGTTCTTCGCCTTGCCCGCCCAGAACTTCTGCACGTCGGACTGGCTGACCTTCTCCTTGCCGCCCTGCCCCTGCACGCCGCAGGCCGAGAGGGCGAGCCCCGCACCGGCCGCCCCCATGAGCCGCAGGACGTCCCGCCGGGCCATGCCGGACCGTGCCAGGCGCGGCCGGGTGAGTCCGCGGAGGAAAGCGGGGTCGATGTTGCTCACTGGGGGGCTCCTATGGCGTAAGAGTGGCGCGGCTCCCACGACAGCCAGACGCTGTCGCCGCGGGTGGCGATGTCGTCGGCGGACGTGGCGTTCTGCAAGAACACGACGACGTCGGCGCCGGCGGAAGTGGTGACGTTGTAGTTCGTCGACGTGCCGAGGTACACGACCTCGGTGACGGTGCCGCGGACGCCGCACAGGTCGTCCGCGGGCCGCTCCAGCGCGATGCCGATCTTCTCCGGCCGGACGGTCAGCTCCAGCCGCTCCCCCGCCGCGACCTTCCGGCCGCCCCTGACCGGGACCTCGATCCGCCCGTCAGCGCCGTAGGAGATCACGGCGGTGCCCGCCGCGGCCTCGGCGACCTCGCCGCCCAGCAGGTTGGACGTCCCGATGAACCCGGCCACGAACCGCGTCGCCGGATGCTCGTAGATCTCCCGCGGCGTCCCGAGCTGCTCGATCAGCCCGTCGTTCATGACCGCGATGCGGTCCGACATGGTCAGGGCCTCGCCCTGGTCGTGCGTCACGTACACGAACGTGATGCCGACCTCGCGCTGGATCCGCTTCAGCTCGACCTGCATGGCCTGCCTGAGCTTCAGGTCGAGCGCGCCGAGCGGCTCGTCCAGCAGCAGGGCCCGCGGCCGGTTCACCAGCGCGCGGGCCAGCGCGACCCGCTGCTGCTGGCCGCCGGACAGCTCGCCGGGACGGCGCTTCTCCCGCCCCGCCAGGTCGACGATGCCGAGCATCTCCCCGACCCGCGTGGAGACCTCCGCCTTCGGGACGCCGCGCCGGCGCAGGCCGAACGCGACGTTCTCGAAGACGCTCATGTGCGGGAACAGCGCGTACGACTGGAACACCATGTTCACGTCGCGCCGGTTCGGGGGCACGCCGGTGACGTCCTGCCCGTGCAGATGGACCGTGCCCGCCGTCGGCTCCTCGAAGCCGGCGATCATGCGCATGGTCGTCGTCTTCCCGCAGCCGGACGGGCCGAGCAGCGAGAAGAACTCGCCCTGCGCGATCTCCAGGTCGACGCCGCGGACCGCGGGCACGGTCTCGCCGTGGGCCTGGTACGCCTTCTCCACTCCCGTGAGCTCGATGGCGGGAACTGCGCGACCCGGGTCGTCGCGCGCCGGGGCCTGCTGCTGGGTCTCGGTCATGGGCGGGGTTCCTTCACGGGCTCGTTCGACGGTGGTCAGCCGCCGATGTAGTGCATGACGTGCTTGACGCGGGTGTAGTCCTCGATTCCGTACATCGACATGTCCTTGCCGTAGCCGGAATGCTTGAAGCCGCCGTGCGGCATCTCCGACACGAACGGTATGTGGGTGTTGACCCACACGGCGCCGAAGTCCAGGGCCTTGGTCATGCGCATGGCGCGGCCGTGGTTCTGCGTCCACACGCTCGCGGCGAGGCCGTACTTGACGCCGTTCGCCCACTGGACGGCCTGCTGCTCGTCCGAGAAGCCCTGGACGGTGATGACCGGGCCGAACACCTCGTTCTGCACCATCTCGTCGTCCTGCTTCAGGCCGGCGACGACGGTGGGCGCGAAGAAGTAGCCGCGGTCGCCCACGCGTTCGCCGCCGGCGAGGACCCTCGCGTGGCCGGGCGCCCGCTCGACGAACCCTTGGACGCGGGCGAGCTGGGCCTCGCTGTTCACCGGGCCGTAGTAGGCGTCGGCGTCGCTCGGCGGGCCGACCGCGGTGCCCTTCGCGGCCTCGACGAGCGCCTCGGTGAACTCGCCCCGCAGCCGTTCGGCGACGAGCACGCGCGTGGCGGCGGTGCAGTCCTGGCCCGCGTTGAAGTACCCGGCCTCGGCGATGCCGGTCGCCGCGGCCTCGACGTCCGCGTCGTCGAAGACCACGACGGGCGCCTTGCCGCCGAGCTCCAGGTGGACGCGCTTGAGATCGCTGGCCGCCGCGGCGGCGACCTCCATGCCGGCCCGGACGCTGCCGGTGATCGACACCATCTGCGGCGTGGGGTGCTCCACCAGCGCGCGGCCCGTGTCGCGGTCGCCGCAGATCACGTTGAAGACGCCCGGGGGCAGGAACTCGGCGGCGATCTCGGCCAGCATCAGCGTGCTCGCCGGGGTCGTCTCGGACGGCTTGAGCACGACGGTGTTGCCCGCCGACAGCGCCGGCCCGAACTTCCAGACCGCCATCATCATCGGGTAGTTCCAGGGCGTGACCTGCGCGCACACCCCGATCGGCTCCCGCCGGATCGAGGACGTGTGGTCCGCCATGTACTCGCCGGTGGCCTTGCCCTCCAGCACCCGGGAGGCACCGGCGAAGAAGCGGAGGTTGTCCACCATGGGCGGCATCTCCTCGTCCAGGGTGAGCTGGACGGGCTTGCCGGTGTCGCGGACCTCGGCCTTCACGAGCTCCTCGGCCCGCGCCTCGACCGCGTCCGCGAACCGCAGCATCGCGAGACTCCGCTCCGCCGGCGTGGCGTCGCGCCAGGCGGGGAAGGCGCCGGCCGCCGCGCGGAACGCGGCGTCGACGTCCTCGGCGCCGGACACGGGCGCCTCCGCGTACGTCTCGCCGGTGCTGGGGTCGACCACCTCCAGCGTCCGCCCGTCCTTGGCGTCCACGTACTCGCCGCCGATAAAGTTGCGCAGCCGCTCGCCGCTCATCCTCAGGTCCCTCCTGGGCACCGTCGCCCGTTGTGTCCTGTTGGCCCGACCCTTACAGAGGTTTCAGCCCAACACAAGTGATTCCGTTGTTACGATCCAGTTTCACGACTGATTCACTTGGCCCAGACGCCTCACACCCCCGATGCCGCAGCTAGGAGACATTGATGGAACGCGCAACCCGCGTCCAGCTCGACGAGACCGCGAAGCACATCATCGAGCAGCTCCAGCAGGACGGCCGCCGCTCCTACGCCGCCATCGGCAAGGCCGTCGGACTGTCCGAGGCCGCCGTCCGCCAGCGCGTCCAGAAGCTCCTCGACGCCGGCGTCATGCAGATCGTCGGCGTCACCGACCCGCTCATGCTCGGCTTCTCCCGGCAGATGATGATCGGCGTCAAGTGCGAGGGCGACCTGGAGAAGATCGCCGACGAGCTCGCCGACCTCCCCGAGATCGACTACGTGGTCATCACCGCCGGCTCGTTCGACATCCTGCTGGAGCTCGTCTGCGAGGACGACGAACGGCTCCTCGAACTCCTCGGCCGCATCCGCGCCGTCCCGGGCGTGGTGTCCACGGAAAGCTTCGTCTACCTCAAGTTGCGCAAACAGACTTACTCCTGGGGAACGCGCTGACTCCACCGCACACCCGACGATTCTCGTTCTCAATGGGGATGTCCTGGCAACACCTCGCGGCGTACTTTTAGATGCCGTAAGGAGGGAGACCGGCCATGCCCGAGTCGGTTCGCCAGGACCTTCCCGCTACCGAGCAGATCGCCTTCCGCATCTCCGCCGACCAGTTCCTCGTGATCCGCAAGGCCGCCGAGCTGGTCGGCTGGACGGTCGACGACTTCGTCCTCTCCACCGTCCTGGACCGCGCCGAACGAGACCTCTACGAACACGCCGCCGCCCAGCAGACCCCCGCCGCCCCCGCCGACCCGGACCCGTCCGGCCCGTTCGTCGCGCTCCTAACGGCCCTGACCTGAATGGACCGGCCGCTGGCGCGCGACGGCCATGGCAACACCCTCCTCGCCTTCGTCCCGGCGCCCTGCACCCCGCCGACCGACGCGCCGACCTCCGTTGCCCTCACCGTCCTCTGGCACGGCCCGCGGGTGCTGCTGGTCTTCGACCGCCGCCGCTCGCAGTGGGAACTGCCCGGCGGCATGATCGAGCCGGGCGAGACACCACTGCGGGCGGCCATACGTGAACTGCACGAGGAGTCGGGCCTGCACGTCCCGGCCCTCGTGCTCGCCGGCTACGCCCACTTCCACCTCCCGGCCCCACCCCGCCACGAGTACGCCGCCCTCTACACCGGCCACGCGCTCCCAGGCCACGCCTTCACCCCGAGCCGTGCGGAGCTTCCCTAACCGGACCTCGGCCGTGAGGACTTCCGCCTACGAGGGCGCTAGCCGGTGATGGCTTCCGCTAGACGCGCGGCATAGCCGGCGGCCTCGGCGTCGGAGTCGTACTTCTGCCGCGGCCAGAAGAACCCGCGGAGCCCGTCCTTGCGGTTGCGCGGAACGACGTGCACATGCAGGTGCGGGACGCTCTGGCTCACCCGGTTGTTCATGGCCACGAACGATCCCGCCGCGCCGAGAGCCGACTCCATCGCACCGGCGAGCCGCTGCGCATGCCCGAAGAACGGCCCCAGCCGCTCACCGGGCAGATCCGTGAGCATCTCGACGTGCTGCCGCGGAACCAGCAGCGTATGCCCCTTGAACAAGGGCCGCGCATCCAGAAACGCCATCACGTCCGGCGCGTCCAGCACGACATGCGCTTCGCGCTCCCCGTTGATGATCTCGCAGAACAGACAAGCCTTATCACCCACGGCGCTCATCCCCCCATCCTCCCAACTGCGGAAGCCGACCGAGCGCCCCACGCAGGACGTGGCCTAACACCGTCCTTACAGGGGTGTCCCTAGCGTGTGGGTCCCATGCGGCTGGAGAATGTCGCCTTCCGATATCGGCGCAGAGATCCCTGGGTGTTCAGGGATGTGTCGCTGTCCCTGGCGGCCGGAAGCGTGACCGAGGTGACGGGGCACAACGGGGCCGGTAAGTCCACGCTGCTCCGCGTGATCGCGGGCCTGCGCAGGCCGCGCCTGGGCGTCGTCACGGACCGTCCAGCGCGGGTCGGGTATGCGCCCGAGCGTTTCCCCGTGGACCAGCCGTTCAGCGTCCGGGCGTATCTGGGGCACATGGCCGCCCTCCGCCGTACGCCAGGGGACGCGGTCGGCGCCTGGGCGGAGCGGCTCCGCTTCGATCACCTCCTCGACGTGCGGCTGCCCGAACTCTCGAAGGGCAGCGCGCAGAAGGTCGGGCTCACGCAGGCCCTGATGGACGACCCGGAACTCCTGATCCTGGACGAGCCCTTCGCGGGCCTGGACGCCGCGACCCGTGACGCGCTCCCCGGCCTGATCTCCGATCTCGCGGCGGGCGGCACCACCGTCGTCATCAGCGACCATCAACGGTGCATCGAAGCCCTGCCGGGCATCGACCGGCTACGGGTGGCCGATGCCGCCGTGACCCCCCTCACGCCCAGCGGGACCACGGACTGGACCGTCCTCGAGGTCGAGGTGCCCGGCGACGAGGCCGACGCCCTGGAGACCAGCCTGCGCGCGGACGGCTACCGGGTGCGGAGGCCCGGACGATGATCGCGCTCGTCCGGTTCCAGATCGCGGGGTATGCGCGCTCGCTGCGCATCCTCCAGCCGTTCATCGTCGTGGCGCTGTTCGTCGTGCTGATCCTCGTTCAGGGACCGTCCGGCCCGGACGCCTCCGATCTCGCCGTCAGGACTTTCGCGGACGTGGCGGCCATCATGTTCCCCGTGTGGGCCTGGGCGGCGCGCGCCCTGCTCGATACGCAACCGGACGAGCAGCGCGCATTGACGGCCACCGCCGTCCGCCGCCCCTCCACCCCGATCTGGGCGGGACTTCTCGCGGCCTACGCGACAAACGTCCTCCTCGGGCTCCTGGCGTTGGCCCTCCCCCTCGTGCAGGCCGTCCAGGCGGGCTCCCCCGGCTTGGCCATCTCGGCCGGCTGCGCCCTGAACCTTCTGGTCGCCGTCCCGGGAACACTGCTCGGCGCCTGGACGAGCCGAGCGCTCATCCCCGACCCCGGCATCTCCCTACTCGCGCTCCTCGGCGGCGCCGCCGCCCTTCTCCTGCTCGGCATGGGCCCCCTCTCCTGGCTCTCCGTCCCGATGATCGAATGGCTACGCGCCGCCCACGGCGGCCCCGACGCCTTCACCTCCGCATTCCCGGCGATCGCCCTCCACCTACTCCTCTGGTCCGCAGCCGCCGCCACCCTCTACACCACAACCCCCCGCCACCACCCCTGAGGCTGCTGGGCGTGTGTTCTAGGCGGCTTGGAGGGTCAGCCAGGTTTCCTCCAGCGGGGTGTCGTGGCGGTTGGCGAAGTAGACGCGGCCCGGGTCGCCCCAGTACCAGCCGAGGCGGGGGTCGGAGTCGAGTTGCAGGAGGAGGCGCCAGTCTTCCGCCTTGCGTCGCTCGTCGGAGGTGAGGGGCGGGGAGGCCGGGGAGTCGAGGGTGCGGCCCGTGGAGGCGTAGAGGCAGTCGGGCCCGATCGGGCGTTGGACGAGGGTCGGCCATCCGCCCAGCTGGTGCGCCGGTGCGTTGTCCGGCCAGGTGTGCCGGGCCCAGGCCGCGTGGAGTTGCGCGTAGACGGGCAGGATCCCGCTGTAGATCGTCTCCAGCCGCTGGACGGCGGGCTCCTGAGGTGAGGGCATGGAGAGGAACGGGGACGCGCCCAGTTCGGTCTTCGGGTACGAGGCCGCCTTGGGCGGGGGCTTCGCCGTCCGCAGGGGGCCGGTGTAGACGCGCCAGCCGTCCCGTTGTGCGGTCTCGTCGCCCCAGGGCCGCGGGATCCCGGAGGCGTAGTAGAACGTCATCGTGCCAGTGGCGGGCAGGCCAGGTATCTCGCCGAAGGACGCGAAGTCCGAGAAGTCGACCGCGCCGAGGAAGTCGAGGGGGCGGCCGTTCCATTCGGGCCACGGTTCGTCCGGTGGGAGCAGCGCCGTGCCGCCGAGGTGCACGGGTACGCCGTCCCCGGCACCGAGGCGCAGCGCCGGCCTGGCGAGGGGCAGCAGGACGGCCGTGGCCTCCGGGGCGAGGAAGGCGTCCAGCAGGAGGCGGAGCCGGCGGAAGTGCGCGATGAAGTAGTCCATGCACGTAGCGTCACTCAGCCGAGCGGCGCCGCGCAGCGTCCGGCGAAATTGTGGATAACTCAGCGTTCCAGGGCGCTGGCGAGTTGCACCAGGAAGCGGTCGACCTCCTGCTCCTCGTACCCGGGCCCCAGCCGGACGACGCGGAAGGCGCTCTCGCGCACGTCCCGGGCGGTCACGGGCGGGGCGGTGCCGCGCAGGCCCGCGACCACGCGGTCGAGGAACGCGTCCACGTCCCGGACGTCGTAGCCGGTGCGCAGGCCGGCGCCGGAGAACCGGGCGTTCTGGATCCAGCTGATCAGCCAGGCCGGTTGCGCGCGCGGCCGCCCGGGACGTTCCGCGATCGGCGCCCTGGCCTGGAGTTCCCTGATGCACTCGCGCAGCAATTCGTCCACCGCGCGGTTGTCGTAGCCGCGCAGGACGACGTCGAAGCGGACGCCGCGCACCTCGTCGGCGGAGATCGGCGGCCCGCCGTTCAGCGCGTGCGAGATCCGTTTGAGAAGGGTGTCGACCTGCGACCGGTCATAGCCGCGCATGACCACCGGCAACCGCGCACCCGTCTTCACCGGTACCGTGCTCCTCCGCGCGCCCGCGGGACGCCGGGGGAACGCCCGCGGTGCGCTCAGTCCTCGGTCGACGCGGCGAGCTGGCCGCAGGCCCCGTCGATCTCCCTGCCCCGAGTGTCGCGCACCGTGACCGGGACCCCGTGGGCCTCCAGGCGCCGGACGAACTCGCGCTCGTCCTCCGGCCGGGAGGCGGTCCATTTGGAGCCCGGCGTTGGGTTCAACGGGATCAGATTGACGTGTACGAGATTCCCGCGCAAGAGCCTGCCGAGAAGATCGGCCCGCCACGCCTGGTCGTTGACGTCCTTGATGAGGGCGTACTCGATGGAGACGCGGCGGCCGCTGCGGTCGGCGTAGGCCCACGCCGCGTCCAGCACCTCGGACACCTTCCACCGGTTGTTGATGGGGACGAGGTCGTCCCGCAGCTCGTCGTCCGGCGCGTGCAGGGACACCGCCAGGCGGACGGACATGTCCTCCGCGGCGAGCTTCTCGATGGCCGGGACGAGCCCGACCGTGGAGACGGTCACCGAGCGCTGGGAGATGCCCAGCCCGGCGGGTGCCGGATCGGTGATGCGCCGTACCGCGCCTATCACCGCCTTGTAGTTGGCCAGGGGTTCGCCCATGCCCATGAAGACGATGTTGGAGACCCGGCCAGGGCCGCCTGGGATGCGCCCGCGGGCGAGTGCGCGCGCGCCGGCGGTCACCTGCTCGACTATCTCGGCGGTCGAGAGGTTGCGTGTGAGCCCGGCCTGACCGGTCGCGCAGAAGGGACAGTTCATGCCGCACCCCGCCTGGGACGAGACGCACATCGTGGCCCGGTCGGGGTAGCGCATCAGGACCGATTCGAACAGGACGCCGTCGAACGCCTTCCAGACCGTCTTGAGCGTGGTCCCGCCGTCGCAGTCCAGTTCGCGGACGGGGGTCAGCAGCGATGGCAGCAGTTCGGAGACCAGGCGTTCGCGGACGGCCGCCGGCAGATCCGTCATCTTGCCGGGATCGTCCACCAACCGGGCGAAATAGTGGCGTGAGAGCTGGTCGGCGCGGAACGGCTTCTCACCCAGCTCGGCGACCGCCTCGCGGCGCTCCGCCGTGGTGAGGTCGGCGAGGTGCCTCGGCGGCTTGCCGCGCCTCGGGGCGGCGAAGACGAGCTTCGCCGGGGTCTTCTCGGGCGCGGCGCCGGTG
This sequence comes from Actinomadura monticuli, assembly GCF_041463655.1. NCBI lineage: Bacteria > Bacillati > Actinomycetota > Actinomycetes > Streptosporangiales > Thermomonosporaceae > Actinomadura > Actinomadura monticuli. The sequence goes on from NZ_JAXCEI010000004.1 coordinate 400,017, forward strand.
GTGGCGGGCTGGGTCGTAGACATGGTCCTTCCAGTGTCGCAAACGACGGACCGTGCATTGTCCGTCTGCGGACGGCTGCCCACCCGCGTAGGACGACATTCCTGCACATGACCTTGTGTGCGACTAAGGTCTCGATCATGTCGGTTTTGCGTAGGGGCGGGGTCTCGTCCCGGGGATCCGCGGCCAAGGTCGTCCACGCCGCGGCGAGCCCGTACGGCAGTCGGCGGCTCGTCGTCGAGACCGACGGCGACGTCACCGTGGCCTACCTGAAGGACGCGCGGGACTCGGTGGTCGGGGCGACATGGGTCGCCAACCACAGGAAGGCTCCCCAGGAACTCGACCAGGGCCGGCTGGACGCCGGCCGCGCGCCCCTCCTGCCCGACTCCCATGTGCGCCATCCGTCGGGACGCAAGGCGCTGGACGCCGAATCCCTTGAGGTCGTGTGGTTCGAGGAGGGCGACGGCGTCGCCGTCCTGGAGGCGGGCGACCCCCTGTTCGTGATCCCCGGCTGGTCGGACATGGGACGCGGCATCCCCGGATACGCCCGCGACGCCGCGCTCCAGAGCCCGTTCGCGTTTCCCCTGGACGAGGAGATCGAGGACTTCGGACCGCGCATCGACCAAGCGCGCGAGCACTGGAAGCGGTGCCGCGCCGACGGTTCCTGGGCCGAGTTCCAGCAATCGGTGCTCGGCCACCTGCTGCAACGGCTCGGCCCCAGTGGCCACTACTGGCACGACGTCGGGCGGCAACTGGCGAGCGGCAGGGCCGGTGTGGCCCCGACCGTAGGCGTGTCGGAACGTCCCGCCAGAGGCGGCCGGGACTTCACCGTGCTGAGCACCGTCGGGATGAGCCGCCAGCGCATGCCCACGGTCGAACTCTACGAAGACGACGTCGCCCCATACGGACGCATCGAACTCGCCGTCGCCAGCACGCTCCCCAGCCAGAAGGCCGGCAGCATCTTCCCCTGGCTGGCGCAGTACCCATGGCGATCGGTGACATGGTTCGCCCCCGGAGACGTCGTCAAGTGGTATCACGAGGCCCGCACGTTCCCGCTCAGCAGCGGCGAGTCGGCCTGGGAAGGCGTCCTGCTCCTGGACGATCCGAGCCGTCTGGCAGGTCCTGAGGCTCCCGCGCTGGCCGGGCACACGCTCAACGGCGACGCCGTCCGGTGGCTGTGGCTCGTGCCCATCACGGGTGAGGAGCACCGCTACGCGAAGAGCGAGGGATCGGACGCGCTCATACGCCGCCTCGCGCAGCAGGGCCGATCCTGGGTCATCTCCTAGGTCGGGAGGAACAGCTCCAAGAGCAGCCACACGACGGGGGCCGTCGCGACGAGGGAGTCGAGGCGGTCCATCACCCCGCCGTGGCCCGGAAGGAGCGTTCCCATGTCCTTGATGCCGAGGTCGCGCTTGACCATCGACTCGACGAGGTCGCCGGCCGTCGCGGTGACCACGGCCGCGAGCCCGATGATCACGCCCTGCCAGACCTGCCCGCCGTCCAGCAGCCACCAGACCAGCCACCCGCCGACGGCCATGCACGTGATCGCCGACCCGGTGACGCCCTCCCACGTCTTCTTGGGGCTGATCGTGGGCGCCAGCTTGTGCTTGCCCAGGAAGGAGCCCGCGAAGTATCCGCCGATGTCACTGGCGACGGTCGTGGCGATGAAGATGACGATGCGGTGGTCGCCGTCGTCCGGGCGCATGAGCAGCGCGACGATCCCGCCCATCAGGACCAGGTAGCCCGCTACGAACGCTCCTGCGGCGACGTCACGCACGTACCCCGCCGCGCCCTCCATCATCCGCGTCATCAGCAGGGCCAGCACCGTCAGGGACACCGCGGCCACCGTCGCCGTGGGCCCCCAGACGTACGCCACGACCGGCGTGCCGACCATTCCCGTCGCGACCGGGATGAACGGGACGCGGATGTCACGGCTCTTCAACGCCTCGGTCAGCTCGCGCATACCGAGGAAGAGGAACACGATCATCACGGCAAGGAAGATCTCCTTGACCGTGTAGAGCGACCCCAGCACCAGTGCGCCCAGCCCGACGCCCACGCCGATGGCCAGGGGCAGGTTGCGTCCGGTCTTACTCTCCCGTTTGCCTTCGGCGTTCGCAGAAGAGGCTTCGGGAGGCGCCTCGGACGGCGCCCGGTGATTCGGTTCGGAGGGCGCCCCGAACGGCGTCGCGACGGTGGCGCCGGCGGGCGGCACGTCCGACAAGGGGGCGTCCTCAGGGGGACCGTCCTGCTCGGAGGGCGAGTCGAGTGCTTCTCCGGGGGGCGGGCCGGCCATGTCGACCTCCGGCTCGTCCGGGGAACCCGAGGGCTCCCCGGCATCGTCGAGTTTCATCAAACCTCGAGCAGTTCAGCCTTCTTGTGCTCGAGCAGCTCGTCGATCTGCGCCACGTAACGGTGCGTCGTGTCGTCGAGCTCCTTCTCCCCGCGCCGGACCTCGTCCTCGCCGGCCTCGCCGTCCTTGGCGAGCTTGTCGAGGGTGTCCTTGGCGCGGCGCCGGATGTTGCGGATGGAGACCCGGCTCTCCTCCGCCTTCGTCCCGGCGACCTTGATGAAGTCCTTGCGGCGCTCCTCCGACAGCTCGGGGAACACGACCCGGATCACGTTGCCGTCGTTGGTCGGGTTCACCCCGAGGTCGCTGTCGCGGATCGCCCGCTCGACCGCCTGCATGGACGACTTGTCGAAGACCTGGACGATGACCATCCGCGGCTCCGGCAGGGTGAACGACGCGAGCTGGTTGATCGGCGTCGGCGTCCCGTAGTACTCCGCGGTGATCTTGTTGAACATCGCGGGGGTGACCCGGCCGGTGCGGATGGCCTGGAAGTCCTCCTTGGCGACCGCGACAGCCTTCTCCATCTTCTCCTCTGCTTCGAGGAGGGTCTCGTCGATCACTGTGACTCCCATGTCATCTGGTCGGCCCTGGTCCTGCGGTTGCACGGCGCGCTCGGCGCCGTCGCGGGCTGCGGTCAGCCCTGTGCCGGGCTGACCAGCGTGCCGATCTTCTCACCCCGGACGGCCCGGACGATGTTGCCCTGCCCCATGAGGTCGAAGACCACGATGGGGAGCACGTTGTCCATGCAGAGACTGATGGCCGTGGCGTCCATGACCTTCAGGCCCCGCTGTAGAACTTCACCGTAATCCAAACGGTCGAACTTGACCGCGTCTGGATTCTTGCGTGGATCGGCGTCGTACACACCGTCCACTTGGGTTGCCTTCAGTACCGCCTCCGCACCGATCTCCAGCGCGCGCTGGGCGGCGGTCGTGTCGGTGGAGAAGAACGGCTGTCCGAGGCCCGCGCCGAAGATGACCACGCGGCCCTTCTCCAGGTGCCGGATGGCGCGCCTCGGGATGTACGGCTCGGCCACCTGGCTCATGGTGATGGCGGTCTGCACCCGCGTGTCCAGGCCGAGCTTCTCCAGGAAGTCCTGGAGGGCGAGGCAGTTGATGACGGTGCCGATCATCCCCATGTAGTCGGCGCGCCCGCGGTCCATGCCGCGTTCCGCCATGACGGCGCCGCGGAACATGTTGCCGCCGCCGCAGACGACCGCCACCTGCACGCCGTCCCGGACGGCTTCGGCGATGGCCTCGGCGACGTGCTGGACGACCTCGGGGTCGATGCCGAGCGGATCGCGTCCGGCGAAGGCCTCGCCCGAGAGCTTCAGCAGCACCCGCTTCCATCCGGCCCGGGGCGCGTGCCCGCCGGCGGTGGGCCCACCGGACGACGAGGCCGCCGTCGCGCTAGTGGTCGTCTTGTCCGGCACGTCGGCGGCCTCCTCGTTGCGTTGCACTATCTCTCGGGTACCCCGTCTCCAGAGTGCCCCTACGCCTGCCCGACCTTGAACCGGGCGAAGCGGACGACCTTCACGCCGGCCTCGTCGAGGATCTTGGCGATGGTCTTCTTGTTGTCCTTCACGAACGCCTGCTCCAGGAGCACGAAGTCGCGGAAGTAGGCGTTCACCCGGCCCTCGACGATCTTGGGGATGGCCTGCTCGGGCTTGCCCTCGTCGCGGGTGAGCTGCTCGGCGAGCGCCCGCTCCTTCTCGACCGCCTCGGCGGGGATCTCCTCGCGGGTGAGGTACTTCGGCGCCATCGCGGCGATCTGCTGCGCGACGTCCTTGGCGACCTCGGTGTTCTCGGTGTCCAGCTCGACCAGCACGCCGGTGCTCGGCGGCAGGGACGGGTCGGACTTGTGCAGGTAGCTGGCCACGTAGGCGCCCTGGAAGTGGGCGAAGCGGCGCAGCTCCAGCTTCTCGCCGATCTTGGCGCTGTTCTCCTCGATCAGGGCCTGGACGGTCTTGCCCGGCTCGATCTCGGCGGTCAGCAGCGCGGCCGCGTCGCCGGCACCGCTGCCGGCGGCGAACTCGACGAGGCGCTGGGCCAGCTCGATGAACTGCGCGTTCTTGGCGACGAAGTCGGTCTCGCAGTTGAGCTCCAGGAGCGCCCCGTCGCCGGAGTTCGCAAAGTGCTCGGCGACCAGGCCGTTGGCGGCGGTGCGCTCGGCGCGCTTGCCGACGTCCTTGGCGCCCTTGAGGCGCAGCAGCTCCGTCGCCTTCTCGAAGTCGCCGTCCGCCTCGGTCAGGGCGTTCTTCACGGCCATCATGCCGGAGCCGGTCAGGTCGCGCAGCCGCTTGACGTCAGCGGCGGTGAAGTTGGCCATCGCTCTCTTCGCTTCTCTCGTCGTTGATCGTGGGATCCGCGACGGTCCCGGCGGCACCCGTGCGGGGCCGCCGGGACCGCGGGATCAAGCCTGCTCGGCCTCGGCGGGCTTCGGGGCCTCCTCGGCCTGCTCCGCCTCGGGGGCCTGCTCCGCCTCAGGGGCGGCGGCGTCCGCCTCGGGGGCCTGCTCCGCCTCGGGAGCGGCGGCGTCCGCCGCCGGAGCCTCCGCCGGAGCCTCGGCCTCGGCCGGGGCCTCCTCGGCCGGCTTGTTCTCCAGCAGGTCGCGCTCCCACTCGGCCAGCGGCTCGGCGCCGCCGGTGGCGGCGGCGCCCTCGGCCGGCTTCTCGTCCCCGCCGGTCGCGGCGCCCGCGCGGGCGAGGAGGCCGTCGGCGACGGAGTCGGCCACCACGCGGGTCAGCAGGCTGACGCTGCGGATGGCGTCGTCGTTGCCCGGGACGGGGTAGTCGACCTCGTCGGGGTCGCAGTTGGTGTCGAGGATCGCCACGACCGGGATGCCGAGCTTCTTGGCCTCGTTGACCGCGATGTGCTCCTTCTTGGTGTCCACGATCCAGATGGCGCTCGGAACCTTCGCCATGTCGCGGATACCGCCGAGGGTGCGCTCCAGCTTGTCCTTCTCACGGCGCAGGCCGAGGAGCTCCTTCTTGGTCATGCCGGAGCCGGCCACGTCGTCGTAGTTGATCTCCTCCAGCTCCTTGAGCCGGGTGAGCCGCTTGTGGACGGTGGAGAAGTTGGTGAGCATGCCGCCCAGCCAGCGCTGGTTGACGTAGGGCATGCCGACCCGGGCGGCCTGCTCGGCGATGGACTCCTGCGCCTGCTTCTTGGTGCCGACGAACAGGATCGTGCCGCCGTGGGCCACCGTGGCCTTGACGAACTCGAACGCGCGGTCGATGTAGGACAGCGACTGCTGCAGGTCGATGATGTAGATGCCGTTGCGCTCGGTGAGGATGAAGCGCTTCATCTTCGGGTTCCACCGGCGGGTCTGGTGGCCGAAGTGGACGCCGCTCTCGAGGAGCTGCCGCATGGTGACGACGGGTGCCATTGCCCGTGTTCTCCTTCTCTGGCCCTGCCGGGCCGCATTTGGTTGTCTGCCTGCGCCCGGGTGCGGCCCCACCGTCGCCTTCGCGACGGACCAAGGGACTGCGCCCCACCATGTGCGGTGGCATGCGGACGCGTGAAATCAGCCGCCGTGGGCTGTCCCAGGCGGCTGGCCCGTTGCCGGGTCTGGACCTGTCCGTTCTGGAACGGCTTCTCGTCTCCCCGCCGGGGCGGATCGATGACGGCCTGGCCCTGGCCGGTGTCCTTCCGGGCACGGTTACAGATTATCAGGGCGCCGACGCGTCCGGGCATCAACGGTTCCGCGGGGTTATCCACAGTTCGGCGATCCTGTCGACGCGCCGCCGGGGGCCCGGCAGGCTGCCGTGCATGACGCTGCTCACGGTTCTGCTGACCTGCATGATCGCCACCGGCGCACCGGGCCTGGACGCCTGGCGATGGCCGTTAGGCCCGCCCGCTCCGCGGGTGCTGCGGGCCTTCTCGCCGCCGTCCAGCCCGTGGGGGCCCGGCCACCGCGGGGTGGATCTCGCGGGGCGTCCCGGGCAGGCCGTCTACGCCGCCGGGCCGGGACGCATCTCCTACGCCGCCCACCTGGCCGGACGCGGTGTCGTCGCGATCGACCACGGGACGCTCCGGACGACGTACCTGCCGGTCAGGCCGAGCGTGCGCGCTGGGCGGCGGGTCGCGCCGGGCACCCGGATCGGCGTCCTGGAGGGCGGCCCGCCCCACTGCCGGGTGCCCTGCCTGCACTGGGGGCTGCGCCGCGGCGCCCTCTACCTCGACCCGCTCGACCTCGTCCAGCGGCGGGTACGCCTGCTGCCTCGCTGGCCGCGCCCGTCCCCGTCCCCGTCCCCGTCCGCAAGCGCAGCTCCCGAGCCGCCGCGTCCCCGGATGGCCCTGCGCGACGCCACGACGGCGACGGGCGGTGCGCTGACGGGGATGGTCCTGACGCTGACGGTGGCCTTCGCCTGGCGCCGTACCCGCATCCGTTTCCGCCTTCACCGCCGCCGGCATCCGCCGCCGGGTGTGATCAACCTGTCCCAGGAACGCCGCCTGCGCCGCGCTCCCTGACCACCGCGGTCGCCACTCGGCCCCCTCGCGTGGGCCGGGCGGCGATTCCTCGCCGCGCCGTTTCCCCGGGGTCAGGTCAGTCGGACTGCGTGCCGCGGGGGTGCGCCTGGCGGTGGACCTGCTTCAGGCGTTCGGCTGAGACGTGCGTGTAGAGCTGGGTGGTCTGCAGGGAGGCGTGCCCGAGGATCTCCTGGACGCTTCGCAGGTCCGCGCCGCCCTCCAGCAGGTGGGTGGCGGCGCTGTGGCGCAGCCCGTGCGGGCTCAGGTCCGGCACCTGACCGACCTCGGAGATCCGGGTGTGGACGAGGCGGCGTGCTGTCGTCGGGTGCAGGCGTCCCCCGCGAACGCCCAGGAACAGGGCCGGGCCGCTGTCTTCGTTCGCGAAGGAGGGACGTCCTGCGCGCAGCCAGTCCTGGACGGCGCGGACGGCCGGTTCCCCTACGGGGACGATGCGTTCCCGTCCGCCCTTGCCCAGGACGCGGATCGTCCTGCGTCCGGTGTCCAGATCGTCGATGTCGAGCCCGCACAGTTCGCTGACGCGGACGCCCGTCCCGTAGAGAACTTCCAGGACGGCCAAGTCGCGGAGCCCGAGAGGGCCATGGGCATCGATGGTGTCGAGCAGGCGCGCCGCGTCGTCCTGGGTGAGGACGCCGGGGAGGTCGCGTTGCCGCTTGGGGGTGCCCAGCAGGAGCCCTGGGTCGTCCTGGAGAACGCCGCGCCTGTGCAGATGCCTGGTGAACGCGCGGGCGGCGGCCGTCCGGCGGGCCAGGGTGGCGCGGGAACGGCCAAGTGCGTGCTGGCGTGCCAGCCAGGCCCGCAGTAGCGAGACGTCCAGGTCCGCGGGTTCGGCAACGCCCGCGACGGCGGCATAGGCGCACAGGTCGGCCAGGTCCCCGAGGTAGGCGCGCAGCGTGTGCGGCGACACGTCGCGTTCGGCGCGGAGATGTCGCCCGAAGTCCGCTACGGCGTCCTCCAGCGCGTTGGTCACAGCCGCCACGCTGCGCCACCGGCCCCGCCGGCGCAAGCACCGAGCGGCGGGTCCCCGTGAATCGCCGCTGATCTCCGACCGGGTTATCCACAGAACGTCGTTCACCGACGACGCTCCGTCATGGTCCGGCAACGTCGGAGGCCGGAGGTGAGGCACCCATGAAAGCTCACATCAGTCTCGGCCGGCGGGGCGAGGACGCCGCCGTCGACTACCTCGTCGGCCTCGGCTGGACGATCCTCGACCGCAACTGGCGATGCCGCGAGGGCGAACTCGACATCGTCGCCCACGACGGGCGCCGGCACGTCGTCTGCGAGGTGAAGACCCGCCGCTCCACGCGGTTCGGCGACCCCCTCGAAGCGATCACCGCGGACAAGGCGGCCCGGTTACGGCGATTGGCCTGGCAGTGGGCGGCCGCCCACGGGGTCGGCGGCACGCCCGTGCGGGTGGACGTCCTCGGCCTGATCGGCGACGGCGACGGCTTCTCGGTCGACCACCTGAGGGAGGTGTGCTGATGACGCTCGCGAAGACACGCTCGGTATCCCTGGTCGGGGTCGACGGCTTCGTCGTGGACGTGGAGGCGGCCATCACCAGCGGCGTCCCGGGCCTGCACCTGGTCGGCCTCCCCGACACCGCGCTCAGCGAGGCCCGCGACCGCGTCCGCGCCGCCATCTTCAACTCCGGCGAAGACTGGCCCAACCGGCACGTCACGGTGTCGCTGTTCCCGGCGAGCATGCCGAAGAAGGGCTCCACCTTCGATCTGGCCATAGCGATTTCGCTGCTCGCGGCGGCGGAGGTCGTCTCGCCGCGCAGCTGCGCGGGGCTGGTGCTGATCGGCGAACTCGGCCTGGACGGCCGCATCCGCCCGATTCACGGCATCCTGCCCGCCGTGCTGGCCGCCGCCAACCGGGGCTGCCGCACGGTCGTCGTGCCGCAGGCGAACGCCGCGGAAGCCGCACTCGTCCCCGACATGGAGGTCGTGTCCGCGAGCACGCTCCGCGGCCTGCTGTGCCTGCTGCGGGACGAGCCGCCGCCCATCGAGGAGGACGTGGACGACGACCTCGCCCTCCCCGCGGCCAGATACGCCATCAGGCAGCAGGAGATCCCGCCCGACCTGGACCTGGCCGACGTCCGGGGGCAGGCCGAGGCGCGGCGGGCGCTGGAGATCAGCGCGGCGGGCGGGCACCACCTCTTCTTCGCCGGGCCGCCGGGCTGCGGGAAGACGATGCTCGCGGAGCGGCTGCCGACGCTGATGCCGGCGCTGGAGCCCGAGGTCGCGCTGGAGGTGACCGCGATCCACTCGGTCGCGGGAACCCTCCGGCCGGGCCAGCCGCTGATCACCCAGCCGCCGTTCTACGCCCCGCACCACACCGCCTCGCGGGCGTCGATGGTCGGCGGCGGTTCGGGCCGGGTGCTCCAGCCGGGCGCCGTGTCCCTCGCCCACCGGGGCATCCTCTTCCTGGACGAGGCACCGGAGTTCATGACGGGCACCCTCGACGCCCTGCGCCAGCCCCTCGAAGAGGGCGAGGTGCGGATCTCCCGCATCGAGGGCATAGCGCACTTCCCGGCGCGGTTCACGCTCGTCCTCGCGGCGAACCCGTGTCCGTGCGCCGCCGCGAAGCAGATCGACTGCTCCTGCGCGCCGGGCGTCCGCCGCAAGTACGCCGGCCGCGTGACCGGCCCGCTCCTTGACCGCATCGACCTCAAGCTGGAGTTGGCGCCGGCCAGCCGGGCCGAACTCCGCTACGACCTCGAATTCGCCGAGTCCAGCAAGGTGGTGGCCGAACGCGTCGAACTCGCCAGGGAACGGACACGGCACCGCCTTGCGGACACCCCGTGGCGTTCCAACTCCGAGGTTCCCGGCCCGGAACTGCGCAGACGATTCACACCGTCCGCCGAAGCGATGACCAGCGCGGATGAGGCGCTGCAGAGGGGCACGCTGAGCGCGCGCGGCCTCGACCGCATCCTCCGCGTCGCCTGGACCATCGCCGACCTGGCGGGGCACGACGAGCCCGGCCCGGACGACATCGGCGGCGCGCTCGCCCTCTGGTCGGCGGGGCGCCAATGAGCGACCAGAGAACCGCCCGCGCCACCCTCACCGCCGTCGCGGAGCCCGGCGACGCCTTTCTCAACCGGATCATCGACCACTGCGGTCCGGAGGAGGCGCTCGACACGATCCGCACCGGCCGCCTCCCCAGCGCCGTGGAGGCCACGCCCAAGGAGGTCCGGCGTCTCGGACAGTGGCGGATTCGGCTGATCGCCGCCGAACCCGACCAGGACCTGGCCGTCTGCGCCCGGTTCCGCGGCCGCCTCATCTGCCCGGGAGACCCCGAATGGCCGACGACCCTCGACGATCTCGGCGCGGGGCGCCCCTACGCCCTGTGGCTGCGCGGCCCCGGCGACCTGCGCTACTGCTGCCTGCGTTCGGTCGCCATCGTCGGGTCCCGCGCCGCGTCCCCCTACGGCCTGCGCGCCGCCGCCGACTTCGCGTCCGACCTCGCCGACGGCGGCTGGACGGTGATCTCCGGCGGCGCCCTCGGCATCGACGCCGCCGCCCACCGCGGCTCGCTGGCCGCCGACGGCCCCACCGTCGCGGTCCTCGCCAACGGCGTCGACGTCCCCTACCCGGCGTCCAACGAGGGGCTGTTCGCGGAGATGGCGCGACGGTCCCTGCTGGTCAGCGAGTCGCCGCCGGGCACCCATCCGCACCGCCTCCGGTTCCTCGTCCGCAACCGCGTGATCGCCGCCCTCTCCCGGGGCACGGTCGTCGTCGAGGCGGAGGCGCGCAGCGGCGCCCTGAACACCGCCGCCTGGGCGGCCAAGCTCGGCCGCGTGGTCATGGCCGTGCCGGGCCCGATCACCTCCCGCTCCTCGGTCGGCTGCCACCGGCTCCTGCGCGAGGAGGGCGTCACGCTGGTCACCCGCCCCGAGGAGATCATCGAGGCCGTGGGACGGATCGGCGCCGACCTCGCACCGCCGCCGGACACCCCCGTCCTCCCCCGCGACCGCCTGGAACCGGTGACGAGATCGGTCCTGGAGGCGTTCCCCGCGCGCGGGGCGACCGGACCCGCGCAACTCGCCGTCAAAGCGGGCGTGGCCCTGACCACGGTCAACGCCAAGCTGGGCCTCCTGTCGGCGGCCGGCTTCATCGAGCGCACCTCGTCCGGCTGGCGCCTGACGAAGTCCGGGAAATCCCCCAAGGGCCCGGCTCCGGAAGCCGAGCCCTTGCAGCCCGCCCTCCCCGAGGAGCCGAGATGACCTGACCACCGACCCAGGCGACAGAGGCGGCCGACCATGCCCGGCCGCCACCACCGCCGCCGGCCGCCCAGCGCGCCGAACACGAACACCGGAGCACGGATGATCCCTGAAACGCGCACGCCCTCCCGCGCCCCGACCACAAGAGAGCGAGCCCACGCGACCGAAAGGCGGGGCAGGCGCGTCCGAGGGCAGGTCACGCGTCCGGGGGTGAGTCATGTGTTCGGAGGGGGCGGGTTACGTGTCCGAGGGGAGTTCGAAGTCGCTTTTGGCGAGTTCTTCGACGTTCACGTCCTTGAAGGTGACGACACGCACGTTCTTGACGAAGCGGGCGGGGCGGTACATGTCCCAGACCCATGCGTCCTGCATCGTGACCTCGAAGTAGATGTCGCCGGTGTCGGCGCCGCGCACCTGCAGGTCGACGGAGTTCGTGAGGTAGAACCGGCGCTCGGTCTCGACGACGTAGCTGAACAGCCCGAGGACGTCCCGGTACTCGCGATAGAGCTGCAACTCCATCTCGGTCTCGTACTTTTCGAGATCCTCCGCGCTCACGCTCGTGCCCCTTCCGCGCGGCCTTCGCCGGAGACCTCCCCTTCGGTCTCCTCCTCCAAGGCCACATCCCCATTGTTACGCAAGGCCCGCCCGACATTGACGTAGGAGAACCGATGCTCCGGACATGGACCGTGCTCGGCGAGCGCTTTGCCGTGCGCGCGGGTCACATAGCCCTTGTGGACGTCGAAGCCGTACTCGGGGTAGCGCTCGTGGAGTCCGACCATGATCCGGTCTCGGGTGACCTTCGCGACGATGGACGCGGCGGCCACGCAGGCCGCGGCCTGGTCGCCCTTGATCATCGCGAGACCGGGGACGTCCAGGCCCGGCACGGGGAAACCGTCGCTCAGCACGTAGGCGGGCCGGTGGTCGAGGGCGGCCAGGGCCCTCCGCATCCCGGTGATGTTGCAGCGGTGAAGCCCGATCCGGTCGATGTCGTGGCACGGGATGACGGTCGCGCTCCACGCGTACGCACGCTCGGTGATCTCCATGTACAGCTCTTCGCGGCGGCCCGGAGTGAGCAGTTTGGAGTCGGCGAGGCCGTCGATCCGGCCACGTCCGCCCTGCAGGATCACCGCGCCGACCACCAGCGGTCCCGCGCAGGCCCCGCGCCCCGCCTCGTCGACACCGGCGACGGGGCTGAACCCGCCGTGCGCCAGGGCGCGCTCGTAGGCGAACAGCCCGGCGTCCCGGCGCGGCGTGAAGCGGAGTGGACGTCCCTTCATGCTCCGCAGCGTACGTCCCCGCCCCCGTCCGCCGCTCCCCGAATGACCGTGATCACCCATCATGCCCGCCGCCCTCCACGGCCGGCTCCCGTCCGGAGATGCCGCTACTGGTGCCGGCCCTGTTCAGGCATCGCGAGGCGGCCCTGGCGGCGTTCGGCATGCGTCCACGGCGTTGGCGGTGCGCGGTGGCATGGGGAGTGCCCGGTTCGTACGCTTTGTCGCGGCACGCCGGTGTGGCGGGGCGCCCCTGCCCAGAGGGATCGAGCCCGCCACGGGTCGTGCGGACGACGGTCAGGTGGTTCTCAAGCGGTGGCGGCGGAGATACGCGAGCGGGAGCGTGAAGAGGACGCCCAGGGCGTACGGGGTCGCCGGAACCGCGACGGCGGCGGATTTCTCCAGGCCGCGTTGCTTGAAGGTGTCGGGGATCGGGAGGGTGCCGAGGCGGTCGAGGGGCCACACGATGACGAAGGCGCGGCCGATGACGCGGTCGATCGGGATGGTGCCGCCGCCGGGATCGCCGCGGTGGGAGCGGGAGTCGTAGGAGAGTTCGCGGTGGTCGCCCATGACCCAGAGCTGGCCCGGCTTCACGGTGACGTCGAACGGGTCGTTGGACGGCTTGTTCTGCTCGTGCGTGATCGGGTCGGTGAAGAGGTAGGACTTCTCCTCCAGCGGGACGCCGTTGACGGTGACGCGGCCCTGGGCGTCGCAGCATTTGACGTGGTCGCCGGGGATGCCGATGACGCGCTTGATGTAGTCCTTCTCGTTGGGCGCCACGCCGAACGCGGTGCCGACGGCGCGCAGCGCCTTGGAGACCGGGTTGCTGGGCTCCTCGACCTGGACTTCCGGATCCCAGGAGTCCAGGCCGTTGAAGACGATCACATCACCGCGGGCGATGTCCCGGGTGTGGTAGACGATCTTGTTGACGAGGACGCGGTCGCCGACCTGGAGGGTGTTCTCCATGGAGCCGGACGGGATGTAGAACGCCTGGACCGCGAACGCCTTGATGACCAGTGCCAGCACCACGGCGACGACGATGAGGACGGGGAGCTCTTTCCAGAAGGAGCCCTGCTTCTTCTTGCGCTTGCCGTCGTCCTCGGAGTCGTCCTCGGCCGACTCGTCGGCCGGGTTCACGGGCTCCTTCTCTTCGGGCACCGCGCCCTCGGCCTCGGATCGCACGTCTCTCCGATCGTCCTCGTCAGTCATCAGAGTAAAAGCCTAGCGGCGCGGGCCCCGCGGGACGCCGCCCACGGGCGTGTCGCCGCCGGAGCCCGTCCCGCCCGTCCGGAAAGGGCAACGCCCCGGTCACCGTCGCGGGTTCCCGGGGCGTCCTCGTTCATCGGCTCAGTGCTCGCGCTTCTCCTTGATGCGCGCGGCCTTGCCGCGCAGGTTGCGCAGGTAGTAGAGCTTGGCGCGGCGCACGTCGCCGCGGGTGACGACCTCGATCTTGTCGATCGAGGGGCTGTTGAGCGGGAACGTCCGCTCGACGCCGACGCTGTAGCTGACCTTCCGGACGGTGAACGTCTCGCGGGCGCCGCCGCCCTGCCGCCGGATCACCACGCCCTGGAAGATCTGGATACGGCTACGGTTGCCCTCGGTGACGCGCACGTGCACCTTCAGCGTGTCGCCCGGACGGAAGTCCGGGACGTCGGCGCGCATCGCGGCCTTCTCGATCTCCTGGATCAGGGTGTGCATCGCAGCGGTTCCTCATGGTCGAACGCGGGCGTCGAGAGGCCCCAATGGGACTTTCGTGGGGGCGTCGCGCCGCGGGAAGTGGTCTTCGGGTGCCATGCGCTCTGGACGCACGGACGCTCTAGTCTGCCATACCTTCGGAGTCAACCGGAAAACCGGCCTCGCGGAGGACGGCGCGGTCCCGCTTGTCGAGGTCCTCCAGCGCGAAACGGGCGAGCAGTTCGGGACGGTGCCGGGCCGTCCGCCGGAGTGCCTCGTCGCGCCGCCAGCGGGCGATCGCGCCGTGGTGACCCGACAGGAGCACGTCCGGAACCGGCCGGTCCCGCCACACGGGCGGCTTGGTGTACACGGGGCCTTCCAGGAGCGACTCCATCGCGCCGGGGGCGAAGGAGTCGTCCGCGACCGAGTCGGCGTTGCCGAGGACGCCGGGCAGGAGACGTCCGATCGCCTCGACCATCACCAGGACGGCGACCTCACCGCCGGCGAGGACGAAGTCGCCCAGGCTGACCTCGTCCACGGGCATCCGCGTTCGGGCCTCCTCGGCCACGCGGGAGTCGATCCCCTCGTAGCGTCCGCAGGCGAACACGAGCCAGGGCTCGGCGGCGTACCGCACCGCGTCCGCCTGCGTGAAGGGCCGCCCGCTCGGCGTGGGAATGATCAGCCGCGGCACGGCCCCGGCGCCCGCCGCCGCGGTCACTTCGGACGAGCCCGCGGTCGCGCCGCCGGACGTCCCATCGGATACCGGCGCCACGCCAGGCTCCGGCCCGCTCCGGCCGGACGCCGGGCCGAGCGATGATTCGTCAGGCTCCGAAGGAAGCGTTCGTGATCCCTCAACCGGCGGAGGGACCAGCATGTCGAGGGCTTCGCCCCAGGGGTCGGGTTTCATGACCATGCCGGGGCCGCCGCCGTACGGGGTGTCGTCGACGGTGCGGTGCCGGTCGTGGGTCCAGTCGCGCAGGTCGTGGACGCGGACGTCCAGCAGGCCGGCGCGCCGGGCCTTGCCCAGGAGGGAGATGTCCAGGGGGGCGAAGTACTCAGGGAATATCGTGACGATGTCGAGTTTCATGATTCGTCGAGCAGTCCGGGGGGCGGGTCGATGACGAGCCGCCCCCCGGGAACGTCCACCTCGGGGACGAGCGCGGCCACGAACGGCACGAGCTTCTCCCCGCCGGGCCCGCGCACGACCAGGAGGTCCTGGCCGTGGTGCAGGACGTCCGCGACCTCGCCGACGCCGACGCCGTCCGCGGTGAGCACGGCGAGGCCGATCAGCTCCTGGTCGTGGAACTCGTCCGGGTCGGCGGACGAACGGATGTCACCGGGGTCGACGACGAGCCAGGTGCCGCGCAGGGCCTCGGCGGCGTCGCGGTCGCCGACCCCGGCGAAGCGCACGAGCAGGCGTCCCGAATGCCAGCGGATCCGCTCGACGGTGAGCGGACCGGCGGCGCCGGGGTCGGTGGCGATCTCTGTGCCCGCGGCGAACCGGATGTCCGGCTCGTCCGTGCGGACGTCGATGGTGACCTCACCGCGAACCCCGTGCGGCCGTCCGATCCGTCCCACTACGAGCGGTTCGCTCATCGGAACGCCACTCAGCGGACCTCGTTGACGTCGAGCAGGTCAACGCGCACGTAGCGGCCCCCGGAGAGGGCGCTGATCACCGTGCGGAGGGCCTTGGCGGTGCGGCCGCCGCGGCCGATGACCTTCCCGAGGTCCTCGGGGTGCACGCGCACCTCGAGGACCCGGCCGCCCCGGATCCGGCGGGCGCGGACCTGGACGTCGTCCGGGTTCTCCACGATCCCGCGGACCAGGTGCTCGAGCGCTTCTTCGAGCACTGTCAGCCCTCGCTCTTGGCTTCGTCGGTCTCGGTGGCCTTGGCCTCGGACTTCTTCGGCTCGGCCTTCTTCTTGCCACGGGTCGCGGTGCCGGCGGCCTCGTCGTCGCCCAGGGACTCCTTGACGGCGGCCTCGAAGGCGGCCTTCTTGTCGGCCTTGGGCTCGGCGACCTTGAGCGTGCCCTCGGCGCCGGGCTCGCCCTTGAACTTCTGCCAGTCGCCGGTGATCTTGAGCAGGTTCAGGACCGGGTCGGTCGGCTGCGCGCCGACGCCGAGCCAGTACTGTGCGCGCTCGGAGTCGATCTGGATGAGCGACGGCTCCTGCTTGGGCTGGTAGAGCCCGATCTCCTCGATGGCGCGCCCGTCCCGCTTGGTGCGGGCGTCCGCGACGACGATCCGGTACTGCGGGTTCCGGATCTTCCCCAGGCGCTTGAGCTTGATCTTGACTGCCACGGGTGTGGTGTACTCCGATTTCATTACTGGGTGGACGAGCCCGCGCCAGGTGGGGAACACCGGCTCACGGCCATCCGATGGACTCCGGCCGCGCAGGACGAGAGAGGGCGCCTCGCGATTCCGGTTTTCCAGCCTGTCATTCTGCCAGACGTTCGGTGTAAAGGTGCAATCGCACGACGCCGTGTCCACACGGCGCCCGGCCCCGTCCACCGACAGCCGCAGGCTACCCGGCGCGCGCCGTCCAGCAGACCCCGCTGGCGGCGAAGCGAGGACCGGCGACGCCGCCCGCCCGACACCGAACCCGGCCGAGACCATGCACCGCACCGCCGCCACCACACGGCACCGCCGGCAGCACGCACGACGCCGAATCCCGAAGGAACGCACACCAGCGCCGCCCGTCCCACGGTGAACCCGGCCGCGACCACGGCGGAAACGGCGGCACCGGCGGTGCGGGATGCCAGGGGGACGTTGGGCGGCGGGTCCGCACGGCGGCTCCAGGCCACCGGGACGATGTCGCGGATGGTCGGCTGGAGCGCCGCTGGGGTGGCTACTTCTTCTTGCGGTCCTGGAGTTTGCCCAGGTCGGGCATCTGGAAGCCGGGGGGCAGCTGGCCGGCGAGGCCGGGCGGGAGGCCGCCCGAGCCGCCGCCGAGGCCGGGAGGCAGGCCCTGGGGCATGCCGTCGGCCGCGGGCTGCTGGTCCGGCCGGCCCTTGCCGGCGGCGCGCTTGCGCGGGTCGCCGCTGCGCTGCTTGCCCTTCCGGTTCTTCTTGGCGGCCGCCTTCGCCGCCTTCTTGCGTCCGCCCGGCATGCCCGGCAGCCCCATGCCGCCGGCCATCTGGCGCATCATCTTCTGCGCGTCGAAGAACCGGGTGACGAGGCTGCTGACCTCGCCGACGCCGACGCCCGAGCCCTTGGCGATACGGGCCCGCCGCGAGCCGTTGATGATCTTGGGCTGGGCGCGTTCCTGCGGGGTCATCGAGCGGATGATCGCGGCGATGCGGTCGAGGTCCTTGTCGTCGATCTGGCTGATCTGATCGCGGACCTGCCCCATGCCCGGCATCATCCCGAGCAGGTTCCCGATCGGGCCGAGCTTGCGGATCATCATCATCTGCTCGAGGAAGTCCTCGAGCGTGAAGTCCTCGCCCGACGCGAACTTGGTGGACATCTTCTCGGCCTGCTCGGCGTCGAACGCCTGCTCGGCCTGCTCGATCAGGGTGAGGATGTCGCCCATGTCGAGGATGCGGCCCGCCATCCGGTCCGGGTGGAAGACACTGAAGTCCTCGAGCTTCTCCCCGGTCGAGGCGAACATGATGGGACGTCCGGTGATGTGCCGGACCGACAGCGCCGCACCGCCGCGCGCGTCGCCGTCGAGCTTGGTCAGGACGACCCCGTCGAAGCCGACGCCGTCCATGAACGCCTGGGCGGTGTTGACCGCGTCCTGGCCGACCATGGCGTCGACGACGAACAGGATGTCGTCGGGCTGGACGGCGTCACGGATGTCGATGGCCTGCTGCATCATCTCCGTGTCGACGCCGAGCCGGCCCGCGGTGTCGATGACGACGAAGTCGTGCTGCGCGTGCTTGGCCTGGTCGATCGAGCGGCGCGCCACGTCCACCGGGTCGCCGACGCCGCTGCCCGGCTCGGGCGCGAACACCGGCACCCCGGCCCGCTCGCCGACGACCTGGAGCTGCTGGACGGCGTTGGGCCGCTGCAGGTCGGCGGCCACCAGCATCGGCGTGTGGCCCTCCTGCTTCAGCCACCGGGCGAGCTTGCCCGCGAGCGTGGTCTTACCGGCGCCCTGCAGGCCGGCGAGCATGATCACGGTCGGCGGTGTCTTGGCCAGCCGGATCCGGCGGGTCTCGCCACCGAGGATGGCGATGAGCTCCTCGTTGACGATCTTGACGACCTGCTGGGCCGGGTTCAGCGCCTGCGAGACCTCCGCACCCGCCGCCCGCTCCTTGACCTGCGCGATGAAGTCCTTGACGACGGGGAGCGCGACGTCGGCCTCAAGCAGCGCGATCCGGATCTCGCGGGCCGTCGCGTTGATGTCGGCCTCGGAGAGCCGGCCCTTGCTGCGCAGCGACGAGAAGACCGTCGTCAACCGGTCGGAGAGCGTCTCGAACACGTGTCTGGACCGTCCTTGGAAAGCTTCTGGGATCGCCTATCAGCGTATCGGGTCACCCCCTTGCTTGCGTCCCCTCGCCGGCGGGCCTCTGGACCGCCCCGTCCACGACGTCCCCGGGGCCTCTACGGCGATCACCGTTACTGGAGGGCCTCGAGGATTCGGGCTTGGACGGTTTCCAGGGCCGGGGGGGCGGTGAGGGGGCCGCCGTCGTCGTCCACCGCGTAGAAGACGTCGACGGCTTCGGCTCCCAGGGTGTCGATCTGGGCGGCGCGGATCTGGAGGCCGCAGGCGCCGAGGGCCTGGCCGATCCTCCAGAGGAGGCCGGGGCGGTCGTGGGCGCGGACTTCGATGACGGTCGCCGTCTGCGACGCGTCCTCGATGATCATGACGCGGGGCGGCGGGACGGTCACGCCGGGGCGCAGCCGGACGGAGCGGGCCCGGCGTTCGAGGCGGTCGGCGATGTCGAGGCGTCCCGCGAGCATGCGGCGCAGGTCCGCCTCCAGGCCGGCCGGATCGGGCGGGGTGCCGTACTCCGGCACCGCCGTGAAGTCCAGGACCGCCGTCTCCGCGGGGCCGGTCGCCCCGTCGGCCGCGGGCGCCGGGTGGGGGGCGGAGATCGTGCGGGCGGTCTTCACGGCCAGGCGGTGGAGGGCGAGGACGCCGGCGGCGCGCCAGAGGAGGCCCGGGCGGTCGGGGGCGGCGATGGTGATGCGGGAGCCGGTGACGCGGACGGCCGCGCCGTCGTGGCGGGCCAGGGCCAGGTGGGCGGGGTCGAGGGCCGGGGGCGGCGGGGGCGTGCCGCCGGTGAGGGCGGCGGCGCAGCGGCGGGCGAGTTCGGCGACGAGGCCGGCCTTCCAGGTGGTCCAGGCGGCGGGGCCGGTGGCGTTGCCGTCCGCGATCGCGAGGGCGGCGAGGAGGTCGAGGATCTCGCGCTCGCGGCCCGGCACCTCGGATACGGCGGTGACCACGGTCTCGATGGTCACGGGGTCGTCGATGTCGCGGCGGGTGGCGGTGTCGGGGAGCAGGAGGTGGTGGCGGACGAGCGTCTCCAGGACGCGCACGTCGTCCCCGGGGAGGCCGAGGCGTTCGCCGATGGCGCGGACGGCGGCGGCGCCGGCGGTGGAGTGGTCGCCGGGCCGGCCCTTGCCGATGTCGTGCAGGAGCGCGCCGATGAGGAGCAGGTCGGGCCGGGCGACCTCGCGGGTGAGGGCGGCGGCGCCGGCGGCGGCCTCGACGAGGTGGCGGTCGACGGTGAAGCGGTGGACGGGGTTGCGCTGCGGCCGGTTGCGGACGTGCTCCCAGTCGGGCAGCAGCCGGACGATCAGCCCGGCCTGGTCCAGGGCCTCCCAGACGGCGATGGCGGCGGGTCCGGCGCCGAGCAGGGAGATGAGCGCGTCGCGGGCGCCGGCGGGCCACGGCACCGGAAGCGGCGGGGCGTGTTCGGCGAGCCGGGCGACCGTGGCGGGGGCGAGCGGCAGGCCGGCCTGCGCGGCGGCCGCGGCGACGCGCAGGACGAGGACGGGGTCGCGGAGGTCGGCGCCGCGCGCGAGGACGACCTCGCCTTCGTGTTCGACGGCGCCGTCCCCGACGGGCCGCCGCTCGACGCCGCGGCGGCGGCCCTGCCCGGCGGTGGGGAGCGGCGTGGGATGGACGGTCCTGGCCCTGGTGAGGCGGTCGACGCGGCGCCACAGGTTGGAGCCCGCGTAGGTGATCGTGCGGGCCGCCTCGACGATCGAGCGCTGCAGGACGCCGGCGTCCGGCAGGGCGAGAGCGCGGGCGACGGCGTCCTGTTCCTGGAGGACGAGGCGGTCGGTGGAGCGGCCCGTGACCTCGTGCAGCGCGTGCCGCACGTCGAGGAGCAGGTCATGGGCGGCCCTGACGCGGCCGTCGGGGGCCGAGGCCACCCAGGACGCCGCCACGGCGTGCATCACGTGGACGTCGCGGAGCCCGCCATGGGCCTCCTTGACGTCGGGTTCGAGCAGGAAGGCGAGCTCGCCCTGGGTCTCCCACCGTTCCCGGCACATCGCCGACAGTTCGGGCAGCCGGACGGCGGCGTCCGCGCGCCAGTCGGTGAGGACGGCGGCGCGGAGTTCGTCCACGAGCGTGTGGTCGCCCGCGATGCGGCGCGCGGACAGCAGCCCGAGCGCGGCCTTCATGTCGCCGCGCGCGACGGTCCGCGCCTCGTGGACGGTGCGGACGGAGTGATCCAGGCGCACCCCGGAGTCCCAGAGCGGATACCAGACCCGGTCGGCGATCCCGGCGACGTCGGACAGGCCGCGGTGCAGGAGGACGAGGTCGAGGTCGCCGCCGGGCGTCAGCTCGCGGCGCGCGTGGCTGCCGACGGCGACGAGCGCGACCCCGTCCGGCGCCGGCGGGGAGCCGGCCGTGAGGAGGGCCGCGAGCCGGCGGTCCAGATCGGCGGCACGCTCGGCCCGCGCCGCCGCGAGGGCTGCGCGGGCCGTGTCCACCGCTCCGGTGCCGCCGGCCGGGGCGGGCGCGGGCGCCCGCTCTCCGGCCGGCGGGTGGGCGAGGCTCACCGTGCCCCCTAGAGGGCTTCCGGGCCGGTCTCGCCGGTGCGGACCCGGACGACGTTGTCGACGGGGACCGCCCACACCTTGCCGTCACCGATCTTGTCGGTGCGGGCGGCGCGGACGATGACGTCGATGATGTCGTCGGCGTCCGCGGCTTCGACCAGGACCTCGACCCGCACCTTGGGCACGAGGTCGACCTGGTACTCGGCGCCCCGGTAGACCTCGGTGTGGCCCTTCTGCCGTCCGTAGCCGCTGGCCTCGCTGACGGTCATGCCCTTGACCCCGAAGGTCTCCAGGGCCTTCTTGACCTCGTCCAGCTTGAACGGCTTGATGACCGCCGTGATGAGTTTCATCCCTACGCCTCAACCTTCTTCGCGGGGGCGGCGGGCGCCGCCGCGGTCGCCCCGGAGCCGATGCCCGCGCGGATGGTGCCGAAGTCGTAGGCGGTCTCCGCGTGCGCCGTGCTGTCGATGCCGGTGGCCTCGTCGTCCTCGCTGACCCGGAAGCCCATCACCAGGTCGATGACCTTCGCGATCAGGTAGGTCACGACGAAGGAGTAGGCGAGCGTCGCGACGACGGCGACGGCCTGCTTGCCGAGCAGTTCGACGCCGCCGCCGGCGAACAGCCCGTCCGCGCCGCCGTCGTTGACGGCGGTGGTCGCCAGGAAGCCGATCAGGAGGGCGCCGACGATGCCGCCGACCATGTGGACGCCGACCACGTCGAGCGAGTCGTCGTAGCCGAGCCGGTACTTCAGGCCGACCGCGAACGCGCACACCGCGCCGGCGATGAGGCCGAGGGCGATGGCGCCGAGCGGGGTGATGTACGCGCAGGCCGGGGTGATGGCGACCAGCCCCGCGACGACGCCGGAGGCGATGCCGAGCGTGGTGGACGCGCCGTCCCGCAGCTTCTCGACGACGATCCAGGCGAACGCGGCGGCGCAGGTCGCGACGAGCGTGTTGATGAACGCGACGGCCGCGGTCGACCCGGCCGCCAGCGCGGACCCCGCGTTGAACCCGAACCACCCGAACCACAGCAGCCCGGCGCCGAGCAGGACGAACGGCAGGTTGTGCGGGCGCATCGGCTCCTTCGGCCAGCCCTTGCGCTTGCCGACGACGAGCGCCAGCGCGAGCGCCGCGACACCGGCGTTGATGTGGACGACCGTGCCGCCCGCGAAGTCGAGCGCGCCGAGGTCGAACAGCCAGCCCGCCTTGCCGCCGTCCTCACCGTCCGACCACCACACCCAGTGCGCGATCGGGAAGTACACGAGCGTGACCCACACCAGGGTGAACACGACCCAGGCGCCGAACTTGACGCGATCCGCGACGGCGCCGCTGATCAGCGCGACGGTGATGATGGCGAACGTCGCCTGGAAGGCCACGAACACCAGTTGCGGGATGCCCGTGCCGTCGTCGGCGGTGGCCACCTTCTCCAGGCCGACGAGCCCCCAGTCGCCGAACCCGCCGATGAACGAGCTGAGCGCGCCGCCGTCGCCGAAGGTGAGGGAGTAGCCGTAGACGACCCAGGCCATGCCCACCACGGCGATGCTGACGAAACTCATCATCATCATGTTGAGCACGCTCTTCGCGCGGCTCATGCCTCCGTAGAAGAAGGCCAGCCCGGGTGTCATCAGCAGGACGAGCGCCGTGCTCGTCAGCATCCATGCGGTACTACCGCTATCGATCTTCATCTCTGAGAGAGTCCCTCCTCGCCAGGAACTTCGAACTGCTCAGAGACTCGACCTCGGCGGTTTCGCGCGCGGGGCTCCCGCGTTTCGCAGGTGTGAAAACCGACCCCCGGGTGTTTCACAGGTGTTACTAAATCCTCACATGCCATATTTTTCGGTCATTGGGCCCGTTTTCACTCGCCCAGGATCGCGTCCACGAACGCCTCCGGCTCGAACGGCGCGAGGTCGTCCGGCCCCTCCCCCAGCCCGACCAGCTTGACCGGGACGCCCAGCTCCCGCTGGACCTGGACGACGATGCCGCCCTTCGCGGTCCCGTCCAGCTTGGTCAGCACCACGCCGGTGACGTTCACGACCTCCGCGAAGACGCGCGCCTGCTGCATGCCGTTCTGCCCGGTCGTCGCGTCCAGGACGAGCAGGACCTCGTCCACCGTGGCCTGCTTCTCCACGACGCGCTTGACCTTGCCCAGCTCGTCCATCAGCCCGGTCTTGGTGTGCAGCCGACCCGCGGTGTCGATGATCACCACGTTGACCTTGGTCTCGATGCCCTGCTTCACCGCGTCGAACGCGACGCTCGCCGGGTCGGCGCCCTCGTCCTTGCGGACGACCTGCGCCCCGACTCGCGTCCCCCAGGTCTCCAGCTGGTCGGCGGCGGCGGCGCGGAAGGTGTCGGCGGCGCCGAGCAGCACCGTGTTGCCGTCGCCGACGAGGACGCGGCCGAGCTTGCCGCAGGTGGTGGTCTTGCCGGTGCCGTTGACGCCGACGACCATGAGCACCGCCGGGCGGTCGCCCTGCGCCTCGGTGCGCAGGGAGCGGTCCAGGTCGGGGCCGATCTGCTTGACGAGCTCCTGCTTGAGCAGCTCGCGGATCTCCCCGGCGTTCCGGGTGCCGAGCACCTGCACCCGGGTGCGCAGGTCGTCGGTGACCTGGCGGGCCACGGAGGTGCCCATGTCGGCGGTGATCAGGGTGTCCTCGATCTCCTCCCAGGCGTCGTCGTCGAGCGTGTCGCGCGAGAGCAGGCCGAGAAGGGTCTTGCCGAACGTGTTCTGGGAGCGCGCGAGCCGCGCCCGCAGCCGGACCAGCCGCCCCGCGCCCGGCGGCGGCTTCTCGATCTCCACCGTGGGCCGCGGCGCGGGCACCTCCGTCGGCGGCGCCCGCTCGATGGTGGGGGCCGCGGCCTCCGCCTCGTCGACGGCGGTCGCGCCGCCCGTCCGGTCCGCCTCCCGCTCGACCGGCGGGCGCGGGCGTGTGCGGCGGGGCCGCAGCAGCGTGATGCCGCCGACGATCAGAGCGACGGCGGCCAGCGCGGCGATGACGATCACATATTCCATAGCGCCCCCAGTTTTCCATGCCGGCCCTGGGGGACGGGCCATGTGATCAGTCCGGCACTCCCCGAGGCAGCGATGCCCGCTCGGACGTCTCCCATTCGTCGACGTTGCGCAGAAGTGCCTCCAGGTAGGAGCGCAGGTGGGTGCGGTAGACGTCGCTGTAGGTGCGCAGGTAGGCGATCTCCCGCTCCATCGCGCGGCGCTGGTCGTCCGGCAGGGCCGCACGGCGGGCGTGCGCCGGCTCGGCGGAGCGGACGGCCGCGTCGGCGACGGCGGCGGCCTTGCGGTGGGCGTCCTCCAGGAGGTGCTCCGCCCGCCCCTTGGCGTCGGCCAGGATCGCCTCCCGGTGCAGCCGCGCCTCGTGGGCCAGCTCGCGGGTGTAGCGCTCGGCGTCCGCCACGTACAGGTCGGCGGTCTGCTGGGCCTGCGACAGGATCCGGACGGCCTGGAAGTGGGCGTCCTCCGGCGCCAGCACGCCGCGCGCGCCGCCCTTGGCCGCCTGGGCGCGCAGCCGGTTCACCTCGTCGGCGAGGGCGGCCTTGTCGCTGAAGATCTGGACGAGCTCGCCCTCGACGTACTGCAGGAAGCTGCGGACCTGCTCCTCGTCGTAGCCGCGGCGGCCGAGGGCGGCCCGGGAGAACACCACCGAGTGGAGCTCGCCCGGGGTCAGCCGCGACCCCGTGGAGACGACGGGAAGGTTCGGGGAGTTCAACGCGCTCACCTCTGTGCGTCTGCGAAGGTTTCCAGGCGGATGCGGTCGCGGGCGACGCCGAGCCGCGCGAGCTGCTCGACGGTGTGGCCGACCATCGCGGACGGCCCGCACACGTAGGCGTCGTGGCCGTCCCAGGGGCCGTGCGCGGCCACGACGCTCGGCAGGTCGCCGTACTCGACGTCGCCGCCGCCCGAGCCGAGCGGCGGCGAGAAGCCGTGGCCGCCGGGCTCGTCCGACACCGCCGGCACGACGGTGAGCCACGGGAACCCGCCGGCCAGCTCGGTCAGGTCCTCCAGGTCGTACAGGTCGTACAGGCCGTCGCGGGTGCGGGGGCTGGGCGTCCACGCCGGATCAGGAGACGGGCTCCGCGGCGGCCTCCGTCATGACCCGCGCGACGACGCCGTAGGCGGCCGTCCAGTCGCGTTCGAGGTCCTCGTTCCAGGCGGGGCCGCTGAAGCGGGCGAGGGTGGCGAGGAGGCTCGCGCCGACCGGGGCGTAGTGCTCGGCGACGACGCCGAAGCCGTGGTGGCGGCGGCCGAGGTCGCGCAGGAAGGGGACGAGCGCGTCCGGGTCGTCGACCGACGAGACGATCTGGGAGAGCGCGGCGAGCAGCACCTCGTGCTGCTTGGCCATCGCCGCGGGGAACATCGACCTGAGCTGCGGGGAACGGGCGAAAAGGTCGGCGTAGAAATAATCGGCGACGTCCATGCCGTTCGTTCCGACCTGGGCGAAATTGTCTTTGAGTTTCTGCGAGTCCACAGGCATCACGCCTCTCCGGATCCTCCGTACCGGGCGGGGAAGGCCCGGTGAGCAGCCGAAGGACCACGGTGCACATGGGTAGTGGATGCCTCCCGCAGCGCACAAGTCCGCCAGCGTGCTCGCCGCGTCACGGTCCGTGCGTGCGGATCATTTCACTTCGCCGCCACCGGCGAGAATGCACTGTAATCCATCGGTTATTGGCCGCGGAAGAGATTGTGTCACCGTCCGAATTGCGACGGATGGACGCTGCAACGTTCCAAGGAATCCATGACGGATATTACGGCCATATGAAACACGTAACACCCTGGATGATCACTCGGCCGGCGGATCAGCTCAGCCGCTGGCTGACCACCTGGGTCACGCCGTCGCCGCGCATGCTGACGCCGTAGAGGGCGTCGGCGCCCTCCATCGTGCGCTTCTGGTGCGTGATGACGATCAGCTGGGACGACTCGCGCAGCTCCTCGAACACGGTGATGAGCCGCTGCGTGTTGGTGTCGTCCAGCGCGGCCTCGACCTCGTCCAGGACGTAGAACGGCGACGGGCGCGCCTTGAACACGGCGACGAGGAAGGCGATGGCGACCAGCGAGCGCTCGCCGCCGGACAGCAGCGACAGCCGCTTGACCTTCTTGCCGGGCGGGCGCGCCGCGACCTCGACGCCGGTCGTGAGGATGTCGTCGGGCTCGGTCAGCGAGAGGCTGCCCTCGCCGCCCGGGAACAGCCGCGCGAAGATCCGCTCGAACTCGCGGGCGGTGTCCTCGTAGGCGGCGCCGAACACCTCCTGGACGCGGTCGTCGACCTCCTTGACGAGGCCGAGCAGCTCCCGCTGGGTCTTCTTGAGGTCCTCCAGCTGCGAGGTGAGGAACGCGTGCCGCTCCTCCAGCGCGGCGAACTCCTCCAGCGCGAGCGGATTGACCTTGCCGAGCTGGTTGAGCTGCCGCTCGGCGACCTTGGCGCGCTTCTCCTGGACGGCCCGGTCGTAGGGGACGGGCCGCGCGTCCTCCCCCTTCTCGGGGTCGGGCGGGACGAGCTGGTCCGGCCCGTACTCGGCGACCAGCGACTCGACCTCCAGGCCGAACTCCTCCAGCGCCCGCTGCTCGTACTGCTCCAGCCGCAGCCGCTGCTCGGCGCGCGCGACCTCGTTGCCGTGCACGACGTTGACCAGGCGCTCCAGGGTGGCCGACAGCTCGCGTACCTGCGTCCGGACGACCTTCAGCTCGGCCTCGCGCGCGGCCCTGGCCTGCTCGGCGGCCTCGCGGCGGCGGACCGCGGCGGCCAGCGAGTGCTCGATGCGCTCCAGCGCCGTCCGGGCGCCCCGGTGGACGGCCTTGGCGACCCGGGCCTGCTCCTCGCGGCGGGCGCGGCGCCGGGCGGCGCGGGCGCGCTCCTCGCGTTCGCGGCGGGCGCCGCGTTCCAGGGCGTCGGCGCGGCCGGAGATGGCCTGGACGCGCTCCTCGGCGGTGCGGACCGACAGCCGCGCCTCCATCTCGGCGGAGCGCAGCTCCTGGCAGCGGGCGTTCAGCTCGTCGCGCGCCTCGGTGTCGTGCCCGGCCTCGTCGGCGACCTCGGCGGCCTCCTCCGACTCGGCGAGCCGCATCGCCAGCTCCTCGGCCGCCTGCGTGTCGCGCTCCAGCGACTCGGTCGCGGCGTCGAGCGCCTTCGTGAGCCGCTCCACCTCGCCCCGCGCGGCACGGGCGTCGGCCTCCAGACGCGCGGCGCGCTTGGCCTCCTGCGCGGCCTGCGCGTCGAACTCGCGCAGGCGGGCGCGGACGCGGTCGAGTTCGGCCTGGGCCCGGTTGACGCTCGACTGGGATTCCCCCGCGGCGGCCTCCGCGGCCTCCACCGCCGCCTGGGCGGACTGCTCCCGCTCCACCGACGCGCCGAGATCGGACGCGGCGGCCCCGGCGGCCGTCTCGGCGGCGGCGAGGTCCTCGGTGGCCTCGTCGAGGGTCGCCCGCATCCGCAGGAGGCTCTGGCCGCCGCCGGCCGCGCCGCCCTGGGCCCAGTGCGCGCCCACGAGCTCGCCGTCGCGGGTCACGGCCCGCAGCGACGCCTCCCGGCGGACGAGCGCGGCCGCCGACGGGACGTCGTCGACGACGGCGACATCCCGCAGCAGATGCTCCACGGCGGGGCGGACGCCGTCCGGGACGGTCACCGCGTCGATCGCGTAGTCGACGCCGGGCACCCGCGCGGGCGCCGCCGGCGCTCCCCCGCCGATCAGCAGCCCGGCGCGTCCGGCGTCCCGGGCGCGCAGCAGCGCCAGGGCGGCCTCGGCCGTGTCCAGGGAGCCGACGGCGATGGCCTCGGCGGCGTTGCCGAGCGCGGCGGCGATCGCCGTCTCGTAGCCGGGACGGACGTTGAGCAGCGACGCGACCGTGCCGAGGACGCCGTCGAGCGTCCCGTCCGCGCCCGCCGCCAGCAGGGCCTCGCCGCCGTCGGCGGCGCTGGCCAGCGTGAGGTTCAGGGCCTCGATGCGCGCCTGCAGCGCCGCGACCTTCTTCTGCGCGGCCTGGTCGGCGGAGCGCGCCGACCCCACGGCGGCCCGCGCCTCCTTCAGCGCCCGGCGCGGACCGTCCACGGCCGCGCGGGCCGCCTCGGCGGCGTCCTTCGCGGTCGCGAGCGCCTCCTGGGCGGCCTCGTGCTCGGCGGCGAGCGCCGGGTCCTCGACGACCTCGGCCTCGAACGCCTCGAACTCCTCCCGGGCGTCGTCGGCGCGCTGCTCGGCCTCCGCGCGGGCCTCGGCGAGCCGCCCGATCTCCGACCGCCCGGCCTGCGCCTTGCTGCGCAGCGCCTCGACGCGGCCGCGCAGCCGGGCCAGCTCCTCGCGGCGGTCGGCGGCGGCGCGCGCGGCGGCCTGCAGGCGGCGCTCCTCGGCGGCGAGCGCCTCCTCGACGCCGGTCCGCTCCTGGACGGCGTCGGCGAGCCCGTCCTGCGCCTCGTCCAGCGCGGCGCGGAGCATCTCCTCCTGCTCACGGATCTCGGCGGCCTCGCGCTCCATGTCCTCGGGGTCGCGGCCGCGCCGCTCCTCCTCGCGCGTCTCGGCGGCGTTGCGGTGCCGCTCGGCGGCGAGGTCGGCGACGCCGCGCAGCCGCTCCTTCAGCGCCGACAGCCGGAACCAGGTGTCCTGGACCTGCGCGAGCTGCGGCGCCTGCTCGGCCTCCTCCGCCTCCAGGACGGCCTCGCGCTCCTGCGCCCCGGCCAGCGCCCGCTCGGTCTCGGTGCGGCGCTCGCGGATCGCGGCCTCGTCGGCGGCCTCCTGCTCCAGCTTCGTCCCGAGGGTGACCAGGTCGTCGGCCAGCAGCCGCAGCTTCGCGTCCCGCAGGTCGGCCTGGATCACGGCGGCCCGGCGCGCGATCTCGGCCTGCCTGCCCAGCGGCTTGAGCTGCCGCCGCAGCTCGCCCGTGAGGTCCTGCACGCGGGTGAGGTTGCCCTGCATCGCGTCCAGCTTGCGGAGCGCCTTCTCCTTGCGCTTGCGGTGCTTGAGGACGCCGGCCGCCTCCTCGATCACCGCCCGGCGCCCCTCGGGGCCCGAGTGCAGGACGCGGTCGAGCTGCCCCTGGCCGATGATGACGTGCATCTCACGGCCGATGCCGGAGTCCGACAGCAGCTCCTGGATGTCCAGCAGGCGGCACCCGTCGCCGTTGATCGCGTACTCGCTCGACCCGGACCGGAACATCAGCCGGCTGATCGTCACCTCGGTGTAGTCGATCGGCAGCGCGCCGTCGGAGTTGTCGATCGTCAGCACGACCTCGGCGCGCCCGAGCGGCGCCCGGTTCGCCGTCCCGGCGAAGATGACGTCCTCCATCTTGCCGCCGCGCAGCGACTTGGCGCCCTGCTCCCCCATCACCCAGGCCAGCGCGTCCACGACGTTGGACTTGCCCGACCCGTTCGGCCCGACGACGGCCGTGATCCCCGGCTCGAACTTGAGCGTGGTGGAGGACGCGAAGGACTTGAAGCCGCGCAACGTCAAGGTCTTCAGGTACAAACCCTCGCCATCCTCCCTGCTCCGCATCGGCGCCCCGGGGCCCGAACGCAACGCTAGAGGCTATCGCGTACCTGCGCCGACGGCCCGGGACGCGGCCCACTCCGCCCGCTCCAGGGCGGCACGCGCAGCCGCGGCGGGACCGCACCGTCCGCCGCCGCACCCCTCAGATGCCACGATTCCAGAGATCAACACAGAACGACCGTATTCGGCCAGCCCGAAACCCCGAAAAGCTTTACCGACCCTTGACCAGACCCCGCCCCAACCGGCAGCCGCCCAGAACCGCGGGGAATGGGTCCTCCATTGGCGGCGCCGACGCACGCACGCACCGAACCGCCGGCCGCGTCCATCGGCAGAATGATCGCAGGCCCAGCGCCACCGTAAGGCGGCTCTGGGCCTTGGGTTCTGAGTTGAGCCTGGCGATGACCGCCAGATGAACGTCCCTGACCTGAGTTTGCGACGACCTCAGCGTTGCGATCGCGTGCGAAGCCAGGTTTCGAGCTTGCGAGAAACCTGATCGCGCAGCGAGCCGCCAGGCGAGCCGAAGCGACGCAGCGATCGCCGCTTCGCCCGTTGAAGGGAGGGCGCTCCAGCGCCCGACCGCCGAGGGTGAAGCAATGAACTAGGTCAGCGCGGGTTCGCGGTCCTTCACCGCAAGCGACATCACATCGTCGTCCGGCGCCGTCGCGAGCGCGTCGTTCTCTGCCTGAAGCCGTACGAGCTCGGCCTCCAGATCACGTACGCGCTGCTGCAGGCGCCGCATCTCCGCGACCATCCGGGGGTCGGGACCGCCGACGTGGCCGAGTAGAGCCTTCGCCATGACTAAGGGTCCTCCACGCTGAGTAACCAGCAGGGATCGCGCACGGAATCAGCTGAAGTCGGTGCGCGTATCAACTAGAGTCGCACCGGCCGGTGTCCTGGTCAAGACGCACATCACAGGCCGGTAACAACCTTCCTCTACTAGTTTAGCAGGTGCGAACCGGAACCCCCTACCCGGTCACCGCTCCAGGAAGCCGGGGCCCTCGCCGCGCGGCCCGCTCCAGCGTTCGGCCACCCCCGTCACCTTGCCCGGACGCCCGCCCGCGTCGCCGCCCAGCAGGTCGAGCAGGCGGAGGCAGTCGCCGCGCGGGCCCTCCGCCACGACCTCCACGCGGCCGTCGGCCAGGTTGGTCGCGCTGCCGGCCAGGCCGAGTTCGAGCGCCTTCGACCGCACCCACCAGCGGAACCCGACCCCCTGGACGCGGCCGCGCACCCAGGCCGTGAGCCGCACGGTCTCCTCGTCGTCCGTCACGTTCCGGAACCCTAGTAGCGCGCCCGGCGGGGGCGGGGCTGGCACGCCGGGCAGGTGTAGGACGAGCGGTTCATGAACTCGTCGCGGCGGATCGGGGTGCCGCAGCGGCGGCACGGCTCGTCGCGGCGGCCGTAGGCGTCCAGGGAGCGCTCGAAGTAGCCGCTCTCCCCGTTCACGTTGACGTAGAGGCTGTCGAAGGACGTGCCGCCGACCGCGAGGGCGGCGCTCATGACCTCCCGCGCGGCGGCCAGGACGCGGGCGGCCTCCGCCCGGGTCATCGTCTCGGTCGGGCGCGCCCAGTGCAGCCCGGCCCGCCACAGCGCCTCGTCGGCGTAGATGTTGCCGACCCCGCTGATCAGCGACTGGTCGAGGAGCGCCCGCTTGATCCCCGTCCTGCGGCGGCGCAGCGCGCGGAAGAACGCCTCGGCGTCGAAGGCGTCCTCCAGGGGGTCGGCGGCGATGTGGACGATCGGCTCCGGGACGAGCGCGCCGGCGTCGAACGCGTCCGGGACGAGGTCGGCCAGCATCAGGTGGCCGAACGTCCGCTGGTCGACGAAGCGCAGGTCGTGGCCGCCGTCCGTGAAGTCCGCCCGGACGCGCAGGTGCTTCTCACGCTCGCGGTCCGGCTCGCCGACGAGCAGCTGCCCGCTCATGCCGAGGTGCGCCAGCACCGCCTCGGACTCGTCGTCGAGGGGGATCCACAGGTACTTGCCGCGGCGGCGCGGCGCCCGCATCGTGCGGCCGGCGAGGCGGGCGGCGAAGTCGGCCGGGCCCGCCGCGTGGCGGCGCACCGCGCGCGTGTGCAGCACCTCCGCGGACGCGATCGTCCGGCCGGTGGTCCAGCGGTCGAGGCCGCGCCGGACGACCTCGACCTCGGGCAGCTCAGGCACCGGCCTGCGCCGCCTGACCGTCCTGTGCGGCCTGTGCGTCCTGTGCGTCCTGTGCGTCCTGGCCGCCCTGCGCCGCGGTGTCCCGCTGGACGACGATCGCGCGGATCTCGTTCCAGGCGGCCTCGGCGGCGTGCTGCTCGGCCTCCTTCTTGCTGCGGCCCTCGCCCGACCCGTAGGTCTTCCCGCCGACCCGCACCGCGGCGCGGAACGTCTTCTGGTGGTCGGGGCCGCTCTCGGCGACGTGGTACTCGGGGACGCCGAGCTCCTCCACGGCCGTGAGCTCCTGCAGCGAGGTCTTCCAGTCGAGCCCGGCGCCGAGGCCCGCCGACCGGGTGATCAGCGCGTCGAACAGCCGGTGCACGAGGGCGGACGCCTCGCCGAGGCCGCGGTCCAGGTAGACGGCGCCGATCAGCGCCTCCAGCGTGTCGGCGAGGATCGACGCCTTGTCGCGGCCGCCGGTGCCCTCCTCGCCGCGGCCGAGCCGGATGTGGGCGCCGACGCCGAGGCCGCGGGCGACGCCCGCGAGGGCGCGCATGTTGACCACGGCGGCGCGCAGCTTGGCCAGCTGCCCCTCGGGCAGGTCGGGATGGCCGCGGAACAGGGTGTCGGTGACGACCAGGCCCAGCACCGAGTCGCCGAGGAACTCCAGGCGCTCGTTGGTGGGCAGGCCGCCGTTCTCGTAGGCGTACGAACGGTGCGTCAGCGCCCGTTCGAGCAGGTCGGCGGTCACGTCGACGCCGAGCGCGGCGGTCAGTTCCGCGCGGTCCGGCGCGGGTTCGCTCTTCTTGGCGCTCACAGGCCCTCCTCGCAGGCCGTGCACCGCGCATGGCGCGGTCGCTGATGCGGCGCGCCGGCCGCGGGGGCCGGGACGGCGAGGACGCGCGGCGGGGAGGATGTCCGCGAAGACGAGGTGCGCGCCGGTCTGCTGATCCCGGCGTGCACCACGGCTCCGGGCGCGGTCTCCGCGCCGGTCACCACGCCGACGTCACGCGCCGGGGTGGTCGGGGTTGGGGGTCCGTCCCGCACCTTGGGGGGCGGGCCGCGCCGTGCGCGCGGATCCGCCCCCCAGGATGCGAGAAGGTCTCAGGCCGACGGGGCGATGACCTGCCGCCGGTCGTAGGTGCCGCATGTCGCGCACGCGGTGTGCGGCAGCTTGTGGTCGCGGCACGTCGGGCACTCGACCAGGTTCGGCGCCGCGGTCTTCCACTGCGAGCGCCGGTGCCGCGTGTTGCTGCGCGACTTCTTCCGCTTGGGGACGGCCACGTCAGCCCTCCTGCTTTCCTTCTCGTCGGTCGAATGAACCATGGGAGCCGGAGCTCCCGTTCCCCCGGTCGGGGGAGGCCGGCGCCATGTCGCCGGCGAGGTCCCGCAGCGCCGCCCACCTGGGGTCGGCGACGTCGTGGTGGTGCTCCGGCCCGACGTCGGCGAGCCGTGCACCGCAGTCCGGGCAGAGGCCCGGGCAGTCGTCCCGGCACAGCGGGGACAGCGGCAGCGCGAGCACCACCGCGTCCCGCAGGACCGGTTCGAGGTCGATGAAGTCGCCCTCGAGGCGGAGCTCGTCGTCCTCGGCGTTCCCGCCCGAGCGGGTGTCGTCGTAGACGAACAGCTCCTGGAAGTCCGCCTCGAAGGACGAGGCGATCGGGTCGAGGCAGCGGGAGCACTCCCCCCGCAGGGGGACCGTCGCCGTGCCGGTGACGAGCACCCCCTCCAGGACCGCCTCGAGCCGGAGGTCCAGCTCGATCGCGGCGCCCTCGGGGACGCCCACCATCTCGACGCCGAAGTCCTCCGGTGCCGGCACGGTCAGGTGCTCCTCCCGCGACGACCCGGGTTGCCTTCCCAGAGCCCGGGTGTCGAGCACGAGCGGGGCGTTGGGGTCGAGGCGAGTCAGCGGATTCCTGCTTCCGTGAGGCATGGTGAACAGCGGCGCCTGTGATGGCCGATGTCCCAGGATACCGCCCCCGAAGCACTGGCCCAACTCGCGGCCCGTGCACCGGCCCCGCCGGGTGGGCGCGCCGGTCAGCCCTGCTGCTGGAGCCGCTCGACGAGGCGGTCGTGGACGCTGTCGGGGACGAGACCGGAGATGTCCCCGCCGAACTTCACGACCTCCTTCATGAGGCTGGACGACAGGAACGCGTACTCCGGGTTCGTCGCCATGAAGAGCGTCTCCACGCCGGCGATCCGGTGGTTCATCTGGGCCATCTGCAGCTCGTACTCGTAGTCGCTGACGGCCCGCAGCCCCCGGACGATGACCGGGATGTCCTGCTCCTTGCAGTAGTCGACGGTGAGCCCGTAGAACTTGTCGACCTTGATGTTGCCGTACTCCCGGGTGACCTCGGAGATCATGTCGGCCCGCTCGTCCACGGTGAACAGGCTCTTCTTGTTCTTGTTGATGAGCACCGCCACGACCACCTCGTCGTACAGACGGGAGGCGCGGCTGATGATGTCGAGATGCCCGTTGGTAACGGGGTCGAACGATCCCGGACAGACGACACGGCGCACGGCGCGAACCCCTTCGGTCCCGGTTTCTGACCTGCGGCGTGAACGTACCAAATCGCATTCGGCCTGGTTTCACCCGGGCTCGCCGGGGGCCGCCGCGCCGCCCCCGCTCAGTCCCCCAGCGCGTCGATGATCTTCGCGGCGATCGGGCCGGACTCGATGCCGTAGCCGGGCGCCTCGGTCATCACCGCGACCGCGTACTTCGGGTCGTCCCGCGGCCCGAATCCGATGAACCAGCGGTCGTTGTGGGCGGCGCCCTCGACGTCGGCGGTGCCGGTCTTCCCGCCGAGGATGGACGTCCCCTTCAGGGACTTGCCGGTGCCGCGCTCGACCACGGCCTCCATCAGGTCACGCATCTGCCTGGCCTGGCCGGGCGTCAGCGCCCGCGACATCCGCTTCGGCGAGACGGAGTCCACGGTGGCGCCGCTCGGCGCCCGCAGCTTGTCGACGAGATGCGGCTGCATGACCTCCCCGTCGTTGAGGACCCCGGCGGCGACCATGGCCATCTGCAGGGGGCTGGCGACCGTGCTGCCCTGCCCGATGGAGCCGAGCGCGCTGAGCACCGGCTGGTCCGTCGTCGGGAACGAGCTGGGGGCGCTCAGCAGGCCGTCGGCGTACTCGATCCGGTCGCCGAACCCGAACCCGCCCGCCTCCTCGTGGACGGCCGCGTTCCCGGGCCGCTCCGCGCCCATGTAGGCGAACGTGGTGTTGCAGGACTGCGCGTACGCCTCGATGAGCGGGATCCGGCTCAGGTCGCAGGAGCCGCCGATGTCGCCCGCGTCGTTGCTGATCGGCTGCCCGCCGCCCGGCGGCCTGTAGCTGCGCCCCGCCCTGACGTTCGAGCTCGCGCTCGCCCCCGCTTTCAGCGCCGACGCGGCGACGATCGTCTTGAACGTGGAGCCGGGCGGGAACACCTCCCGGGTGGCCTTGTCCAGCAGCGGCTTGAGCTTCTCGGCGTTGAGGCGCCTGAAGGCTCTTTCCGCCTTCTCCCCGCTCAGCGTCGAGACCTCGTTGGGGTCGTAGGACGGCGTCGACGCCATCACCAGCACGGCGCCGGTCTCGGCGTCGAGGACGACGGCCGCCGCCCGGCGGGCGCCGCTGGACGCCAGCGCGTTGTAGGCGACGCGCTGCGCCCTGACGTCGACGGTCGCCTCGACCGTCCCGCCGGGGACGTGGTCGCCGACGAGCTTGTCGATGAAGTTCGAGGTGGCGAGCCGGTCGTCGGTGCCGTCGAGGAAGTGGTTCGCGGCCTCCTCGAGGCCGGTCTGGGAGAACACGGAGAAGTAGCCGGTGACCGGGGCGAACACCGCGCCGTCCTTGTAGCGGCGCTGGTAGCGGTCGTCGCCGGTCTTCTCCGACCAGGCGAGCCGCTCGCCGTCCGCCGTGATCGGCCCGCGGTCGATCTTGAAGCGGTCCGCCAGGCGGCGGGCGTTGAGCGAGTCGTCGCGGAGATCCTGGGCCTCGAAGCCCTGGACGTAGGTGATGTTGGCCATCAGCGCCAGGGCCATCGCCACGGCGAGGACCCAGGTGCGTCCCACGGCGCGGTCGATCCCCGGCTTCATGGGCATGCCTTTACCCGCTCTTCTCCCGTGTCAACGCGCCCTTCCGCGCGGCCGTACCAGAAGACGGCCTCGCCGTAGCGCCGGTCGCGCTCGGCCTCGTAGCCGGCGGGCCAGTCCAGGGCGGGCCCCCGCGCGGCGCGCTCCACGACGACCAGCGCGTCGGGCGCCGCCCAGCCCTGGTCGCGCAGGTCTTCCAGGAGGCCGGTGACGGACGCGTCCGCCAGCGCGTACGGCGGGTCGGCGAAGATCAGGTCGTAGGGCTCGTCCGGCTTCCCGCGGACGAGCCGCTCCACCTTGTCCGCGCAGGGGACGGCGCCGGGCAGCCCGAGCGCCGCGGCGTTCTGCCGGATGACCTTCATCGCGCGCGGATGCGACTCGACGAGCAGCGCGTGCGCGGCTCCCCGGGAGAGCGCCTCGAACCCGACCGCGCCCGACCCGGCGTACAGGTCGGCGACGCGCAGCCCGTCCAGCGGGCCGAGGAGGGCGAGGACGGTGGAGAACAGGCCCTCGCGCGCGCGGTCGCTGGTCGGCCTGGTGTCGCGCCCCGGCGGGGCGGCCAGCCGGCGCCCGCCCGCGCTGCCCGCGATGATCCGGGTCACGCCTTCTCCAGGAAGTCGGCGCGGTCCTCGTCGAGGAGTGAGGCCAGGACGGTGGCGAGGCCCGGATGAGCGGACAGGTCGGGATCGTCCTCGACGAGCGCCGTCGCCTCGTCCCGCGCGTCGCGGATCACGTCCTCGTCCTTCTGGAGGGTGAGGAGCCGCAGGCTGGACGCGCGGCCGGCCTGCGCGGCGCCCAGCACGTCGCCCTCGCGGCGCTGCTCCAGGTCGAGGCGCGACAGCTTGAACCCGTCCGTCGTGGACGCGACGGCGTCGAGCCGCTCGCGGGCCTTGCTGCCGGGCTCGGCCTCGGTCACCAGCAGGCAGAGGCCGTGCAGCGAGCCGCGACCGACGCGCCCGCGCAGCTGGTGGAGCTGGGAGACGCCGAACCGGTCGGCGTCCATGATGACCATGACGGTGGCGTTGGGGACGTCCACGCCGACCTCGATGACGGTGGTGGCGAGCAGGACGTCCAGCTCCCGCTCGGTGAAGCGGCGCATCACCGCGTCCTTCTCGTCGGGGTGCAGCTTGCCGTGCAGGACGCCGATGCGCAGCCCGGAGAGGACCTCCTCCAGCTTCGGCAGGACCTCCATGATGCCGAGCGGCGACCTGCGCTCCCCCTCGTCGGCGGCGACGGCGTCGCCCTCGTCGCCCTCGTCGCCCTCCTGCTCG
This sequence comes from Actinomadura monticuli, assembly GCF_041463655.1. Lineage (NCBI taxonomy): Bacteria > Bacillati > Actinomycetota > Actinomycetes > Streptosporangiales > Thermomonosporaceae > Actinomadura > Actinomadura monticuli. The sequence continues at coordinate 436,936 of NZ_JAXCEI010000004.1, forward strand.
CCGATGCGCGGGCAGACGATGTAGACCTGCCGCCCCTTGCCCGCCTCCTCCTTGATGCGCTCCCAGATGCGGGCGAAGAACGCGGGCTTCTCGGGCGGCACCACATGGGTCTGGATCTCCGACCGCCCGGCGGGGAGCTGCCCGAGGACGGACGTCTCCAGGTCGCCGAAGACGGTCATCGCGACCGTGCGCGGGATCGGCGTGGCCGTCATGACCAGCACGTGCGGGCGTCCGCCGCCGGTCTTCTCGCGCAGCGCGTCCCGCTGCTCGACGCCGAAGCGGTGCTGCTCGTCCACGACGACGAGGCCGAGCTCGGCGAACTGGACGCTCTCCTGGAGCAGCGCGTGGGTGCCGACGACGATCCCGGCGGCGCCGGACGCCGCGTCGAGCAGCGCCTCCTTGCGCGCCTTCGCGCCCAGCGAGCCGGTCAGCAGCGCGACGCGGGTGGCGTGCTCGGCGCCGCCGAGCTGCCCGGCCTGTGCGAGGTCGCCGAGCATCCCGGTGATCGACCGGTGGTGCTGCTGCGCGAGGACCTCGGTGGGCGCGAGCAGTGCCGCCTGCCCGCCCCCGTCCACGACCTGCAGCATCGCCCGCAGCGCGACCACGGTCTTGCCGGAGCCGACATCGCCCTGGAGGAGGCGGTGCATCGGGTGGTCCTTCGCGAGGTCGGCGGCGATCTCGTCGCCGACCTCGCGCTGGCCCTTGGTGAGCTCGAACGGCAGGCGCGCGTCGAACTCCGCCTGGATGCCGCCGAACGCCGGCGGGCGCGGTGTGGCGGGGAGCGCGGCGGCGGCGAGGCGGCGCTGGGCGAGAGCGATCTGGACGACGAACGCCTCGTCCCATTTGAGGCGCGTCCTGGCGCGGCCCAGCTCGTCCCAGCTCTTCGGGCGGTGGATGCCCTCGTACGCCTCCCGCAGCCCGATCAGGCCGCGCCGCCTGAGCAGGGCCTCCGGCATCGGGTCGGCGGGCAGGTCCAGGTGCGTCAGGACGGTCTCGACCGACGTGCCGATCGTCTCGATGGGCAGCGTCTTCGTGGACGGGTAGATGGGGATGATCTCGTCGGCCCACTCCTGCGCGGCCTGCTCGGCGCTCCGCTCGTGGACGACCTTGTACTGCGGGTGCGTGAGCTGCCGGACGACGTTCCCGCTGCGCGGCCGGTAGGTGCTGATCTTCCCGGCGAACAGGCCGCGGGTGCCCGGCGACAGGTCCTTCTCGGCCCGGTAGGAGCCCTTGCGGCCGAAGAAGCTCAGCTTGAGCTGCCCGGTCCCGTCGGTGACGGTGATCTCCAGAACGTAGCCGGGGCTGCGGGTGAGGGTGCGGCCCTGGACCTTCACGACCTCCGCCATCACCGTGACGTGCTCGCCGTCCTCCAGCCCGCTGAGCTGGGTCAGCTCGCCGCGGTGGGCGTAGCGGCGCGGGTAGTGGTGCAGCAGGTCGCCGACCGTGTGCAGGTCGAGGCCCTTCTTCAGCGCGTTGGCCGTCTTGTCGCCGAGGACCTTGCGCAACGGCTCGTCGAGGTTCGCCACGCACTCTTTTCTAGCCCATGGGCCGGACGGGAATCACTCGACGCCGATGAGCAGTGGATACCGTTCCTGCCCGCCCTCGTACACGCCGACCTCCACATCGGGGTGCTCGCCGCGGAGGTGCTCTTCGAGGACCTCCGCCAGGCCGGGCGGGGCGTGCACGCCCGCGATCAGCGTGACGAGCTCGCCGCCACCGGACAGCATCCGGCCGAGGACGCGCCGCGCCACCTCCGCGATGTCGGCGCCGATCGTCGCGACATCGCCCTCGATCAGGCCGAGGACGTCGCCCGGCTGGCACAGCCCGACGCTCGTCACCGCCTCCTGGCCGGCGACCTCCAGATGGCCGAACCGCGTCGCGCCGGCCGCGCGGGTCATCTCGATCACGTCCTCGCCGAAGCGGCGCAGCGGGTCGTGCACCGCCAGCGCGGCCATCCCCTGGACGGACGCCTTCGTCGGCACGACCGCGATGTGCGCGCCGCTGTCCCGCGCGCGCTCCGCGGCGGCCTCCGCGAGCGCCAGGACCTCCGGTTCGTTCGGCAGGACGGTCACCTCGTTCCCCGCGGCGAGGATCGCCTCCGCCAGCACCGCGAGCGGCGGCGCCTCGCCCGGCTCCCGCCGGACGACCCGGGCGCCGCACTCCTCGAACAGCGCGGCCAGCCCGTCGGCGGCCGTCACCGCGATCACCGCGCGGCCGGTGTGCGGCGCGTGCGGCCCCTCGCCGCCCCGCAGGTAGCTGACCCGGATCCGGTGCGGGCGGCCCGCAGCCATGCCCGCCTCGATCGCGGCGCCGGCGTCGTCCACGTGCACGTGGACGTTCCACAGGCCGTCGCCGCCCACGACGACGAGCGAGTCGCCGAGGCCGTCGAGCCGCTCGCGCAGGGCGTGGACGGCGGCGTCCGGCGCGTCCAGCAGGTACATGACCTCGTAGCCGGGGCCTTCCGGGCGCTCCCCGGCGGGCGCGGGCGTCCCGGCGGCGCGGGCGGGCACCTCGTACCGCTCCGGGTACTCCTCGGTGACGACGGCGACCAGGGCGTCGAAGACCACGCAGAGCCCGGCCGCCCCCGCGTCGACCACGCCGCTGCGGGCCAGCACGTCCAGCTGGGCGGTCGTGCGGCGCAGCGCCCGCCGGGCCCCGCCCGCGGCGGACCGGCACGCCTCGGGGAGCCCGCTCCCCGAGGCCGCGCACGAGGCGGCGGCCTCGGCGAGGACGCTGAGGATCGTCCCCTCCACGGGATGCTCGACGGCGCCGCGCGCCAGCCCGGACGCGTGCCCCAGCGCCCCCGCGAACGCCGCGCCGTCCGGCGGCGCCTCCAGCGGGCCGAGGACGTCGGCGAGGCCGCGGAACACCTGGCTGAGGATCACGCCCGAGTTGCCCCGGGCGCCGAGCAGCGCGCCCTGCGCCAGCGCCCGCCACGTCTCGGCGGGGCCGGCGGCGGCCGGCAGCTCGTCCAGCGCGTCCGCCGCCGCGATCACGGTCAGGTGCAGGTTGGTACCGGTATCCCCGTCGGGGACGGGGAACACGTTGAGCGCGTCGATCTCCCCCCGGGTGCGGCCGAGGGCGTCCGCCGCCAGCCTGCACCACCGCCGCACCGCCGCACCGTCGAGCATCTCGCCCACGAACCCGCTCCCTGCTCGCTCTCCGGCCGCGGGCGATGCGCCCACGTGATTCGCCTACGGCCGGGCTGTCGGCTAGTCTGATCCGTGCGCCTCGTCCGAGGCGCTCGTCAGTGAGCACCCATGATGCCCGGCCCGCCCGTCGGCGGCACCGGGCGGCGCTCCGGTCAGAGCATCGACACCACTTGGAGTTTCCCGTGGCTTCCGTCTGCGACGTCTGCGGCAAGGGACCCGGTTTCGGCATGCGCGTCTCCCACTCGCACCGCCGCACCCCGCGCCGCTGGAACCCCAACATCCAGCGCGTCCGCGCCGTCGTGAACGGCAGCACCAAGCGGATCAACGCCTGCACGTCCTGCATCAAGGCCGGCAAGATCGTCAAGCCCACGGTCTGAGCCGCGCGGACTTCGTCGGCTCATCGGTGTGATCCGGTGAGCCGACTTTTGCGTGTCCGGGGTCTCCTCGCTCCGCACGCCCGCCCCCGCCATCAGGAGCGCTGCCGCCAGGCGTGGTCGACCGGGCCTATCCCGGAGCCCAGCGGGAAGCCGGCGGCGATGGCGCCGGTCACGTAGTCCTTGGCCTTGCCCACCGCCGTGGGGACGTCGTCGCCCAGGGCCAGGTTGGACGCTATGGCGGACGCGAGGGTGCAGCCGGTGCCGTGCGTGTGGCGGTTGTCGTGCCTGGGCGCGGTGAAGCGATGCTCGTGCTCGCCGTCGAACAGCAGGTCGGCGGGCTCGCCCGGCAGGTGCCCGCCCTTGATCAGCACCCACCGGGGGCCGAGCGCCTTGACGGCCTCGGCGGCCTCGCGCAGCCCCGCCTCGTCCACGACCTTGACGCCGGTGAGCTGCTCCACCTCGTACAGGTTGGGCGTGACGACGGTCGCGGCGGGCAGCAGCGCGGCGCGCACGGCGTGGACGGCGTCGGGCGCGAGCAGCGGGTCGCCGTGCTTGGAGACGCCCACCGGGTCGACCACGGAGGGGGCGTCGGAGGCGGCGAGGGCCTCGGCGACCGTCTCGACGAGGACCGTGGACGCCAGCATCCCGGTCTTGAGCGCGTGCACGCCGATGTCGGACAGGACGGAGTCGAGCTGCGCCCGCACCGCCTCGGCCGGCAGCTCCCAGTAGCCCTGGACGCCGAGGGAGTTCTGCGCGGTGACGGCGGCGACGACGCTCATCCCGTGGACGCCGTGGGCGAGCATCGTCTTCAGGTCGGCCTGGATGCCGGCGCCGCCGCCGGAGTCCGAGCCCGCGATGGTGAGCACGAGCGGCGGGGCCTGGGGCGAGGACGGAATGCGCGACATGCCGTCCAGCCTATGGCGGTTCGCCCGGTCCGGCGCCGTCAGACGGGCGTCCTCGGACGGGCGTCCTCAGACGAGGGCGCAGGGCAGCTTGTTCAGGATGCAGGCCGACGGCCTGGACGCGGTGCCCCGCGCGGTGAACACGATCCGGACGGTGTCGCCCGGCGCGATCGCGCTGCGGCCCCGGACGAAGGCGAGGCCCCCGATCCGGACGACGGTGGCGCCGCTGATCGCGGTGACCGACGCGTTCGGGATCTTGAAGGCGAGCGCCCACGTGGGCACGGGCTGCGTGCCCTTGTTGGCGATGGTGGCGGTGGCCTTGAAGCCGCCGGGCTCCTCGGAGGCGACGCGGAAGGCGATGATGAGGCCGTCGGCGCGGGCGGCGCCGCGGCCGGCGCGCTCGCCGGGGCCGCGCTGGGAGACCTGGCTGTCGCGCGGGTTGGTCACGGTGTCGCGGGGGGCGCCGCCGCCCGCGAAGTTGAGCGAGATCTGCTGCGTGCTCAGCGCGTAGGAGACGATTCCCACCGCGATGACGAGCGCGACGATCGGCAGCAGCGGGAGAGGCAGCAGCGAGATGAACTTCGTCCAGCCGCGTCCGCCGGACGGTTCCGCGCGGTCCTGGGACGGCGGCCGTTGCGGCGGCGTCTCGGCGGCGGCGGGGTCGGGGGCGAAGCCGGGAGCGGTGCCGGGGGCGCCGGGATAATCGCCCGGATAGTCCCCCGGGAGGGGATCGAACCGGTACCCGTCGGGCGGGCCGTGCGGGCGGCTCACCGCGGGCGGGGGGCCGGACCTCGGCCGCTCGTACGACGACACGAACACCCGGTCGTCGGTCGGTCCGGAGAAGGCGTCGTAGGACGGGTCGGCGGGAGCCCCGAAGTACGGACCCTGGGACGCGGGGGCGCCCGGTAGGGGTTCGTCCTCCGGTTGCTCGTGCCTCGTGTGTCGTCCCATCCCATCCCTCTTCGATCACAGGATGTATACCAAACCTGTACCAAACCTGCCTACCGGATGCGGCAACGCACACGGCCGTACGCGCTCAGTGCACGCGCCGTTCAGCGGGCGAAATGATCCCAGGCGCCGGACGGCGGTTCGCGTCCGTCCACGCGCACCCCCGAACCCGCGGTCACGACGCCGATCCGCGACCAGGACGGCGGCACGGCCCCGGGGAAGGTTCCGGCGAACGCGTGGTCCTCGCCGCCGGTGAGCGCGTGCCGCAGCCCGTCCGGGCCGAGGGCCTCCGGGACGGGGACGGCCGCCGAGTCGATCTCGATCCGGACGCCGCTCGCGGCCGCGATGTGCCCGAGGTCCTGGACGAGCCCGTCGCTCACGTCCAGCAGCGCGGTGGCGCCGTGCGCCCGCGCCTCGTCCCCGGCGCCGTAGGGCGGTTCGGGGCGCCGGTGCGCCGCGATCAGCTCTTCGGGCGCGTCGCGCCCCTCGGTGAGCAGCGCCAGCCCGGCGGAGGCGAACCCGAGCCGTCCCCGGACGGCCACCAGATCGCCCGGACGGGCCCCGGACCGGGTGAGCGGGGCCGCGCCGCCCAGGTCGCCGAGCGCGGTGACCGCCAGCGTGATCAGCGGCGCGGACACGACGTCGCCGCCCGCGACGGACGCGCCGGCGGCGGCGCACTCGTCGGCGAACCCGTCGTAGAGCCGCTCGGCCCACTCCGCCGCGGTCCCGGCGGGAGCCGCGAAGCCGATCAGGAGGGCGGTCGGCCGGGCCCCCATGGCGACGACGTCGGCGAGGTTCTGCGCGGCGGCCTTGCGCCCGATGTCGTAGGGGCCGGACCAGTCACGGCGGAAGTGCCGTCCCTCCACGAGGAGGTCGGTGGTGGCGACGACGCTGCCGTCCGGCGCGGCGACGACGGCGGCGTCGTCGCCGGGGCCGAGCCGGACCGCCGGGCCCGGCGGCAGCCGCCGCGTCAGCCGGCCGATCAATCCGAACTCGCCCAGCTCGCCGATCGTGCCCATCCGCGCCCGTTCCCCCGTGTTCCGCCTGGTCGGCCCGCCCTGCCGCGGCACCCGGCACCCCGGGCCCCCGTAGCGGCGCGTAACACGATACGGTGAACCGTCCGACGGTTGATTCTCCGCTTGGGGAGGACGTGATGGTGCAGGCCTACATCCTCATCCAGACCGAAGTCGGTAAGGCCGCCGAGGTGGCGGGCCACATCTCCGGCGTGCAGGGCGTCACTCTGGCGGAGGACGTCACGGGACCCTATGACGTGATCGTCCGAGCGGAGGCGCGCAATGTCGACGAGCTGGGCAAGCTCGTCGTGGCGCAGATCCAGGCCGTCGAAGGCATCACGCGGACCCTCACCTGCCCGATTGTTCACATCTAAAGGGCACTTGCCGGGGGGTCTGGGGGGTCGTCCCCTCAGACAGGCAGGGCACTTGCCGGGGAGTCTGGGGGGTCGTCCCCTCAGACAGGCAGGGCGCTTGCCAGGGCGGCGGTTCGCCGTGCTCGCCGGGACGTCGCTGCTCGCGGCGGGGTGCGGCGGCGGGGCCGTGCAGGTGCCCGTGCCGAGCCCGGACGCCGCGGTCACCCGGCTGTGCGAGGGCCTGCGGCTGCCCGAGAAGGTGCACGGGCGGGAGCGCCGCGACACCTCCCCGGACTCGCCGCTGACCGCCGCGTGGGGCTCGCCCGCGATCGCGCTGCGCTGCGGCGTCCCCCGGCCGCCGCAGCTGCGGCCCGAGTCGGAGCTGGTGACGATCAACGGGGTGGACTGGTTCGGGGTGCCCGCCGACCGCCCGGTGACGTTCACCGCGGTCGGCCGGCAGGCGTACGTCGAGGTGACGGTCCCGCCGAAGTACAACCCGGCCGGGGACGTGCTGATCGAGCTGGGACCGTCGATCAAGGCGACGATCCCGCCGAAGCCCGAGGGCCAGATCTGACCGCGCGGGCCGGGACGCGGGTCACCCGGCGCCGGTCACCAGATCGGGACGGGGCTCTCCCCGCGCGGGTAGTAGCCGGGGATCGGCTCGCCGGCGGCGGCCCGGTCGAGGCGCCGCTTCATGCCGTCCGACAGCACGCCCGCCTTCATCATCTCGACGAACACGGACGTGACGTTGCCGAGGTCGAACCAGTCGCGCTGCCACGACCACCGCCGGTCCCCGGCGTACCGGAACCAGGATCCGCCGATGCCGAGCACCTCGTAGGGCGTCCCGTCCGGGCGGACGGCGTCGGCGACCTGCTTCCAGAAGCCGACGACCTCGCCCTTGGCCTCGTCGATCAGGATGCTCTGGTACGGGTACGTCCAGCCGTCGAGGCCGCCCATCTCGGAGCCGAGCGCGAGGTCGCGGATCTCGTCCCGGCCGACGGCCATGAAGTCCTGGTCGGGGCCGATGTTCCAGCCGTAGGTGGCGTCCTCGGTGTAGAGGTCGGCGAGCGGGCGCCAGTCGCCGAGCTCCTCGCAGCGGCGGTTCTCCGCCAGCCAGTGCTCGACCATCGCGTCGAGTTCTTCTCGGGGGAAGGACGGCATCATGTCTCCAGCAGTCTGAGGGCCTGGGTGGGGCAGTAGCGGACGGCCGCGGCCACCTCGCGGCGGGCGTTCTCGGGGGGTTCGGCGTCGAGGATCCGCACCTTGCCCTTGGACGGGACCTCGAAGACGTCGGGGGCCTCCAGCTCGCACATGGCGTGTCCCTGGCAGAGGTCCAGGTCGGCCTCGATCCTCACCGGCGCCTCCTGCGGTAGCGGACGGCGCACGGCTGCGCCAGCTGGACGACCATCTTCGAGTGGTCGTTGCGGTAGGTCTCCGGCGGCTGCGCGGGCTCGAACTCCCAGTCCCGCAGCAGCACCGAGAAGATGGCCTTGAGCTGCATCATCGCGAAGTTCGCGCCGACGCAGCGGTGCCGTCCGGCGCCGAACGGAACCCACGTCCAGCGGTTGAGGAGGTCCTCCTCGCGGGGCGCGACGTACCGGTCGGGGTCGAAGGCGTCCGGGTCGGGGAAGTCGGACTCGATCCGGTTGGAGACGGCGAGGCTGCAGCCCACCATCGTCCCGGCCGGGACGCGGTGGCCGCAGACCTCCTGGTCGGACTGCGCGACCCGCAGCAGCAGGATCAGCGGCGGATGCAGCCGCAGCGCCTCCTTGATCGCCGACTCCAGCCTCGGGATGGCGCGCAGCGCCTGGAACGACACCTCGCGGCCGTCCTCGTACAGCTCGTCCAGTTCCCGGACGACGCCGTCCAGCACGCCGGGGTGGCGGAGCAGCTCGATGAGGGTCCAGGCGGCGGTGCCGGACGTGGTGTGGTGCCCGGCGAACATCATCGAGATGAACATGCCGGTGACCTGGTCGGCGTCGAACTTCAGCGTGCCGTCCGCGTCCTTGACGGACATGAGGACGTCGAGGAGGTCGCGGTCCTCCTTCGGCGGGTTCGGCTCGCGGCCGTCCATGATGCCCTGGACGAGCTCGACGAGCGCCGCCCGCGCCGCGTCCCGCCGCCGGAAGCTCTCGATGTCGGCGTACGGGTCGACGTAGGCGATGGCGTCGGTGCCGCGTTCGAGGTCGTGGTACAGGTCGGCGAACCGGCGGTCGAGCTGCTCGCGGAACTTGCGCCCGATCAGGCACGCGGACGAGGTGTAGATCGTCAGCTCGGCGAACCAGTCGAGCAGGTCGATCTCGCCCTCGTCGCCCCAGCCGGCCACCATCCGGTCGACCTCGGCGGAGATCGTCGCGGCGTGCCCCTTCATGAACGAGCCCTTGAGCGCCTGGTTGTGCAGGGCCTCGCGGCGCTGCTCGGGGGTGGCGTCGAACACCACGCCCTCGCCGAAGATCGGCGTCATGAACGGGTAGGCCTCGGCCTGGTCGAGCTCCTCGTCCGGCGAGCGGAAGAAGAACTCGTTGGCCTCGGCGCCGGACAGCAGCACGACGCGCCGCCCCGCGATCCGGAACTCGCCGACGTCCCCGCACTCCTCCCGGACGCGGCGCATCAGCCCGATCGGGTCGGTGCGCAGCTCCTCCAGGTGGTCGGGCCCGCCCGACACCGCGCGCGGCTCCACCAAAGCGGTCATGATTCCTCCAGGGGGGCTTCGGGCTGTACCTCGACGAGCCGGAGATGGGCGCCGCGCGGGGTCGCGACGATCGCGGCGACGGCGGCGGCGACGTCGGAGGGGCGCAGGAAGTAGGGGTGGCGGGCGTGGCCCCACTTGGCCCAGTCCTCCAGGACGGCGCCGGTGGTGTCCGCGTCCCAGGTCATGCCCATGCCGGTCGCGGTGGGTCCGGGACGGACGATGGACGCCCGCACCCCCGTCCCCTCCAGCTCCATCTGCATGGTGCGGGCCATGCCCTCGACGCCGTTCTTGGCCGCGACGTAGGCGCCCGTCCAGGAGCGGGGGGCGGGGACGGTGTCGGACGAGATGAACACGATGTCGCCGCGCCGCCGCGCCACCATCTGCGGGACGAAGTGCGACACGAGCCGGTGCGCGCCGACGAGGTGGACCTCGATCTGCTCGGCGAATTGATCGGAGCCGATCTCGTGGAGGCGTCCGGCGGCCAGGTCGCCGGCGCTGGAGACGACGACCTCGATGGGGCCGAGCGCGTCGCCGGCCGCCGCCGCGAACGCCTTGACGGAGTCGGAGTCGCCGACGTCCAGGGGGTGCGCGAACGCCTCTCCCCCGCCGGCCCGGATCGTGGCGGCCAGTTCCTCGCACTTGCCGGTGCGCCGCGCGCCGAGCGCGACGGGGTGCCCGGCCATCGCCAGCGCCGTCGCCGTCGCCGCGCCGATGCCGGAGGACGCGCCGGTCACCACGGCCGGGCGCCGCTCGGGATGGGGGTCGAAGCGGGGCATCTAGCTCTCCTTCCGGCCCCGGCGCGCGACGCGCACGGGCAGGGCCGCGAATCCGCGGACGTTCACCGAGTGCACCCGCTCGGCGTTCGCGAAGTCGATCTCGTAGTCGGCGACCTCGCGCACGAACTCGGTCAGCGCGATCCGGGCCTCCAGCCGGGCCAGGTTGGCGCCGAGGCAGAAGTGCCGTCCGCCGCCGAAGCTGACGAGCTGGGAGGTGTCGCGGTCGAGGTCGTAGGCGTCGGCGTCGGCGAACACGCGCGGGTCGCGGTTGGCCGATCCGACCAGCAGCAGGACCCGGTCGCCCGCGGGGACGCGCCGCCCGTGCAGCTCGACGTCCCGGACGACCTTCCTGGCCAGCATCTGGCTGGAGGTGTCGTAGCGGAGGGTCTCCTCGATCCAGTCGTCCACGCGCGCCGGGTCGCCGAGCGGCTTCGCCGCCTGCTCGGGGTTCCGCGCGCCCCAGTACAGGGCGTTGGCGAGCAGCTTGGTCGTGGTCTCGTTGCCGGCGACGACCATCAGGAACAGGAACGCGATGACCTCGGTGTCGTCCAGCCGGTCGCCGTCGATCTCGGCGTCCAGCAGGGCCGAGGTCAGGTCGCCGGTCGGCCTGCGGCGGCGCTCGGCCACCATGTCCTGGTAGTAGCCGACGAGGGTGAGGGCCGCGTCCATCCCGGCGGGCGGGACGTCGTTGAGGCCCTCCTCGCGGTGGACGACCGTGTCGGCGAGGCGGCGCACCTCCGCCCGGTCGGCCTCCGGGACGCCCATCATCTCCGAGATGACGTCCATGGGCAGCAGGCCGGCGAAGTCGGCGACGACGTCGAACTCGCCCTTCTCCAGGGCGGGTTCCAGATGGCGCCGGGTCAGCGCCCGGATGCCGTCCGTCATCTCCTTGACCCGGCGGGGCGTGAAGCCCTTGGAGACGAGGGCGCGCATCCGCGTGTGCCGGGGCGGGTCGAGGGCGAGGAACGACATCGTCCGGTGCGCGTTCGGCCCCCACGCGCTCGGTTCCACCGAGACGCCGTGGGAGTTGGAGAACGTCGTGTGGTCGCGGAAGGCCGCCGAGACGTCGGCGTGCCGGGACAGCGCCCAGAAGCCGATCTCGTCGTTGCGGTACAGCGGCGCCTCCTCGCGGAGGCGCGCGTAGACGGGGTAGGGGTCCTCATGGACGGCGTAGTCGAACGGGCTGTAGGAGACCTGCGCAGCAGGGTCCACGGCCGTCACCTCACTCGGGGGGTTCGGGCAGGATGAGCTCTGCCATCTCGGCGAGCCGGTCGGCCATGCGGGCGTAGGACGTGTAGCCCATGCCCGCGTGCACGAGCGCGCCGGTGTAGGCCAGCTCCAGCGCGCCCAGGATCTTCGGGTCGTCGTGGTCGCGGAGCGCGGCCTGCAGCCGCTCGCGGATCGCGACGCCGATCCGCACCCGCAGCTCGCGGACGTCGGGGTCGGTGCCGAGCAGTGCGGTGGTGCACGCCGCGGCCAACTCGGGCTCGTCCGACACCAGCAGCGCGATGTCGCGCAGCACCTCCACCACGCGCTCCAGCAGCGTGCCGTCCGCCTCCACGGGCGGCAGCGCGCTGAGCCGCCGCCAGAACACCTCCGTGATCAGATGGTTCTTGGAGGCGAAGTAGGTGTAGGCGGTCGCGGGCGCGACTCCGGCGCGCTTGGCCACGTTGCGGACGGTCAGTCCCTCGTAGCCGCTCTCGCCGACCTCCACCACGGCGGCGTCGGTCAGCCGCCGCACCGTGTCGGCCTGCCGCTCGGTGAGGCGGCGGCGGGTGGGTTCGGTCGTCAGCTGCTCTTTACCGGACACGTGTCCAGACATTAGTTCAGAAGTGTGCGGCGCGCAACGGCGGCGCACCGGTCGCGCCGGGGGCGCGCGCGGGCAGTCCCCCAAGGATCATCGTGGTGGGGCGGGTGGGATTCGAACCCACTCAGCGCGAGGCACCTGGGTTACAGCCAGGCCCGACTCTCCAAACGTCGGCGCCGCCCCGTGCGCGGGCCGGACGGCCCGCGTCGTACCTCCGGAGGGATTCGAACCCACAACACACGGCACCTCATGCCGCTGTCTCTACCGTTGGACTACGGAGGCTTGCGTGCGGCTCCCGGGATTCGAACCCGGAGCGTCCACTTCCTGAGAGTGGCCCCTCTGCCGGTTGGGGTAGAGCCGCGCGGATCGCGAGGAAGGCGTCACTCGCGGCGGCTCGGCCGGGGTCTCCTACGAGGCGGGATACCGGCCGGGGCGGGCGTGCGACGCCGAGCGCAGTCGGAGTCGATAGCGCTCCAGGGCCATGGCCGGTCCTCCTCTCGAACCCTCGTGGACGGGCTGACGTGATCTACGGTGCCAGCGGCTGCCGGAGGGCCGCAACATGTTTTCCGGCAGGCTCAGGGCTCTTCCGGCAGGCTCAGGGTTCTTCCGGCAGGCTCAGGGTTCTTCGGGGAGGGACCAGCCGAAGGCGACGAGCGCCCAGAACGCGACCATGATCCAGCCGAGCGCGATCCCGGTCACCGCGAGGCCCAGCCCCCGCTCCCCCGAGCGCCGCACCCGCACCCAGGCGATGTGCCCGGCGACGATGGCGGGGATGGACGGCAGCCCGCACGTGATCAGCCCGACCGCGCCCATGGACACCGCGTAGATCGCGAGGCTGTTGACCGGCGGCTTGCCGCCGTGCGCGGGCGGGTACGCGTGGACCGCGTGCGCCGCGTGCGGCGGGCGCGTCGGGTGGCCGCCGTATCCGGCCGGCCGCCGGTAGGCGGCGGGGCGGACGGCGATCGCGTCGGCGTACCGGTTCCAGGACTCGGCCTCGGCCGTGCGCCCCTGCCCGGTCAGCAGCGCGGCGAGGTTGCGCATCGCGGCCGGGTCGCCCGCCTGCGCGGCCTGCCGGTACTGGCTCTCGACCAGCGCCTCGGCCTCCCCGGCGGCGAGCCGCGGGGCGGGCGCCGGGGTTGGCTCCGGGGTTGGCTCCGGGGCGGGCTCCGGGGCGCGGGCGGGCTGCCGCCGCCGGACGCCGCCGGAGATGAGCCGGTCCAGCAGCGCCTGCGCGGACGGGCGCCTCGCCGGGTCCTTGGCCAGCGCGTCCCGGACGGCGCCGAGCAGCATGCCGTCCAGCCCGCTCAGGTCCGGTTCGCCGCTCATGATCTGGTGGATGACCGCGGGCAGCGAGTTGCCGCCGAAGCACGACCCGCCGCGCGCGGCGAACGCGACGGTGGCGCCCCACGCGAACACGTCCGACGCCGGGGCGGCGCCGCGCCCGTCCAGCTGCTCGGGGGCCATGAACGCGGGCGTGCCGACGATGCCGCCGGTCGCGGTGAGGCGCGTCCCGTCCAGGGAGCGGGCGATGCCGAAGTCGATGACCCGCGGCCCGAACGTGGACAGCAGGACGTTGGCGGGCTTCAGGTCGCGGTGCACGACGCCCGCGTCGTGGATGGCGGTCAGCGCGGTCGCGATGCCGACCGCGACGGCCTCCAGGTCGGCGCCGCGCAGCGGCCCGTCCTTCGCCACGGCGGCGTCGAGGCTCGGGCCGTTCACGAACTCGGTCACCAGGTACGGCGGGTCGGCGGCGGGGTCGGCGTCCAGCACCGGCGCCGTGCAGAACGGCCGGACGCGCTGCGCCGCCGCGACCTCGGCCTCGAAGCGCGCGAGGTAGCGCCGGTCGGCGGCGAACTCCCGCCTGATCACCTTGATGGCGACCGTGCGCCCGGACGCGTCCAGTCCCGCGTACACGGTGCCCATGCCGCCCTCGCCGAGCCGGTCCACGACCCGGTAGGGGCCGATGCGTTCCGGCGGACCGGGGTAGGACACGGGGCGTTCTCCTCTAGGCGGCGGCAGCGCACCAAGCCTGTCACATCTCCGAATTCACCGGATCTTTCCCTTGCATTTCGCCCTGCCCTGAACTGTAGTCTGGACAGGTGTCCAGAACTACCGATCGCTTGCTTCTGCTGGACGGGCGGCTCGTCCCCGGGGCGGGCGGCGCCTTCGAGACGATCGACCCCGCGACCGAGGAGGTGCTCGGCACCGCCGCCGACGCCACCGCCGCCGACATGGACCGCGCGATCGGCGCCGCCCGGCGCGCGTTCGACGAGACCGCGTGGGCGACCGACCACGCGTTCCGCGTGCGGTGCCTGCGGCAGCTCCGGGAGGGGCTGCGGCGGCGGGCCGACGAGCTGCGCGAACTCACGATCAAGGAGGTGGGCGCGCCGCGCTTCCTGACGTTCGGGGCGCAGCTGGACGCGCCCGTCGACGACCTCGGGTGGTTCGCCGACCTCGTCGAGTCCTACGAGTGGGAACGCGATCTCGGCCGCGCCGAGCCGATGGGGATGCCCAGCCACCGGCGGGTCGCCCGGGAGGCGGCGGGCGTCGTCGGCGCCATCACCCCGTGGAACTTCCCGCACCAGATCAACCTGGCCAAGCTCGGCCCGGCGCTGGCGGCGGGGAACACGGTGGTGCTGAAGCCCGCGCCCGACACCCCCTGGTGCGCGGCGGTCCTCGGCGAGGTCATCGCCGAGGAGACCGACATCCCGGCCGGCGTCGTCAACGTGGTGACCTCGTCCGACCACGGACTCGGCGCGCAGCTGGCCCGGGACCCGCGCGTCGACCTGGTGTCGTTCACCGGGTCCACGGCGACGGGCCGGAACGTGATGGCCGGCGCCGCCGCCACCCTCAAGCGGGTCTTCCTGGAGCTGGGCGGGAAGTCCGCCTTCGTGGTCCTGGACGACGCCGACCTCAGGGCCGCGTGCTCGTACGCGGCGTTCTCCGGGATCACGCACGCCGGGCAGGGGTGCGCGATCACGACCCGGATCCTCGTCCCCCGCGACCGCTACGACGAGGCCGCCGAGATCACGGCGGGCACGCTCGCGAAGCTCGGCGCGGGCGACCCGCAGGACGACCGGACGATCTGCGGCCCGGTCATCTCCGCCAAGCAGCGCGAGCGCGTCGAGGGCTACCTGGAGCTGGCGGCCAAGGAGGGCGGCGCGTTCGCCTGCGGCGGCGGGCGCCCGGAAGGCCGCGACAAGGGGTTCTGGATCGAGCCGACGCTGATCACGGGGCTGACCAACGACGCCCGCACGGCGCGCGAGGAGATCTTCGGCCCGGTGCTGGTGCTCCTGCCGCACGACGGCGACGACGACGCGGTGCGGATCGCGAACGACTCCCCGTACGGGCTGTCGGGCGCGGTGCACGGCGGCGACGCGGAGCGGGCGCGCGGGGTCGCGCGCCGCCTGCGCGCCGGGACGGTCAGCGTGAACGGCGGCGTCTGGTACGGCGCGGACGTCCCGTTCGGCGGCTACAAGCAGTCCGGGATCGGCCGCGAGATGGGCGTGGCCGGCTTCGAGGAGTACCTGGAGACCAAGGCGATCGCGGAGGGCGCATGAGGTTCGAGGGAAAGGTCGCGGTCGTCACCGGGGCCGCGCAGGGCATCGGCGAGGCGTACGCGCGGGCGCTCGCCTCCGAGGGCGCGCACGTGGTCGTCGCCGACGTGGACGAGCGCGGGCAGGGCGTCGCCGACGACGTCAAGGGGCTGTTCGTCCGGACGGACGTGTCCGACCCCGCATCGGTGGAGGCCATGGCGGCGGCCGCGAAGCAGCGGTTCGGCGGCATCGACCATCTCGTCAACAACGCCGCCATCTTCGGGACGATGAAGCTGGACTTCCTCTTCACCGTCGACTGGAACTACTACAAGAAGTTCATGTCGGTGAACATGGACGGCGCGCTGCTGTGCGCGCGGGCCTGCTACCCGCACATGCAGGCGCGCGGGGGCGGTTCCATCGTGAACCAGTCGTCCACGGCGGCGTGGCAGTACTCCGGCTTCTACGGGCTGGCCAAGGTCGGCGTCAACGGGCTCACGCAGCAGCTCGCGCACGAGCTGGGCAGCATGAACATCCGCGTGAACGCGATCGCGCCCGGCCCGATCGACACCGAGGCCAACCGCACCGTCGTGCCCGGCGGCATGTCGCAGAAGATCGTCCGGGACAAGATGGCGCTGAAGCGCATGGGGTCGCCTGAGGACCTCGTCGGCGCGTGCCTGTTCCTGCTGTCGGACGACGCGGCCTGGATCACCGGCCAGATCGTCAACGTCGACGGCGGCGAGGTGTTCCGCGCATGAGCGAGGCGAACCGGGGGGCGCCGGAGGGCGCCCTCCCGCGGGACTCCCGCATGGCGGTCGGGTTCATCGGGCTCGGCCAGATGGGCGCGCCCATGGCCGGCCACCTGGCGGGCCGGGGCCTGGTCGTCTACGACACCCGCCCGGACGCGATGGCGCCGCTGGTGAAGGCGGGCGCGCGGGCGGCCAAGAGCGTCGCCGACGTCGCCGCGCACGCCGAGCTCGTCTCGATCATGGTGCGGGACGACGACCAGGTGAACGAGGTCGGCGACGAGGTGCTCGCGAGCGCCCGGCCGGGCACGGTCCTGGCGATCCACTCGACGATCCGCGCGAAGACGGCCGAGGACCTCGCGGCGCGCGCCCGGCGGTACGAGATCGAGGTCGTGGACGCGCCGGTCAGCGGCGGGTTCATGGGCGCGAGCGCGGGCAGCCTGGCGGTCATGGTCGGCGGGACGGACGCGGCGTTCGAGCGCTGCCGGGAGCCGTTCGGCGCCTGGGCGGACCTCGTCCTGCACATGGGCCCGGTCGGCGCGGGCACCCGCACGAAGCTGGCCCGCAACATGCTGCACTTCATCTCGTTCACGGCCGCCGCGGAGGCGCAGCGGCTGGCGGAGGCGTCCGGGGTGTCGCTGCGGAAGCTGGGCCGGGTCGTCCGGCACACCGACGCGATCACCGGCGGCGCCGGCTCGATCATGCTCCGCCCGACGACCGCGCCGCTGGACCCGGGCGACGACCTGTACGACATCCTGTGCCACACCCGCGACCTCGGCGAGAAGGACCTGTCCCTCGCCCTGCAACTGGCGGACGAGCTGGGCGTGGACGTGCCGCTCGCCCGGATCGCCCGCGACCGCTTCGGCCCCGGCCTCGGACTTCCCGGAGACACCGATGGATGAGCGAGGGGGCCCCGCGGGGAACGGGAACGAGCGCCGCGAGCGCGGGCTGGAGATGATGCGGCAGGTCTACGGCTGGGACATCGAGGACGCCCCCGGCGCGTTCTTCGGCATCACCGTCGACCACCTCTTCGGCGACATCTGGACCCGTCCGGGCCTCAGCATGCGCGACCGGCGGCTGCTGCTCATCGGCGTGCTGGCGGGTCAGGGGCTCAACGACGTCCTGGACATCCAGATCCCGGCGGCGCTGGCCAACGGGGAGCTGTCGCCGGACGAGCTGCGCGAGATCGGCATCTTCCTGACCCACTACGTCGGCTGGCCGCTCGGCTCCCGGCTGAGCGTCCAGATCGACACCCTGATCGCCAAGCACGAGAAGCGCAAGCGGAGGGACGGCTAGCAGGGGCTCGGCATCAGCATCGGCCCGGTCACCCCGAAGCGCTCGGTCCCCTGCCGGGTGAGGTGGACGCGCAGGTCGATCCAGCCCGGCCGTCCGGCCCCGTCGCAGCCGAGGCTTCCGCGCGCGGGGAAGTGCAGGTCGCCGGCGGACAGCTTGGCGCCGCGCACCCGCACCGGCAGCAGCACGCGCGAACCGGCGGTGAGCCGGGCGATGCGGCAGCCGCCGACGTCCCGGTCGCGCGCGTCGCCGGGCACCGCCACGGGCGCGGACGGCGCGCAGCCGATGATGCCGGGATGCCCGCCGGCGTCGCGCATGCCGCCGGGCCGTCCGACGCCGAGGACGTCCACGACGACGACGTCGCCCGGTTCCGCGCCGACGACGACGAGCGGGCCGCACAGCAGGACCCCGGCGCCGGCCTCGCGGCCGGGGCATTCGAGCCGGACGGACCCGCCGGTGATGACCTCCGCGACGGCGGGGATGTCGGGGTGCCAGTGGTCGTGGCCGCGGACCTGCCGGGTCCCCTCGTCGTCAAGGTCGAACACGGCGGGTGACGTCATCGGGAGCGATCCTCTCGGTCGGCGGGCGATGGCTCGATCGTGCCCGGCCCCTGTTACCGGGCGGTTTCAGCGGCCCGACGTCCGCGTTAGCCCGGCATCACCGCGGAATGCGGAATGCGGGAATCGCGGAACCGGGCGGGCGGTGCGGGCGTCGAACGTCCATGCGTGGTCGCATCTCCGCACCGGCCGCGGCGGTGCTGCTGCTGGCCGGGATCGCCGGCTGCTCCGGGTCGTCCGGTCCCGGCGCCCCGCCGAGCCCGGCTCCGGCGGCGCGGCTCGTCGCCTATGACGGCTGCGACGCGCTCCTGGAGGATCTGCGCAGCGCCACGGCCGACCGGGTCGGCCCGGTCGGGCTGGACGATCCGCCGCCCATGCCGAGGGACGGGCTCTGGGCGCTGCGGAAGGGCCGGCTGCCCGCCGAGGCCGCGGGACCGCAAGAGCATTCCACGACGAACGCCCACGAGCCGGACGCCGACGAACCCGACCTCGTGAAGACCGACGGCCGCAGGATCGTGACGGTCGCGAAGCGGCGCCTGCGGGTCATCGATCCCGCCACCCGCACGATCACGCACACGCTGGAGTTGCCGGGCGCCGACCGGTACGACCATGACGAGTTGCTGCTCAGCGGCGACCGCGCGCTCGTACTGACGGACCGCACCCCGGCGCTCCCCGTCGACGGCGACCCCCCGCCCGGGTACACGGGCCGGGCGATGCGGCTCACGCTGGTCGACCTCTCCGGCGCCCCGAAGATCATCGGCACGCTGACGTCCGACGTGCAGTACCTGGACGCGCGGCAGACCGGTTCGACGGTGCGCGTCGTGGTCCGGTCCGAGCCGAAGATCGACTTCCCCGGCGGAACGGACGGGAAGGACGCCACCGAGGAGAACCGGGTCGAGGTCTGGAAGGCCCCGCTCGACGCCTGGCTCCCGGCGTTCCGGCTCAGCGACGGCACGGCGTACCGGACGCCGTGCGACCAGGTCAGCTGCCCGGCCTCGGCCAAGGGCTCGACCATGCTGACGGTGCTGTCCATCGACCTGGGCAAGGACCTCGGCGACCCGCAGGCCATCGGGATCACCGCCGACGGCTCCACCGTCTACGGCAACGGGAAGAGTCTGTACGTCACCGGCACGCCCAGGCAGCAGTTCCGGTGGTCGACCAAGAAGGCGCCCGAGCCGGACACCGGCATCCACAAGTTCGACCTGGGCGGCGGCGGACGTCCGCGCTACGCCGCGTCCGGTTCGGTCAAGGGGTACCTGCTCAACCAGTACTCCATGTCCGAGCACGACGGAAACCTCCGCCTGGCGACGACCACCGACCGGGACGGCGCCAAGTCCCAGAGCTCGGTGCACGTCCTCGCCCAGCACGGCGACCGCCTCGACCGCATCGGACGGATCGACGGGCTCGGCAGGGGCGAGCGTGTCCACTCCGTCCGGTTCATCGGCCCGAAGGCGTACGTCGTGACGTTCCGGCGGACCGACCCGCTCTACACGCTCGACCTGGGCGACCCGCGCCGCCCCCGCCTCACCGGCGAGCTGAAGATCACCGGCTACTCGGCCTACCTGCACCCCACGGCGGACGGCGGGCTGCTCGGCGTCGGCCAGGACGCGGACGTCTCCGGCACCACGACCGGCCTCCAGGTCTCCCTCTTCGACGTCTCCGGCGCACCCCGCAGGATCGACGCCTACACGCTGCCCGGCGTCACCTCGCAGGTGGAGTTCGACGCGCACGCCTTCCTGTACTGGCCGAAGTCCGGCCTGACCGTCGTCCCGGCGGCGCCCGAATACGGCGCCGCCGCGAAGGCCGTCGCCCTCAAGGTCACCGGGACGTCCATCACCGAGATCGGCACCGTCCGGCAGCCGGAAGGCGGCATCGTCCGCTCGCTCATCGTCGGCGACACCCTCTGGACGTTCTCCGACGACGGCGCGTACGCCGCCGACGCGTCGACGGTGAAGCGGGCCGGCTGGCTCCCCTACCGCTAGCGCAGGCCGGTCGGGCGCTTCAGCGCCGTCTGGATCAGCCGGTCGACGAGCGCCGGGTAGTCCAGCCCGGTCGCCGCCCACATCTGCGGGAACGCCGACGCCGGGGTGAAGCCCGGCATCGTGTTGATCTCGTTGAGGACCCAGCGGCCGTCGGGGGTGTGGAAGAAGTCGACGCGGGCGAGGCCCTCGCAGTCGAGCGCCTCGAACGCCTGCACGGCGACGCGGCGGACCTCCTCGATCGCGGCGGCCGGCAGGTCCGGCGGGATCATCAGCCGGGTGGAGCCGTCGAGGTACTTGGTCTGGAAGTCGTAGAAGTCCTGCTCGCCCGCCATCAGCACCTCGGCGGGCAGGCTCGCCTCGGCCGGGCCGTCGTCCTCGCCCTGCAGGACGCCGCACTCGATCTCGCGGCCCTCGATCGCGGCCTCCACGATCACCTTCGGGTCGTGCTCGCGGGCCGCGTCGACCGCGGCCTCCAGCCCGGATTCCTCGGTGACGCGGGTGATGCCCATGCTCGACCCCGCGCGGGCCGGCTTGACGAACACCGGGGTGCCCGCCGCGAGGCCCAGTTCCTTGATCTCGTCGATCTTGCGCTTGCGCTCGCGCCGCCACTCCCGGTCGCCGACGAGGACGTACGGACCGACGGGCAGGCCGCGCGCCTCCCAGACGAGCTTCATGTAGCCCTTGTCCATGCCGACGGCGCTGGCCAGCACCCCGGCGCCGACGTACCGGATGCCCGCGAGGTCGAGGAGGCCCTGGATCGTGCCGTCCTCGCCGTAGGGGCCGTGCAGCAGCGGCAGCACGACGTCGACCTCGGCGAGCGTCTCCGGGACCTCGCCCTGCCGGACGACCATCAGCCCCCGGCCGTCCGGGTCGAACGGCAGCGCGAGGACGCCGCCGGCGCCGGTCACCTCGGGCAGCCGGCCGTCCTCGATGCCGAGTCGCAGGTCGGCGGAGGGGAGCACCCACCGTCCGTCGCGGGCGATGCCGATCGGCACCACCTCGTAGCGGTCCCGGTCGATGGCGGCCATGACGGCGCCCGCGGTGACGCAGGAGATCGCGTGCTCGGAGCTGCGCCCGCCGAACACCACGGCCACGCGGATCTTAGAAACCTGGGACATGAGGTCCGACCTTACCGGTGATCAGTCCGGCTCGGCCACGAGCGATCCGGGGGCGGCGCGGCACCGCGTCACACCCCGTACCGCTCGGGCTTCGGCGAGCGCGAGATCAGCGAGACGCCCGCCTCCTTGATGGGCATGCCGTGGTGCAGGACGGCGGTGACCGCCTCGGTGATCGGCATCTCCACGTTGTGCTTGCGCGCCAGCTCCAGCACCGCCTCGGACGACTTGACGCCCTCCGCCGTCTGCTTGGTGACCGCGATGACCTGGTCGAGGGTCATGCCGCGGCCGAGGTTCTCGCCGAACGTCCGGTTCCGCGACAGCGGCGACATGCACGTCCCGACGAGGTCGCCCATCCCGGCGAGCCCGGCGAAGGTGTGCTCGTCGGCGCCGAGCGCCGCGCCCAGCCGGGCGATCTCGGCGAGCCCGCGCGTCATCAGCACCGCCTGGGTGCTCGCGCCGAAGCCGAGCCCCACGGACATGCCCACGCACAGCGCCACGACGTTCTTCACCGCGCCGCCGAGCTCGCAGCCGACGACGTCGGTGGAGGTGTAGACGCGGAAGTACGGGGTCATGGTCGCGGCCTGGAGGCGCTGCGCGACGGCCTCGTCCACGCAGGCGGCGACCGCGGCGCCCGGCTCCCCGCTCGCGATCTCGCGGGCCAGGTTGGGGCCGCAGAACACGCCGACGCGCTCCTCGGGGACGTCGGCGACCTCCTGGATCACCTCCGACATCCGCCGGGTGGTGCCCATCTCGACGCCCTTCATCAGGCTGACGAGCACCGCGTCCGCCGGCAGGTGCGGCACCCAGCCGCCGAGGTTGCCCCGCAGGGTCTGCGCCGGGACGGCCAGCGCGACGAAGTCGGCGCCCTTCAGCGCCTCCGCCGGGTCCAGCGTGGCGCGCACGCCCTCCGGCAGGGTGACGCCGGGCAGGTAGTCGGGGTTCTCGTGCCGCTCGTTGACCGCCTCGACGACCTCGGGCCGGCGGCCCCACAGGACGACCTCGCCGCCGGCGTCGTGCAGCAGCTTCGTGAACGTCGTCCCCCAGGATCCGGCGCCCATCACCGCGGTGCGGAAGGTCACGAGTCGGCCGCCTTCCGCTCCGCCGCGGGCCCGGTCTCCGGCGCGGCCGGCCGCGCCGGCTCGGGCACCGCCGCATCGGTCCCGCGGGCCGCGCGGCGCCGTTCCTCCAGGACCTTGTGGTGGTCGTAGCGCTCCTCGGGCGGTTCGGCGCCGCGCAGCTCGCCGAGGAGCCCGGCGATCGCGGACATGATGTCGTCGGTGGCGGCCCGCAGCGTCTCCTTGCTGAGCGGCAGCCCCGCGTACCCGGACAGGTCGACGGGCGGCCCGGCGATCACCTGCATCGTCTTGCGGGGCAGCGGGTGGAAGCCCTTCTTCAGGCTCCCCGCGAGGCCCCTCTGCTCGCCCTTCTTGTACGGCATCAGCTCGTGCGCGCCCCAGCTCGCCACCGGGACGACCTTGGCGCCCGTCTTCAGCGCCATGCGGGCGACGCCCGTCTGGCCGGTCATGGGCCACAGCTCCGGGTCACGGGTGCAGCTGCCCTCCGGGTAGAACATCAGGCATTCGCCGTCCAGGAGCGCCTGCTCCGCGGCCTCCAGGGCGCGCGCCGCGTCCTCG
This sequence comes from Actinomadura monticuli, assembly GCF_041463655.1. Classification (NCBI taxonomy): domain Bacteria; kingdom Bacillati; phylum Actinomycetota; class Actinomycetes; order Streptosporangiales; family Thermomonosporaceae; genus Actinomadura; species Actinomadura monticuli. The sequence goes on from NZ_JAXCEI010000004.1 coordinate 459,819, forward strand.
CGGTCGCGGTACACGGGGATCTGCCCGGTGCCCCGGAACACCGCGCCGACGAACTTCACGTCGAACAGCGTGGACTTGGCCAGGTACACCGGGTACCGGCCCGACTCGTAGACGAAGTGGGCGAGCGCGAGGGGGTCGGACTCGGAGATGTGGTTGGCGGCGATGATGACGCCGCCCTCCCCGGGCACGTTGCCCCGGCCTCGCCAGTCCCGCTTCAGGAGCCCGAAAAGCAGCGGCCGCAGGATGACGATCGTGAGCTTCCGCCAGCCCGGCGAGTACCCGTGGCTCATGCCCGTCCCCTCCTCATTCCGTCCCCTCCTCGGTTCATCCCCCGGATGAACATGGGGTGTCATCAAGTGTCGCGGTTGCGTGCGCATAGTGTCGAGTTGCCATGTCTACAGCAGCAGGGTCCCCCGCGGCGCACCGCGCGCCCCGTCTCCATTGGTCGCTCGTCGTCCCCGTCAAGGTGCTCGCCAGGGCGAAGACCCGCATGGCCGGGGCCGCGGGCCCGCACCGGGAGGCGCTCGCGCTCGCGGTGGCGGCCGACACGGTCGCCGCCGCGCTGCGCTGCGACCGGGTCCGCGACGTGATCGTAGTCACCGACGATCCCCTCCCGGCGGCCGACCTCGCCGCCCTCGGCGCCCGCGTGGTGCCCGACGCGCCGGACGCCGGGCTGAACCCGGCGCTCGTGCACGGCGCGGGCCGGGGCCGCGAGCTGTCCCCGGACGCGGGCGTCGGCGCGCTGTCGGCGGACCTGCCCGCCCTGCGGCCGGATGAACTCGCCCGCGTTCTCGACGCCGCGGCGGCCGTGCCCGAGGCGTTCGTCCCGGACGCGGCCGGCATCGGCACGACGCTCTACACGGCGCGTCCGGGCGTCCCGTTCGCCCCGGCGTTCGGCGGCGGCTCCCGCGCCGCGCACCGGTCCCGCGGCGCGGCGGAGATCCTCCTGCCCGGCACCGACAGCGTCCGCCGCGACGTCGACACCCCGGACGACCTCCGCGCCGCCCTCGCCCTCGGCACCGGCCCCCGCACCGCCGAGGTCGCGGCCCGGCTGCCGTCGTTGGCCTAGAGTTCCGGTCATGCAGGGGACGGTGAAGGCGTTCGACGCGGAGACCCGGTCGGGGAGCGTGCTGCTCGACGACGGGACGGAGCTGGAGTTCGACGCGGCGGCGTTCGCGGCGGGCGGGCTGCGGCTGCTGCGTTTCGGCCAGCGGGTGAACCTCGCCCTGGACGGCGACCGCGTCTCGGTGGTGACGCTATCGACGTTCCCGCTGCCCTCGTGAAGCGCCCGTGACGCGACAGCGCCCGGGACCGTTTGGCACGGTCCCGGGCGCTGTCGCGGTGAGGCTACTTCTTGCCGGCCACCAGGTTCTTGAAGTCGGCGCCCGCCTTGAACTTGGGCACGGACGTCGCGGGAACCTCGATGGTCTTGCCCGTTGCGGGGTTGCGGGCCGTACGGGCAGGCCGGTCGGCCTTCTCGAACGAACCGAACCCGGTGATGGCGACCTTGTCACCCTTGGCGACGGCGGTCTGGATCGCCTCCAGGATGGCGTCGACGGCCTCGGCTGCGGCCTTCTTGCTGCCCAGCCGGTCAGAGATCGCGTCGACCAGCTCACGCTTGTTCATGGGTTACTCCTCTAGTTCCCCCCTTGCCCGAACGAAACTATGGGACCCTCAGCATGGACACAATCACCTGCACGCAAGAGTTGGCGTGTCGCTGGCGTTTTTGTCGGCCTCGCCCCCGTCTCGCCGGGTGACCGGACCGGATCCGGCCACTGCGCACGCTAACCGACGTCGGGGCCGTCTTGGAAATCGGCGAGGAACGACTCCAGCCTGCGGGCGGCCAGTCCGGCGTCCCGTTTCGCCAGATCGGTGATCGCCAGCAGGTGCCGGATGAGCCGCTGCCTGCTCTCCGGCGGAAGCGGCGCGACCGCCTTGTGAGCATCACGCAACTGTCGCGCGAGCTGGGTCAACGCAGGATCTTCCCACTCGGGCCCACTCCACAGGACCGCAGCCAATTCCACTCCCCCAAACGGTCGGCGAGCATGGCACACGGAAATTGTCCCTGGTGCCGCCGACGACCGCCACGCCCGGGGTGCGTGTGAGCACGACCGCACGAATTCCGAGGGAACCCGACCGAGCTCACACCACGCCCTCCGCCGCAGGTGGACGCCCCTGGACGAGTCACAACCGCCCCCCTCCTGGACTGGGCCCGAGCGTCCCCGCAGACCGAAGCGACAACCACGGGCAGGCACGCGGAGGGAGCGCCAGCGACCGCAGCGGGCCTGCCCGCCGACGCAGGCGACCGCAGCGACGCCACACAAACAGCAACGGGCACAATGACCGAAACGGCGGCGTGAGGATCGCCTGCGTCGCAACGGGGGTTCCAGGGGGTCGCCCCCTGGGCTAAACAGTCCTGGGGAGCCAGCTCCCGCGGGATTCTTCGAAGTCGTTGATGGCGTCGGCGTGGCGGAGGGTGAGGCCGATGTCGTCCAGGCCCTCCATGAGGCGCCAGCGGGTGTAGTCGTCGATGTCGAAGGCGGCGACTTCGCCGGCGTAGCGGACCTGCCGCTTGTCCAGGTCGACGGTGATCTCCAGGGTGGGGTCCTTCTCGACGCGCGCCTGGAGGTCCTCCACCTGTTCGCCGGTCAGGATGACCGGGAGCAGACCCATCTTGGTGGAGTTGTTGCGGAAGATATCGCCGAAGCGCGGCGCGATGATGACCCGGAACCCGTACTGCTGCAGGGCCCAGACGGCGTGCTCGCGGGACGAGCCGGTGCCGAAGTCGGTCCCGGCGACCAGGATGCCGGCGCCCTCGTACTGGGGCTGGTTCAGGACGAAGTCCGGGTCCTCGCGCCAGCCGGAGAACAGGCCCTTCTCGAATCCGGTGCGGCTGACCTGCTTGAGCCAGACGGCCGGGATGATCTGGTCGGTGTCGACGTTGCTGCGGCGCAGCGGGACCGCGCGCCCGGTGTAGGTGGTGAAGGCTTCCATCGTGGTTCCTTAGAGGTCGGCGGGCGCGGCCAGGCGGCCGGTGACGGCGGTTGCGGCGGCGACGGCGGGCGACACCAGGTGGGTGCGGCCGCCGGGTCCCTGGCGTCCCTCGAAGTTGCGGTTGGACGTGGAGGCGCTGCGCTCGCCGGGCGTGAGCTTGTCGGGGTTCATCGCCAGGCACATGGAGCAGCCGGCCTCCCGCCATTCGGCGCCGGAGGCGGCGATGACCTGGTCGAGGCCCTCCTCCTCGGCCTGCTGCTTGACCTTCATGGAGCCGGGGACGACCAGCATGCGGACGCCGTCGGCGACCGTGCGGCCCCGCAGCACGCCGGCGACGGCGCGGAGGTCCTCGATGCGGCCGTTGGTGCAGGAGCCGACGAAGACGGTGTCGACCTTGATCTCGCGCAGCGGCGTGCCGGCGGTGAGGCCCATGTAGTCCAGGGCGCGCTCGGCGGCCTGGCGCTGGACCGGGTCGGCGTAGGACGCGGGGTCGGGCACGGAGTCGCCGAGCGGCAGGCCCTGGCCGGGGTTGGTGCCCCAGGTGACGAACGGGCTCAGCTCGGCCGCGTCGATCACGACCTCGGTGTCGAAGACCGCGTCGTCGTCGGTGCGCAGGGACGTCCAGTACTCGACGGCCTTGTCCCATTCCTCGCCCTGGGGGGCGTGCGGGCGACCCTTGAGGTACTCGAAGGTGGTCTCGTCCGGGGCGATCATGCCGGCGCGCGCGCCGGCCTCGATGGACATGTTGCAGACCGTCATGCGGCCTTCCATCGACAGGGAGCGGATCGCCTCGCCGCGGTACTCGATGATGTGCCCCTGGCCGCCGCCGGTGCCGATCCGCGCGATGATCGCGAGGATGAGGTCCTTGGCGGTGACGCCCTCGGGCAGGGCGCCCTCGACGGTGACGGCCATCGTCTTCGGCTGGATCTGCGGCAGCGTCTGCGTGGCGAGGACGTGCTCGACCTCGCTGGTGCCGATGCCGAACGCGAGGGCGCCGAACGCGCCGTGCGTGGAGGTGTGCGAGTCGCCGCAGACGACGGTCATGCCGGGCTGGGTGAGGCCGAGCTGCGGGCCCATGACGTGGACGATGCCCTGGCCGGCGTCGCCCATGGGGTGCAGCCGGACCCCGAAGTCGGAGCAGTTCTTGCGCAGCGTCTCGACCTGGGTGCGCGACACCGGGTCGGCGATGGGCTTGAGCAGGTCCGTGGTCGGGACGTTGTGGTCCTCGGTGGCGATCGTCAGGTCGGGGCGGCGGACGGGGCGGCCCGCCATCCGCAGCCCGTCGAACGCCTGCGGGCTGGTCACCTCGTGGACGAGGTGCAGGTCGATGTAGAGGAGGTCGGGCTCACCCTCGGCACGCCGTACGACGTGCGCGTCGTAGACCTTTTCGGCCAGTGTTCGGCCCATCACTCCCACCTCACCTGTCATCGTCGGCACCGGTGCCGGTCGCCCGTCGCCGTGGTCTCTGTCACCTTGACTTGCATCTCATATTACGAGACGGCAATATCAAGACATGGACAACTCTAGCGGAGTCGGCGTACTTGACAAAGCCGTACTCGTTCTGAACGCGCTGGAGGCCGGCCCGGCCTCGCTCGCCCAGCTCGTCCAGACGACCGGTCTCGCCCGCCCCACGGCCCACCGGCTGGCCGTCGCGCTGGAGCACCACCGCCTCGTCCACCGCGACACCCAGGGGCGTTTCATCCTCGGGCCGCGGCTCGCGGAGCTGGCGGTCGCCGCCGGGGAGGACCGGCTGCTGGCGATCGCCCAGCCCATTCTGGCCCACCTGCGCGACCTCACCGGCGAGAGCGCCTCGCTCTTCCGCCGCCAGGGGGACGTCCGGGTCTGCGTCGCCGCCGCCGAGCGGACCAGCGGCCTGCGCGACACCATCCCGGTGGGGGCCGCACTCCCCATGACGGCGGGTTCGGCCGCGCAGATCCTGCTCGCCTGGGAGGAGCCCGACCGGCTGCACCGGGGGCTGCGCAACGCCAAGTTCGAGGCCACGACGCTCGCGTCCGTCCGGCGGCGGGGCTGGGCGCAGAGCGTCGGGGAGCGCGAGCAGGGCGTCGGGTCGGTGTCCGCGCCCATCCGCGGCGCCGGCGGACGGGTGATCGCCGCCGTCTCGGTGTCCGGCCCGCTCGAACGCCTGTCGCGCTCCCCCGGCCGGCTGCACGCCGCCCCCGTCGTCGCCGCCGCCGAGAAGATCTCCGAGGGGATGCGCCGCACCGCCTCCTGACCCGGAACGTAGAGTCGGCGGATGGACGAAGCCCGGCTGCGCGCCCTGCTGGCGGACCTCACCCTCGCGGAGAAGGTCCACCTGCTCACCGGCGACGGGTTCTGGACCCTGCGCCCGATCCCGAGGATCGGGCTGCGGGGTCTCGTCATGTCGGACGGGCCGTCCGGCGTCCGGGGCACCGCCTGGGACGAGCGCCGCCCGAGCCTGCTCTTCCCGAACCCGACGGCGATCGCCGCCGCCTGGGACCCGGCGCTCGCCGAGCGGATCGGGCGGCTGAACGGCGCCCAGGCGCGCGACAGGGGCGTGCACGTCCAGCTCGCGCCCACGATCAACCTGCACCGGACGCCGCTCGGCGGCCGGCACTTCGAGAACTACTCCGAGGACCCGCTGCTCACCGCCCGCGTCGGGGCCGCGTTCGTCCGGGGCGTCCAGTCGGCCGGCGTCGCCGCGACGGTGAAGCACTTCGTCGGCAACGACTCCGAGACCGCCCGCATGTCCTACGACGCGCGGATCGGCGACGAGGCCCTGAACGAGCTGTACCTGCGTCCGTTCGAGGCGGCGGTGAAGGCCGGCGCGTGGGCGGTCATGGCCGCATACAACAAGGTCAACGGCACGTCCATGACGGAGAACCGGGCGCTGCTGACGGGCGTGCTGAAGGAGCGCTGGGGCTTCGACGGCGTCGTCGTGTCCGACTGGACGGCGATCCGGTCGACCGAGGAGAGCGCCAACGCGGGCATGGACGTCGAGATGCCCGGCACGCCCGCCAGCCCGTGGCGGGACAGGCTCGTCGGCGCCGTCCGCGCCGGCGGGGTCGCCGAGGAGCTGATCGACGACAAGGTCCTGCGCGTGCTGCGGCTGGCCGCGCGCGTGGGCGCGCTCGACGGCTTCCCCGAGCCGCCGCCCGCGACGACGCCTCCCGACGCCCGTGACCAGCTCCGGGAGGCGGCGGCGAGGGCCGCCGTGCTGCTGCGCAACGAGGGCGGCGCGCTGCCGCTGAGCCCGGTGCGCAGGCTCGCTGTGATCGGCCCCAACGCGGTCCGGTTCAGCGCGCAGGGCGGGGGCAGCGCGCACGTCAATCCCGAGCACGTCGTGACCCCGGTCGAGGGGCTGCGGCGGGCGCTCGGGGACGGGACCGAGCTGATCGTCCGTCCCGGCGTCTACCCGCACCGCCGCCTGGCTCCGCTGCCGCTCTCCCTCACCACCGACCCGGAGACCGGTGAACGCGGGGTGCGGCTCGACTTCTTCGACGCGGACGGCGCCCTGGTCGAGTCGGAGCACCGCAGGGCCGCCGATTTCGTCTTCCTCGGCGGCATACCCCGGGGCACCGCCCGGATCGTCGCCCGCACGCAGGTGACATCCGACGAGGACGGCGTGCACACGTTCGCGATCGCGGGCGCGGGTGATTTCGAGCTGCGCGTGGGCGAGGCCCGCGCGGCGGTGACGCTGACCCCCGGGCACGGCGATCCCGTCGAGGCGCTGCTGCGCCCGCCCGAGCACCGCGTCGAGGTGGAACTCACGGCGGGCGCGGCGATTCCGGTGGAACTGCACTGCTCCCACGCACCCGGAAGCTTCGCGACGTCGTTCGGCATCGGCCACCACGGGCCGCACCCGTCCGAGGACGACGCGCTCGCCGCCGCCGTGGCCGCCGCGCGCGGCGCCGAGGCCGCGGTCGTGGTCGTCGGCACGAACGACGACGTGGAGAGCGAGGGCTTCGACCGCGCGTCCCTCGCCCTGCCCGGCCGCCAGGACGAGCTCGTCTCCGCCGTCGCCGCCGCCAACCCGCGCACGATCGTGGTCGTGAACGCGGGCGCGCCCGTGCTGATGCCCTGGCGGGACGAGGTCGCCGCCGTCCTGTGGGCGTGGCTGCCGGGCCAGGAGGGCGGGGACGCGATCGCGGACGTCCTCACCGGCGCGGCCGAGCCCGGCGGGCGGCTGCCCACCACGTTCCCGGCCTCGCACGACGGCGTCCTGTCGCCGGTCCCCGCCGCGGACGGGACGCTCGACTACGCCGAGGGCGCCGCGATCGGCTACCGGCACTACGCGCCCGCCCAGGTCGCGTACCCGTTCGGGCACGGGCTCGGCTACACGGCCTGGGAGTACGGGCCGCTGACCGTCTCGGGCGGGGACGCGGAGGTGACCGTCCGCAATACCGGGAGCCGGGCCGGGCGCGAGGTCGTCCAGTGCTACGCCGCCGCGGACGGGGCCGTCCGGCTCGCGGGCTTCGCGGTCGCCGAGGCGGCCCCCGGCGAGGCGGTCACGGTCCGGATCGCGCTGGACGAGCGCCTCCCCGGCCGGTGCGACTTCTGGGCGGGCCGGTCGGTCACCGATCCACGAACCAGTACAACTCAGACAGACATTGGATAGTGCCAGTATCCATTCCCTCGACCTCGCTACCGTTGGCCCCCGGTAAAGGGGGTTCGACGGTGCAGATCTCCGAGCTCAGCGATCGGAGCGGGCTGACGGTCCAGACGATCAAGTTCTACATCCGGGAGGGCCTGCTCCCGAAGGGCTCGGCGGTGAGCGCCACGCGCTCGGAGTACGACGGCGGCCATCTGGAGCGGCTGCGCCTGATCAGCGCGCTGCGCGAGGTCGGCGATCTGCCGGTCGCGGCGATCCAGCAGATCATCGCCGCCGTCGAGGACGAGCGGGTCGGCCTGCACGAGCTGTTCGCCACCAGCCGGCGGGCCATCGGCCCGCACGTCGCCGCGCCGCACGACCCGCACTGGCGGGCCGCCCGCGAGGACGTGGACGCCCTCGTCCGCGAGCTGGACTGGACCGTCGGCGCGGACGCCCCCGCCCGCGACCTGCTCGCGCACACGTTCGTGGCGCTGCGCCGCCTCGGCTTCCCCATCACGCTCAAGGACCTGCGCCCCTACGTGCGGGCCGCGGCCGACGTGGCCGAGCACGAGATCGGCCGGGTCGCCGAGGGCGCCCCGCGCGGCCGGACGGCCCACGCGCTGCTCGTCTCCACCGTCCTGTACGAGCAGGTCCTCACGGCGCTGCACCGGCTCGCCCAGGAGGACGCCGCCGCCCGCCGCTTCGGCGCCCGCTGACCCCGCTTCACTCCATTTCCGGGATAATCAATCGGAATTGGTATTCGCGGCCGGTCAATTAAGCATTCACTTCGATCGCCTAACATGAACGGCGATGACCACGACACAGCCACCGCGCGCCCCCGGCGGCGGGTGGGCCGACCGCCTGCTCGCCGAGGGCAGCGACCCCGATCCGCGCTTCAGCCTCGCCAACGAGCGCACGTTCCTCGCCTGGATCCGGACGGCGCTGGCGCTGATCGCGGGCGGCATCGGCGTCGCGCTCGCCGGCGACTTCGTCGAGCCGGTGCTCCGGCACGGCCTCGCGGTCGTCTTCGCCGCGACCGGCGCGGCCGTCGCCGCGTTCGCGTTCCGCCGCTGGCTGCGCACCGAGCGCGCCCTCCGCCGGGACGAGACGCTCCCGCCGCCCGCGCTCGCCCCGGTCATGGCCTACGGCATCGCGGTCGCCGCGATCGTGCTGCTGGTGGCCGTCCTGGTCACCCGGTGAAGCTCTGGGACCGGGGAGCGCAGCCGGAACGGACGGCGCTCGCCTGGTCGCGGACCACCCTCTCGCTCATCGTCGCGGGGCTGCTGTGCGTGCGGCTCGCGCCGGCGGCGCCCGGCGCGGCCGTCGCCGCCGCCGTGGTGTGCGGCGCCGCGGCGCTGCTGGCCCGCCGGGCCCGGGTGAGCCTGCGGCTCCGGCGGCACCGGCTGCCCGCCGGGCATGGCGCGGCCGACCCGGCCTCCGTCCTCGTCATGACGGGCCTGGCGATGCTGCTGGCCGGAGTGGTGCTGCTCTTCGCCCTCTTCTGAGGCATGCGCGCTGCGCATGGCTCCCGTGCGAAGTCTTCGCTGGTGTCATGTCTTCACGGCATTTAACGTCGATTCCGCCATGACAAGAATCGCCTTTCTCGGACTGGGGCGCATGGGCGCTCCGATGGCCGGGCGGCTCGGCGCCGCCGGCCACGACCTGACCGTCTGGAACCGGACGCCCGGCCGGGCGGCGGCGCTCCCGGGCGCCGCCGAGCGGGCCACGCCCGCGGAGGCCGCCGCGGGCGCCGAGTTGGTGATCACGATGCTGACCGACGCGGGCGCCGTCGAGGACGTCCTGTTCGGCCCCGGCGGCGCGGTCCCGGCGCTGGAGCCCGGCGCCGTGATCGCCGACATGTCGACGATCGGGCCGGACGCCGTCCGCCGCGTCCGGGACCGGCTGCCGGCGGGCATCGGCCTCGTGGACGCGCCCGTCTCCGGGAGCGTCCCGCAGGCGGAGGCGGGCGGGCTGGTGATCCTCGCGGGTGCCGCGCACGCCGATCTGGCCCGCTGCGCCGAAGCGTTCGCCGCGCTGGGGACCGTCCGGCACGTCGGCCCGCCCGGCGCCGGCGCCGCGCTCAAGGTGGTGGTGAACAGCGTGCTCGTCGGGAACTTCGCGGTCCTCGGGGAGGCGCTCGGCCTCGCCGGCCGGCTCGGCGTCGACACTCGCCTGGCCCTGGACGCGCTGGCGCGCATCAGCCCGCAGGCCCGGCGGCTGCTGGAGGACCCCGGCCCGCCGCGCTTCACCCTCGCCCTAGCCGCCAAAGACCTCGATCTCGCCCTGGACGGCTCCAGCGGAGACGGCTCCGGCGGGGACGGCTCGGGCGCAGGCGGCGTCCTGCCCGCCGTCCGGGCGCGGACGCGGTCCGCGCTCGCCGCCGGGCTCGCGGACCACGACCTCACCGCACTCGCAGACCACATCAGGAGGACCACGCAGATGCGCGTCACACTCGACAACCCGGCGACCGTCCCGGCGCCGCCGAACCCCGCCTACTCCCACACCGCGTATGTCACCCAGGGGCCGATGCTGTACGTGTCGGGGCAGATCGCCCTGGACGAGAACGGCAAGGTGGACGCGCCCGGCGACATGACCCGCCAGTCCGAGGTCGTCTTCTCGCTGCTCGAACGCATCCTCGCCGCGCACGGCGCGGGCTTCGCCGACGTCGTCGGCATCCGCACGTACCTCACCGACATGGACCTGCGCGGCGAGTACGGGGCCGTCCGGATGCGGCACTTCACCGGCGCGCCGCCGACCAGCACGACCGTCGAGGTGCCCCGGCTGTTCCACCCGGACGCGCTGATCGAGGTCGAGATCGTCGCCGCGGTCCCGTAGCCGTCAGGGCCGCAGGTCCCCGGCCACGTCCCGCAGGTCCGCCAGGAACGCGGTGACGGCCGGGGACCTGCGCGCGTGCCGCCCCACCGCCGCGTAGACGGACCGGCGCGGCCGGCCGGACGACACCGCGCGCAGCACGACGCCCTCCCGCGCCAGCCCGGAGGCGGCCAGCGCCGGGACCAGGGTGACGCCGAACCCCTCGGCGACCAGGCCCAGCTTGGAGATCCATTCGGCGACCCGCAGCGGCGTCTCCGGGACGAACCCGGCGGCCTCGCAGCGGGCGCGCAGCGCGGCGACCGCGTCGGGGTCGTCGGCCACGATCCACGGCTCGCCCGCCAGCTCGTGCAGCGGGACGCGGTCGCGCCCGGCGAGCCGGTGCCCGTCCGGCAGCGCGACGAGGAGCGCGTCGTCCAGCAGCGGCACCAGGTCCTCGGCGTCGATCGACGGATGCTTGTGCGTGCTGACCAGCACGATGTCGAGGTCGCCCGCGTCCAGCATCGGCAGCAGCCGCTCGGTCGTCCCCTCGCGCAGCAGCGGCCGGACGCCCGGATGGCGGGCCCGGAACCGGGCGAGGGCGCGCGGCACGAGCACGGCGTTCGCGGTGGGGAAGGCGCCGAGCCGCAGCGTCCCGGTGTCGAGGCGGCGCAGCCCGTCGAGGGCGCGGGCGGTCTCGGCGAGCCGGTCGAGGAGGCCGCGCGCGTGCGGCAGCAGGTACTCCCCCGCCGGTGTCGGCCGGACGCCCCGGGCGCCGCGCGCGAACAGCTCCACGCCGCAGACGTCCTCCAGCGCCGCGATCTGCCGGGACACGGCGGACTGCGTGTACCCCTCGGCGGCCGCGGCGGCCGTGAAGGACCCGGCGTCCGCGACGGCGACGAAGGTCCGCAGCAGCACCGGATCGAGAGCCTCTGCACGCATCCGCGAAGGATACGGGCCGGGCTCGGTAGGCTCGGCCCATGCCCGGCAGCCGCCCGTTCGTCAGCCTGGCGACCGACTTCGGCGCCGCGTACACCTCCATCTGCGCGGGGGTCGTCTACACGATCGCGCCCGCGGCGAACGTGCTGGTGCTGAGCGACGAGATCACCCCGTTCGGCGTCCGCGAGGGCGCGATGCTGCTCCGGCAGGCGCTCCCGTACCTGCCGCCCGGCGTGCACACGGGGATCGTGGACCCGGGCGTCGGCACGCCGCGCCGGCCCGTCGCGATCGAGACGGGGCGCGGGGACGTGCTGGTCGGCCCCGACAACGGGCTCCTCCTCCCGGCGGCGGAGCGGCTGGGCGGCGTCGTCCGGGCGCACGCCCTGGAGAATCCGGCGTACCGCCTGCCGGAGGTGTCGGCCTCGTTCCACGGCCGCGACGTCTTCTCCCCCGCCGCCGCGCACATAGCCACCGGCGTGGACGTGGCCGATCTCGGCGCCCGGGTCGACCCGCTGCCGCTGGACCTCCCGCCGCCGGCGATCGCGGACGGCGAGCTGACGGCACCCGTCCTCTACACCGACCGTTTCGGCAGCCTGATCCTGGGCGCCGAGCCCTCCGACCTGGCCGCCGCGTTCGGCGACCTGCCGCCGGGAACGCCGCTGCGCGTCAGCTGGGAGACCGGCACCGCGCGGCTCACGTTCGAGGAGACCTTCGGCAGCGTCGCCCCGGGCGAGCCGCTCATGTGGACCGACTCGTCCGGCTGGCTGGGCCTGGCCGTCAACCAGGGCTCGGCGGCGGGCGCGCTCGGCCTCGGCGGCGCCGAGGCGGTCACGGTGCGGCTGGCACACTGAGCGTCGTGACGTTTCTCGATGTGGTCGCATGGGTCGAGGTGTCGGACGGGCGGATGCTCGCCGTCCGGTCCCGGGGGCGCGACCTGCTCTACCTGCCCGGCGGCAAGCGCGAAGCCGGGGAGGACGACTGGTCGGCGCTGTCCCGCGAGGTCCGCGAGGAGCTCGCGCTCGAACTGGACAGGGCGTCCTTCCGGGATCTGGGCGTCATCTGGGCGGCCGCCCATGACCAGCCGGGCTTCTCCCGCGTGCGGATGGCCTGCTTCACCGCCGCCCACCGGGGCGCCATGACGCCGGCCGGCGAGGTGGACGAGTACCGCTACGTGGGGCGCGACGACCGGCACCTGCTCGCCCCGGCGTCCCAGGCCGCGCTCGACCTCGCGGGAGAGCGCGGGCTGCTCAGCTCGTGAGCGCGAGGCCGCTGCCGATGCCGAGGGCCAGCGAGAGCAGTGCGGCGGCGACGGCGACCGCGGTCGCGCCGCGCGCCGGACGGGACGGGCCGTCCGGACACCGGAACAGCGGGACGATCCAGCGCAGGTAGTAGAACACGCTCGCGACGGTGTTCACGGCGGCGGCGACGGCGAGCCAGAGGTAGCCGCCGTCGAGGGCCGCGCCGAACATCAGGACCTTCCCGACGAACACGGCGGTCGGCGGGGTGCCGACGAGGCCGAGCAGGCAGACGACCAGCGACAGCCCGAGCAGCGGGGAGCCGCGCATCAGCCCGGTGTATCCGGCCAGGTCGTCGCGTCCGTGGGCGACGACGACCGCGAAGGCCCCGAGGTTCGTCACCGCGTAGGCGGCGACGTAGTACAGCAGCGCCGGCTCGGCCAGGCCGGTGCGGCCCGCCATCGCGACGGGGACGAGGAGGTAGCCCGCCTGGCTGACGGTCGAGTACGCCAGCAGCCGCCGCACGTTGTCCTGCCCGAACGCGGCGAGGTTGCCGAGCGTCATCGTGGCCGCGGCGATGACGGCGACGAGCACCGGCCAGGACGTCCCGGGAGGGAGGGCCTCGGCGCCGAAGCGGTAGAGGGCGGCGAACGCCCCGATCTTCGGGACGGTCGTGACGTACGCGGCGATGGCGGGCGGGGCGCCCTCGGTCACGTCCGGCACCCAGTAGTGGCCGGGGACGGCGCCCGCCTTGAACAGCAGCCCGGCGAGCAGCCCGACGACGCCCACGGCGACCGCCGCCGAGGGGGCGCCGGCCAGGCCGGCGCGCAGCGCCGGGTACGCGGTGCCGCGCCCCACCCCGGACAGGACCGTCACCCCGGCGAGCATGAAGACGCCGAGCAGCGCGCCCATCAGGTAGTACTTCAGCGCGGCCTCGGTGCCGGGCGCGTCCTTGCCGAACCCGGCGAGGGCGTAGCCGGGGATGCTCGCCAGCAGGTACGCGGCGACGAGGACGAGCAGGTCGGACGTGGCGCCCAGCACGATCGTCCCGAGCGCCGACAGCAGGATCAGGACGTAGTGCTCGCTCTCCCGGGGATGGCCGCGGACCCGCCCGGCGGCCAGAGCCAGCACGCCGAGGGTCGCGCCCAGCACGGCGATCCGGGTGACGTGCGTGATCGGGTCGACGCGGAACGCGTCGAACACCGCCAGGTCGGCGCGGGTCGCGGCGGCACCGGCGGCGGCCAGCCCCGCGGCGAGCCCGGCCGCGCAGACCGCCGCGACCCGCCGCTGCCGCTCGCGGGGCAGGAACAGCCCGCCGACCAGGCCGAGCACGGCCGCGATCAGTACGCACAGCTCGGGGGCCAGGCCGGCGGGGTTCTCGTTCATCACCGGGCCGCGTCACCGTCCCACGAGCGCGACGACGGCGGCCGACAGCGGCTCGATCGTGTCGAGGAGGGCGCGCGGCGCGACGCCGATGAGCAGCGACAGGAGCAGCAGCGGGACGAGCGCGGCCAGTTCGGGCCGCCGCACGTCGGTGACCCGCGCGGTCAGCTCGCCGGGCGGCCCGAGGACGGCCCGGTGCAGGACGCGCAGGAACAGCGCCGCCGTGACCAGGATCCCGGTGACCGCGAGCGCGCCGGTCACGGCGGCCGCCGCCGTGCCGCTCCCGATCGTCCCGGCGAAGATCTGGAACTCGGCGATGAACCCGGACAGGCCGGGCAGCCCGAGCGACGCGAACGCCGCCACGGCGGTCAGCCCGGCGAACACGGGCGCGCCGCGCGCGATGCCGCCGAACCGGCCGAGGTCGTAGCTCCCGGCCCGGTCGTGCAGCACCCCGCACAGCAGGAACAGCGCGCCGGTGACGAGACCGTGGCTGACCATCTGCGTCACCGCGCCGGTCACCGCGAGCCGCCGCGCGCCGGCGTCCCCGGAGGCGTACCCGGCCGCGCCCAGCGCCAGGACGATGTAGCCCATGTGGTTCACGGACGTGTACGCGACGAGCCGCTTGACGTCGTCCTGCGCGAGCGCGACCAGCGCCCCGTACAGGACGCCGACCAGCCCGACGACGAGCATGACGAGCGCGTAGCGGCGCCAGGCGTCCGGCAGCATCGGCATCGCGATCCGGACGAGCCCGTACGTGCCCATCTTCAGCATGACCCCGGCGAGGATCGCCGACCCGGCGGCGGGCGCGTCGGTGTGCGCGGGCGGCAGCCAGGTGTGGAACGGGACGACGGGCGTCTTGATGCCGAGGCCGATCCCGACGGCGAGGAGCGTGAGCCCGGCGAGGCCGCCGTGCAGGGGCGGGCTGCGGGTCAGCTCCACCATGTCGAACGTGCTGGGGTCGGCGCCCAGGTAGAGGCCGATGAACCCCAGCAGCAGGATCAGCGACCCCAAGAACGTGTACAGGAAGAACTTCAGCGCGGACCGCGACCGGTCGCCGTGCCCCCACAGCAGGATCACGAAGTACATGCCGACGATCGACAGGTCGAAGAACACGAAGAACAGCAGCAGGTCGAGGGCGGCGAACAGCCCCAGGCACACGGTCTCCAGGAAGAGGAACAGGATCGCGAACGCCCGCACCCGGTGGGTCTGCCTCAGCGAGTACACCGCGCACGCCGCGAACAGCACGGCGGTCAGCGCGAGGAGCGGCAGCGACAGGCCGTCCACGCCGACGTGGTAACCGGCGCGGACGGACGGGATCCACCGCACGTTCGTCTCGAACGACATCCCGCCGCGCGTCCCGTGCGAGACCCACATCCAGGCGACGAGGGCGACCTCGGCGAGGGCGGCGGCGACCCACGTCCACGGCACCGCCCGGCGCGGGACGGCCGGCAGCGCGAGCGCCACGGCCAGCGGCAGGAAGACCACCAACGTCAGCACCGGCTCACCCGGCCAGGATCGCGACGACGGCGAGCACCGCGAGGACGACCGCGGCCTGGGCGTAGTACAGGTGGACCTGCCCGGTCTGCGGGCGGCGGGCCAGCGCGGCGAGGGCCTGGGCCGCGCGCACGACCAGGCCGGTCAGACCGTCCACGCGGATCTCGATCCGGCGCCCGGCGAGGCCCGCCGCCCACCGGCCGCCCCGCACGGCGCCCCGGACGGCGCCGTCCACGACCCGGTCGTCGAAGCGCGCCAGCCACCGCGCGACCGCGAACGCCGGACGCACCACCACGGCATCGGCGGCCCGCTCCAGATACAGCCACTGCGCCGCCCACGCGGGCGCCGGGACCCGCCGGACGAACCCGGCCGCACCGACCGTGACCACCGCCAGCACACCGGAAAGGGCGAGCAGCCAGGCATCGGGCCCGCCCTCGACCGGCACCCCCGGAAGCCCGGCGGCGCCGAGCACGGCCGCCGCGACGGCCAGCGCGACCAGGGGGACCTGCTCCAGGACGGGCACCCGCACGGCGCCCCCCTCGGCCGGGCGGAACACGACGAGCAGCGCCTTCGCCGCGTAGGCGGCCGACAGCACCGACGCGGCGAGCCCGACCGCGAGCAGCCCGCCCGGCAGCCCCCTCAACACCTCGTCCTTCGTCACCCACAGCGACAGCGGCGGGACGCCCGCCAGCGCCAGCGCCCCCACCCCGAACGCGGCGCCGACGACCCGGTGCCGCCGGGCCGCGCCCCGCAGCCCGTCCAGCCGCTGGGTCCCGAGGACGGTCAGCCAGGCGCCCGCGCACAGGAACAGCAGGCTTTTCACCGCCGCGTGCGCGACCAGCTGGGCCGTCCCGGCGCCCACCGAACCGGCGCCGGCCCCCAGCACCATGAAGCCGATCTGCGAGCACGTGGACGCGGCGAGAAGCTGCTTGAGGTCGCGCTGGGCGAGCGCGACCGCGCCGAGGACCAGCGCGGTGACCGCGCCCGCCCACGACACGAGCGCGTCCGCCCAGCCGGTGGCCGCCAGCAGCGGATGGACGCGCATCAGCAGGTACGCGCCGGCGGCCACCATCGTCGCCGAATGCAGCAGAGCCGACACCGGGCTCGGGCCGGCCATGGCCCGCGCCAGCCAGAACGAGAACGGAAGCTGCGCCGACTTCCCCAGCGCGGACACGACGATCCCGGCCGCGATCAGGTCCCGCCACGGGCCGTCCGCCTGCGCCAGCGCGTCGAGCCTCAGCGAACCGGCCCCGGCGACCGCGAACCCGGCGGCCGCGTACAGGCCCATGTCGGCGGCCCGCGTCGTCAGGAACGCGACGCCGGCCGACCGGACCCGCTCCGCGTCCGGCCACGCGTAGCCGATGAGCGCGTACGACATCGCGCCCATGACCTCCCAGCCCATCAGCAGCATCAGCAGGTCGGTCGCGGTGACCGTGACCGCCATCGCCGCCGCGAACAGCAGCATCAGGCCGTAGAACCGAACGCCGTACCGCTCGCCCGCCGCGAAGAGGAGCACCGCCAGCAGGACGGTCGCGAGGGTCGCCAGCAGCACGGCGGACAACCCGTCCACCGCGAGCCCGCCCAGCCGGATGCTCATACGCCCGCGCCCCGCGGGGGGACGACCCCCCGCACCCCCCGGCTCGCTCCGCTCAACCCCGCCCCCCGCGGGGGGACGACCCCCCGCACCCCCCGGCTCGCTCCGCTCAACCCCGCCCCCCGCGGGGGGACGACCCCCCGCACCCCCCGGCTCGCTCCGCTCATCCTTTGAGCTCTCCCGCGTCATCGGTCATGTCCACATCGCGGGCGCGGAACAGCGCGGTGACGACGGCGAAGCCCATCGCCATCTCCAGCGCCATCACCGTGATCGCGACGAGCACGAGGACCTGCCCGTCCGCCATGCCGGGCGACACCCAGAACCAGAACCCGGCCGCCGCGACGACGATCCCGTTGACCATGAGTTCGAGGCCCATCATCAGCATCACGATCGACTGCTGCGACAGCGCCCCGAACAGCCCGACGCAGAACAGCGCGGCGGCGAGGAGCAGGAACGTCTCAAGCGTCACGGCCGTACCGTCCCCGCCGCGTCGCCAGCACCACCGTCGCGATCATGGTGGCCAGGATCGCGATCCCGATCACCATCATGACGAGCATCTTCGGACCCATGATCGACTCGCCCAGCGCGAACGTCGGGTCGGGTGGCGGGCGCCCGGCGCGCTCCGGCCACGGGATCGCGAGGATCCCGGCGGCCAGCGCCCCGAACAGGGCGCCCGAGATCCCCAGCGCGCCGCGCCTGTTGTGCACCATCGTCATCGGCATGAGCCCCGCCGGGTTCATCATGTACATGACCATGAAGACGGCCATCACCAGCATCTCCATGATCATCATCAGCACCACCAGCACGCCGAGGTAGTGCAGGTCGACGAGCAGCAGCTCCGCGCCGACGCACAGGAAGGACGCGAGCAGCGCGAACGTCGCCCGCGCCATCGAGTCGACGGCGAACACCGCGGCGCCCGCCCCGACCGCGGCCACGGCGAGCACCCAGAACGCGACGGCCTCCACCCGCTCCCCTCCTTCAGACGACGACGATCCCGACGACGAACATCTGCAGCACCGTGGCGGGGATCAGCACCGCCCACGCCGCCGTCATGGCCCGGTCCATGCGCACTACCGGAACGCGGCCCCGCGTCCACACCAGCAGGGCGAGGACGGCGCAGGTCTTCACCAGCGACCACAGCCATCCCGGCAGCAGCGGGCCCGCCCCGCCGCCGAGGAACAGCGGGACGGAGACCGCCGCCGCCACCGCGAGCAGCCCGTACCGCCCGGCCAGGAAGACGAGCCGGTCCGGCCCCGACAGCTCGGACATCGCTCCCCCGGCCACGTCGCCGCCCACCGGATGCTCGAACGGGCCCCAGAACGCCATCGCGAGCACCGAGACCAGATAGGCGGCGAACGCGACCGGCATCCAGACCGCGAACCACAGCCCGCCCTGCGCGTCCGCGATCACCCGCAGGTCGAGCGAGTGCGCGCCCAGCGCGGCGGTGATGAGCGCGAACATGTGCGGCAGCTCGTAGGCGAGGCCCTGCGCGATGAACCGGTACCCGCCGACGAGCGCGTACGCCGAGTTGACCCCCCACCCCGCCAGCCACACCGAACCCCAGGCCACAACCTCCATCGCGTTGAACCAGACGACGCCGACGCTCGTCCCCACGGCCGCACGGTCGCCGAACGGCACCACCAGCGCCGCGAGCGCCGCCGACACCGGCAGCGAGATCGCGCCGATCCTCGTCAGCATCCGGTCGGACGCCGCCGTCACGCGGCGCTGCGTGGTCAGCAGCCGCACGGCCTCCCGGAACGGCGCGACGGGACGTCCCGCGAACGCGCCGCTCAGCGCCGCCGCCGCGACCGCCAGCACACCGAGGACGGCGACCTCAGCCATCGATCGCCCCGAGGTCGGGATCGAGGCTCGCCACGATCAGCCGCGCCTCGGCCAGCCCCGCCCCCTCCAGCAGCGCCGGCAGCGCCTCCAGCGCCTCCAGCGCCTCGAGCGCCGCCGGCCGCGGCCGCCCGTCCGCGCCCTCGATCTCCCGCAGCCACTGCTCGACACGCGCACGCACGCCGCCGACGTCCCGCGTCATCCAGCGCAGGACGGCCGACCGGCGAACCTTCCGGACGAACGGCCCGAATCGCGCGGTGGGCGCCCCGTCCAGGGCCTCGTCCCGCAGCACCGCGGCCCGTTCGGCGGCCGCCTCCCACCCGGCGACGCGCAGGAACCGCGAGAGGCCGTCGAACCGGGCGGCCACCCGCCGCTCCTCCGTCCAGAAGGTCCCGTCCGCGCGGTCGACGACGGCGACCTCCGCGGCCTGGACGACGTCGCCCTGCAACGTCAGGTCGACGCGCAGCCCGGCGGGCCAGTACGGCAGGACGGGCCCGAGCGGCACGCGCAGGACGTCCAGCCGCAGCCCGTCCCGGTCGTCGGCACGGTCGGCCATGCCGGCGTCGAGTTCCAGCGGGGGACGCCCACGCCCGCCGCCGCGGTCGCCGTCCAGCCCCCGGACCCGCGGCTCCGGCATGTCCCGCCACACGGTCTCGATGGCCTCCGCCAGCGCCGGGCCGGGCTCGCCGCACACGACGAGCATCCCCGTCTCCGCCGGGGAGAGGGCCGGGCGCCACCGGCGCCGCCGCAGTTCGGCCTCGACCGCGAGCCTGTCCCGCGTCCCGTCCGCGGCGGACACCACGAACGGGCGCGGATCGCGCCTCAGGCCCACCGCAGCGCCCCCTCCCGCCACGCGTAGAGGACGCCGACCAGCAGCAGCGCGAGGAAGACGAACATCTCCACGACCGCCTTCACCCCGATGGACGCGACGACGAGCGCCCACGGGAACATGAAGACCATCTCCATGTCGAAGGCGAGGAACACCATCGACACCGCGTACCAGCGCACGTGGAACCGGGACAGCGCGTGCTCGGCCGGACGGCCCCCCGCCAGGAACGGCCCGGCCTCGAACGCGCGCGGCGCGACGGCGAACGACACCGCGTAGACGGCCGCGACGAGCGCCCCGACCAGCCCCATCACCGACAGGACGACGGCGTACGGCGGCATGGCGGCTCCCGGCTGGACTGCTAGTCCGCCCTTACCTGATCGGGATGGCGGCGAAACATCGCCGCCGCCCGCGGCGCCCGCCTGCTACACGTGGCGCTGCCGGTCGGCCGCCGCGGCGGCGAGGATCATCTCGTCCACGACCCAGCGGGCCCGCGGCGAGAGGTCGACGAGGGCGCGCAGCACCTCCGGCCGGATGACGCCCTGCCGCACGTCCCGCTGCAGGGCCTTGATCGTGAGGTCGTCGCCGATCGGCTCGGACTCGCCCGCGAAGCCGAAGTAGCCGATCGGCACGCCGAAGAACGTGGCGAGCGCGGTCAGCGTCTTCAGCTGCGGGTTCTCCTGCCGCCCGGTTCGCAGCTTCCAGACCGTGGTGGACGAGATGTCCTCCCCGGTGGCGCGCGCGATGGCGGCGGCCGTCTCCACGTTGTTGCGCGGCGGCCCCGCGTCGGCCGGCCACAGGTTCTGGATCAGCCACTCGACCTTCTCGGCCAGCGACGCCCCCGGCGAGACCCCGTCCGCGTGCTCCCGCATGTCGCCCCTCCCCATGTCAATGATTTTAGTTGACCACATCGGTGCTCGTCAGCCAAGGACACGCGACACCCGCGACCGTCGTGGCGGCCCCCGCCGCCCGCCCTCCTCGTGATCTTCGGGCGCTGGATCTTCTGGCCGCGCATCCCCCGCTACGGCGGCGCCCCGCCCGCGCGCGGCGCCTGGGACCGCGCCGGGCGCCGCATCGCGGCACGCCCCCGCCTGGTCTGGGTGGGCGGCCTGGTCGTCCTCGGCGCGCTCGCGTCCGGCTGCCTCGGCATCCACACCGGCCTCGACCGCGCCCACTTCCTGGCCAGCACGCCCAGCTCGACCGTCGGTGAGCGGCTGCTGGCGGAGCACTACCCGGGCGGCCAGGGGCGTCCGGTGCAGGTCATCACCGCGAAACCTGCGTCCGTGACCGGCGCGCTCTCGCGGGCGCCCGGCGTCGCCCGCGTCGGAACCCCGCAGACCTCCGCGGACGGGCGCCTGACCAGGCTGGAGGTGGTCCTGACCTCCAGCCTGCCCGACAGCTTGGCGGCGAAGCGGACCGTCCGCGGCCTCCGCGATGCCGTCCCGGACGCCCTGTTCGGCGCGAGCACGGCCGGCGAGATCGACCCGCCTACAGGACGGCGACGCCGCTGAAGTGCGGGACCTCCGGCTCACGCCACGGTGACGGGTCGGGACGCCACCGCGAGCACGACACGACCCCCGGCTCCAGCAGCCGGGTGCCGTCGAAGAGTGCCTCGATCCCCTCGGGGGACCGGGCGCGGATCGGCGTCCCGCCGCGGTCCATCACCTCCCGCACCGCCCGGCGCATCGCCTCGCCGTCCAGCTCGTCGGTCGTCGCGTCGCAGGTGTGGGAGATGACCAGGTGGCTGCCGGGGGCGAGCCCGCGCAGCAGGTCGGCGACGAGCCGCAGCGCCTCGGCGTCGTCCAGGATGTGGTTGAGCACGCCCAGCAGCATGAGCGCGACCGGACGGTCCAGGTCGAGGGTGGCGGCGGCCCCTTCGAGCACCGCCGCGGTGTCCCGGATGTCGGCCTGGATGTAGTCGCAGGCGCCCTCGGGACGGCTCGTCAGCAGGGCCCGCGCGTGGGTGAGCACCAGCGGGTCGTTGTCGACGTAGACGATCCGGCTGTCCGGCGCCAGGCGCTGCGCGACCTCGTGGGTGTTGTCGACGGTGGGAAGCCCCGTGCCCAGGTCGAGGAACTGGCGGACGCCCTGCGAGATCAGGAAGCGCACGGCGCGCCCGAGAAAGGCCCGGTCCTGCTTCGCCGAGACGGCGATTCCGGGCAGCACGCGCAGGACGGCGTCGCCCGCCTCCCGGTCCACCGGGTAGTTCTCCTTGCCGCCCAGCCAGTAA
Source organism: Actinomadura monticuli (assembly GCF_041463655.1). Classification (NCBI taxonomy): domain Bacteria; kingdom Bacillati; phylum Actinomycetota; class Actinomycetes; order Streptosporangiales; family Thermomonosporaceae; genus Actinomadura; species Actinomadura monticuli. The sequence goes on from NZ_JAXCEI010000004.1 coordinate 481,731, forward strand.
TCCCAGATGCGGGCCGAATGCGGCACGCTCGTGTCGATCTCCGGTTCCGGCCGTGCCATGTCCGGCATGCGCTGGCTCCCTCACGCGTCGATGATCGCCCTCATCATTCACCCGATCCGCCGCGTCAGGCCGCCTTGTGCCAGATCAGGGGATCACTGGCCGTCGGGCCAGCCGATTCGCACGCGTGGACGGCGAAAAGGTTCCCGCACGCGGACTCTCATCGAGGTGGCGGCGGCTGGCCGACACCCGTCCTCCTCGGCAGGGCCGGACGGCCGAGTGATCGAGAACGTTCGCTGAACGGGGAAGCCGCGACGAGAAGCGCCAGCAGGACGGGCCCCAGCGCGAGACTGAACAGCACGTCCGTGAGCCAATGCTCGTCCGCCACGGTCAGGGCCGCCGCCGTGGCCCAACCGGTCACCAGCGAGACGTCCCGGCGCCGGCGCGCCGGCAACCGGACCGACGGAAACGCGACGACCACCAGTTCGAGGACGACCCAGACCAGCACGAACGCGTTCAGGGTGTGGCCGGACGGATAGGCGTTGCCTCCGTCGAACAGAACATCGGCGTCATGGTACGGATAGGTCCGAGGGATCACCGCCTTCAGCCCCGCCTGCAGCAGCGAAAGCCCGAACACGATGGCCGCACTCAGCACCGGGTACCGAAGAGACCGCCTCCGCATCCCGGCGATGACGGCCAGCGGGACGATGACGACCACCAGGTCACCGCGCTGGCCGAGCTTGGTCACCAGGTGCACGGCGGTGAGCAGTGCGCCCCGGACGTGCGCGTCGCAGAACGCGTGGACGGCCCAGTCGACGCGCCTGAGCGGGCCGCCGAGAAGGACGTCCGCGGTGACGAGCACCATGGCGCCGGAGAGCAGCGCGCACCAGCCCCTCGAACCCCACCGCACGGATGGATCATTCCCCCGCGCGGCGCGTCCGCACATCACGGCGTCAGGACCGCTCGCCCCCGCACCCGCCCCGCGTCCAGATCGTCGATCGCGGACTGGAAGTCGTCCAGCGCGTACTTCCTCGTGTGCAGCGTGACCGCGCCGCGCGCCGCGAGAGCCATGAGGTCGCACAGGTCGTTGTAGGACCCGACGAGGTTCCCGATGATGTTGATCTCGGCGGAGATGACGTCGATCGTGGGCACGTCGATGTTCTCGCCGTACCCGACCACGTGGTAGTCGCCCGCCTCCCGCAGCATCCGCAGCCCCTCGGCGGTGGTGCCGCCCTCGCCGACGAAGTCGATGACGACCTCCGCACCGCCGCCCGTGAGGTCGAGCACCTCCTCGACATGCTCCCCGCCGGCGACGACCCCGTGGTCGGCGCCGATCTCGTTCGCCAGCCGCACCGCGTCCGCCCTGCGGTCGACCACGATCACCTCGGCCGCGCTGATCGCCTTGAGCACCTGCACCCCGATGTGCCCGAGCCCGCCGGCCCCGATGACCACGCACCGGTCCCGCGGCGTGAGCCGCCGCGCCGCCTTGGCCGCCGCGTGGTAGGCCGTCAGCCCCGCGTCGGCGAACGCCGCCACGTCCGCCGGTTCCAGCGACGCATCCAGTTTCACCACGCTGCGCGCGGACGTCTTCAGATACTCCGCGTACCCGCCATCGGCGTCGATCCCGGGGAACCGGCCGTTCTCGCAATGGACGTCGTCCCCCGACCGGCACGCCCGGCACAGCCCGCACGTGACCAGCGGATGCAGGATCACCTTGTCGCCTTCGGCGACGTTCGTCACCGCGGACCCGACGGCCCGCACCCACCCGGCGTTCTCATGCCCGATCGTGTACGGCAGCGCGACCCCGGACTTCTCCGCCCACTGCCCCTCCAGGATGTGGAGATCCGTCCGGCACACCCCGGCCCCGCCGACCTTCACCACGACGTCGAACGGCCCGTCCACCTCCGGCACCGGAACCTCCGCCATCCGAAGATCCTCGCCGTACCCGACGACCCGCACAGCCCGCATACCGCTCATGCACCGCTCCTCGTGGACGTGGGCTTGCCTACCCGCGCCTCCCCGAGAAGACGTGACCTATTCGCGAACACGAAAAAACCGCAGATCGCCATATCGGCGCTCTGCGGTTTCGCCTGTACCCCCGAGCGGATTCGAACCGCCGTTACCGCCTTGAGAGGGCGGCGTCCTAGGCCACTAGACGACGGGGGCCGGACACGTGCACCCGAGTGATCTCTCGCTCGGACCTGGCCGAAGGCCGACGAGCAGCCCAGCCGAGTACCCCCGAGCGGATTCGAACCGCCGTTACCGCCTTGAGAGGGCGGCGTCCTAGGCCACTAGACGACGGGGGCGTGTGTCCGCCTGAACGGACGCAGCTGGGGTACCAGGACTCGAACCTAGACTAAGTGAACCAGAATCACTCGTGCTGCCGATTACACCATACCCCAGTGAGGTACGGGCTTCCGTGCCGTTTCCGACCCGGTCGCTCGCGCCTCGATGAGAATACAGGACTGCGGGACAACGACCAAAACGATTGCGCGGGGCGGCGGTCAGCGGTCGGGGTCGGGCGGGCCGAGGTGTTCGCGGCCCCAGTCGACGAGGGGGCGCAGGCGGCGCCAGGACGTCCGGACCCGGGCGACGACCTGGCCGGGGTCCTCCATCCACGGGTCGGCGGGCCAGCCGGTGCGGGCGTAGAGGGAGCGGTGCCGGAGGAGTTCGAGCCGCGGGTGGTCGGGGGCGGTGCCGCGGGGGCGGGTCTTGAGCCGGTCGCCGGCGATCTCCATGCCGGCGGAGCGGAGGTCGTCCACGATGGCCTGGAGCTCGCGGCCGTAGGTGTCGGACCCGGCGGCCTCGCGGTAGCGGCGAAGTTGGCCGGGGGTCGGCGCGTACATGCCGCCGGCGACCATGAGGCCGTCCGCGTCGACCTGGATGTAGAAGCCTTCGCTGGTGTGGCCGCCCTGGTGCGTCTTGTAGGGCGTCTTGTCCTTGCTGAAGCGGACGTCACGGTAGGGCCGGAAGAGCTTGACCGCGCCGAACTCCTCTTCGAGTTCGGCGCACAGTTCGGTCAGGGGCTCGCGCACATGGCGTTCGTAGGTCTCCTTGTGGGACGTCCAGTAGGGCTTGCCGTTGTCGCTCTGCAGGCCCTCGTAGAACGCGAACGCCTCGTCGGTGAAGCCGCCGAACGCCATGGCTCAGTCTCGCGCGATGACGCGGTTGGTGAGGCTGCCGATGTTCTCGATGGTGACGGTCACCTCGTCCCCGATCTGGAGGGGGCCGACGCCGGCGGGGGTGCCGGTGAGGATGACGTCGCCGGGCAGCAGCGTCATGACCTGGCTGACGTACTCGACGAGCGTGGGGATGTCGTGCAGCAGGAGGGACGTGCGGGCGTCCTGGCGAACCTCGCCGTTGACGGTGGTGGAGATCGCCAGGTCCGCGGGGTCGATCCCGGTCTCGATCCACGGGCCGATGGGGCAGAACGTGTCGAAGCCCTTGGCGCGCGTCCACTGGCCGTCCTTCGCCTGCAGGTCGCGGGCGGTGACGTCGTTGGCGCAGGTGTAGCCGAGGATGACGTCGGCGGCGCGGGCCGCGGGCACCTCGCGGCACAGGCGGCCGATGACGACGGCCAGCTCGCCCTCGTGGTCGACACGCTCAGACAGCTTCTGCGGGTAGGCGATCGCCTCGCCGGGACCGATCACGGCGGTGGACGGCTTGGAGAAGATCACCGGCTCTGCGGGCGGCGCGTCTCCGCCCATCTCGCGGACGTGGTCGGCGTAGTTCTTCCCGATCGCGATGACCTTGCTGGGCAGGATCGGCGCGAGCAGCCGGACGTCGGCGAGCGGGAACCGCTGCCCGGTGAACGTCAGCTCACCGAACGGGTGGGCCGCGATGGCGGCGACGGTGTTCTCCTCCACCACGCCGAAGGACATGCCGTCGTCGGTGGAGAACCTGGCGATACGCATGACCGAAAGCCTAGTACCCCGGTCAGAAGCCGCACGCCTTGCCGTTGAGCTCGCAGCCCTTCGGGGTGGACGCGGGCCCGGCGGCGCCGTACTGGACGTCCCAGGTGCCGCCGGGCGGGATCGCGGGCGCCCCGTCCAGGTTCCTGATCTCCACCTTCGCGCCGCCGTGGACGAGCCGCGCGCCCCAGATGTTCTTCACGTCCGCGCCGGGCGCCCGGAACGTCAGCTTCCATGTCTTCATGGGGCGGTCGGTGCGGTTGGTGATGACCAGTTTGCCCTCGTAGTACCCCTCGTCCTGCTGGACGAGCTGGTAGGTGATCCCCTTGCCCTGCACGAGCGGGCCGATCGGGGCCGTGGTGGCGGGCGGCGGCATGGCGGGCTGCTCGGCGGGCGGCTGCCCCGCCGACGGCGGCGTCGCCTCGGGGGGCGTCCCCTCGCCGGGCGCGGGGGTGCCCGGCGCCGTCGGCTGCGGCCCGCCCGTCGCTCCCCCGGGTGCCGCCGGGGCGGACGCGGCCGGCGACGGGTTCTTCGCGCTCCCGCCCTCGTCGTCCGGACCGCCGCCGGCGAGCAGCAGCGCCGCGAGCGCGGCGGCGGCGAGGAGCACCACCGCGGCGATCACCGCGATGAGGATCACCGGGAACCGCGGCCGGGACGACGGCGCTCCCCCGGACGGCATCGCCGGGGCGGTCGCGTCGGGCTGCGGTCCCGGTCCAGGGCCGGCGGAGGGCATGGCGCTGGCGAACGCCGGAGCGCCCGTGCCGGAAGGTGCCGTTTCCCACTCGGCGCCGAACTGCGCCGTCCAGGGCGCTTCTCCGACGACCGGAGCGGGCGCGGGTTCAGGCGCGGGTTCAGGCGCGGGTTCAGGCGCGGGTTCAGGCGCGGGTTCAGGCGCGGGCTCCGGTATCGCGGCCTGCTCGAACGCCGCCGCCTCCGCCGCCTCCGCCGGGGGCGCGACGAGCGGAGCGTGCTTCTCCAGCCGGATGTCGGTGACGGTCGCGGACGCCTTGGCCGGTTCCGGCGGGTCGAGGAGGGTCGCGTCCGGGCCGTCCGAGGGGAGGTCCTGCGCGGTCTCCTCGGGATCGTCCTCCGGGTCGTCGGCCGGAAGGTCCTGGAACGTCGCCTCCGGGTCGTCCTCGGGGGCGTCGTCGGGGAAGTCCTGGACCGTCGCGTCGGCGAGGTCGTCCACGGGCTCGTCGACGAGGGTCGAATCGGCCTCGGTCCCCGCGCCCGGCGCGGCGGCGGCCCGGCCGGGAACGCGGAACTCGGCGGTCGTCTTGTGGTCCGGGGGCACGTACCCGGGCTCCTCGCCGCTCAACTCGTCCACCCTCCGCTGTCGTCGATCTCATGGACTCCGACGACGGGTGAAGCGGTTCGGTTCACGACGAACCGGACGTGTCCGGAAGGCGTCAGCCCGCGGCGGCGGGCTCCAGGCCGCGGCGCGCGGCCTGCCGCAGCTGCCGGTTGAGCATGTCGGTGATGAGTTCGATGGCGTCGGGAGTGGTGGCGTCGTGGGCGCCGCTCAGCCAGCGGGTGGCCTCGGCCAGCAGGTCCTCGGCCGATTCGCCGGCGGGCCCCGCGTCGGCCATCCGCCCCAGCACGGCGCCGAGGCGCAGCGCGGCGTCGGCGCGCCCGGACTCGGCGGCCCGCCGGTACCAGCCGGCGGCCTGGCGGAGGTCGCCCTCGCGCTCGTACATCTCCCCCAAGCCGAAGGCGACGTCCGCCCAGGTCCCGTCCGTAGGACGCCCAAGGTCCTCAGGGGTCCAGGGTCGAACGGACATACGATCACTCCGGCGATTCGGTTCGGTGGGGACGGCACGTGCGGACACCGCGCCTGCCGTACGGGTCCCTATAGTGGACGCTTCAACTGAAATCCGCCACCACTTTCGGTCGGTTTAGCGAAATTTCTGCGTAACCGTACCGATACTGGTGGAAACCTCCTCGTTCTTTCGAACGACCGGTTTCAGCTGCTGGAGTGGCGGACCAGCGCGTCCTCGAAACCGTCGTGTCCCGCACTGTACGACCGCGGCGGCTCGGGCGCGCCCGCCGCATCACGGTTCAGCAGCCGCGGGACGGACCGGGGATCGGGCAGCACGCCGCCGCCGAGCCGCACGGGGTCGCGCAAGACCGTACGCACACCGGGCTCCCCGGAGACGAACTCGCCGAGCACGAATCCCTCGGACTCGTTCCACACGAGGGCCTTGAGCCCGAGGACGAAGGTGGCGTCGCGCGGGTCGCACGGGTCGAGCCAGACGTTCGAGAGCGGCACCCCGCCGGCCTGGAGCGCGTCGCCGACGCTGGTGATGTATCCGCGGGTGACGTCGACGAACGGGTCCGAGTGAGGCAGGGGCCGAATGCGGTCGATCACTGGTTCATCCCTCTCTTCGGTCTCTTTACGAAGTATGAGGGAAGTTGATCCTGATTGTCCTGTTTTTGAGGGAGAAATCTGACTGAAGGCAGGCCAAACAGGCCCTTTCGCCACATACCTCCCTTCAGCCTCCTTGGTCGCTCCTGTTCCCCCTCAGCCAGCCCGGGTCGCGGCGAACCGGGGGGCGGCCGGCGCGGCCGGCACCGGACCGAACTGCGAGGCGAGCCACGGACCGACGACCACGGCGCACGCCCCCGCCGAGCAGAGCGCCGTGAGCCGCACCGGCGCACCCGCCCGCCGGCCCAGCTCGGCGGTGATCACGAGGACCGTGGCCCCGGTGACCGCCATCCGCACGGCCCCGGCCCACGGCTCCCGCGCCGCGAGGAGCTCCGGCGCCGGTGATCGCCACAGCTCGGGATCAGCCGCGGCGCTGGGCTCGTCCGCCAGGACCAGCTCTCTGCGAGCGACCGGTCCGGCCGGCTCGAACGCGATCGGCTGCTGCGGCGCGCCGGGCGCCGCGTCCATCCGCTCTTCCACCTCGAACTCCCTAGGTCAGCGGCCCGCTCGGCGGCGACCCGAGATCATGCGCGCGGCTCGTTCAGGCCCCGGACGGTGAGCAGCACCGGCCGGTACGAGGGGCCGGCCTCCGCCTGCGCGGGCGGCTCACCACGGAGGTCCACGTTCCTCGTCCGGAAGCCGAGGCTGACGACATAGAGCGCCAGGCTCAGGAAGAGCGCCGCGGGAGGGACTACCCACAGCATGATCATCGCGGTCATGTGAACCTCCTCCGGGTGGTTCGCGATATCCCTTACATCCAGCACATCCTGCTGCTACTGTTGTCAAAGTTTTTCAGTAGTGGACTTGTCCCAACAAGTCGCTCACCCAAGGTGTACCCTTTTTTGAGATTGCAAACACGTTGGGCGGGAAGTACTTATTCAGAAGTCCGGTTCTGTGCACTGTCTCGCTCGTCCGGCGGTCGGCACAGGCCCGGAAGCGGACCGGCTGGGAAGGGAGCGGATCCGATGGCTCGCACAACGCCTCTCCGCTGGCGTGACATCGCCGATGACCTGCGCCGGCGCATCGAATCGGGCGACCTCGCCCCCGCGGACGGCGCGTCCGACCGGCGGCCGCTGCCGCCCGAGAAGGACCTGGAGCGGCACTACCGCGCGTCCCGCAACACCGTCCGGGACGCGCTCGCCTGGCTCCGCCAGCAGGGGTACGTCGTGTCGGAGCAGGGCAAGGGGACGTTCGTCGTGCCCCAGCCCGACATCGTGCACGTCACGCTCCGCGCGGTCGAGCTCGGGCTCGCGCCCGGCGCCGTGTCGGAGGAGTGGTACAACCGCGACGCCGCCGTCCCCGCGACCTGGAACGCGTCGGTGTCGCAGGTCAAGGTGGAGGTCCAGGAGGGCACCAAGGTCATCGCCCGGTACCTGCAGATGAAGACCGGCTCGGAGTTCATCTCCCGGCACCAGGAGATCTTCCTCGACGACAAGCCGTGGGTCCTGCAGACGTCCTTCTACCCGCTCGAGTTCGCCACCGACGGCGCGTCCCGCCTGCTCCTCCCGCGCGACATCCCCGAGGGCGCCGTCGCGTACCTGGGCAAGACGCTCGGCTACCGCGAGGTCGGCTTCCACGACGAGATCAAGGCCCGCGTCCCGGACGAGAACGAGAAGCGGTTCTTCAGCCTCGGCGACTCCGCGGCGAGCATCGTCTTCGAGACCGTCCGGACCGCCTACTCCGCCGACGGCAAGGCGTTCCGCGTCACCGTGACGGTCTGGCCCGCCGACCGCACGCGGCTGCACTACAACGACGGCGACGTCCCCGCCGCCGTCCTCAAGACCCCCGGGCTGGCGTCCACCGAGGCCGGGCCGGACGAATCCCCACCGGACGACGACGCCGGAAGCGGGTAGCCCGCCGCCCGACCACGGCGGCCGTCACGACTTGTCCATACGCCCCCCTTCCCGACCGAAAGGGAGCCGCAGTGCTCCCATGACCCGGCCGGGAGGCGGGGGCCTCGTTCTTTCTCGGAGTCAGGAGCACGTGGACACAGACACCGGGGCCCGCCAGCGCAGCCGGGCCGCAGACCGCAGCTACCGCATCCGCATCGCCCGGCCGGACGAACTCGACGTCGTCCTGGGGCTCATCGACCACGCGGCCGACTGGCTGCGCGAGAACAAGGACACCACCCAGTGGGCCACCCCTTGGCCCCACCCGGACGGCCGCATGAAACGGGTCCACGATGCCCTCGTCAACGGGGAGACCTGGCTCCTGTTCGACGGCCAGGACGCGATCGGCACCGTCTCCATCAAGCTGGCCGGCCACGAGGAGCTCTGGACTCCGGAAGAGCGGGAGACCGAGGCGGTGTACCTGCACCGCCTGGTCATCGACCGGGACCACGCCGGCATCGGGCTGGGAGCCGAACTCATCGACTGGGCGGCGCGCAAGGGCGCGTCCCGGCTGCGCCACGCGGAGCTGGTGCGGATCGACGTGTGGACCGACAATCACGCACTCCACGAGTACTACTGTCGCCAGGGCTTCAAGGACGTCGACGTACGCGAGACCAGCGACCGCACACCTTCGGGCGCCCTCTTCCAGCGAGCCATCTCCACTACCCCGCAGACCGAGCCGCAACGCATCATCGAACACGACGCAACATAGCCAGACCGCCTCCCACCCCCGACGAGGAGGGACCCCCATGCCAGGCGCCCGGCCCAAGTACGTCGAGATCGTCCAGGACCTCCAGGCCCAGATCGACGACGGGCGCCTGGCACCGGGCGACGCGCTGCCGTCCGAGACGGAGCTGGCCGAGCGCTGGCGCGTCCCGCAACACGATCAAGGCCGCGATCCTCGAGCTGCGCAAGGCCGGCCGCGTACGGCGACGCCTTCCGGCACACGGTCACCGTCCACAGGCCCGGCGCGAACAAGATCCGTTTCCTCTCCGTAACCCTCCCCTACGGCGTCCGGCCGGTCGGCTTCTGACGCGGGCGCGAGGGCGAGCGGGCGGGGGCTGGAGGACGGTCAGACGAAGCGGACGAGCATCAGGTCGCTTTCGGGGGTCTCGCGCCAGTAGAAGGCGCCGGGGTCGCGGGACATGCCTTCGATCTCGCCGGCGATGATCAGTGCGCGGTTGATGCAGTCGGTCTTGTTGTAGCCGGTCTGCTCCTGGAGGCGCTGGAGGGCCTGGACGGCCTTGCCGGTCAGGTTGACCGTGACGCGCTCGCTCTGCGGGGCGGCGTCGGCCCGGCGGCCCGGATCCTCGGCGTCCGCGGATCCGCCCGCGGCGTCGGAGGCTGCCCGAGGGTTCGTCATGAGCGCTCACTCCAATCCGGGGCGCGCAGCCCGGCACGCCCCCATGCGTTCCGGCGCCGGGACCGGGTACCTCGCCGGTCAGGCGACCATACAGCCCTCCGTCAGCAAATCCATGCCCCGCGTACAGCATGTACGTGAGAGATTCCCCCGCCGCGCGGCCGGGAAACCTCCGGAACTTGGCGACTTGCCATCAAGTGACAGAATCATCACTGACTTCCGAGCAGTTTTCATATGGTCTTCATATGCATTCTAGCCTAATCTTAGTTCTGGGAGACGTGGGGACCTGACCAACGCCGGGGGCCGGCGGCACTGCGCCGCACCTCCCCGGGGGAAGGAAGACTCCGTGGGATTCAACCGTTGGGCCGCGCGGCTGCGGAGGCGGACGGCCTCGCAGGCCGGCGCGGGGCCGGTGAACGCGAAGACCATGACGCCCGTGACGCTCGGGGCCGTCGCGCTGGGCTACGCGCTGGACGGTTCGGGCACCGCCGCGATCAGCGGCGTCCTGACGTTCCTGACCTTTCCCGCGGTGGCGATGACGAACGCGGTCGTCCAGCACCTGCGGGCGGGCACCCTGCAGGACTCGTCCGGGCCGCCGTCGACGCCGCCGCCCGTTCTCGCCCCCGAGCTTCCCGCGATGGCGGCCGCCACCGAGGTGGCCGTGCCGCGCGGGGCGGCGACGTTCTGGGACGCGCTGACGCCCGTGGAGCGGCACGACCTGCTCGCGCGGGCGCGCACGCACCTGTACGCCAGGGAGGACGTCCTGTGCCGGGAGGGAGGACCCGCGGCCGAGGTCGTCGTGATCCTGTCCGGCTGGACGCGCGTCTGGGTGCGGGAGGGCCCCGAGCAGCGGATCATCGCGTTCCGCGGCGCCGGTGAGCTGGTCGGCGAGCGGGCGGCGCTGATGGTCCGGGACCGGTCCGCCACGGTGACGGCGGAGAGCGACGTCCAGGCGCTGCGCGTCGACGCCCACGAGTTCGGGGCCTTCCTGGAAGCCAATCCGCGCGTGCGGGCCGTGCTGGAGCAGCAGGTCTACCGGAGGCAGATCGAGAGGCACGACTTCCAGGCCGTCCAGGGCAACTGCTCGATCCTCATCACCGACATCACGCGGTTCAGCGCGCCGACGCGCACCGACGCCGACCGGCAGTACGTCCTGGACGCCATGTACGACCTGATGGGCGGGGCGTTCACCGCGTCCGGCCTCGACTTCGGCCGCCTCTACCAGGAGGACCGCGGCGACGGCGCGCTCGTCATCGTCCCGCCGACCACGCCGACCGACAGGGTCGTCGACCCGATGCTCGCGCATCTGGCGGCGGATCTGCGGCGGCACAACCGGCGCGCCGCGGAGGCGACCCGGCTGCAACTCCGCGCCGCGCTGCACGTCGGGCCCGTGCAGCGCGGGCCGAAGGGCGTGGCCGGCGTCTCCATCATCACGACGCGGCGGATGGTGGACGCGCCGGCGGTAAAGCGGCGCGTCGCCGAGACCGGCGCCGACCTCGCGTTCGTCACGTCCGACTTCGTGTTCGACACGGTGATCACGCCCGCTCCCGGCCTCGTCGACCCGGGCCGCTACTCGCGGGTCCGGGTCAGGCTGAAGGAGGCGTCGCTGTCGGCGTGGCTGATGCTGGAGGGCGGCGGCTCCCGGCTGCGCGCCGTCTAGCGGACGAGGTCCTGGTAGTCGGGGTGCTTCTGGATCCACTTCTTGATGAACGGGCACAGCGGGACGACCTTCAGCCCCTTCCCGCGGACGTCGTCCAGCGTGCCGCGGGCGAGGGCGCTCCCGACGCCCTTGCCCTCGAACGCGGAGTCGACCTCGGTGTGGATGAGGACGACGGCGTCCTCCTCCGTCTCGTACTCGACGAACCCGGCGAGGTCGCCGTCCACCCTGATCTCGTAGCGGCTCTTCGCGGGGTTGTCGGTGATCTCAGTGCTCATGCCCCGATCATGCCCGACCGGCCCCGGCCGCTCCCGCTCAGCATCCCTTGTAGGGGGCGGCCCCCCGCACCCCCGGAAAGAGCGGGCTGACCGCCGCCCTCCGCTCCGCCGGAGCTCCGCTCCGGGCGTCGGTCAGCCTGCCTCGTGGCCCGCGCGGAGCAGGCAGTAGGTGACGGCCTCCTCGAGGGCCTGCCAGGACGCGGCGATGACGTTGTCCTCGACGCCGACCGTCCCCCACTCGCGCTCGCCGTCGCCGGACTCGATCAGCACCCGCGTCCGCGCGTCGGTGCCGTGCGCGCCCTCCAGGATGCGGACCTTGTAGTCGACCAGCTCCAGCCGCGCCAGCTCCGGGTAGAGGCGGCCGAGCGCGAGGCGCAGGGCGTTGTCGAGGGCGTTGACGGGGCCGTTGCCCTCGCCGGTCGCGATGATCCGCTCGCCCTTGGCGTGCAGCTTGACGGTGGCCTCGCTGACCATGGACCCGTCCGGGCGGCGCTCCACGATCGACCGCCACGACTCGACCTCGAAGTGCCGCTGCCGGACGCCGGTCAGCTCCTCGCGCAGCAGCAGCTCGAAGGAGGCGTCCGCGGCCTCGAAGGTGTAGCCGGTGGACTCCAGCTCCTTGACCTTGTCGACGACGGCCTTGGCCTTCTCGCCGGACAGGTCGTAGCCCAGCTCGCGGCCCTTCAGCTCGACGGACGCGCGCCCCGCCATGCTCGACACCAGCATCCGCATGTCGTTGCCGACGGCGGCGGGGTCGATGTGCTGGTACAGGTCCGGGTCGATCTTGACGGCGGACGCGTGCAGCCCCGCCTTGTGCGCGAACGCCGACAGGCCCACGTACGGCTGCTGGGAGCTGGGGGTGACGTTGGTGACCTCGGAGACGGCGTGCGCGATCCGGGTCATCTCGGCGAGCTGCGCGTCCGACACGAGGTTCATGCCCCGCTTGAGCTGGAGGTTGCCGACGACCGTGAACAGGTTGGCGTTGCCGCTGCGCTCGCCGTACCCATTCGCGCAGCCCTGGACGTGGGTGGCGCCCGCCTTCACGGCGGCGAGCGTGTTGGCGACCGCGCAGCCGGAGTCGTCGTGGCAGTGGATGCCGACCCGCACCCCGTAGCCGACGACCTCGTTGACGACGTCGGCCAGCTCGTCCGGCAGCATGCCGCCGTTGGTGTCGCAGAGCGCGACGACGTCCGCGCCGGCCTCGGCGGCGGTGCGGACGGCCTCCAGCGCGTAGGCGCGGTTGGCCTGGTAGCCGTCGAAAAAGTGCTCGGCGTCCAGGAAGACCCGCTGGCCCTCCGCCCGCAGATGGGAGACCGTGTCGCGGATCATCGCGAGGTTCTCCTCAAGGGTGGTGCGGAGGGCCAGTTCGACGTGCCTGTCGTGACTCTTGGCGACAAGGGTCACGACGGACGCGCCGGATTCGCGCAGTGCGGCGACCTGCGGGTCGTCGGCCGCCTTCACCCCGGCCCGGCGGGTCGCGCCGAACGCGGTGAGCCGCGCGTGCCTCAGGTCGAGCTCTGTTCGAGCGCGCCTGAAGAACTCGGTGTCCTTGGGGTTGGCGCCCGGCCAGCCGCCCTCGATGAAGCCGACGCCCAGGTCGTCGAGGTGCCGCGCGATGGCGAGCTTGTCGGGCACGGAGAGGTTGAGCCCCTCCTGCTGCGACCCGTCGCGCAGGGTGGTGTCGTAGACGTGGAACGCGTCGCCTTGCATAGGTGAGAACCCCCAGAGGGTGGCGCCAGGGCACAAAAAAGACCCCTCACGGACGTGAGAGGTCTGCGCGCCGGCGGTGTCCCGTTAGCTGCCGGCGCGCCAGCCGATAATGACGAGGCTGTTGCGCATGATGCTCTCAGTCTGCCACACGATCCCCATGCTCGGGACACCCATCTCAGACCATGAGACGGCACGGCCCCGGCGCGTATCCCGCCGGGGCCCGCGAACGCGCAGGTCAGACGATCTTGTGCACCCAGCCGTAGGGGTCGGGACGGGTGCCGTACTGGATGCCGACCAGCTCCTGGCGGAGCCGCATCGAGATCTCGCCGGGCTCGCCGTCCCCGATCGTCCACTCGCGGTCCCGGCCCTTCACCCGGCCGACCGGGCTGATGATCGCGGCGGTGCCGCAGCCGAACACCTCGGTGATCTCGCCGGACTCGCAGCCCGCCTGCCACTCGTCGATGCTGATCTTGCCCTCCTCGGCGGGGACGCCGAGGTCGGGGGCCAGCTTGAGCATCGAGTCGCGGGTGACGCCGGCGAGCAGCGTGCCGGTGAGGGCGGGCGTGAGCAGGCGGGCCCCCGCGCCGGAGCCGTAGACGAACATGAGGTTCATCGAGCCGACCTCCTCGACCCAGCGGTGCTCCACCGCGTCGAGCCAGACGACCTGGTCGCAGCCCTGCGCGACGGCCTCGGCCTGCCCGGCGAAGGACGCCGCGTAGTTGCCGCCGAACTTGGCCTCGCCCGTCCCACCGGGCGCCGCGCGGGTGTAGTCCTGCGACAGCCACACCGAGACGGGCTTGATGCCGCGCGGGTAGTACAGCCCGGACGGCGACGCGATGACCATGAACAGAAACTCGTTCGCGGGGCTGTTGACGCCGAGCGCGCGGGTCGTGGCGAACATGAAGGGCCGCAGGTAGAGGCTGTGGCCCTCGGTGTCCGGGACCCAGTCCCCGTCGGTCCGGACGAGCAGTTCGATCGCGTCCACGAACAGCTGCTCGGGGATCTCCGGCATCGCCATCCGCTTCGCGGAGCGGTTCATCCGGGCCGCGTTCATGTGCGGCCGGAAGGTGACGATCGAGCCGTCCGGCTGCTTGTAGGCCTTGAGTCCCTCGAAGAGCTCCTGGGCGTAGTGGAACACCTGCGAGGCGGGGTCCATCGGGATCGGCCCGTACGGTTCGAGCTTCGCGTCGTGCCAGCCGTGCTCCGCCGAGTACCTGATCGTGACCATGTGATCGGTGAAGTACCGGCCGAAGCCGGGATCGGCCATGATCGCCGCGCGCTCGGCGGCGGTCGCGGCCCGCTCGGTGCGCGTGATCTCGAACTCCAGGGTGTCGCTCATCGCGGTTCGTCCTCTCGCGGATCGCCGGGCGGCCCCATCGCCGCTGTGGCGTCTCTAGTCCCTATTGTCGTACTTCGTCTAGACCTGCTCCTCCACGCGGCACATGCCGAAAGACCGGGCGCGCCGCGAGGGCACGCCCGGTCCGGCCGGACAGGCGGCGTGCCCTATCCGGATACTCGCTTGGCGATCGCGTCGCCGACCTGGGACGTGGACCGCGCGCCGAGTCCGGCGCGCTCGGCCAGGTCGTCCGAGACGGCCTGCTCGACCCGGCGGGCGGCCTCGCCCTCGCCGATGTGGTCGAGCAGCATGGCGACGGACAGGATCGTGGCGGTCGGGTCGGCCTTGCCCTGCCCGGCGATGTCGGGCGCGCTGCCGTGCACGGGCTCGAACATCGACGGCGCCGTCCGGTCGGGGTTGACGTTGCCGGACGCGGCGAGCCCGATCCCGCCCGCGATCGCGGCGCCGATGTCGGTGATGATGTCGCCGAACAGGTTGTCGGTGACGACCACGTCGAACCGCTGCGGCTGGCTCACGAAGAACATGGTGGCCGCGTCGACGTGCACGTAGTCGGTCGTGACCTGCGGGTACTCGGCCCCGACCCGCTTCAGCACCCGCTGGTAGAGGTCGCCGGCGAACGTCAGGACGTTGTCCTTGTGCACCAGCGTGAGCTTCTTGCGCGGCCGGGACGCGGCGACCTCGAACGCGTACCGGATGACCCGCTCGACCCCGTACGCGGTGTTCACGCTCTCCTGGGTGGCGACCTCGTGCGGCGTGCCCTTGCGCAGCACGCCCCCGACGCCGGTGTAGGGGCCCTCGGTCCCCTCCCGGACGACGACCATGTCGATGTCGTCGGTCGTCACGCCGGCCAGCGGCGTCCGGACGCCGGGGAACAGCTTCACGGGCCGCAGGTTGACGTAGTGGTCGAGCTCGAACCGGGTCCGCAGCAGCAGCCCGCGCTCCAGCGTCCCGCTGGGGACGCTCGGGTCGCCCACCGCGCCGAGCAGGATGACGTCCTGCCCGCGCAGCTCATCGAGGACCGAGTCGGGCAGCGTCTCCCCCGTCCGGTGCCAGCGGGCGGCGCCCAGGTCATAGGAGGTCTGCTCGAACGTGAGGTCGCCGGACACCGCGTCGAGGACCTTGAGCCCCTCGGCGACCACCTCGGGGCCGATCCCGTCACCGGGAATGACGGCCAGACGAATGCTGCGCGAAGCCATGCGCGCACTCTACTGCAAACGTCTCAGTGCGTGGGCTCTCGTCTCACGATCCGGTCAAGAGCCCGCAATCCCCGCACATGCCGCCGCCGGGCACCCGGTAGTAGAGACAGCAACTTCTCCGGACGAACCCGTCGGCACCGAAGCTCCCCGTCCCCGCCAGCGGCGCGCGCCCGAGCAACTCACGCACGAGCGCGGCCCGCTCCGGCTCGACCGCCCCGACGTTCAAGCTCCCCGCCAGCGCGGACGCCGCGTTGCCCCAGACGAGCCCGTCCGCGAGACTCACGAAGCTCAGCAGCGCCTCCCGAAAACGCCGCAGATGCCCGTCCACCACCACGGCGTGAGCAAGCGAGGCGGCCTCCGCGACGCCCTCGACCCGCCACCCGCGCGGCTCCGCAAGCCCCAGGGTGATCGACTCACCTGGCGCCCAACGCCACCGCAACCCGCTCAGATCCGGGACGACGCCACCCGCCCCGGCAGCCACGACGGGCGACCACAGACGAGCCGCGAGCCCCTGGAACACCAGCGAGGCCGCGACCCGGCGCTCCACCGTCCCGA
This sequence comes from Actinomadura monticuli, assembly GCF_041463655.1. Lineage (NCBI taxonomy): Bacteria > Bacillati > Actinomycetota > Actinomycetes > Streptosporangiales > Thermomonosporaceae > Actinomadura > Actinomadura monticuli. The sequence continues at coordinate 498,066 of NZ_JAXCEI010000004.1, forward strand.
GCCGCTCGCAGTAGTCACGGGTGAGCGTCCGCAACCGCTCGGCATCACCGGCGAGAGGACGCCACCCGGGGCCGTCCAGCCCCTCTACCACGATCTCGAAGTACGGCCCGAGCCGTGCGACGTCACGCAACGCCCGCACAACGTCAGCAGAGGCGATCTCCGGCGGCATGAACCCCAGTCTCACACGCCCAACCACGGCACCAGGTCACCGGGCGACCGGCCATCGGGCCGGCCACGCACCGAACCGAACCGTCGCGATCGCCTCCGAAGGCAGGTTCGAGCTTGCGAGAACCTGATCGCGCAGCGAGCCCCCAGGCGAGTCGGAGCGATGCGGCGATCGCACGCATCGCCCGTTGAAGGAAGGCGCCGCAGCGCCTGACGCCAAGGGCGATGCAGTTAATCCGCGCGCCGGTCCAGGGCGGTCTGCAGGGCGCGGGCGGCTTCTTCCTCGGCCTCGTCCGCGGGAGTGTCGGTCCAGGTGTCGTTCATGAGGATGCTCCAAAAGATCGCTGAGCTGTGTGGCGTGAGGGCCGCCGGTCGGCGTGGTTCGCACGATCCGGCTGGGGATCGGACTCACGGCCAGGCAGAACCTCCGCAGCGGGCGCCGGCCTGCCGATGATCAGGCCCCGCTGCGGCAGCGAAGGATTACCACGAAGCGCCGCATGACTACCTGCGAGATTACCTCCGGCCCGGCGGAATTGTCCCGACCCGTGGCAAAGAATCTCAAAGTGTGAGATGAGCGGGCGTCCGACGGGCGGACGCCCGCTCCCGGTCAGCCTTCGAGGTCGACGCGGCGGCCCATGTCGGCGCCCACCTCGCGGGTGATGGCGTCGACGAGCTGCGGCGCGATGGCCGAGTCGACGGTCAGCGCGATGAGCGCCTTGCCGCCCTTGACGTCCCGGCCGACCTGCATGCCGGCGATGTTGACCTGCTCGTCGCCGAGCAGCTTGCCGACGGCGCCGACGATGCCGGGGCGGTCGACGTAGGAGAAGAACGCCATGTGCTCGGTCGGGACGAGTTCCATGTTGTAGCCGTTGATCTCGATGATCCGCTCGGCGTGCTTGGGGCCGGTGAGGGTGCCGGAGACCGAGACGACGGCGCCGTCCGCCATCGTGCCGCGGACCTGGACGACGTTGCGCCAGTCGGGGCTGTCCTCGGAGGTGGTGAGGGTGACCTCGACGCCGCGGTCGCGGGCGAGGAGCGGCGCGTTGACGAACGTCACGGTCTCCTCGATGACGTCCACGAAGACGCCCTTGAGCGCGGCGAGCTCCAGGACCTTCACGTCGTGCTCGGCGATCTCGCCGCGGACGACGACGTCGAGGCGGACGGGGACGCCGCCGGCGAGGGCGGTGAAGATGCGGCCGAGCTTCTCGGCGAGCGGCAGGCCGGGCTTGACGTCCTCGGCGACGGCGCCGCCCTGCACGTTGACGGCGTCCGGGACGAACTCGCCGGACAGGGCGAGCTTCACCGAGCGGGCGACCTGCGTGCCGGCCTTCTCCTGCGCCTCGTGGGTGCTGGCGCCGAGGTGCGGGGTCACGACGACGTTGTCGTGGTGGAACAGCGGGCTCTCGGTGCACGGCTCGGTGCTGAACACGTCGATGCCGGCGCCGGCGACGCGGCCGTCCTTGATGGCGAGGTCGAGGGCCGCCTCGTCGACGATCCCGCCGCGGGCGGCGTTGACGATCCGGACGGACGGCTTGACCCGCTGGAGCTCGCGGTCGCCGATGAGGCCGAGGGTCTCGGGCGTCTTCGGCAGGTGCACGGTGATGAAGTCGCTGTCGCCCAGCAGCTCCTCCAGCGTGACGAGCTTCACGCCGAGCTGCGCGGCGCGGGCGGCCTGCACGTAGGGGTCGAACGCGATCACGTTCATGTCGAAGGCGGCGAGGCGCTGGGCGACGAGGACGCCGATGCGGCCGAGGCCGAGGACGCCGACGGTCTTGCCTTGCAGCTCGACGCCGGTGTACTTGGAGCGCTTCCACTCGCCCTGCTTGAGCGCGGCGTGCCCCTGCGGGACGTTGCGCGCGGTGGCGAGGAGCAGCGCGATCGCGTGCTCGGCGGCGGTGACGATGTTGGACGTGGGCGCGTTGACGACCATGACGCCGGCCTTGGTGGCGGCCTCGACGTCGACGTTGTCGAGGCCGACGCCGGCGCGCGCGACGACCCGCAGCTTCTTGGCGTGCTGGAACACCTCGGCGGTGACCTTGGTGGCGCTCCGCACGATCAGCGCGTCGACGTCGGCGACGGCCGGGAGCAGCTGCTCGCGGTCGCCGCCGTCGACGTGCCGGACGTCGAAGTCGGCCTCCAGCACGGCGATGCCGGCCGGGGAGAGTTCTTCTGCGACGAGGACGACGGGCTTGCTCAAGAGGAAACAGTCCTTCGAAGAGTGTGGGTTCTGTGTGCTTTGCAGGTGAAGTCGCGAGTCACCTCGTCGTGGCCCTCGCCCCCGGCAGCCGAGTCTATAACCCGTGGACGCCGCCGGTTCCCGCCAGGGAGAGACTCACCGGTAAGTGCCGACTCTTACCCGTTCGCCCTGGTCTGTCATCTCATGCGGCCGTGACGTCCAGCGGCGGTCAGGCCGCGTTCGGCTCCGGCACGGCGGCGAGCACGGACGCCACCCGCTCGGCGTCCGCGACGTGGACGTGCGGGACGTCCACGAAGACCCGCAGCGGCCCCGCCGGCAGCCCCAGCTTCTCGGCGACGCCCACCTGCACCTCGCGCAGCGGGATGTACATCAGGTAGCCGCGGTGGACGTTCTGCGACCGGAACATCGCCGTCATGATCAGCCGGTAGCCGCGGATGCGGAACGACAGCGCGGTCAGGGCCGGCAGCCCGTCGGCCGGCTCGCCCGGGATCGTCAGCGAGATCCACGCGCTGGTCGTCCACGGCCTGTCCCGCAGCAGGTCCACCACCCACCGGATCTGGTCGTGCCCGTCCAGGTCGTGCAGCCTCGGCCAGTACCGCCCGCGGACGACGCGCCGGGTGCGCTCCTGGGCCCGCCGGACCAGCCGCGCCCGGTCGCCGTGCTCGTGGAGGATCGGGTCCTCCCAGCTCAGCGAACTGATCTCGAACAGCAGCGGGGGCCCCTCGATGATGGGCCCGCCGTCCTCCAGCCCGGCCTGCCCGGCCGCCCAGACGTACCGGAGCACGCCGATCCACGCCTGCCCGCACGTCTCCCAGCGCCGGACCTCCTCGTCCCCTCGCGCCGGCATGTCATGACTCCGCACCGTTATTCAAGGAATTTCCTAGCCGCGGAACTGTCGCACCGGCGGGAAATTCCGGGCCGCCTCCGGCCGGTGACCTTCCATCGTCCCCGATCAGCATCGCACCGCTCATGCACTCCACCCAAGGCCCGCTCCGGCGGCGGCCACATGAGTGTTCGCGCAGGTGGCTCCCGCACCGGCCGCGCCGTCACGGCTTTCTTCAAGTATCAGGCAAAGTACCCAGAAACGGTAGGTGTATTTATCCGAACGGTATCTTCACCGGCATTCTGACCGTGATCTCATCAACCGGTCACCGGACAATCCGTCCAAACGATCGCGGTCGCCTCACCACGGGGCGGGGACGTCCCGGTGCAGCACGACGTATCCGTCCCGCCGGAAGACCTCCCGGTACCCCGCGGCCTCCAGTTCGCCGACCCGCCGCCGCTGCTCGGCGACCGAGGCGAAGGGGAACTCCAGCCGCCCGACGCAGGCGACCACCCAGGGGGCCCCGCGCGACCGCTCGTCCCACAGCAGCACGCGGGCGCGCGACGTCAGCGCCGGCCCGACGCCGTTGGCCGCCTCGACGAGCGCGCCGTCGGGGACCCTCGCCGCCGCCGCCGACGCCGCGCGGGCCCGCTCGTTCGGGCTCCACAGCGCCGGATCGGCCAGGTGCCGGTAGGCGAAGAACGGCACGCAGGCGAGCGTGGCGGCCAGCACACCCGCCATCGGCAGGACGGACGGGACGCTCCGGCCCGGCCGCGGCCGCCCGCGCAGCCGCGCCGCCCCGTCCACCGCCGCCAGGACGAGCACGGCGATGACGAACGCGTTGTAGTGGTAGTGCGGCTCCCACCAGTTGCCGAAGCGGCTCGCGAGCATCCGCTCGGCCAGCAGCGGCACGGCGGCGAGCGTCAGCGGGGACGCCAGCGGCAGCAGGAGCAGCGGCAGGACCACCAGCGCAGTCGTCGCGACCTTCTGCGGCGGGTCCACGAGCACGGCCGCGACGTCCCACGGCCGGGTGAGGGCGTGGAAGGCCGCGTGCGGCACGTCCGGACCGAGCGCGCCGTACGCCCAGTAGTAGTCGTTGTCGCCCCCGAAGGCGGCGATGAGCACGCGGGAGGAGACCCAGGTGGCGGCCAGCCCGACGGCGAGGTAGGCGAGCCCGGCCCGCCGCTCGCCGCGCGGCAGCAGGTCGCGCGGCAGGCGGCGCTCCCCGTCCTGCTCGTCGGGACGGGTGAGCAGGTAGAGGCCGAAGCCCGCGAGGAGGAGCCCCATGTCCTCCTTGACGAGCAGCAGCGCGAACGCCGCCGCGGCCGCCTGGCCGCGCCGTCCGGCGTCGTACCGCTCGACCAGGAGCGCCGACAGCAGCGGCACGAACGCGGCCTCGTGGAAGTCGAACGCGAGCGCCTCGGCGACCGGCCAGGACAGCGCGTACGCGCCCGCCGCGAAGTAGGCCGCGCCGGGGCCCAGCCTGCGTTCGGCGTACCGCCAGACGGGCCAGATCGCGAGGGCGAACAGCACGGCCTGCGCGACGAGCAGCGTCTCCGGGCCGTCGTGGATCCAGTAGAGCGGGGCGAGCAGGGCCAGGATGGGCGAGAAGTGGTCGCCGAGGACGGAGAACCCGGGCCCGAAGCCGTTGTGGACGCCCTTCACCATGGCGACCGGCAGGTCGAAGCGGCTGTAGGAGCGGACCGCCTGGTCGAAGATCACCAGGTCGTAGCTGCCGGTCCGGAAGGCGCGCAGCCGCATCAGCGCGTACGCCGCGTACAGCAGCGCGCTCGCCGCGATCAGCGCGGCGAGCGGCAGGCTGCGGCGCCGGCCGCCTGCCCCGGTGCCGGCGGGCACCTCGCGAGCGGGCCCCTGCGCCACGACGACCTCGGCCACGCGCCGGACGCTACCACCCGTCCGGCGCGCGGCCGGGTTCCGGCCCGCGCGTCTCCCGCTGTCCGCGCGGGTCCATGACCGCGCCTTTCCCTTAGGGCGGCAACGCCTAGGCGGCGCCGCGGGTCGCCGGGAGCCGGGAGGAGGCGGTCGCCCCGGCGACGAGCGCGACGAGCAGCGGGATGCCGGCGCCGACCGCGAGGAGCAGCGTCCACGGGATGTCGATGATCACGCCGTGCGCCGCCGCGCCGGTCTCCTCGACGTCCCCGGTGAGCGGGTACGCCACCGAGATGCCGGGGACGAGCCCGCCGGCGATGCCGAGCCAGCAGCCGAGCGCGGCGATGAACGCGGCGCGTCCCATGGCCAGCAGCCGCCGCGTGCGGGGCCGGGCGCCGACGGCGCCGAGCGTCGCGAGGTCGGGCCTGGCGTCGGCGGACGCCAGGCCGGTCGCGATCAGCGCACCGCCCAGCGCGAGCACGCCCGCCGCCCCCGCCAGCATCAGCGTGACCTTGCCGAACGACCCGGTGAAGCCGCGTTCGACGTAGACGGACCCGTCGTCCCGGGTGAAGGAGTCGAGGGTCGCGCCGAGGCGCGCCCGCTCGGCCCGGGTGACGCGGTGGTCGGCGCGGTCGACGCCGAACGCCTCCGTCCGGACGGGCAGCCCGATCTTCGCGGCGGCCGCCGGCGGGACGATGGCCCGCACGTGCGGGTCGCCGGGAGCGGCGACGGCCGGCAGGTCCGCGATCGTCCGGACCGTGTGCTCCTCGTCGCCGGCCCAGTAGGACACCGTGGCCGTGGTCGTCCCTCCGGCCGGGGGCCCCGCCCGGAACAGCACGATCTTGCCCGCGGCCAGCGCGGACGTGACGGCGGGGTCGTCGCGGCCGAGGACGAGCCGGGCCTCGCGGGCGCCGCCGACCACGTTGTCCATGAGGTCGAAGGAGGCGTTCTCGTCGTGTTCGGCGGCGAAGCTCACGGCGGGGCACTGCGACGAGTCCGCGGACGCGCAGACTCCGTCCGGCCCCGGCAGGGCCTTCAGCGGCAGGACGGGCACGCCGGGCAGGTCGCGCCGGACGGCGGCTCCGACCTCGTCCGCCCGGTCCAGCGGCGGCCGGATCAGCGCCGAGCCCATGGGCAGCCGCGCCTGGTACTCGACCCGCTCCTGCCGGAGGTCGCTGGCCCCCCCGATGGCCAGCGCGGTGATCCCGGCCACCGCCGCCATGATCGCGGCGACCGCGGGCGCGGTGCGGGCCCGGTTGCGGGCGCCGTCCCGGACGGCGAGGCGGAGCGGCAGCGGCAGCCGGTGCGCGAGCCGCCCGGCGGCGCCGACGAGCCACGGGCAGGCGAGCACGAGCCCGATGATGATCGCCGCCGCGCCGATCGCGGCGCCGAACTCGCGCCATCTCCGGACGCCCTCCAGGCACAGCGCCACGCCCGCGGCGACGAGCACCGCCCCGGCGACCGGCCAGCCGCGGCGGCCCGGGACGGGCGCCTCCCGGCGCTCGGCGAGGGCCGCGACGACGTCCATCCGGGCGGCCTGCGCGGCCGGGACGAGCGCGGCCATGAGCCCGCTGCCCGCCCCCAGCAGCACGGTGGCGGCGAGCACGGGCCACGGCACGGTGAAGGGGCCGGGCGGGGCGGCGCCCCTGGCCTCGGCGATCCACGTGACGGCCGCCGCGGCGGCGACGCCGAGCACCGCCCCGCCGACCGCCGCGGACCCGCCGAGGAGGAGGCCGCTCGTCAGCACGACGGCGCGCAGGTGCCGGCCGGCTCCGCCCGCCGCCGCGACGAGCGCGAGGTCGCGGCGGCGGCGCCGGACGTCCACCGCGAACGCCGGCCCGGCCAGCAGCACGACCTCCAGGACGGCCATCGCGACGATCAGCGCCAGCACGCCGGCCTCGGCGGCGGAGGCGCCGCCCGGACCGCCCGCGCCGTCCCGCGCCGCGGCCGTCGCCCGCAGCACCGCCAGGGCGCTGACGGCGCCGACCGGCAGCCCGATCATGCAGAGCACCAGCGCGGTGCGGCCCTTCGCCCGCAGCGCGTCCTGCCGGGCGAGGCGGAAGGCGAATCCGCGGCGGCTCACGTCGTCTCCTGCAGCAGGGTCTCGGGGCCGGTGCGGCCGGGGGTGGCGTCGACGAGCCGGCCGTCGCGCAGGAACACGACCCGGTCGGCCCAGGCGGCGTGCCGCGACTCGTGCGTGACCATCAGGCAGGACGCGCCCGCGTCGCAGCGGTCCCGCAGCACCCGCATGACGTCCTCGCCGGTGCGGCTGTCGAGCGCGCCGGTCGGCTCGTCGGCGAGGACGAGCCGCCGGTCGCCGACGAGGGCGCGGGCGATCGCGACGCGCTGCTGCTGGCCGCCGGACATCTCGTCGGGGTACCGGTCGGCGAGGTCGCCGACGCCCACCTCCTCCAGCGCGCGCAGCGCCTCGCGGCGGGCCTTGCGGGCGCGGACGCCGTCCAGCTCGCGCGGCAGCATGGCGTTCTCGGCGGCGGTCAGGCTGGGGATGAGGTTGAGGTCCTGGAAGACGTAGCCGACGGCGCGGCGGCGCAGCGCGGCGCGGGCGGCGCGGCCGAGGGCGCCGACATCGGCGCCGTCCACGAGGACCCGCCCGGACGTCGGGGTGTCGAGCCCGCCGGCGAGCGTCAGCAGGGTCGACTTGCCGGAGCCGGACGGGCCCATCACCGCGACGAACTCGCCCTCGGCGACGTCCAGCGTCACCCCGGCGAGGGCGTGCACGAGGGCCGGGCCGCGGCCGTGGTCGCGGGAGACGTCCCGCAGGGACAGGACGGTCATCGCCGCGCCTCCTCGCCGGTCTTGTCCGGCGCCTCGGCGTCCGGGGCGTCCGGGGCGGCGGAGGCGGCGGAGGCGGGGGGCCCGGCGCACGCGACGTAGGACTCGCAGTGGTCCAGCCAGCGCACCTCGGCCTCCGCCTGGAAGATCATGGACTCCAGGACCAGCCGCCACGCGCGGTCGCCCTGGTCGGCGGGGACGGCCGGCGCGTCGGCCTTCATCCGGGTGAGGTCCTGGAGGGCGCGCAGCGTGGCGGTGCGCTGCGCCTGGACGACCCCGGCGACGTCGACGCCCGGCGTGGTGACGGCCATCGCCAGCTTGATCGCCAGCTCGTCGCGGGGGCGGTCGGACCGGACGAGCGGGGTGGCGAACCACCGCCGGACGTCGGCCTCGCCCGCCGGGGTGATCCGGTAGACGAACCGGCCCTCGTCGTCGGCGCCGACGCGCGTGACGAGCTCGTCGCGTTCGAGGCGGGACAGGGTCGAGTAGACCTGGCCGATGTTGAGCGGCCAGGTGCCGCCGGTGGAGGACTCGAATTCGGCGCGCAGCTGGTAGCCGTAGCGGGGCCCCTGGGACAGCAGTGCCAGCAGGCCGTGACGGATCGACATGCCTACCAAGTATGCATACCGCGTATCCCCCTGGCAATACCGAGTATGCATCCAGGAGGACACACCGCCGGGATTTCACTGTGAGCGACGGCACCGAGCCTTAACGTGACCGTTGTCCCCGGCCGATCAGGAGAGACCCGTGACCTCGGACCGTCCCTCGGACCCGACCTCCGACAGCCTCGTCAGCGTCCTGCGCGACGTGCTGCGCGTGTACGACCACCGCTACCTGAGCCTCGACCGCCTCCAGCGGGAGCGGCTCGTGGCGGGCACCCGCCGCGCCATCGGCGAGGAGGGGCTGAGCGAGGCCGCCCGCGCCGCCATGCCCGCGTCCCTCCGGCTGCGGGCCTTCTGCATCCAGCACGGCCTGGGCGAAGAGCTGGAGCGGCTGATCCGCGACGAGGCCGAGGGCAGCCCGGCGGGCGCCGTCGTGGTCGGCGGCCGGATCTACGCGATGTACCCCTACCTGCGCGGCGTCCCCCGCCAGGACGCCGACATCACCGCCGAGGTCGGCGTCGAGCACCGGCTCGACGCGGTCGGCTGGCAGGGCCGCGAGGTGCGCATCCGCGGCGTCGCCGCGCTCCAGCGCGTGGAGACCAACCACACCGCCGTGGACGTCGTCCTCCGGGAGCGGACGACCGGCAAGGAGCACGGCTTCCCCGCCGGGCCCCGCCCGGACGGCGCCCGCGGGTTCGAGGCCGTCGCCGACCCCGCCGCCGTGGAGCCCGGACGCTGGGACGTCCACGTGGCGGCGACCTCGCACGGCGTCACCCGCGAGGCCCGCTTCGGCTCCGTCCGCGCCGACGGCCTGCGGACCGGCCCGCAGCGCCGCTCCGCCGGGCAGAAGGACGTCGCCGTCTACTTCACCAGGGGCGGGCACCTGGCGCTCTTCGTCACCGAGACCGCCGGCCGCGCCTCGCGGCGGGCCAGGCTGCTGCGCCGCTTCGGCCTGTGACGCGCAGGCCGTGACGCGCGCAGGCCGTGCGCAGGCCGTGCGCAGGCCGTGCGCTGGCCGTGCGCAGGCCGTGCGCTGGCCGTGACATGCGCAGGCGCGGGGGGCGCGTCCGCTCCCCCGCGCCTCCGGACGGCTGCTAGTCGTTCAGCCAGCTCATCATCGGGCGCAGCTCGGCGCCCGTCTTCTCGATCGGGTGCTCGGCCATCTCGTCCCGGTACTGCTGGAACTGCTTCTGGCCGCCCTCGAACTCGTCCACCAGCTCCTTGGCGTACTGGCCGGACTGGATCTCGCCGAGGATCTTCTTCATCGCGGCCTTGGTCTCCGGCGTGATCACGCGCGGGCCGCGGCTGTAGCCGCCGTACTCGGCGTTGTCGGAGACCGACCAGTACATCTTGGAGATGCCGCCCTCGTAGATGAGGTCGATGATCAGCTTCAGCTCGTGCAGGACCTCGAAGTAGGCGACCTCCGGCTGGTAGCCGGCCTCGGTCAGCACCTCGAACCCGGTCTTGATCAGCTCGGAGACGCCGCCGCACAGCACCGTCTGCTCGCCGAACAGGTCGGTCTCGGTCTCCTCGGTGAAGGTGGTCTTGATGCCGCCCGCGCGCAGGCCGCCGATCGCCTTGGCGTAGGACAGGGCCAGCGGCCAGGCGTTGCCGGACGGGTCCCTCTCCACGGCCACGATCACCGGCACGCCGCGCCCGGCGACGAACTGGCGGCGGACGAGGTGCCCGGGGCCCTTCGGCGCGACCATCGCCACGTCCACGCCCTCCGGCGGCTGGACGAGGTCGTAGCGGATGCTGAAGCCGTGGCCGAAGAACAGCGCGTCGCCCTCGACGAGCGCCGGCTTGATGTCCTTCTCGAAGATCTCCCGGTGGTGGTGGTCCGGGGCCAGCAGCATGATGAGGTCGGCCTCCTCGGCCGCCTCCGCCGGGGTGACGACGCGCAGGCCCTCGGCCTCCGCCTTCTCCCGGCTGGCCGACCCCTCGCGGAGGCCGACCCGGACGTCCACCCCGGAGTCGCGCAGGGAGAGCGCGTGCGCGTGTCCCTGGCTGCCGTAGCCGATGATCGCCACGTGCCGGCCCTGGATCACGCTCAGGTCGGCGGCGTCGTCGTAGAACATCTCAGCCACAGTGCTGTCGCCTTTCGTCGTTAACAGTTGAGATCACGCGCTGCGCTCGATCGCCCGCAGCGAGCGGTCGGTGATGGAGCGGGCGCCGCGGCCGATGGCCACCATGCCCGACTGCACCAGTTCCTTGATGCCGAACGGCTCCAGGACCCTGATGAACGCGTCCAGCTTGTCGCGGTTGCCGGTCGCCTCGATGGTGACGGCGTCCGGCGCGACGTCCACCACCTTGGCACGGAACAGGTTGACGGTCTCCAGGACCTGCGACCGCGTCTCCGCGTCGGCGCGCACCTTGACCAGGACGAGTTCGCGCTGGACGGACGCCGAGGAGTCCAGTTCGACGATCTTCAGGACGTTGATCAGCTTGTTGAGCTGCTTGGTGACCTGTTCGAGGGGCAGGTCGGCGACGTTCACCACGATCGTCATCCGGGAGATGTCCGGGTGCTCGGTGACGCCGACCGCGAGGGACTCGATGTTGAAGCCGCGCCGGGAGAACAGCGCCGCGACCCTGGCGAGGATGCCGGGCTTGTTCTCCACCAGCACCGAGAGGGTGTGCAGGCTCATCGGGGTCAGTCTCCGTTCTCCCACTCGGGCGCCATGTCCCGTGCGATCTTGATGTCGTCGTTGGTGGTGCCGGCCGCGACCATCGGCCAGACCATGGCGTCCTCGTGCACGACGAAGTCGATCACGACCGGCGCGTCGTTGATCTCCATGGCCTTGCGGATGACCTCGTCGACGTCCTCGGCCCTGTCGCAGCGGAGGCCGACGCAGCCGTACGCCTCGGCGAGCTTGACGAAGTCGGGGATCCGCTTGGCCGCGTGCAGGTTGGTGTTGGAGTAGCGCTCGTTGTAGAAGAGCGTCTGCCACTGCCGGACCATGCCGAGGTTGCCGTTGTTGATCACGGCGATCTTCACCGGGATGCCCTCGATCGCGCAGGTCGCGAGCTCCTGGTTGGTCATCTGGAAGCAGCCGTCACCGTCGATCGCCCAGACCGTCGTGTCGGGCGCGCCGGCCTTGGCGCCCATCGCCGCCGGGACGGCGTAGCCCATCGTCCCGGCGCCGCCGGAGTTCAGGAACGCGCCCGGCCGCTCGTACTTGATGAACTGCGCGGCCCACATCTGGTGCTGGCCGACGCCCGCGACGTAGTAGGCGTCCGGCCCGGCGATCTGCCCGATCCGCTCGATGACGTACTGCGGGGACAGCGAGCCGTCCTCCGGCGTGTCGTAGCCCAGCGGGTACGTCTCGCGCCACGCGTCGAGCTGCCGCCACCAGTCGGTGTAGTCGCCCTTGTGGCCCTGCTCGTGCTCGTTCTGCACGGCGACGATCAGGTCGGCGATGACCTCGCGGGCGTCCCCGACGATCGGGACGTCCGCGTGCCGGTTCTTGGAGATCTCCGCCGGGTCGATGTCGGCGTGCACGACCTTGGCGTTCGGCGCGAACCCGTCGAGCTTGCCGGTGACGCGGTCGTCGAACCGGGCGCCGAGGGTGACCAGCAGGTCGGCGCGCTGCAGCGCGCCGACCGCGCCGACCGCGCCGTGCATGCCGGGCATGCCCATGTGCAGCGGGTGGCTGTCGGGCAGCGCGCCCTTGGCCATCAGCGTGGTGACGACGGGCGCGCCGGTCAGCTCCGCGAGCACCTTCAGCTCGGCGGACGCGCCGGCCTTCAGCACGCCGCCGCCGACGTACAGCACCGGGCGCTCCGCGTTGACGATCAGCCGTGCCGCCTCGCGGACCTGCTTGGAGTGCGGCCGGGTCACCGGCCGGTAGCCGGGCAGCTGGAGCTGGACGGGCCACGCGAACTCGACGGTGGCCTGCAGCGCGTCCTTGGCGATGTCGACGAGGACCGGCCCGGGACGGCCGGTGGAGGCGATGTGGAACGCCTCGGCGATCGTCCGGCCGATGTCGGCGGCCTTGGTGACCAGGAAGTTGTGCTTGGTGATCGGCATCGTGATGCCGGCGATGTCGGCCTCCTGGAAGCCGTCCGTCCCGATGAGGGAGGACGCGACCTGGCCGGTGATCGCCACGATCGGCACCGAGTCCATGTAGGCGTCGGAGATCGCCGTGACGAGGTTGGTCGCGCCTGGCCCGCTGGTGGCCATGCAGATGCCCACCTTTCCGGTCACCATCGCGTAGCCCTGGGCGGCGTGGCCGGCGCCCTGCTCGTGCCGGACGAGGATGTGGCGCAGCTTCTTGGAGTCGAACAGCGGGTCGTACGCCGGGAGGATCGCGCCACCCGGAATGCCGAACACGGTGTCGACGCCGACGTTCTCCAGGGCGCGCACCAGCGCCTGGGCTCCCGTCATCTGTTCGGTCGTCATGATTCTGCGGTTCCTTGGGGAGTGAGTCTTGGCTCGCCGGGCAACAAAAAACCCCCGCCGCCGTGAAGCGGTCGAGGGGAGGCGCGCAGGACGAGAAGCTTGGTCAGCCCGCGCGCCGGCCAAGTACTACGAGGATGGTGGAAGTGCTCTGCACGGGCCTACTTTCGCCGATGTCCGGCTCCCGGTCAAATCCGTGGACACTAATTCTCATTATGTGAGACATCTGTGCTGCGTCTCACTCCGCCGCGACCCGTCCGGCGGGGGTCAGCCCGGGAGCGGGAGCGCGACGTCGCCCGGACGGTTCCGCCCGGCGAGGTTCGTCCGCACGAGCGACTCGGCCCGCCCCGCCGCCATCGGCCGCGCCACGAGGAAGCCCTGGCCGCGCGGGCAGCCCATCTCCCGCAGCAGCTCCAGCTGCTCGGGCCGCTCGATGCCCTCCGCGACCACGGTCAGGCCGAGGTCGCTGCCGAGCCGCACGATCGTGCGGGTGAGCAGCGTCAGCGTCTCGTCCGAGCCGAGGCCCGCCACGAACGACGGGTCGATCTTGATGATGTCCACCGGGAGCTGCCCGAGGTAGGCGAGCGAGGCGTACCCGGTGCCGAAGTCGTCGATCGCGAGCCGGACGCCGATGTCGCGCAGCTCCGACAGCCGCGCCACGTTCTGGCCGGCGTCCTCGACGAGGACCTCCTCGCGGACCTCCAGCGTCAGCGCGCTCGGCGGCAGCCCGGTCTCCTCCAGCGCCGCCGCGACCGACTCGGTGAACCGGGGCGCGGCGATCTGCCGGGCGGTGAAGTTCACCGACAGGCCCACGTCCCACGAGTCGCCGCGCCACCGGGCGACCTCCCGGCACGCCTCGCGCAGCACCCAGCCGCCGAGCGGGATCATCAGGCCGGACTCCTCCGCCGGGCCGATGAACTCCTCCGGCGGCACCGCCTCGCTCCCCCGCCACCAGCGCAGCAGCGCCTCCACCCCGGTCACCCGGGACGTCGCGAGGTCAACGACCGGCTGGAACTCCACCGCGAACTGCTCCTCGGCGAGCGCCGTCTGCAGGTCGCTGCCGAGCTCCAGCCGCCGGACGACGTCGGCGTGCATGTGCGGCGCGTACACCTCGACGCGGCCGCCGCCCGCCTCCTTCGCGCGGGCCATCGCCAGGTCGCCGTTGCGCAGCAGGTCGGCGGCGGTGCGGCGGACCCTGCGGCCGGTGTCGGAGCCGCCGCCGGCGGCGCCGGGCTCCTCCTCGTCCCCGGCGAACGCGATCCCGACACTCGCGGTCAGCACGATGTGCTTCTGGCCGACCTGGTAAGGGTCGACCGAAAGTACGCGCAGGAGCCGCCCGGCCAGTTCGACGGTGGCGCGCGTCTCACCGTCGTCCGGCGGCAGCTGCACGAGGACGGCGAACTCGTCGCCGCCCCAGCGCGCCACCGTGTCGTCGGACTGGACGTTCGCGCGCAGCCGCCGGGCCGCCTGCGCGAGCACCTGGTCGCCGGCCGCGTGCCCCTCCGAGTCGTTCACCGCGGTGAACCCGTCCAGGTCGACGAACACGACCGCGACCTTGCCGCCGGACGGCTGCCGCGACAGCACCTCCCGCGTCCGCTCCTCGAAGTAGGACCGGTTCGGCAGGCCCGTCAGCCCGTCGTGGAACGTCAGGTGCGCGACCTGCCGCTGCAGTGCCGCCTGCTCGCTGAGGTCCCGCGTCGTGACCAGCAGCCGGCCCGGCGCCCCGTCGGAGCCGCTGTAGCGCGAGATCGTCGACTCGGTCGGCAGCCACGTGCCGTCGGCGGCCCGCACCCGGCACGACACCCGCAGCACGTCGTCGGGCCCGCCGAGGCCGGCCTGCTCGTCCAGGAACTCGGTGAACACCGCCTGGACGTGCGGCACGTCCTCCGGATGGACGAGCTCGTTCAGCGGCCGGCCGAGCAGCTCGTCGGTCGTGTAGTGGTACATGCGCAGCGCGCCCGCGCTGGCGTACTGGACGGTCGCGTCCAGGTCGCAGATGAGCACCGCGTCGTTGATGCTCTCCGACAGCGCCCGGAAGTGCTCCTCGCCGGTGTCCACGGCGCGGCGCAGCGCGTCGTTCTCCCGCAGCAGCCCGGCGAGGCGCGCGATCAGCACCAGCGCCGCCGAGCCCGCCGCGATCGACACGCCGGGCTCCAGCCCGTTCCGCCCGGTGAGGGAGTGGCCCGCGATGAACAGCGCCGCCGCGGCGGCGATCGCGGCCGGCGCGATCCCCGGGCCGATCATGCGGCCGCACTCCTCGCCGTCGATCTCGACGCCCGCGGGGATGTCGTCGACGGGCAGGTCCGGTTCGGCGTCCGGCCCCGTCCACGGCACCAGCAGCAGGAGCAGCAGCCCCGCGAGCCGCAGGATGTCGGAGGGGTCGTCGGCCGGCCCGCCGCCGTCCAGCCGGACGAACGTCGTCACGATGTCGGCGACGGCGATGGCCGCCAGCGCGCCGTACCCCATCCAGGCGAGCCGGCGGTGCCCGCGGGCGGCGCCGAGGACGAACGGCAGCGCGCCGCAGACGAACACGATGTCGATCAGCGGGTACAGCAGTTCCAGCGAGAACTCGGTCGGCGACTCGCCCGACCGGTCGTACAGGGCGCCGAACAGCGCGACCCAGCCGAGCACGAACAGCGCGCAGGCGCAGACATAGGTGTCCCCGGCGTAGCGCAGCCACGTCCCCGCGTCGCGCGGCAGCCTGATCGGGACGACGAGCCCGGTGACCAGCGCGACCAGCGCGACCAGGTAGAACAGGTCGGGCACCGACAGGGACAGCGCGCTGCGGCCGGTGCCGTCCGACAGGGCGCTGCCGACCGCGCCCACGAACCAGGACGCGGCGGCGATCCCGTACCAGCGCCACGACGCGCGCCACAGCCCGCCCGGGGCGCCCGGCTCCGCCGGCGCGCCGTCCGGCCGCCGCGACGACAGCAGCAGCGAGACCGCGGCGGCGCCCGCGGCGGCCGCCTCCGCCCAGGCGATGAAGGCCCGGCCGCCCCAGCCCAGCAGCGAACCGGTGGCGTAGAGCACGCCGACGACCGCGGCCATGGCGACCGGCAGCGCACGCGGCGGTATCCGCCTGGCGTAGTCGCCGCTCATCGCGCCGTGTCCCTTCCTGCCCCCGTGGAGCTGATCGGCCCCTGCGAACGGTGACGCCGAACGCCGGGGAGAGTGGGTCCACGACCCTCGCCGCTCGTACAACGGCCGGAAGGTCAAGGATCGTGCCCCGCGCAGGGTCGGCGCAGGGCTTTGGCGAGCGAACCGGCCTGCCTGGGGGAGCCTGCCTGCCGGAGCCGCCTGCCGGATCAGCGACGTTGCTGCACTACGGGATCACCGTGTCGCTCAATGTACGTTCGGTAGGTCACGGAGCGATTGAGGCTGAGCGTCCTCCCGGCGACAAACGACCGCGCCGCGGATCCGTTTGGGACGTCCGAAAGCCGATCGTCACCGATCCGGCGGCTTGCCCCGGCATGACGCTCGGTGACGGGGAACGACCTGCCCGCCGGATCCGTACTACCTACGGGAGGCGTTCATGCGACTGCACACGATCGTCCTGGTCTCGGCCGCCGTGGTCCTCGCGGGCTGCTCGTCCTCGTCCGGCGGGGACGGCGACGACAACGGCGGCGGCGCGAGCACACCGCCGCCGCTCTCGTCCAGCGCGCCCGCCGGGACGGAGGGCAAGCCGCGCACGGTGGCGGCGGATCTGGAGGTGCCGTGGGCGGTGGCGTTCCTGCCCGGCGGGGACGCCCTCGTCACCGAGCGCGACTCGGCGCGCCTGGTGCGGGTCGCGCCGTCCGGGAAGAAGACGACGGTCGGCACGGTGCCCGGCGTGGAGCCGCAGGGCGAGGGCGGGCTACTGGGCGTAGCGGTGTCCCCGTCGTACTCCACCGACCACCTGATCTACCTGTACTACACGGCCGCGTCCGACAACCGTGTCGTCCGCGCCACCTATGACGGGCGGCTCGGTACGCCCCAGCCGATCGTCACCGGCATCCCGAAGGGCCCCAACCACAACGGCGGGCGGCTCGCGTTCGGGCCCGACAAGCTGCTGTACATCGCCACCGGCGAGACCGGCGACGGCAACCTCGCCCAGGACAAGAACTCCCTCGGCGGCAAGATCCTGCGCGTCACGCCCGACGGCAAGCCCGCGCGGGGCAACCCGTTCGGCACCCGCGTCTGGACCTACGGGCACCGCAACGTCCAGGGCCTCGCCTGGGACGGCGACGGCCGCCTCTACGCCACGGAGTTCGGGCAGAACCGCTTCGACGAGATCAACCTGATCCAGAAGGGCAAGAACTACGGCTGGCCCGACGTCGAAGGCGACGAGGACGGCGGTGGAGGCTTCACGAAACCGCTGCTGACGTGGACGACCGACGAGGCGTCCCCGTCCGGGCTCGCCTACGCGGACGGCTCCCTCTGGGCCGCCGCCCTCCGCGGCGAACGCCTCTGGCAGGTCCCCCTCGACGACGGCAAGGCCGGAAAGCCGGTCGCGCACTTCGAGAACGGCTACGGGCGCCTGCGCGCCGTCGTGAAGGCCCCCGACGGCTCCCTGTGGCTGACGACCAGCAACCGCGACGGCCGCGGCGACCCCGCCCGCGACGACGACCGCGTGCTCAGCGTCCCCCTCGGCTGAGACCCCGAGGGGGACGGCGCCGCGCCGTCAGGACGCGCCGAGCTTCTCCAGGATCAGCTCCCGCGCCCGCCCGGCGTCGGCCTGCCCGCGGGTCGCCTTCATCACGGCGCCGACGAGGGCGCCCGTCGCGGCGACCTTCCCGGCGCGGATCTTGTCCGCCACGTCCGCGTTGTCGGCGATGACCTGGTCGATGACCGAGGACAGCTCGCCCTCGTCGCTGACGACCTTCAGGCCCCGCTTCGCGACGACCTCGTCCGGCGCGCCCTCGCCCGCGAGGACGCCCTCGAACACCTTCCGGGCCAGCTTGTCGTTCAGCTCCCCGGCCGTGATCATCGCCTGCACCCGGGCGACCTGCTCCGGCGTGATCGGCAGATCCGCCAGCTCGACGCCCTGCTCGGTCGCGCGCCGCGACAGCTCGTTCATCCACCACTTCCGGGCCGCCGCCGCGTCGGTGCCCTGAGCGATCGTCGCCTCGATGAGGTCGACGGCGCCGGCGTTGACGACGTCCCGCAGCTCCAGGTCGGACAGCCCCCACTCCCCCTGGATGCGGCGGCGGCGCGCGGCCGGCAGCTCCGGCAGGCTCGCGCGCAGCTCCTCGACCCACTCCCGCGACGGCGCCATCGGCACGAGGTCGGGCTCCGGGAAGTACCGGTAGTCCTGCGCCTCCTCCTTGCTGCGCCCGCTGGTCGTGCGGCCGGTGTCCTCGTGGAAGTGGCGGGTCTCCTGGATGACGCGCCCGCCGCCGTCCAGCACCCCCGCCTGCCGCTCGATCTCCGACCGGACGGCCCGCTCGACCGACCGCAGCGAGTTGACGTTCTTCGTCTCCGTCCGCGTGCCCCACTCCCGCGCGCCGCGCGGCATCAGCGACACGTTCACGTCGCAGCGCATCGAGCCCTGCTCCATGCGGACGTCCGAGACGCCCAGCGACCGCACCAGCTCGCGCAGCTCCGTCGCGTAGGCCCGCGCCACCAGCGGCGCCTTGTCGCCGGTCGCCGGAATCGGCTTCGTGACGATCTCCACCAGCGGGATGCCGGCCCGGTTGTAGTCGACCAGCGAGTACTCGGCCCCGTGGATGCGCCCGGTCGAGCCGCCCACGTGCAGCGACTTCCCGGTGTCCTCCTCCATGTGGACGCGCTCGATCTCGATCCGGTACGTCTCGCCGTCGACCTCGACGGCCAGGTGGCCGTCCACGCACAGCGGCTCGTCGTACTGCGAGATCTGGAAGTTCTTCGGCATGTCCGGATAGAAGTAGTTCTTCCGGGCGAACCGGCACCACTCCACGATGTCGCAGTTCAGCGCCAGGCCGATCTTGATGATGCCCTCGATCGCCGCGTGGTTGGTCACCGGCAGCGCGCCCGGCAGCCCCAGGCACACCGGGCACACCTGCGTGTTCGGTTCCGCCCCGAACTCCGTCGGGCACCCGCAGAACATCTTCGACGCCGTGCCCAGCTCGATGTGCGTCTCGATCCCGAGCACCGGCTCGAACTTCGCCAGCGCCTCGTCATAGCTCATAAGCGTGTCCACGCTCACAGGTATCCCAGTCCCTTCAACGCCTCTTCCGTCTCGGCCACCCAGGCTGCGTACGCCGGTATCCGCACGAGCACGTCGAGGTCGACGTTCTGTCCTATGTAATCGAAGTAGTCGGCCCGCGAGCGACGGCCGCTCCCCGGGCGCACCGCGTCCAGCACGGGCTTGGGGTCGAGAATCTTCTCCACGTCGCGCGGACGTGCGGGCAGGCGCGTGAGATCGCTACCCCGCAGCCCCGCCCAGACCTCACGGTCGGCGAGAAGCCATGCCTCGGTCTCCCGCACCGGCACCAGTGGGACCACCGGCGTACTCAAACCCTGTTCGCGCAGGACCGCCACGACCTTCTCGGCCTTTCCCCGCTCATTGTGGTCGTTGTGGACGCAGATCAGGTGGCAGTCCTCGGCCAGTTCCACCACGGCCCGGCAGACCCGGTCGGCGTCCTTGATCGTCCAAGACTCGCCGATCTCGGTCTTCCCCACGTCCACGACGTGCCGGGTGCCCTTTTCCGTCAACGCCCTCAGCTGGCGGAACACCACGGCACCGAGGAACCGCTCGTCGGTGGTGTTCTCGGCTACGAGTCCAGGGACCAGGGGACGGCTCACGACTCGTCCTGCCGCACGGTGCCCAGATACTTGCGAACCTGCCTGGGCGACACGTATGTTCCCGGTTCGCCTTCGTCCCGAACGGGCTTCGCCACGCTCACCCGGGAGACCCGCTCCTTTTCGGGATCGACGCGGACCGCCGTATCCATGAACACGAGCGACTCGGGCCGCGTCCGGTACAACTCGGCCACGACCACAGGCGAGTGACTGGTGACGATGATCTGCCGCAGCGGCCGTTCCAGCGACTCGGGGTCGTTCAGATCGGTCACCCGCTCCTGGATCCGCCGCAGCAGTTCCGCAAGCCGGCCCGGGTGGAGCCCGTTCTCGATCTCCTCGACCAACAGGACGCCGGAGTGGTCGGGATCGTGAAGCGCGGCGAGCAACCCGAGGATCCGCAGCGTCCCGTCGGACAGGAGAGTGCTGGGGACAGCCCCCTGGCCCTCCAAGACGAGATCGAACGACCACTCCTGGCGCTTCTCGTCCAGTTCGCTCCTGACCTCCCGCACGTCCGGCACCAAGGCCACCAGATCGACCATGAGGTCGTCCAGCGCCCCCGACGAATTCATCCGGCCCAGCACGGCGGCGAGATTGCCCCCGTTGGTCACCAGCGGCCGCCGGTCCACCAAACTTGCGACCGCCCGCATCGCCCGCGGGTCGGGAACGTAGTGTCCAAGCCTCTGCATCTCCCGTTCGAGCAGATCGGCCGCATGCCAGAACGCTTCGTCCTCATCAGCGCCAGCCAGCTGCGACTCCCGCTCCCGCACCGGACCGGGCAGATCCGTCTGCTCCTGCAGGTCAAGAATCGCAGTGTGGGACGGTTTGGGTTCGGGGACGCCTCCCGCCAACTCGGCGCCCTCGCGGTATTGGGCTCCGGCAAGCCCATCCGCCAACTTCAGCAGACAACGAGTCACAACTGTGAAGACCTCCACCGAGCGCCCTTCGCTGACCCGGTGAAAGAGCTCTTGCGGGCGCCCTCGCCGCGCTTCCAGGAGTGCCTCGTAGGGAGGCCGACTCCTGGAGTCCTGGATGAAATCGATGGCGTCGAAGAGGTTGGATTTGCCACTGGCGTTGGGGCCGACGAGGGCGAGGAACGGCGGGACGTCCAGCGTGAAGTCCAGGAAGGACTTGAAGCCGTCTATCTCGACGCGGGTGATCACTGACGTTCCGCCGTTCCGGTCGCCTAGAGTTCCGGGGCCTGGGTCAGGAGGGGGCCGCCCCAGCGGTCTTCGAGGGCCCGCTCGACGGCGGCGCCGACCCGGTAGACGCGGTCGTCGCCGAGGACGGGGGCCATGATCTGCAGGCCGACCGGGAGGCCGTCCGACAGTCCGCACGGCACCGAGATCGCGGCGTTGCCGGTGAGGTTGGCCGGGATGGTGCACAGGTCGGCCAGGTACATCGCGATCGGGTCGTCGGCGCGCTCGCCGATGGGGAACGCGGTCGTCGGCGTCGTCGGCGAGACCAGCACGTCGACCTGCTCGAACGCGGCCTCGAAGTCGCGCTTGATCAGGGTGCGGACCTGCTGCGCCTTGCCGTAGTAGGCGTCGTAGTAGCCCGAGGAGAGCGCGTAGGTGCCGAGCATGATGCGCCGCTTGACCTCGGGACCGAAGCCCTCGGCACGGGTGAGCGCCATGACCTCCTCGGCACTGCGGGAGCCGTCGTCGCCGACGCGCAGGCCGTAGCGCATGGCGTCGAAGCGGGCCAGGTTGGACGAGCACTCCGACGGCGCGATCAGGTAGTAGGCGGGCAGCGCGTATGTGAAGTGCGGGCAGGAGACCTCGACGACCTTCGCGCCGAGGGACTCCAGGAGTTCGACCGCCTCGGTGAAGCGGGCCGAGACGCCCGCCTCGTAGCCGTCGCCGGCGAACTCCTTCACCACGCCGACGCGCAGGCCGTTGACGTCGGCGTGGCGCGCGGCCTCCACGACCGGCGGGACGGCCTGGCTCACCGAGGTCGAGTCCATCGGGTCGTGGCCGCTGAACGCCTCGTGCAGCAGCGCGGCGTCGAGGACGTTGCGCGCGAACGGGCCGGGCGTGTCGAGCGACGACGCGAACGCGATCACGCCGTACCGGGACGAGCCGCCGTAGGTGGGCTTCATCCCGACGATGCCGGTGACGGCGGCGGGCTGCCGGATGGAGCCGCCCGTGTCGGTGCCCGTCGACAGCGGCGCCTCGTACGCCGCGACCGCCGCCGAGGACCCGCCGGACGAGCCGCCGGGGATGCGCTCCAGGTCCCACGGGTTGTGCGAGGTCTTGTAGGCGCTGTTCTCCGTGGACGAGCCCATGGCGAACTCGTCCATGTTCGTCTTGCCGAGGATCACCAGCCCGGCCTGCCGCAGCCGCGCCGTGACGGTCGCGTCGTACGGCGGCCGCCACCCCTCAAGGATCTTGGACCCGGCGGTGGTGGGCATGTCCGTGGTCGTGAAGACGTCCTTGTGCGCGATGGGGACGCCGGCCAGCGGGCCGAGCTCCTCCCCCGCCGCGCGCCGCTCGTCCACCTTGCGCGCCTGGGCGAGCGTCGCCTCGCGGTCGACGTGCAGGAACGCGTTCACCCGCCCGTCGACGGCGGCGATGCGGTCCAGATGCGCCTCGGCCACCTCGACGGCCGACGCCTCGCCGGCGGCGAGCAGCTCGCCGAGTTCCGCCGCGCCCTTCCTGACCAGCTCGCTCATGTCAGGCCTCCTCGTCCAGGATCCGCGGGACGCGGAAGCGCTGCTCCTCGGCGGCCGGCGCACCGGAGAGGGCCTGCTCGGGCGTGAGGCACGGGCGCACCTCGTCCGTCCGGTAGACATTGGTCAGCGGCAGCGCGTGCGAGGTGGGCGGGATGTCCTCCGCGGCGACCTCCTGCACCCGCGCGACCGCGGAGATGATCTGGTCGAGCTGGGCGGCGAGATGGTCGAGCTCATCGTCGCCGAGCGCCAGCCGGGACAGCCGGGCGAGGTGCGACACCTCGTCACGGGTGATGGCGGACATGATGGGAAACCGTTCCTGCGATGAAGTGGGTTCCCGCCCATCCTATGGGCCGGGGCCCTACGGCCCGACTGGTTTACGCAGGCATGATTTCGGCGCGCCGTTTCATCTCCGCACACGGGGAACGCTTCTCCCGTCCACCCCCGGGACGACGAGAGGAGACCGCCGTGACCATCGGCGGCAGCATCGCCCTGATCATCATCGGCGCGATCCTGGCCTATGCGGTCAATTACGAGTTCAGCGGCATCGACATCCGGCTGGTCGGCGCGATCCTGATGATCGGCGGCCTGATCGGCCTGGTCATCGGCATCGTCCGGATCGTGTCCGCCCGCCGCTCCGTGGAGCGCCGGCCCCCGCCGCGCGTCCGCGAGGAGTACTACGAGGACGACTACGAGGCCCGGCGCCGCGGCTACTGACGGCCCTCATCCTGCCGCGGCTGCTGCGGCGGAGCCCCGTACTGCTGGGGCGAGTACTGCTGCGGGTAGGGCTGCCCCTGCGGCGGGGCGGCCCCCTGCGGCTGCTGGAACGGGAACGTCACCGTCTTCGCCGGCGACTCCGATGCGCTCATCCCGGCCAGCGCGCCCGCCCCGATGACCGCGGCCGACAGCATGACGAACCCGCCGAGGATCACGGTGGCGAGGTCACCGGCATTGGTGTCGCTCTGGTTGTCGGGCAGGTCCGAGATCACACCGAAGAACACGCCTCCGGCCACCAGGATGCACAGTCCAAAGATCACTCCGCGCGCGGCGTTCATGACGCGTGATGGTAGCGCCCCCGCCGACACCGCGTAATACCAACAGCAAACAGACCAGTCATGCCCCCCAGCGGCGGAGGGCGCTCCAGCGATCACAGCGACGCCCCACACACCCGCACAGGCACAAGACGGCGTGAGGAACGCCTGCGTAGCGACCGACGTCCCGAGGAACGGCCCCTGAAGGAACGGCCCTGGACGTGTCACTCCGCCCCTCTTGGACTGGGCCCGAGCTTGAGCACAGGCGGAAGCGACAACCACGGGCAGGCACGCGGAGGGAGCGCCAGCGACCGCAGCGGGCATGCCCGACGACGCAGGCGACCACAGCGACGCCACGCACGTCAGCACGGGCACGACAGACCGAACCGGCGGCGTGAGGATCGCCTGCGTCGCAACGGGGGGAATGGGGGGTCGCCCCCCAATAGATCACGCAGCCGGTTCCGGGGTTCTCTGGGCGTGGCGGCGGAGCCAGGCGGTGGCGGTGTCGGCGTCCATGGGGCGGCCGAAGTGCCAGCCCTGTGCGGCGTCGCAGCCCATGTCGCGGAGGGTCTGGGCGGTGGCGGGGTCTTCGACGCCTTCGGCGACGGAGCGGAGGCCGAGGGTGCGGACGAGGTCGACGATGGAGCGGACGATGACGGCGTCGTCGGGGGAGTCGGCGAGGCGGCGGACGAACGAGGCGTCGATCTTGATCTCTTCGACGGGGAGGCGTTTGAGCCGGACGAGGGAGGAGTAGCCGGTGCCGAAGTCGTCCAGGCTGAGCGGGATGCCGAGGTCGGCGAGGGCGCCGACGGTGTCGGAGGCGTAGGCGGGCTCGTTCATCAGGATCCGCTCGGTGATCTCCAGTTGGAGCGCGGCGGCGGGCAGGCCGCGGGCGAGCAGGCCCTCCTCGATGGTCTCGGCGAGGCCGGTGTCGAGCAGGTCGCGGCCGGAGGCGTTCACGGCGACCTGGACGGCGAGGTCCTCGCGCCACCAGGCGGCGGTCTGGGCGAGCGCGACGGTCACGACGTGGTGGGTGATGGAGCGCATCAGGTACGTCTGCTCGGCGATGGACAGGAACGCCTCGGGTTCGAGGACGCCCTTGTCGGGGTGCCGCCAGCGGAGCAGCGCCTCCATGCCGACGAGGTGGCCGTCGCGCAGCGAGACCTTCGGCTGGTAGAAGAGTTCGAGTTCGGAGCGGTCGATGGCGCGGCGCAGGTCGCCGAGCATGCCGAGCCGCTCCGGGGAGTTGCGGTCCTTTCGGGGGGAGTAGATCTCGACGCCGCTGCGCGCCTCCTTGGCGTTGTACATGGCGACGTCGGCGCGCTGGAGGAGCAGTTCGAAGTCGGGCGCGTGGTCGGGGAACAGCGCGATGCCGACGCTGGCCTCCAGGTCGAACGACATGCCGTCCAGCCGGACGGGTTCGCTGAGCGCGGCGCGCAGCCGGGCGGCGACCTCGCGGGCGGCGGCCTCGTCCCGGACGGTGGGCAGCAGCACCGCGAACTCGTCGCCGCCGAGCCGGGCGACGAGGTCGCCGGGGCGGACGCTGTGGGTGAGGCGGTGCGCGACGAGTTGCAGCAGCCGGTCGCCGGTGGGGTGCCCGAGGGTGTCGTTGACCTCCTTGAAGCGGTCGAGGTCGAGGAGGAAGAGGCCGGCGCGGTGGTCCTGCGGGTCGGTGGCCTTGCGGCGGCCGAGGCCGGCGCGGCGCCGGTCGGCGCCCCGCGCCGCGGCGAGGGCCTCCTCGGTGCGGACGATCAGCAGCTTGCGGTTGGGCAGCCCGGTGAGTCCGTCGTGCAGGGCCTGGTGCTCGCGCCGGACGGACACCGAGGCGTTCATGTAGACGGCGATGAACGGCAGGACGATGAGCGGCACGAACAGGGCGGAGCGATCCATCGCGACGACCATGAGCGGGGCGAGGCCGAGCAGCGCGAGGTGGACGAGGATCTGGTAGCCGAGGTCGAGGCGGAGCGCCTTGGCGAGGGGGATCCGCGCGTGCAGGGCGACGGCGGAGCCGACGAGGGTGTCGTTGCAGGCGAAGTAGACGGCGCCGGCGAGCGCGATGGCGGGCAGGTCGGAGCCGTGCGGGACCCACAGGCCGGAGGGGGTGGCGAGGTCGCCGGACAGGGCGAGGACGAGCTGGGCGGCGGCGAGGCTGAGGGTGTACTGCGCGGCGTTGAAGGCGATCCGGTGCGGGGCGCGCCCGCGGAAGATGCCGCAGGTGATGACGGCGATGGCCTGGAGGGCGGCGGCGATCGGCAGGCCGGCGTAGAGGAGGGCCGCGAAGGAGAACGTGGTGGAGGTGGTGGCGCCGTTGTTCTCGGTGGAGCCGGGCGTGATGATCGGGCGCAGCTCGCCGAAGATGATGAAGCAGCCGAGGATCCAGAAGACGGGCGTGCTGACGAGGGCGTCCAGGTCGGCGGCGCTCAGCCCGGAGAACGCGGCCCCGCCGGCGGTGATGCCGAGCAGGATGACCACGAGGAAGTAGATCCACAACGGGGAGCCTCGGCGCGGGGCCGTGTTCCGGGTGTTGTTCGGGTCCTTCATCACATCCTCGGGGGGTTCGGGGGGCCGTCCCCCGGCACCGGAGCGTCCCCGACCTCGGGGGACACCCCCCGGGTGTTACGTCCGGAGATTCAGGTGTAGGTCGTGATGAGAGGGAGGGTACGGCCTTCGCTCAACTTCGCGAAACCGATTGCGTACGTTCCGTTATGCCGCTCCGCACCCGCCGCTCACCGTTGGGTAGTTGAAGTGTACCCCTGAGTAACGCAAACCTGGTGGAACCCACGCGAACACGCGGGGTTTATTCATCGGCGCGCAAAGTTACGGTTTTGGCCGCATCTGGCCCATCGGCGAGCAGGACACGGAAGCCGTCCTCCGCTAGTACCGGTACGCCCAGCTTGACGGCTTTGTCGTATTTCGACCCTGGACTGTCGCCCACGACCACGAAGCCGGTCTTCTTCGACACCGAGCCGGACACCTTGCCGCCGAGCCGCTGCACCGCCTCGGTCGCCGAGTCGCGGCTGTACTCCTCCAGCGAACCGGTGATCACCACGGTGACGCCCTCCAGCGGGCGCGGGCCCGCCGCGCCCTCGTCCTCCATCCGGACGCCCGCCGCCCGCCACTTGTCGACGATCTCCCGGTGCCAGCCGACCGCGAACCAGTTCTTGATGGACGCCGCGATCGTCGGCCCGACGCCGTCGACGGCCGCCAGCTCCTCCTCGGTGGCCTCCGCGATCGCGTCCATCGAGCGCATCTCGCGGGCCAGGTCGCGCGCGGCGGACGGCCCCACGTGCCGGATCGACAGCGCCACCAGCACCCGCCACAGCGGCTGCCGCTTCGCCTTCTCCAGCTCCTCGAAGAGGATCTCGACCGTCTTCTTCGGCTCGCCCTCCTTGTTGGCGAAGAACGACACGACCTTCGGCTCGCCGGTCTTCGGGTCGGTCTTGGCCGTGCCGGTCTTGGAGTCGAGCACCAGGCTCCTGATCGGCAGCAGCCGGTCGACCGTGAGGTGGAACAGGTCGCCCTCGTTCTTCACCGGCGGGTCGTCCGGCTCCAGCGGCTGCGTCAGCGCGGTCGCGCCGACGTAGCCGAGCGCCTCGATGTCGAGGGCGTTGCGGCTCGCGACGAAGAACACCCGCTCGCGCAGCTGCCCGGGGCAGAACTGCGCGTTCGGGCAGCGGATGTCGGCGTCGCCCTCCTTCTCGTACGCCAGATCCGTCCCGCATTCGGGGCAGTTCGCGGGCATCTCGAACTCGCGCTCGGAACCGTCCCGCAGGGCGGTCACCGGCGCGACGATCTCGGGGATCACGTCGCCGGCCTTGCGCAGCACGACGGTGTCGCCGATCAGCACGCCCTTGCGCTTGACCTCGCCCGCGTTGTGCAGCGTCGCGCGGTCGACGGTCGAGCCCGCGACCTTCACCGGCTCCATGACGCCGTACGGGGTGATGCGCCCGGTACGCCCCACCCCGACCTTGATGTCGAGGAGCTTGGTGTTGACCTCCTCGGGCGGGTACTTCCAGGCGATGGCCCAGCGCGGCGCCCGGCTCGTCGACCCGAGCCGCCGCTGCAGCGAGAACTGGTCGACCTTGACGACGACCCCGTCGATCTCGTACGCGGTGCCGTGCCGGTTCTCGCCGTACTCGGCGATGTACTCGCGGACGGCGTCCAGCCCGCCGACGACCTTGTAGCGGTCGCTGACCGGCAGCCCCCAGCCGCGCATCAGCTCGTACGCCCCGGACTGGCTCTCGGGCTGCGTCCCGCCGCGCCAGGCGCCGAACCCGTGGACGAGCATGCCGAGCGGCCGGTGCGCGGTGACCCGCGGGTCCTTCTGCCGCAGCGAACCGGCCGCCGCGTTGCGCGGGTTGGCGAACGGGTCCTTGCCGGCCTCGATCTGCGCGGCGTTGACCTGCTCGAACCCCTCGACCGGCAGGAACACCTCGCCGCGGACCTCCAGGACGTCCGGCCAGCCGTCGCCGGCGAGCCGGTCCGGGACGTCGGCGATGGTGCGGATGTTGTTGGTGACGTCCTCGCCGGTGCGCCCGTCGCCGCGGGTGACCCCGCGCACCAGCCGCCCGTTCTCGTAGGTCAGCGCGATCGCCAGCCCGTCGATCTTCGGCTCGCACAGGTAGCCGGCGACCTCGCCGACCTCCTTGACGACGCGCTCGTCCCACGCGAGCAGCTCGTCGGCGCCCATCGCGTTGTCGAGGCTCTGCATCCGCTCCAGGTGCCGGACGGTCGCGAAGTCGGTGACGATCGCCGCGCCGACCTTCTGCGTCGGCGAGTCGGGGGTGACCAGCTCGGGGTGCCGCTCCTCCAGCGCGCGGACCTCCCGCATCCGCCGGTCGTACTCGGCGTCGGTGAGCGTCGGCTGGTCGAGGACGTAGTACCGATAGTTGGCGTCCTCGAGCTCCTGGCTCAGCTCGAGGTGCCGCTGCCGTGCCTCCGCGGGAACGCCGTCGCTCATGGTCATGCCCTCATTGTCGCCAACACGTCCGACATTACGACGTGACGCACCGTGCCACGACGGGGAACCCCCCTGCCCCTGGGAAACCCTTACTGGTCGGCGGCCTCGTAGAGCATGCGCGCCGTGTCGCGGCAGCGCTTCAGCGCCTCGCGGACGTAGCGGGGCGACGCGCCCGCCATGCCGCACGCAGGGGTGATCACGACCTGCTCCGCCAGCCGGGCGGCCGGGAACCCGAACCGCCGCCACAGCTCCTTCACCGGCCGGCCGGTCGCCTGGAGGGACGGCAGGACCGCGTCGGTCGCGGACACCGCGCCGAGGAACAGCGCCGTCCCCGCGTCGATCGCCTCCCCCACCGCGTCGTCGTCCCGCTCGGGGATCAGCCGCAGGTCGAGCGAGATCGCCTTCGCGCCGGCGCCGCGCAGCAGCCCGTACGGGACGTTCCGGGCGCAGCAGTGCACGACCGGGTAGGCGCCGGCCGCGTCGATCACCGTGCGCAGGGCGTCCTCGGCGACGGGCTCCTCGACCGCGCGCAGCCGGGAGAAGCCGCTGGCGGTCGGCACCGTCCCGGCGAGGGCGGCGGGCAGGCCCGGCTCGTCGAGCTGCAGGACGATCTCCGCCGCGGGCAGCCGCCGCCGGACGTCCGCGACGTGCGCGGCGACGCCCTCGGCGAGCGAGGCGGTCAGGTCGCGGACGGCGCCCGGGTCCTTCAGCGCCCGTTCGCCGTTGCGCAGCTCGATCGTGGCGGCCAGCGTCCACGGCCCGCACACCTGGAGCTTGAACGGCCCGTCGTGCCCGCCCGCGACCTCCTCCAGGACGTCCAGGTCGCGGGCCATGTGGTCGTGGGCGCGCAGGGTGTCGCGGCCCGGCCGGTCGGAGAACCGCCACCCGGACGGCTCGACCCGGACCGGCATGTCGACCAGCAGCCCGGCCGTCCGCCCGGTGAGGTCGGCGCCGGGGCCGCGCGCGGGCAGCTCCGGCAGGTGCGGCAGCTCGGGCAGCTCGCCGAGGACGACCCGCAGCGCCTCCGCCGGGTCGTCGCCCGGATACGACCCGGTACCGGTCGCCGTCCCCGCCGGCCAGGGATGACTCGTCACGCCACGAAGCCTACCGGCGCGGTGATCACACCAGTTCCGCGAGCCGGTCCAGGTAGCGGAGCGTGTCGGCCTCGGGCTCGGTCTTCAGGTTGAACAGCACCTCGTCGACGCCCGCGGCCTCCAGCTCGGCGACCGCCTCGGGCCTGCCGGGCGCCCCGAACACCGTGACCGGCACCCGCGTCCCGGCCCGGTCCCGCAGTTCGGCGATCCTCGCGGCCAGCACGTCGGTGCCGCGCCCGTAGATCGGCATCCAGCCGTCGCCGAACTCCACGACCCGGTCGAACGTCGTCGGCCCCGCGCCGCCGATCATGACGGGCGGGTGCGGGTCCTGGACGGGCTTCGGGTAGGAGAACACCGGGTCGAAGTCGACGAACTCGCCGTGGAACTCGGCCTCGTCCTTCGTCCACAGCTCCTTGACGGCCAGGACGCGCTCGCGCAGCAGCCGCATCCGCGTCGCGGGGTCGGTGCCGTGGTTGCGCATCTCTTCCCGGTTCCAGCCCGCGCCGACGCCGAGCACGGCGCGCCCGCCGGAGACCAGGTCGAGGGAGGCGACCTCCTTCGCCAGGAGGATCGGGTCCCGCTGGATGACCAGCGCGATGCCGGTCCCGACGCGCAGCCGCTCGGTGACCGCCGCCGCGGCGGTCAGCGCGACGAACGGGTCGAGCGTCCGGTAGTACATCCGCGGCAGCTCGGCCCCGCCCGGCCACGGCGACTCCCGCTTCACCGGGATGTGCGTGTGCTCGGCCAGGTACAGCGACCCGAGCCCGCGCTCCTCCAGCGCCCGCCCGAGCGCCGCCGGCCCGATGCCGTCATCGGTCACGAACGTCGAAACACCGAAATCCACGTGCCTACTGTAGTGCCCTCGGCGTCGGGCCTTGAGGGCCCTCCTTCGGCGGGCACCACGGTGCGATCGCTGCATCGCTTCGAACTCGCCTTGGCGGCTCGCTGCGCGATCAGGTCTCTCGCTTCGCTCGCAACCTGCCTTCGGACGCGATCGCAGTGGTTCCGGTTTTCGCGGGGTTGCTGAGGTGGCTGAGGTCCGTGCCTAGGTCAGGCGGGGACGGTCGCGGTTTCCGCGATGGTGGATGAGGCCAGGACGCGGTCGCCCTCGTACAGGACGGCGGTCTGGCCGGTGGCCACGCCGCGGGCCGGGGAGGCCAGGCGGATGCGCAGGGTGTCGCCGTGCCGCTCGGCCGTGCAGTCGTGGACCTCGCCGTGCGCGCGGAGCTGGACCTGGCACGGGAACGGGCCGGCGGGCGCGTCGCCCAGCCAGACGGGCCGCTCGCCGGTGATCTCCTGGACGTCCAGCGACTCGCGCGGCCCGACCGTCACCGTGTTCGTGACCGGGGAGACGTCGAGGACGTAGCGGGGCCGCCCGTCCGGCGCGGGGGTGCCGATCCGCAGGCCCTTGCGCTGGCCGATCGTGTAGGCGTAGGCGCCGTCGTGCTCGCCGACCTCGTTGCCGTCGGCGTCGACGATCGGGCCGGGCGCGGCGCCGAGCCGCTCGGCGAGGAAGCCGCGCGTATCGCCGTCGGCGATGAAGCAGATGTCGTGGCTGTCGGGCTTGTCGGCGACCTGGAGGCCGCGCCGCCCGGCCTCCCGCCGGATGTCGGCCTTGGACGTGTCGCCGAGCGGGAACAGCGCGTGCGCGAGCTGGTCGGGCGTGCAGACGGCCAGCACGTACGACTGGTCCTTGGCCTGGTCGACGCCGCGGCGCAGGACGCCGTCCTCCAGGCGGGCGTAGTGGCCGGTGCAGACGGCGTCGAAACCGAGGGCCAGCGCGCGGTCGAGGAGGGCCGCGAACTTGATCTTCTCGTTGCAGCGCAGGCAGGGGTTCGGGGTGCGGCCGGCCGCGTACTCGCTGACGAAGTCCTCCACGACGTCCCGGTGGAACCGCTCGGCGAGGTCCCACACGTAGAACGGGATGCCGATCGCGTCGGCGGCGCGGCGGGCGTCCCGGGAGTCCTCCAGGGTGCAGCAGCCGCGCGCCCCCGTACGGTAGGACTGGGGGTTGCTGGACAGGGCCATGTGGACGCCGGTGACGTCGTGCCCGGCCTCGGCGGCGCGGGCGGCGGCCACTGCGGAGTCGACGCCGCCCGACATGGCGGCGAGTACGCGGAGAGTCATAGTCCTTCGAGCGTACGCGGCGTGGTCCGGTCCGCAGCCTGCATTTCCGCGTACGATTGGGGCCGCTATGGGAATCTTCCGACGTCCGCGCGAGGCGTCCGCCGTCGCACCGCCCGCCATCAGCGAGTTCTGGGAGTGGTGGGCGCAGGCCCGCCCGACGATCGAGGCGTCGCTGGCCGCCGGGCCCGAGCCCGGCGCGCCGGAGGCCGCCGTGCCCGGCGAGGGGCTGTCGGCGGAGACGATCGAGGAGCTGTCCCGCCGCGTCCACAAGATCCACGCGGGGCTCCAGTGGGAGATCGGCGGCGCCGACGACCGGAACCCGTCGCTGACCGTCACCGGCGGCGGCGACCCGGGGCTGCGCGGGATCACCGAGCGGTGGGCGCGGGCGGCGCCGACGGGGTCCGCGGCCGCCGGGTGGAGCTTCCATCCGGCGCGCCAGGCCGACCCGGAGATGCTCGCCCAGGACCTCATCCTCGGCGACCACGAGTTCGACCTGGAGTACGTCCGGCTGGGCATGCGCGCCGACACCGACCGCGCCCGCGTGCACATCACCGCCTACCATCCCGACTTCCTGTTCGTCGCCGAGGAGCAGCAGCTCCAGGTGGCGCTGAACGTCCTGTACTGGGCGCTCGGCGAGGACGACGTGGCCCGCTGGATCGGCGAGGTGTCGATCGCGACGGAGGCGCCGATCGACTCCCTGGCCCCGTCGATGCTGCCCGCCGTGGTCGAGCAGGTCGCCGAGCCGTTCGCCGAGCCCGCCTGGCTGACCGGCGAGGGCCGCACGCCGCGCGGGCATCCGGCCCGCCTCGGCGCCCGGTTCCCGCTGCACCGCCAGGACTACCCGCTCTGCGACCTGCACGTGGCGGTCAGCGTCCCGTACGCCAACAGCAACCCCGACCGGCTGCCGGTCGAGCCGTCGTCGGGCGCGCTGCGCGCGTTCGAGAAGAAGCTCGCCAAGCTCGGCGACCGGGCGGTCCTGGCCGTCCGGGAGACGGGTGACGGCCTGCGCGTCTTCCACCTGTACGCCGACCCCGACTCGGGCGTCGTCTCCGAGCTCGACCAGCTCGCCGCCGGCTGGCCGGAGGGCAAGGCCAAGGTCGCCTCCACCGCCGACCCGGCCTGGAAGGCCCTCGCGCCCTACCAGCCCTGACGGGTCGGGTCGAGCTTGCCGTAGCGGGCCTGGCAGAAGGAGTACAGGCCGAAGGTGAGGACGCCCGCGGCGACGGCCGCGAGGCCCCACGGACCGGCGGGGGTGTCGGCGAACTGGCGGAGGGCGCCGTCCAGCCCGCGGGCCTTGTCCGGTTCGAAGGTGATGGCCGCGTAGGCGAGGAACGCGCCGACGGCGAGGCCGAGGAGGCCTCGGGCGGTGTTGCCGGCGATCCCGAGGAACTGGACGAGGCGGCGCACCGTCCGACTCATCTCCGCGGTCCTGAGCTCGTCGAGGAACGTGCGCCGGACGGCGCCGGCGATCACCACGACGCCCCAGACCACGAAGCCGGCCGCGATCGCGAGGACGAGCCAGCGCCCGCCCGGCTCGCTCATCAGCCGCGCGGTGATGGTCTTGGACTGCTTGTCGCTCGACGTCCCCTGGTGGCCGAGGAGGAACGCCAGGGTCCCCGCGCAGCCGGCCGTGTAGACGACGCCGCGCGCGGCGGAGCTGAGCCGCTTGGTGGGCTTGTCACCGTCCGACACGGGACGCCCGTACACGGCCTCGGCGTACTGCCAGAGGGCGAGCGCCGCGAAACCGGCGGCCATCAGCCACAGGACCACCGGACCGCCGGGTTTCTCGGCGACGGCCTGGAGCGCGCCCGTCCGGTCGGCCTCCTTCCCGCCGCCGCCGAAGGCCACCTGCAGGGCGAGCCAGCCGATGAGGAAGTAGAGCAGCCCGCGGGCGACCAGCCCCACGCGGGCCATGTGGTGGAACCAGGGATGTCCCGCCGCCTGCTTGATTCCGTCCTGCACGTCCGTCGTCACGGACAACGCAGTCCCCGGTCAAGGGACGGTCAAACCTGGACAGGTCAGCTGAGACCGGCGCGACGTGCGCGTTCGACCACGGGGCCGATGGCGTCGGCGAGCGCCTTGACGTCCGCCTCGGTGGAGGTGTGGCCGAGGGTGAAGCGCAGCGAGCCGCGGGCGCGCTCGGGGCTCGCGTCCATCGCGAGGAGGACGTGGCTGGGCTGCGAGACCCCGGCCGAGCACGCGGAGCCGGTGGAGCAGGCGATGCCGCGCGCGTCCAGCAGCATGAGCAGGGCGTCGCCCTCGCAGCCGGGGAAGGAGAAGTGCGCGTTGCCGGGCAGGCGGTCGGCGGGGTCGCCGTTCAGGACGGCGTCGGGCACGGCGGCGCGGACGGCCCCGATCAGCCGGTCGCGCAGCTCGGCCAGGCGGCGCGCCTCGCCCTCCCGGCGCGCGACGGCGGTCTGGACGGCGGCGGCGAACCCGGCGATGGCGGGCGTGTCGAGCGTCCCGGACCGGACGTCCCGTTCCTGTCCGCCGCCGTGCAGCAGCGGCACCGGGTCGAGGAACACCGGCTCCTTGGGCTTGGCGAGCAGCAGCGCGCCCGCGCCGATGGGGCCGCCGAGCTTGTGGCCGGTAACGGTCAGGGCCTGCGCGCCGCTCGCCGCGAACCCGACGGGGAGCTGCCCGGCGGCCTGGACGGCGTCGGTGTGCAGGGGGACGCCGCGCTCGCGGGCGACGGCGGCGAGCTCCGCGACGGGCTGGACGGTCCCGACCTCGTTGTTGGCCCACATGACAGTGACGAGCGCCACGTCGTCGCCGGAGCCGAGCGCGTCGCGGAGCGTCTCGGGGCGGACGCGGCCGACCCCGTCCACCGGGAGCCACTCGACCTTGGCGCCCTCGTGGTCGGCGAGCCACTGCACCGCGTCCATGACGGCGTGGTGCTCTATGGCCCCCGCCAGCACGCGCGTGCGCGCGGGGTCGGCCCCGCGCCGGGCCCAGTACAGGCCCTTGACCGCCAGGTTGTCGGCCTCGGTGCCGCCGGAGGTGAACACGACCTCGCTCGGGCGGGCGTCGAACGCCTCGGCGATGACCTCGCGGGACTCCTCGACGACGCGGCGGGCGCGCCGGCCCACCGCGTGCAGGGAGGAGGGGTTCCCCAGCTCGCGCAACTCCGCCGTCATCGCCTCGACGGCCTCGGGCAGCATCGGGGTCGTCGCCGCATGGTCGAGGTAGGTCACCACGCGGACAACAGTATCCGCGCCCGACCTGTTCCCCTCCGGTGCCCGTGCGGTTGCGCGATGGCCGGGAATAGCCGTGCCCGGGACCGGGTTCACCGTGTGTACCGTCCAGCCGGTACAGTGGAGGAATCATGAAGAGGGAAGCCCTCCTGGACGCCGCCGAGACCGTCCTCTCCGAGCAAGGGACGCAGGCGCTGACGCTCACCGCGGTCGCCGACCGCGCCGGCGTCAGCAAGGGAGGGCTGCTCTACCACTTCCCCACCAAGGAGGCGCTCGTCCGGGCGATGGTGGCGCGGGTCATCGAGGAGTTCGACGACCTGATCGCCTCCTACATCGACTCCTACGGGGACGGCGCGCCGGGCTCCTACACCCGCGCCTACGTCGAGGCCACGTTCGAGATCCTCACCGGTGAGGCCCGCGCCTACCGGCGCTGGTCGGCCATCACGGCCGCCGCCGCGGACCCGGAGCAGGCCGAGCCGCTGAACGAGGCGATGCGCCGCTGGCACGGCCGCGCCCCCGCGGACGACCCCGACCCGGGCATCGCGATGGTCGTCCGGCTGGCCGCCGAGGGCCTCTGGGAGGTCGTGAGCCACGACCCCGGGCTGTACGACGCGGAGCAGCTCGAAGCGCTGAAACGGCGGCTGCTGGGCCTGCTGGAGCGCTGACGCCGGGACGCCCCGCGTCCCGCCCCCGAATCCACCCGATCCCTGTGCGGGCACGCCCGCACCGCCCCGGGCCGCCGCGCGGTCCGGGGCGACGTCCGTCACCACGCCGCGCGAGCGGCACCGGGGCGCGCCCCGCCGAGCCGAGAAAGAGGTGAACCATGCTGTTCCGTGCCCGTTCGGGGACGTTCCTGACCTTCGCGCTGGCCGGTCTGCTGACCGGAGTGTGGGTCGCGCGCATGCCCGCGCTGGCCGCCAAGTTCGGGGCGACCGAGGGCGAGATCGGCATCGTCGTCCTCGTCTGGGGGCTCGGCGCGATCGCGGCCATGCAGGCGCTGCGCGGCGTCATGGCGCGCGCGGGCAGCCGGGCGGCGCTGCGGGTCGCCCTCCCGCTGACAGCGCTGTCGTACGCGGCGGTCGCGCTGGCGCCCGGCTACGGGGTGCTGCTCGCCGCCGTCGCGGTGTTCGGCATGACGTTCGGGATCACCGACATCGCGATGAACGCGCAGGGCAGCGTCGTCGAGCAGGCGTACCGGCGGCCCGTCATGAGCGGCATGCACGCCGGCTGGTGCGTCGGCGCGATGAGCGGCGGGCTGTTCGGCGTCGCCACGGCCGCCACCGGGTTCGGCTTCACCGAGACCGTGCTGGCCGCCGCGCTGCTGTCGCTGCCCGCGGGTCTCGCGCTCGGCCGCACCTACCTGCCCGACCCCGCGGCGCCCGCCGCGTCCGGGACGGGACGCGGGGCGCGCCGCATGCCGCCCGCCGTCTACCTGATCGGCGTCCTGGGCTTCATCGCGTTCATGGCGGAGGGCTCGATCGCCGACTGGAGCGGCCTGCTCCTGCACGAGGAGCTGGGCGCCACCGAGGCCGTGGCCGCGATCGGCTACCCGGTGTTCGAGCTGGCGATGCTGCTCGGCCGGCTGGTCGGCGACCGCGTCCGGGCGCGCGTCGGCACCCGCCGCCTGCTGACCGGCGCGGGCCTCGGCACCGCGGCCGGCATGACGGTCGTCGTGCTGGCGCCGACCCCCGCCGTCGCGATCGCCGGGTTCTTCCTGACCGGGCTGGTCGTCTGCACGGTCGTCCCGACGACGATCTCGCTGGCCGGGACCGCCGCGCCGGACCGTCCCGCCGCGGCCGTCGCCCAGGTCGGCGCGATGGGCTACGGCGGCCTGCTGCTGGGCCCCGTCGTGGTCGGCTTCCTCTCGGACGCCACGTCCCTGCGCGTCGGCGTCGGCACCGTCGTCGTCCTGGCCCTCCTGATCGCGGCGGGCGCCCGCTTCGTGCCCCTCCGCGGGACCACCGACGTCGCCGCCGCGGCCGGGGCCCCCGCCCCGGAGGACGCCCGGCCCGAACCCGTGGCCGCCTGATCCCCCGGACTCTCGTGGTCGCGGGGCGTGATCCGGTATAAACCCATCGAGATCATCGCGGGCGATGGGGGCGGTTGATGGACGGGTGGCGGGTTCCCGGGTACAGCGAGCTGCGCGTGCTCGGCGAGGGGGCGCAGGGGCGGGTCGTGCTCGCGCGGCACGACGGGACCGGACGGCCGGCGGCGATCAAGTACCTCGGCGAGCGGCTCGCCGGGGACGCGGGGTTCCGGGAGCGGTTCCGGGCCGAGGCCGGGCTGCTGAGCCGGCTGCGCAACCCGTTCGTCGCGCAGCTGTTCGGCCTCGTCGAGTCGCCGGACGGCGCCGCCATCGTCATGGAGGCCGTGGACGGCGCGTCCCTCAAGGCGGTGCTCGCGGAGCGGGGGCCGCTGGAGCCGGAGGCGGCGCTGGCCGTCCTCAAGGGCTCGCTGCTGGGCCTCGCCGCCGCGCACGACCTCGGGATCGTCCACCGCGACTACAAGCCCGCCAACGTGATCGTGCGCGGCGACGGGCTGAGCAAGCTGATCGACTTCGGCATCGCGGTGGACGCGGGCGCGGCGGGACGGTCCGGCACGCCCGTCTACATGGCGCCCGAGCAGTGGCGGGACGAGCCGGCCTCCCCCGCGACCGACGTGTACGCGGCGGCCTGCGTCTTCTTCGAGTGCGTGACGGGGCGCCGCCCGTACACGGCCGAGGACCAGGCCGGGCTGATGGGCCGCCACCTCACCGCGCCGGTCCCGGCGCAGGACGTCCCCGAGCCGCTCCGCCCGCTGATCGAGCGCGGCCTGGCCAAGAACCCGTGGGACCGTCCGCTGGGGGCGGCGGCGTTCGTCGCGGAGCTGGAGTCGGCCGCGGCGGGCGCGTACGGGGCCGACTGGGAGGGGCGCGGCGTCCGCACACTCGCGGGCGCCGCCGCCGCGCTGTCGATGCTGTTCCCGCTGACCGCGCTCGCCCTCGGCTCGGGCGGCGCGGCCGCGGGCGCGGCGGGCGCGGGCGCGGCGGGCGCGAGCGGCGCGGCGGGCGCTGGTGCCGGTGCGGGAGCCGCCGGTGCGGGCGCGGGAGCCGCGGGGGCGGGTGCGGGGGGCGCCGGCGCCGCGGGCCAGGGGGTCGTCGGCGCGCTCGGGGCGAAGGGCGTGGCGGCCGTCGCGGGCGGCGCCGCGGCCGTGGCCGTGGGCGGCGGCGCGGCCGTCTACGTGGCCGTCGCGGACGAGGCGCCGGAGGCGAGGCCGGTCACCGTCCAGCTCGCCTCGTTCACCGAGCCGCCGCAGGACATCGGCGCCGGTGCGACGTTCCAGGCGCGCGGCCGGCTCGTGCGGGTCTCGGGCGGGGACGCCGCGCTCACCCGGAAGATCAACCAGGCGCTGCGGGCGCCGCTGGAGCAGCGCTGGGCCAAGGTGCGCAACGGATTGAGGGACACCGCCCGCGGCGGCTACACCGACGTCGTGACGCCGCAGGTCCTCATGCACAACGACCGGCTGGTGTCGGTCTGGTACACCGTCGCCCTGAACGGCGACCGCGGCACGGGCTGGGACCAGTCCCAGGCGGCGACCGTGGACCTGCGGTCCGGCGCGTCCTACCGGCCGCTCGACCTGTTCCGCGATCCGTCCGAGGCCGGCCTGAAGCCGCTGGACGCGAAGATCGAGCCCCATCTGCGCGGCGGCGCCTACTGCGCCGGCGACATCCTGGACGGCACCGACAACCCGTCCGCGTTCGTGAAGTCGGGCGACGTCACGATGGCCCTCACGGTGCAGGGGCTCCGTGTGGCCTTCTACGGCTCGCTGCTGGGCTACCCGTCGGCCTGCGGGCTGCAGGAGGCGGTCGTCCCGTACGCCGAGGTGAGCGGGATGCTCAAGCCGGCGCTGCTGAAGGCCGTCCCGTACCCGTCGCCCGCGCGCTCGTAGACGCGGGAAGGCCCCGGCGACGGGCGTCGCCGGGGCCGTCCGCGGGAGGTCACTTGCGCTTGGTGATCTCCTCGGTGAGCTGCGGCGCGACCTGGAAGAGGTCGCCCACGACGCCGTAGTCGACGAGCTCGAAGATCGGCGCCTCGGGGTCCTTGTTGATGGCGACGATGGTCTTCGAGGTCTGCATGCCGGCCCGGTGCTGGATGGCCCCGGAGATGCCGACCGCGATGTAGAGCTGCGGCGACACGGTCTTGCCGGTCTGGCCGACCTGGAACGAGTGCGGGTACCAGCCGGCGTCGGTCGCGGCGCGGGAGGCGCCGACGGCCGCGCCGAGCGAGTCCGCCAGGCTCTCGATGATCTTGAAGTTCTCGGCGCCGCCGACGCCGCGGCCGCCGGAGACGACGATCGCGGCCTCGGTCAGGTCCGGGCGCTCGCCCTTCTCCTGGACGACCTTCTCCACGATCTTCGTGGCCTTGTCGTTGTCCGACAGGGCGACCGACACCTGCTCCTCGGCCGGGGTGGCCGCGGACGCCTCGGGGGCGACCGAGTTCGGCCGGACGGCGATGATCGGCGTGCCGGTCTTCACCTTGGCGTGCGCGATGATGCCGCCGCCGAAGATGGAGTGCTCGGCGACGAAGCCGTCGGTGACGTCCACGACGTCGGTGAGCACGCCGGAGCCGGTCTTGACGGCGAGGCGGCCCGCGACCTCCTTGCCGTCGGCGGTCGCGGCCACCAGCACGGCGGCCGGCGACCTGTCCGTCACGAGCTGGGCGAGCAGCGCGGCCTTCGGCGCGACGACGTAGGAGGTCAGCTCCTCGTCGGCGGCCACGTAGACCTTGCCGGCGCCGTACTCGCCGAGCTTGTCCTTGGCGCCCTCGTAGCCGGGCCCCACCCATACCGCGGCGGCCTCGCCGAGCCGGTTCGCCAGCGTCAGCAGTTCGAGCGTGACCTTCTTGACCTCACCGTCGACATGGTCGACGAGGACGAGAATCTCAGCCATTGGTCCAGTCCCCTTCCCCGGTCAGACGAACTTCTTCGACGCGAGGAACTCGGCGATCTTCGCACCGCCGTCGCCCTCGTCGGTGGCGATCTCGCCCTTGGCGCGCGGCGGCGCCTCGGCGAAGTCGATCACCTCGGTGGCGGCGTTCGCCAGGCCCACCTGGGACGCGTCGATGCCGGCGTCGCCCAGGCCGAGCGTCTCGACCGGCTTCTTCTTGGCCGCCATGATCCCCTTGAAGGAGGGGTAGCGCGGCTCGTTGATCTTCTCGACGACGCTGACGACGGCGGGCAGGCTCGCCTCGACCCGGTCGAAGCCGTAGTCGGTCTGCCGCTGCGCCTTGACGGACGTCCCGTCGATCTCGACCTTGTTGGCGAGCGACACCTGCGCGACGCCGAGCCGCTCGGCGAGCATCGCGGCGAGGACGCCGGTGCGCGCGTCGGTGGACTCCGAGCCGAGGATCACCAGGTCGAACCCGGTGCGGCCGAGCGCCTGCTGGATCGCGTAGGAGGTCTGCAGCGCGTCGGAGCCGGCGAGGCCGTCGTCGATGAGGTGCACGGCCTTGTCGGCACCCATGGCCAGGGACTTGCGGATCGAGTCGGTGGCCTTGTCGGGGCCCATGGTCAGGACGGTCACCTCGCCGCCCTGGGCCTCCTTGATGCGCAGCGCCTCTTCGATCGCGTACTCATCGAGCTCGTTGATGACGCCGTCCGCCGCGGCGCGGTCGAGCGTGCTGTCATCGGACTTCAGCTTGCGCGGGCTCTCCGTATCGGGAACCTGCTTCACCAGGACGACGATGTTCATGGCCGGTGGCCGACCTCCCTGCACTCAGTTGGCCGCTGGGTGAGCGGCAGAGGGGCGCCGCCCATGACGGGTCGACGCGGACGTGCGCTTTCGAAGTCACAGCCTGCCAAATCCCCGAACGTCCTTCGGACCCGGGTCCCTGATTCGGCCGTGCGCGATCAATGTTACTCGTCAGTAGCCCGCTGGCAAATCCCAGTTCGTGAGACCTTACCCACGCATCCGGGGCGTTCACGGGCCTTTCCGCGTCCCGAACCGGACGTGACGCACTTCACGCCTCACCACCGGTTGACGGCGTGCTGCAGGCGGTCCATCGAGGTCTCCAGCGTCTGCTGCAGCCCGTACATCGGGGCGAAGCTGGGCGTCAGCGTCATCGCCCCGGCGCCGGCGAGCAGCGCGAGCACGCCGAGCCCCACCACCGCGGCGGCGATCGGCCGGGGCCGCCGCGCGAGCGGCAGGAACATCCGCTCCAGCTGCCGGCGCGGCCCGTGCACGCCCGGCGCCGTCCACAGCACCGCCGCGCCGGCCCCGGCGCCGAACGCGCAGGCGGTGAGCGAGTCGATCGTCCCGCCGACCGCCGCGGCCGCGGCGAGCGCGACCGGGACGGCGACCGTGAACGCCGCCGCGTACGGGACGGTCAGCAGCGTCCGGCCGAAGGCCCCGGCCCAGCCGCGCGCCCACGTCCCCACCGGCGTGCCGGCGAGGCGCAGCAGCGTCACGGCGGCGAGCGACAGCACGAGCCCCGCGACCGGCGCCATGATCACGACGGCGACGGCGATCACCACGACCATGGCCGCGAGCAGCCGCGCCCAGCCGAGCGCCACCGCCGTCTCGGGCGCCCTGGCGTCCCCCCGCGCCCGCGGGACGGACGGGAGCGGGCGGTCCGGCCGCTCGGGCGCCGGACGCGGCGCCGGGACGGCGGCGGGAAGGTCGAGCCGGGACGCCGCCTCGGCGAGCTCCTCCGCTGCCGGGCGCGCACCCGGATCGGGGTGCGAGGCGGCCTCCACCAGCGGGCGCAGGCCGGCGGGCAGCGCGCCGGCCGCGGCGTCGTGCCGCCCGGTCGCGGCGAACGCCACCGTCGCGGCCCACGCGCGGACGTCGCCGGACGCGTCGGCGCCCGCGGCGACCGCGGCGACCGCGAAGTCGATGACGACGGGCGCGTCGTCCACGACGAGCACGCTCCCCGGCCCGAGGCCGCCGTGCGCGAGGCCCGCCCGGTGGATTGCGGCGAGCGCCCTGGCCAGGCCGGAGGCCATGCGGCACAGCGCGTCCCCCGCCATGGGGCCGTGCTCGGCGACGGTCTCCGCCAGCGGACGGCCCGGGACGAACCGGGACACGACGTACGGGCGCGGGCCGCCGGGACCGCCGGGGCCGCCGTCCAGGACGTCCACCACGTAGGGGCTGGCCACCTCGCGCATCCGCGCGACGTCGGGGACCGCGCCGGGCGGGAGCAGCCGGATCGCCACGTCGCGCCCGTCCGGCCCGGCGGCGCGGTGCACCGCGCCGCGCCCCTCGCTCAGCCGCCCCAGCAGCCGGTACGGGCCGATGTGCTCCTGGCGGCTCGTCTCACCGTTCATGGGGGACGGACCCGCTCACATGCCGGGGATGCCGGACACGAGGTCGCGGACGTCGCTCCGCAGCCCCTCAAGGCTCTGGCTCATCCCGTCCAGCGGGGTCGTGTCGGGCGGCTGCCGCTGCGACAGGCTCACCAGCACGCCCGCGAAGATCCCGAGGATCAGGGCGGCGGCGAGGGCGGCCCCCGCGCGCGGCAGCAGCGCGCCCCAGACGCGGGCGAGCTGCCGGCGCGGCGCGCCGCTGCCCGGCGCGAGGCACAGCAGCCCGATCACCGCCATGGACGAGTACGCGATCGCGTTCGAGGCGGTCATGTCGGACTGCGCGAAGATCAGCACGCCGAGCATGATCAGCCCCGCGATCAGGCTGAGCGACGTCCACAGGACCGTGGACATCAGCGCGGCCGGCAGGTGCAGCGGCGTCCGGAACGCGGCGGCGACGGCGTCGCCGGAACGCGGGCCGCGCCGGGTCTGGCGGCCCTCCATGCCCTTGGCGGCCTTGTCCCCCGCCCGCAGCACGAACACGCCCGCGATGGTGACGCCGAGGGCGAGCAGCGGCGCGATGTTGGCGAACCCGAGCAGCGCCACGAGGACGATGAAGCTGAGGACCCGGTACCAGCCGTAGGGCTTGCGGCGGTCACGGTCGGCGCGGTCACGGTCGGCGCGCTCGCGGTCGGCGCGGGCCTGGTCGGCGACGCGCCGCTGCGCGTCCTGCGCGGGCTGCTGCTGCGGGTCGTACGGGCCGCGCTGGAGCGCGCCCGGTGGCGGCTGGTTCGGCGGCGGGCCGTACGGCGGCGGGTATCCGCCCTGGGCGTAGGGGTCGGCCGGGACGTGGCCGCGCTGCCCGAACTGCTCGCCCGCCTTGAACCGCGCGGGCGGCGGCGGGCCCGGCGGTGGCGGCGGCGGAGCCGCCGGCGGCAGCTGGCCGACGAAGTCGCGGGGCTGCGCCGGGACGGGCGCGGGCGTCGGGACGGCCGTCCCGCCGGGGGCGGTGGGCCGCGCCGGGACGTCCCCGGACCGGGAGTCCCGCGGACCGGCCGGCGGCATGGAGAACAGCCGGGAGTGGTCGGGGGCCGGCTCGTCCAGCGACGTGCCGGCGGCGGCGCCCGCGGCGGCCGCCGCTCCCGCGCCCGGCCCCGGGTAGTGGTGGTCGACGCGGGTCTGGTCGGTGATCGTCGCTTCGAGGTGGATCCGCCGGGTGAGCTGCACCAGGTTGACCGCGGTGGGACGCTCGGCCGGGTGCCGCGCCATCGCCGACCGCAGCACGGGCAGCAGCGCGTCCGGCACGCCCTCCAGGTCCGGCGCGCCCTGCATGATCTTGTAGAAGATCGACTCGAAGGTGCCGGAGCCGAACGGCGGCCGGCCCGTGGCGGCGTAGGCGACCGTGCCCGCCCAGGCGTGCACGTCCGACGGCGGGCCCGCGTCCTCGCCCTCGATGATCTCCGGGGCGAGGTAGCCGGGCGTGCCGATGACCATCCCGGTCGCGGTGAGCCGGGTCGCGTCGGCGGCCTGCGCGATGCCGAAGTCGATCACGACGGGCTCGCCGTCCACCAGCATCACGTTGCCGGGCTTCATGTCGCGGTGCACGATCCCGGCGCCGTGGATCGCCGACAGCGCGGACGCGAGCCCCACCCCGAGCCGCTGCAGCCCCGGCCCGTAGATGGGCCCGGCGTCCTCGACGACCTCTTCGAGCGTGCGGCCGGGCACGTACTGGGTCACGATGTAGGGCTGGTCGGCCGTCACGTCGGCGTCGAGGATCTCCGCGACGTGCGGGCTGTGCACCCTGCGCATCGAGTCGACCTCGCGGGCCAGCCGGCGACGCGCCGTGGCGTCGCCCGCGACCGCGGGCCGCAGCACCTTGATGGCCACGTTGCGCCCCTCGGGGTCGGCGCCGAGGTAGACGACGCCCATGCCCCCCTCTCCCAGGGTCTGCTGGACGCTGTAGTGGCCGATTCGGTCCCCGGACGTGACGGCTCCCTTCATCGTTTCCGAAACCCTACCCTCGCCCATCCGGCCCGGAAGATCTAATCCGCATCAGGCCGCCGCCCCCGCGGAGGGACGGCCCCCCGCGCCTCCCGGCACCGGGGAGAGGGCCCCGGCGAACCAGCGGGCGGGCGGCCGTGCCGCCGGATCGCGCCGCAGCGCCGCGCGCAGCAGCCCGGCCAGCCGCTCAGGGACGCCCTCCAGGTCGGCCTCGCCGCGCAGGATGCGGAAGCACACCCCGTGCAGCGAGCCCCGCCCGAACGGCGGGCGGCCCGTCGCCGCGTACGCGACGGTCGACGCCCAGGAGAACACGTCCGACGCGGTGGTGGCGCGCTCCCCCTCGATCAGCTCGGGGGCGAGGTAGGCGGGCGTCCCGACGACCATGCCGCGCCGGGTGATCTGCTCGGCGCCGGACTCGTGCGCGATCCCGAAGTCGATCAGGGTCGGCCGGTCGCCCAGCACGATGACGTTGCCGGGCGACACGTCGCGGTGCAGGACGCCCGCGTCGTGGACGTCCCCGAGCGCGAGCGCCAGCCGCCGCGCGAACCGGACGAGCCGGTCGCCGCGCAGCGGCCCGTAGGCCGGGATCAGG
The DNA here is from genome assembly GCF_041463655.1 of Actinomadura monticuli. Taxonomy (NCBI): domain Bacteria; kingdom Bacillati; phylum Actinomycetota; class Actinomycetes; order Streptosporangiales; family Thermomonosporaceae; genus Actinomadura; species Actinomadura monticuli. The sequence continues at coordinate 542,636 of NZ_JAXCEI010000004.1, forward strand.
TCGTTCAGCGGGCAGCCCGGCACGTACTGCATGACCACGTGCGGCCGCTCCGCCGTGATCGCCCCGTCCAGCAGGCCCGCGACGTAGGCGCTGCGCACCCGCGCCTGCGCCCGCATCTCGCGCGCCAGCCGGTCGATCGCCTCCGGCACCCCCGTGAGCTCCGGGACCAGCTCCTTGACGGCGACCTCGCGGCCATGGGAGTCCATGGCGAGGTACACCACGGCGGTGCTCCCCCGGCCGATCTCGTCCAGCAACCGATACCCGCCCAGTCGCCGATGTTTCCCCATGTCCCCTTTGACGCCGGAAATGGGGGTCGCGTTCCCCTGAGCGGGCCTCCGCGGTCAGCCCTGGCGCGCGGCCTGGCGGGCGCGGCGCTCCTCGCGGCGGGTCTCGAACTTGGTGGCGGACGCGTCGAGCTGCTCCAGGAACTCGGAGAGCTCCTCGCGGGCCTTCTCGCCGTCGCCGGACAGGTCGGTGCGGTCGAACACGCCCCACTTGCGCAGCACCGGGACGAGGACGTCGTCGTGGTGCAGCCGCAGGTCGTAGATGCCGGCGTTGGCGATGATGACGGACTTGCGGAGGAAGCCGTCGATGCTGTGGCCGGGCATGTGGAACGTCGTGACGACGTCGGTGATCGCCCGCATCGTCTCGTTCGGCGCGGCCTCCAGCGCGGCGCCCAGCAGGTTCCGGTAGAAGATCATGTGGAGGTTCTCGTCGGCGGCGATGCGGGCCATCATCTGCTCGCAGACGGGTTCGCCGGACGCCTTGCCGGTGTTGCGGTGCGACACGCGGGTGGCGAGCTCCTGGAACGACACGTAGGCCGTGCCGTGCAGGAACGAGTCGCCGTGGTCGGCCTCGTAGCCGGCCTCCATGTGGTGCATGCGGGCGCGCTCGAGGGCGACCGGGTCGACCGCGCGGGTCACGGTGAGGTAGTCGCGCAGGGCGATGCCGTGCCGGTTCTCCTCGGCCGTCCAGCGGTTGACCCAGGTGCCCCAGGCGCCCTCGCGGCCGAAGACGGTCGCGATGGCGCGGTGGTAGCCGGGAAGGTTGTCCTCGGTGAGCAGGTTGACGATGAGCGACTCGCGCGCCTCCGGGGTGACCTTCGACTGCTCGATCGACCAGGGCTCGCCGTCCAGGGGCCCGTCGAAGTCGCGGCCCTCGCTCCACGGGACGTACTGGTGCGGGAACCACTCCTTGGCCATCGACAGGTGCCGGTTCAGCTCCGTCTCGACCACCGGCTCGAGGTCGAGCATGAGACCGGTCTGGAACTTCTCTTCGGGGGTCACGGACATGGGTTTCCTTCGCTGGACGACGTGGTCTTGCCGGACGTGCCGCCGCGACCGCGGCTCGATCGGGGCGCCCAGCAGGCCCTACACAACTTACTCAAGCGTAGGTTCGATCGTCGCCACTCACCGTGACCCCCGTCAAGTCGCCCGCGCGACAATCAAGGCCCGGGGTCTTTTGTAGACCTGAGCAAGAACGCGTGACGTCTTGTCACCGCGCGTCGTCACCGCGTGTCGGCGGCCTGGTGCCACATGCGGTTCACGGCGGCCCTGAGCAGCGGCCTCGGGACGAGCTTCAGCGCCGGGAGCGCCGCCTTGTACTGCATGCCGGGGACGCACAGCGCGCGTCCGGCGGCGACCGCGTCCAGCCCGGCGCGGGCCACGTCGTCGCGCCGCAGCCACAGCAGGTCGGCGGGGCCGTGCGCGCCGGGCCGCTCGTCCTCCGTCCGGGTGAAGCCGGGGCACAGCGCCGTCACGTGGACGCCGCGGCCCGCGACCTCCGAGTGCAGGCTCTCCGAGAACGACGCCACGTACGCCTTGCTCGCCCCGTAGGTGGCACTGCCCGGGGACGGGGCGAACCCGGCCATCGACGCGACGTTCAGCACCCCGCCCCGGCCGCGCGCGACCATCCCGGGCAGGGCGGCGTGCGTGAGCCGCACCAGCGCGGTCACGTTCAGTTCGATCTGCGCGAGGTGGTCGTCCAGCGGCAGGTCCGCGAACGCTCCGAACGCGCCGTACCCGGCGTTGTTCACCAGCAGCTCGACCGGCTCGGCGCGCAGCCGGCCCTCCACCTCGGCGCGCTGCGCGGGGTCGGTGAGGTCGGCGGCCACCACCTCGACGGCGACCCGGTACCGCTCGACCAGCTCGCGGGCGAGCCCGTCCAGCAGGTCGGCCCGGCGCGCCACGATCACCAGGTCGGTGCCGCGGCCGGCCAGCAGGCGGGCGAAACTCTCCCCGATCCCGCTGGACGCGCCCGTCACGAGCGCGGTTCGGTACGCGTGTCGCATGGCGGGAGATGCTAGCGGCCGGCCCCCGTGAACCCCGGCAGCACACCCAAAAACACAAATAACGGTTTAACCGTCATTCATCACGGCGACGGCCTGGCTCCGCACGTCCCCGACGGGCGGGAGCGGGCGTTCAGCGGCCGCTGAACTTCGCCTTGCCCGGGCCCTCCTCCATGAAGCTCTTCATGCCGTTGGCCTGGTCCTCGGTGGCGAACAGGGCCGCGAACTGCGTCCGCTCGATCTCCAGGCCCGTGTCGAGGTCGACCTCCAGGCCGCTGTCGATGGCCTGCTTGGCGGCGCGCAGCGCGATCGCGGGGCCGCCCGCGAACGTCGCGGCCCACTCCCTGGCGGCGGTGTAGACGTCGGCGTCCGGGACGACCCGGTCGACCAGGCCGATCGCGAGGGCCTCGTCGGCCTCGACGTGCCGCCCAGAGAAGATCAGGTCCTTCGCCTTGGCCGGGCCGACCAGCCGGGACAGCCGCTGCGTGCCGCCCGCACCGGGGATGATGCCGAGCTGGATCTCCGGCTGCCCCACCTTCGCGCCCTCGCCCGCGACGCGGAAGTCGGCGGTCAGCGCCACCTCCAGGCCGCCGCCGAGCGCGTAGCCGGTGATCGCGGCGATGACCGGCTTCGGGATCGCGGCGAGCGCCTTGGCGAAGTCCTGCAGGAGGCGCGAGTGGCCCGCCGACATCTGCGCGTAGGACATCGGGGCCATCTCCTTGATGTCCGCGCCGGCCGCGAACACCCTCTCCCCGCCGTACAGGACGACCGCGCCCACCGCGTCGTCCTGGGTGACCTGCCGGGCCGCGTCGATCAGCTCGCGCTGCATCTGCGCGTTCAGGGCGTTCATCTTCGGGCGGTCCAGCCTGATCGTCGCGACCCCGTCCTCGACCTCGACCCGTACGAACTCGCCCACGGCGACCCTCCTGTGCAAACTCGGTGGCGGACGTCCCGAGCCTAACCAGAGGGCCGCCGTGCGTGAGTGGCGCCCGCCGGTTCGGGCGACGGCTGTGACGACCGGTGATGTCGGAGGCTGCTGGTAGCTTCGGGGACCATGCTCGTCGCCCACGCCACCTGGCATGGCGGTGCGCTCTGCCTGTGGGCCGAGCGCACCGGCGCGTACGAGCCCTCCGCGGACGTCCACCCGTTCGCGACCTGCGACTTCGGCGGGACGTCCTACGAGCCGCTCGTCCGGACGGCGTTCCGCGTCGAGCTGGCGATGTCGCTGCCCACGATCGGCGACCACCCGCTGCCCTCGGCCGAGCTGGGCCCCGAGCCGGTGTCGGAGGAGCCCGGGCTGCGTCCGTGGCGGGTTCCGGCGCTGGTCCTCGAACCGTTCCCCGCGATGGCGCTGCTCCAGGCCGCCGAGCACGGCGCCGACGTCGTCCCCGGCACCGACCTGCGGTTCCTGTGCCTGCTGGCCGAGGAGGCCGTGCACCTCGCCTCGCGCGGGCACGTCCTGCCCGCCCTCCTGCGCGAGGACGGCGACCTCGTGGCGCGCTGGCGCCCGGTGATCGACGACCCGGCGCGCTTCCGCGCCCTGGCGCGGGCCATGCCGGCCGCCTGCCGCGCCGCCGACGGCGGGCGCCCGGCGGCGGGCGTCCTGCGCGAGGCGCTGTCCGCGCTGGTCGACACCGCCGTGCGCGGCGTCGTGCCGCATCCGCTGCTGGTGTCGCGGCGCAAGGAGCCCGACCGGCTGCCGCTCGCCGAACGCTGGGTGCTGGCGCTGACCGGGCCGTCCGCCGCCGTCGCCCGCGAACCCCGCGACGACCCCGCCGACCTGATCGCCGAGCTGGACGCGTGGGCCGCCGCCGCGCGCCGCCCGTCCGGCCCGCTGCGCGTCTGCTTCCGCCTCGCCGAGCCGGGCGCCGAGGAGTTCGGCGACGCCGGAGAGGCCGGCGACGCGGTGGAGCCGCGGGACGACGCCTGGCGGGTCGAGTTCGCCCTCCAGGGCACCGACGACCCGAGCCTCTACGTCCCGGCGGCCATGGTCTGGGGCGGCGAGGCCGCCTCGGTCCCCGACGCGGAGGAGACGCTCCTCGCCGGGCTCGGCCGCGCGCTGCGCCTCTTCCCCGACATGGCCCCGGCCCTCGACGGCCCGTCCCCGCGCGAACTGGTCCTCGACACGGCGGGCGCGTTCCGCTTCCTGCGCCAGGCCGCGCCGATGCTCGCCGCCGCCGGCTTCGGCGTGCTGCTCCCCCAGTGGGCCGGCAAGGCGAAGCTCGGCATGAAGCTGACGACCGGCGGCGACGACCCGGAGGCGTCGTCCGGGTCGGCCGCGCCGTCGGGCTTCGACCTCAAGGCCATGGTCGACTTCCGCTGGGACCTGGCCATCGGCGACGCGAGCATCGACGAGGCCGAACTGGAGGAACTCGCCCGCCTGAAGACGCCCCTCGTCCGGCTGCGCGGCCAGTGGGTCGAGCTCGACGAGCGGCAGCTGGAGGCGGCCCTCGACTTCCTCCGCAACCCGCGCCGCGGCCGCATGACCGCCGCCGAGGCGATCCGCGCGATCGTCCACGCCGGCGACGAGGACCTCCCCCTCACCGGGGTCGACGCGCGCGGCCCCCTCGGCGACCTGCTGTCGGGCGAGGCCGACCGCCGCCTCACCCCCATGCGCACCCCGGACGAGCTGGACGCCCAGCTCCGCCCCTACCAGGAGCGCGGCCTCGCCTGGCTGGCCTTCATGGACGGCCTCGGCCTCGGCGCCCTGCTCGCGGACGACATGGGCTTGGGCAAGACGGTCTCGGTGCTGTCACTGCTCGTCCACGAGCGGGAGGGCGGCGCCCGCCCCGCCCCGACGCTCGCGATCCTGCCGATGTCGCTGGTGGGGAACTGGCAGCGGGAGGCGGCGCGGTTCACCCCCAAGCTGCGCGTGTACGTCCACCACGGGACGGGGCGGCATCGCGGCGAGGAGCTGGCCGAGGCCGTCGCGGGCGCCGACCTCGTCCTGACCACCTACGGGACGGCCGCGCGCGACGCGGAGACGCTCGCGCCGATCGAATGGCGACGGGTGATCTGCGACGAGGCGCAGGCGCTCAAGAACAGCGGGACGCGACAGGCCAGGGCGGTGCGGAGCATCCCGGCGCGCACGCGGATCGCGCTCACCGGCACCCCGGTCGAGAACCACCTCACCGAGCTGTGGTCGATCATGGAGTTCGCGAACCCCGGGCTGCTCGGGCCGCGCGCCGAGTTCCGGCGGCGGTTCGCGATCCCGATCGAGAAGGAGGGCGACGAGCAGGCGGCGCTGGCGCTGAAGAGGGCGACGGGCCCGTTCGTCCTCCGCCGCCTCAAGACCGACCGGTCGATCATCTCCGACCTGCCGGAGAAGCAGGAGATCAAGGTCTACTGCAACCTCACGACCGAGCAGGCGTCGCTCTACCGGGCGACCGTGGACGACATGCTCCAGCAGATCGCCGAGGCCGAGGAGACGAAGCGGCGCGGGCTCGTCCTCGCGACGATGGCCAAGCTCAAGCAGGTCTGCAACCACCCGGCGCAGCTGCTCAAGGACGGCTCGCGGCTGCCCGGCCGCTCCGGCAAGCTCGAACGGCTGGAGGAGATCTGCGCCGAGGTCCTGGAGCGGGGCGAGAAGGCGCTCGTCTTCACCCAGTACGCCGAGTTCGGCTCGATGCTCCAGCCGTACCTCGCGGCGCGCCTGGAGCGTCCCGTCCTGTGGCTGCACGGCGGGACGTCCAGGCAGGCGCGCGACGACCTCGTCCGGCACTTCCAGGACGACGCCGAGCCCTCGGTCTTCCTGCTCTCCCTCAAGGCCGCCGGGACGGGCCTGACCCTGACCGCCGCCAACCACGTCGTGCACGTCGACCGCTGGTGGAACCCCGCCGTCGAGGACCAGGCCACCGACCGCGCGTTCCGCATCGGGCAGACCCGCAACGTCCAGGTCCGCAAGTTCATCTGCGTCGGGACGATGGAGGAGCGCGTCGACGAGATGATCGAGCGCAAGAAGGCCCTCGCCGAGTCGATCGTCGGCACCGGCGAGGACTGGCTCACCGAGCTCTCCGTCGCCGAGCTCCGCGACGTCCTGCGCCTGTCCCCCGAGGCGGTGAGCGACTGATGGACGAGGGCATCAGGGCCCGCAACAGGCGCGGGTCGATCGGGACGCAGTGGTGGTCGCGCCGCTTCATCGACCTCGTCGAGTCGTTCGCCGACGCGGGCCGCCTCCAGCGCGGCCGCACCTACGCCCGCAAGGGCCACGTGTTCGACCTGAGGGTCGAGCCGTACGAGGTGAGCGCGAAGGTGCGGGGCTCGGCGCCGGACCCGTACGAGGTGGCGCTGACCATCGACGCCATCGGCGCCGACGACTGGCGGGCCGTCGAGAAGGAGCTGGCGTCCCGCGCGGTGTTCCGTGCCCGGCTCCTGGCCGGGGAGATGCCGCCCGAGATCGAGTGGGTGTTCGCCGAACTGGGCCTCGCCCTCTTCCCCGGCTCGGCGTCCGACCTGCACCTGATGTGCGACTGCCCCGACTGGGGCGACCCGTGCAAGCACGCGGCGGCGGTCCTGTACCTGCTCGCCGAGGCGTTCGACGACGACCCGTTCCTGATCCTCCAGTGGAACGGGCGGGGCAGGGACCAGCTGCTCGGCGCGCTGCGGCGCGCCACCGCGACCGAGCCCGACCCGCTGTCCATGGAGGACGAGCCGCTCACCGCCGCCGGGTTCTGGACGCCGCCGTCCGGGCTGGCCCGGCTCCGCGAGCGGCCGCCCGCGCCGCCCGTCCCGCCCGGTTTCGTCCTCCAGGTCGCGACGCCGCCGCCGATCAGGATCCGCCGCCGCGCGCTGACGGACGTCCTGGCCCCCGCCTACGAAGCCCTCGCCGAGGGCGACTAGGCGGGGGCACCGGGCTCCGGTCGGCTCCAGCGAGGCTGAAGACGGCTCTGCTCGGCGGCCTCGTCAGCCGGCGCCGCCGAGGATCTCGCGGAGCCTGCGGGCGAAGGCTTCGGGCTGCCCGGTCTGGCCGAACTCGCCGCCGAGAAAGCCGCCGTGGTTGCTGGGGAACACCGCCGCCTTCCCGCCGAGCAGGTCCGCCGCCGCCACCGAGGTGCGGGCGGTGAGGGTGCCCTCCGACTCCTCGCCCACGGCGATCACGATGCGCGTGGGCGCCGCGGCGAGGGCGGCGGCGTCGGGCCGGTAGTCGCTGACCGCCCACGACCGGTCGGAGAGCAGCGGGTCGTCGCGGGTGCCGTCGTCCTCGGCGGGCATCCCGAACATGGCCGGGTCCGGCGCGGGCTGGGCGAAGAACTCGTCGGTGAACTCGCCCTGCCACGACGTCATCGCGATGAAGGCCGCCATCGCGGCGCCCCAGCCCTTCTTCTCGTACACGTCCCGGACGCCGGCGCGGGCGCGGGCGGCGGCCTCGGCGTCGGGGAGCACCGCGATGAGCGGCGGCTCGTGGGCGACCAGGACGGCGACGTCGTCGGGGTACGCGGCCACGAGGGCGAGGGCGGTCACCGCGCCGCCGCTGCTGGCGAACATGTCGACCGGCCCCGCGCCGAGCGCCGCGATGACGGCGTGGACGTCGGCGGCCTGCACGACGGGGTCGTGGTCGTCCCGGCCGTCCTTGCGGACGCTGCGGCCGAGGCCGCGCGGGTCGTAGGTGATCACGGTGCGGTCGCCGAAGTGCGAGGCGAGGGTGCCGAAGCCGGTGGCGTCCATGGGCTGCCCGATCATCACCAGGGGCCGCGGCCCGCCGGCGACCGGCAGCGGGCCGTGGACGTCGTAGACGAGGTCGGCTTCGGGCGTTTCGAGAGTCTGCACGGTAGTCATGGCCATATCGACCAGGTCAGGTCCGGAAACTCATCGGTCCCCGCGGCCGGTTCAGAGCGGGAGGTGGGCCCGGACGGTGAAGCCGCCGTCGGGGCCCGCGGCGGCCTCCAGGGTGCCGCCCAGGGATTCGGCCCGGTCGCGCATCCCGCGGATGCCGCTGCCGTCGCCCGCCGGCGAGGCCGCTGGGGTTCCGTCGTCCTCCACGCTGACGGTCACGCCGTCGTCGGTGTAGCCGATGCGGACGGCGGCGGCGGACGCGGTGGAGTGGCGGGCCACGTTCGTGAGCGCCTCCTGGACGATGCGGTACGCGGCCAGGTCGGCCTCGGCGGGCAGGGTGCGCGGCTCGCCCACGACCTCGGTACGGATCTCCAGGCCGGCGGCGGCGATGCCGTGCGTCAGCTCGTCCAGGCGGGCCAGGCCGGGTGCGGGAGAGACGGGCGCCGCCTCGTCGACCCGGCGGAGGACGCCGAGGGTCGCGCGCATCTCGCGGAGCGTGTCCTTGCTGGCCTGCTTGATCGCGGTGAGGGCGGCCTCGGCGCGTTCGGGCTCGCGGCGCAGCCCGTGCAGCGCGGCGGCGGCCTGCACGTTGATCAGCGAGATGTTGTGGCCGAGGACGTCGTGCAGTTCGCGGGCGATGCGCAGCCGCTCCTCGACGGCGCGGCGGCGGGCCTCGGCCTCGCGGCCGCGCTCGGCGACCCGGGCGCGCTCCTCGGCCTCGCGCAGGTAGGCGCGCCGGTTGCGGACGACGCCGCCGATGGCGATGACGGCGACGAACCAGCCGGCGAGCAGGAAGGACGCCGCGTCCGCGAGGTGGTTGATGTCGTCGCGCCGGTCGGCCTCCACGGACGCGGCGATCGAGAGGCCGGCGAGCACGGCGGCCGTCGCGAGATGCCCCTCGGCCGCCGCCGTGTACAGCGCGATCACGAAGGTGATCACGAGGGGGCCGTCCGGTTCGGTCAGCGGGTAGAACAGGCCGCAGGCGACGAGCGTGACGACGGCGACCGCGACCGGATGGCCGCGGCGGAAGTACAGCGCCCCGCACCCGGCCGCCATCAGCGTCCAGCCGTAGACGGGCATCCGCGTGGGGGCGCCCGTCCGCGTGGACACGACCGACAGCACGGCGAGGACCGCGAACGACCCGCCGGCGAGGAGCGCGTCCGCCGTGCGCCCGCCCGGCAGCCGCAGGACCGGCCGGTCACGTCGGTTCGCTAGTCGCACATGTCCATCCTGCCAGGATCCGCCCGCTTGCATCTCTGCGATGAAATGTAGTACTCCTACTATCAACAGATAGAGAGCTACGACGATCGATCCGAGATCCCGTACAGAAGGGGAGCGCATGAGCGAACCGGTGGTCAGGGCGCGGCACCCGCGGACGCGGTACGGCCGCGCGGGGCGCGTACCGGTGCGGGCGGCGCGCGGGGACGGGCCGTGATCCGCAAGACCGGCGCGGCGTCCGCCGACAAGGAGGCCGTCCACAACAGGATCCCGGTGCTCAGGGCCGAGCGCGGCGTCTCCCGCCGCGACCTGGCCGCCGCACTGGGCGTGCACTACCAGACGGTCGGTTACCTGGAACGGGGCGAGTACAGCCCCAGCCTGCACCTCGCCCTGCGCATCGCCGAGTACTTCGAGGTGCCGGTCGAGGTCGTCTTCTCCCTGAAACCCTTCCCGAGGATCGGAGGCACGTCATGACGAAGCGCGCGGACCGTCGCGCCGCCCTCGACGAGGAACTGGAGCGCCGGCTGCCCGCCCGTTACGCCCGGCGGCGGCCCCGCCGGATCCTCGCCGGGGCGGGCGCGGTCACCCTGGGCCTGTTCTGGGTGGACGCCGCCGTGTCGTGGGCGCTGGCCCCCAGCGACACCGCGATGATCGCCAACTTCGTGATCCTCGGCGTGCTGGTGGTGGTCGGGTTCCCGCTCGCCGGCCAGCTCATCGCGGTCACCCGGGGGCTCATCTCCAAGCGGGAGCACGAGCTGGACGAGCGCCAGCTCGTCGCGCGGCTCCGCGCGTTCGCGTCCGCCCACCGGGCCACGACCTTCGTGCTCGTCGCGGTGCTGGTCGCGACCATGATCGCCGACCGCGACGGCCGCGAGTCGCAGATCCCCGGCGCGGCGGTCTTCCTGATCCTGTTCGCCCTGCTGGCGACGCACGTCCTGCTCCCCCTCGTCGTCGCGGCCTGGCAGGCGGCCGACCCGCCCGACGACGAGGAGGAGGACGAGGGCGTGGCGGTCTAGCGCAGGTCGCCGTTCGTCATGCCCTGCGGGGCGGGCGGCAGCGCGACGAGCCCCATCTCGGCCCGTCCCGACAGGAGCGGGTGGGTCGGCACCACCCGGACGCTGTAGCCGAACGCGCCGCTGCGCCCGAGCGGGACCTCCCCGGTGTAGCGGCGCCGCCCGTTCTCGGCCGGCTCCACCTCGTCCAGTTGCAGGTAGTCCGGGTCGACGAGCGCGTCGGCGTCGTCGACCCGGCCGTAGGCGACCTCGACGGCGACATCCTCCGGGTCGAGGCCGGCGAGGTTCACGACGACCCGCACCGCGAGCCGGGCGCCGACCTGCGGGCTCTCCTCCCCGTTGGACTCGACGTGCTCGACGGCGACCCCCGGCCACGCCCTGCGGACCCGCTGCTTCCACGCCGCCAGCGCGCGGGCGCCCGCGTACTTGTCGGCGACCATGGCCTGCTCGGACGCGGCGGCCGGGGTGTAGAGGCGCTCGACGTAGTCGCGCAGCATCCGGGACGCGAGCACCTTCGGGCCGAGGGTGGCGATGGTGTGCTTGACCATCTCCAGCCAGCGGCGCGGCAGGTCCGCCGAGTCGCGGTCGTAGAACGTGACGGCCACGTGGTCCTCGATCAGCTCGTACAGCGCGGCGGCCTCCAGCTCGTCGCGCCGGTCGGGGCTGGACAGGCCGTCGGCGGACGGGATCGCCCAGCCGTTCTGGCCGTCGTACCACTCGTCCCACCAGCCGTCCAGGATCGACAGGTTGAGCCCGCCGTTCAGGGCCGCCTTCATCCCGGACGTGCCGCTCGCCTCCAGCGGGCGCAGCGGGTTGTTCATCCACACGTCGCAGCCCTGCACCATGAGCTGCCCGAGCGCGATGTCGTAGTCGGGCAGGAACACGATGCGGTGCCGGACGTCCTCGGAGTCGGCGAACCGCACGATCTTCTGGATGAGCCGCTTGCCGCCCTCGTCCGCCGGGTGCGCCTTCCCGGCGATGACGATCTGGACGGGGCGCTCCGGGTCGAGCAGGATCGAGCGGAGCCGGTCGGGGTCGGTCATCATCAGCGTGAGCCGCTTGTAGGACGGGACGCGCCGCGCGAACCCGATCGTCAGGACGTCGGGGTCGAGCGCGTCGTCGATCCAGGAGACCTCGGCCGCGCTGGCGCCGCGCTGCCGCCACGACTCGCGGAGCCGGCGCCGCGCGTCCTGCACGAGCCGGCGCCGCAGCAGGCCGCGCATCCGCCAGATCTCCGCCTCGGACACGGCGCGGACGCCCTCCCAGCCGCGCCCGGTCTCCATTACCGACGGCAGCTCGCGGGCGGTGAACTCCAGGACCTCGCGCGCCACCCAGGTGCCCGCGTGCACCCCGTTGGTGATCGAGCCGACGGGCACCTCGCCGGTGTCGAAGCCGCCCCACAGGCCGCCGAACATCTCGCGGCTGACCTCGCCGTGCAGCTCGCTGACACCGTTGACGCGCTGCGCGAGGCGCATCCCCATCACGGCCATGTTGAACACGGTGCGGTCGCCGCCCGGGTAGTCCTCGCTGCCGAGCGCGAGGACCCGGTCGACGGGGGCCTGCTCCTCCTCGTTCGCGCCGCCGAAGTACCGGCTGATCAGGTCGCGGGGGAACCGGTCGATGCCGGCCGGGACGGGCGTGTGCGTGGTGAACACCGTGCCCGCCCGCGTCGCCTCCAGGGCCTCGTCGAACGTCAGCCCGTCCTCCGACACCAGCTCGCGGATGCGCTCCAGGCCGAGGAACCCGGCGTGGCCCTCGTTGGTGTGGAACACCTCGGGCTCGGGGTGCCCGGTGATGCGGCAGTAGGCGCGGATCGCCCGCACGCCGCCGATGCCGAGGAGCATCTCCTGCAGCAGCCGGTGGTCGCCGCCGCCCCCGTACAGCCGGTCGGTGACGTCGCGCGCCGCCTGGTCGTTGTCCTCGACGTCGGAGTCGAGGAGCAGCTGCGGGACGCGCCCGACCCGCGCGAGCCACACCTGCGCGTGCAGGTCGTGCCCCTTGGGGAGCCCGATGGCGACGCGGACCGGCGTCCCGTCCCGCTCGCGGAGCAGCGTCAGCGGGAGCCCGTTCGGGTCGATCGGCGGGTAGCGCTCCAGCTGCCAGCCGTCCGGCGACAGCGACTGGGAGAAGTAGCCGTGCCGGTACAGCAGTCCCACCCCGAGGATGGGGACGCCGAGGTCGCTCGCCGTCTTCAGGTGGTCGCCGGCGAGGATGCCGAGGCCCCCGGAGTACTGCGGCAGCGCGGCGGTGATGCCGTACTCGGGCGAGAAGTAGGCGATGCAGGCGGGGCCGTCCGCCCGCGACTGGTACCAGCGCGGCGCGGTGAGGTACTCGCGCAGGTCCTCGGCGGTGTCCTGGAGGCGGCGCAGGAAGCGCCTGTCCTCGGCCAGCCGCGCCAGCCGCTCCGGCGCGACCTCGCCGAGCAGCCGGACCGGGTCGTGGTGGACGGCCTTCCAGAGCGCGGGGTCCACGGCGCGGAACAGATCGAGCGTCTCGTGGTGCCACGACCAGCGCAGGTTGAGGACCAGCTCCTCAAGCTGCCGGAGCGGCTCGGGAAGGACGGTGCGGACCGTGAAACGTCGGATTGCCTTCACACAGAGCCACGCTATGCGCTCGGATCGCGTGAGCGCGACGGCGGGCAGCGGACCGTCACTTCCCGGATCGGTCGCCCGGCGGGCCGCCGGGGCCGCGAGAACCCCCGCCTGCGCAGGGACTTCGGCCCGTCCGGTCCCTCACTTTCCGCGATCGGAATGCCACGTAAAGTTATCCAAAACTACAGGGCGGTAGGAGCCGCTATGCGGGCATGGGACGTTTCGTAAGTCTCGCTCGGGTAGGGGTGACACATGCACGTCGAGTCCGGAACGTCTTGTATGACCGGCTTTCCGGGGCTAGGTCGCATTCCGATTCTGGACGTGGCGCCGGTGGTGGGGTGCGGGCGGTGGCCGGCGAAGGCCGTGGTGGGTGAGACGGTCGAGGTGTCGGCGACGGTGTTCCGGGAGGGGCACGAGATGCTG